>CAVIKF010000001.1:0-228921 GCA_963643505.1 Eggerthellaceae bacterium
GGGGCCCACGGGCACCGAGGCCTGCATCGTGCGGGTGAGGGTCGTGCCGAAGGCCAGCTAGCATCTAGGGCTATTCGGTTGCTCCAGCGCGGAACAACCGAATAGCCACCTTTGGATTTCTTCGGTGCTTGCGCCTTGAACAGTGGCGCTGGGCTGGTACGAATAACCCCGAAAGGAGCGTTTTGCAGCGAAACAAATGGTGCTACCGGAAACCCGATAGCACCATTATCTACCTGCTATTTTGTTACTTTTTGGGGCAAATCATAACGGGGTGTTATGCCCCCAGTCTTACTCCCACTCAATGGTGGCCGGCGGCTTGGAGGTGATGTCATAGCAAACGCGGTTTGCACCTGGCACCTCGGCCACGATGCGACTCGAAATGCGCGTAAGCACGTCATAGGGCAGCTTTGCCCAATCCGCGGTCATGGCATCGCTGCTTTCGACAGCGCGCAGAATAATAGGACGTTGATAGGTACGTTCGTCTCCCATAACGCCGACACTCTTGATATCGGGCAAAACCGCGAAATATTGCCAACAACTATGCTCTGAGTTGCGCTCGCCGGTCTCTTGGTACAAACGCTCGTTATATGCGTCTAACTCCTCGCGCACGATGGCGTCGGCGTTCTTCAAAATCTCCAACTTTTCAGGCGAAACGGTGCCGATGATGCGAATAGCCAAGCCCGGGCCGGGGAAGGGCTGGCGGTGCACGATGTGGTCGGGCAAGCCCAGCGCCGTGCCCAGTGCGCGCACCTCGTCCTTGAAGAAGTGGTCAAGAGGCTCAATCAAATCGAAATGCACGCCGTCGGGGAAGGGAATCAAATTGTGGTGGCTTTTGATGGTGGAAGCCTTGCCGCCGGTCTTGCGTGCCCCGGACTCGATGATGTCGGGATAGATCGTCCCTTGAGCCATGAACTGCACGGGGCGTCCATCCTCGGCGATATCCTGTGCGACGGCGAAGAACTCGTTCCAGAACTGCGTACCGATGATGCGACGCTTCTGTTCGGGGTCTGTTATACCGTCTAACAAGTTCAAATAACGCTCTTCGGCGTGAACGTGAATGAAATCGACATCGAATTGTTTGGTGAAAACTTCCTCAACCTCTTCGGGCTCATTTTTGCGAAGCAAGCCATGATTGACGAATACGCAGGTCAATTGCTTGCCAATAGCCTTCGCGCACAAAGCGGCAACAACGGAGGAATCGACGCCACCCGAAAGACCCAAAATCACGCGAGAGCTTCCAACCTGCTCGCGGATTGTTGCTACGGAGTCCTCAATAATAGTATCCATGCTCCAATTCTTCTCCAGGCCGCAAATCTCGAACAGGAAGTTGGAGAGCATGTCGTTTCCGTAGGGCGTATGACGAACCTCGGGATGGAATTGCGTGCTGAAAATTTTACGGTCAGGACACTCCATGGCGGCTATGGGACAGATGTCAGTGCTTGCGGTGACGGTAAAGCCTTCTGGCACTACCTTGACGGCGTCGCGATGGCTCATCCAAACCGTTTGTTCTGCGGGTGTGTTCTGGAAAAGCTCACCGGCGACGACATGTAGGCTCGCGGGGCCATATTCGCCCTTCTCGGTGTGGCCGACTTCGCCTCCGAGTGTGACAGCAATCGTTTGGTGGCCGTAACAAAAGCCAAGGACAGGGATGCCGAGGGACAAGACCTCGGGATCGATCTTTGGGGCGTCTTCGGCATATACGCTGGCAGGCCCTCCGGACAAGATGATGGCCGTCGGCGCAATCTCCCTTACCTCGTCAGCGGAGATATCGCAGGGGACGATCTCGGAGTAGACCTTAAGATCGCGCACACGACGTGCGATTAGTTGACCATATTGGGCGCCAAAGTCAAAGACCAAGACGACTTGATTATTGGATGCGGAAGTATCCACGATTGCGGCTCCTCACTTTTGAAACGACTTTCCTATTATAAAGGCGGGGGAGTCGTTTGGGGACAGCGTTTGGGCGCAAGTTTCGCTCTGCTTATTGGCATCAGGCCGTGTTCTCCTCGCGTTCCGAGGCGGGCTGATGGCAATGTTGTTTGCTTTCAGCACGTCCAAGCGTTTGGGCGCAAGTTTCGCTCTGCTTACGGGGTGGGCTATGCTTGTTCTGCATGTCGGCTCGGGCTATGCTCGCCCCGCATGTCGGTTCGGGCTATGCTCGCCCCGCATGTCGGGAAAGGCTAGAAGAGAACGAACATCTTCCCAAGGAAGTAGCCGAGCACCACGACACCAATGACGATACGGTACCACCCGAAGACTGTGAAATCGTTGTTTTTGATGTAGCTCATGAGGAACTTGATGGCAATGACGCTGACAAGAAAGGCCGTCAAAACGCCGACGACGAGGACCGCGACCTCCGTCACTGTCATGACGAGGCTTCCGAGAATGACATATTTGACGACCTTGACGACGCCCCATCCGAGCATGACAGGAATTGCCAGGAAAAACGCGAATTCCGCCGCAGCCGTGCGGGAGCATTTCAAAAGCATTCCGCCGATGATGATGGCGCCCGAGCGACTCGTGCCAGGGATGATAGCGAGACATTGGAACAGGCCGATCTTCAGCGCCGTCTTCCAATCGATATCGTCAACGGAGACGACCTTGAACATCTCCTCGTCGATCTCACTCTCGGTGGGAACGATTGCCTGCACTGTCTTCGCGTGCTTGCCCAGCGGTTTTTCCGTCACGCCCATCTCGCCGACGATGGTGGCGCGGATACGTCGGTTGCGCCGCTCGAGGATGATGAAGATGATGCCGTAGATGATGAGCATCGCGGCGACGACGTATGCATTGTAGAAATGCTCGCTTACCCAATCATCAAGCGCAAAGCCGATGATTGCCGCCGGAATGCACCCGATGACCACCATGCCCCATAGACGCCATGTGCCGCGACGGCCCTCGGGCGTCTTTTTGCGGCTAAAGGGATTGAGCTTCGTGAAGTACAGGATGATGACGGCGAGAATAGCACCAATCTGGATGACGACGAGGAAGAGCTTCAAAAACTCATCCGAGACGTTGAGCTTGACGAACTCGTCGACCAAGATCATGTGACCGGTACTCGAGATTGGTAACCACTCGGTGATGCCCTCGACAACGCCGATAAGGAACGCTTTCAATATTTCAAAGACAATCTCGATATCCATAGGTGAGCGACTCGATTTCATTCGGGAAAAATTCTGAAAAAAGTTCTGAAGATGGTACCACGTAATCCCGTCTTGGGCGAAATGTGGATGCGGCATCGCGAAATCCCCACGATGAAATCCCCACGAGGAGTCGCACGCCCCGCGGCGTAGGTTCGACCCCACGATGAATCGCACGCCCCGCGGCGTAGGTTCGACCTTATAATAGGGGATCGTGAAATTTTGCAAAGCGAGCAAGATCGGGGCCACGTATGGGGTCCCGCGCAAAGGATGTGTGCCATGCCTCTCGATATCGATTCATTGAACGACCCCCAACGCGAAGCAGTGCTCACCACTGAGGGCCCATTGTTGGTCCTTGCCGGCGCCGGATCCGGGAAGACCCGTGTTCTGACCTATCGCATCGGTCACCTCGTCGGCGATCTCAATGTCCACCCATGGCAAATTCTTGCCATCACCTTTACAAACAAGGCAGCTGCCGAGATGCGCGAGCGCCTTGGGAACCTCGTTGGCCCCGCCTCTCGCGGTATGTGGGTGTCAACGTTTCATAGCATGTGCGTACGTATGTTGCGCACCGACGCTGAAAGGCTTGGCTTTTCCCGCAACTTCACGATTTACGACACCGACGACTCGAAGCGCCTGTACAAGGACATCATGGCAAACCTCGACATCGACCCGAAGCGTTTTCCCGTCAATGCCCTCATGAACCGTATCTCGACCGCAAAAAACGAACTCATCACCCCCGGCAACTTCGAGAAGACCGTCATTGACCCCGTCGGGAAGGTTGCAGCTAGGGTATATCACAAGCTTCAAGAGCGCTTGAAGGCCGCGAACGCCTTTGATTTTGACGACTTGCTGCTCTATGCCTACCTGCTGCTCAAGAACAATCCTGATGTCTTGGACGCCTACCAAGAGCGCTTTCGCTATATTCTTGTCGACGAGTACCAGGACACGAACAAGGCCCAATACGAGATTTGTCGTCTTCTCGCCGGGAAGTACCGCAACATCATGGTTGTCGGCGACGATGACCAATCGATCTACTCTTGGCGCGGTGCGGATATTCGTAACATCTTGGAGTTTGAGACCGATTATCCGGACGCCCATGTGGTGAAGCTCGAACAGAACTACCGCAGCGTCGGCAATATCCTCGATGCTGCCAACGCCGTTATCGCGAACAACACGCGACGCAAGTCCAAGCGCCTGTTCACCGCCTCGGAGTCCGGTGACAAGATTCAGGTCTATCTCGCCGCTGATGGACGGGACGAGGGCAGGTGGATTGCGGGCGAGATCGAGAAACACCGCGCACGGGGGGTGAGCTACAACCAGATGGCTTGCTTCTATAGAACCAATGCGCAATCCCGCGTCCTTGAGGACATGATGTTGCGCGCGGGTGTTCCGTATCGCATCGTCGGAGGGACCCGATTCTTCGATCGTGCAGAGATTCGTGACGTCATGGCGTACCTGACCCTACTCATCAATCCAGCTGACGACATTGCTGCTCAACGCGTCATCAACGTACCGCGTCGCGGCATCGGAAGAACAACCATCGAGCGGATTGTCCAAATCTCCCTCGAGAACCAATCGAGCTTTATGGATGCATGCGAACTTGCCATAGTCGATGAGGGTTTGCGCGCTTCGGCCCAAAAATGCGTTTCTGAGTTCGTGGCAATCATCAAAGAATGCCAAACCTATGAGGGTCCATTGCGCAAACTTATCGAGGCGGTTGTGGAGAAATCTGGCCTTATTTGCGCTCTTGAGCTGGAGAACACCGACGAGGCGCGTGGCCGAATCGAGAACATCAAGGAGTTCTTCGGCGTCGTCGACGAATTCGTTGAGACCCATGATGAGGATGAGGCAATGTTTGCGGCTCCGAGCGCAAGCGGTGAAGAGGGCGCAGAGCCGATTCGCGTCCTTCGTGGCGACTCACTCGCGGACTTCCTCGAGTGGGTGCGCCTTCGAACCGATCTCGATAGCACCGGTGAGGACCAATCTGCCGTCACGCTCATGACCGTCCATGCCGCAAAGGGCCTGGAGTTCGATGTCGTGTTCGTCGCGGGTATGGAGGAGAGCCTCTTTCCGCACATGAGTAACCTTATGGACCCGACAGGCATGGAGGAGGAGCGCCGACTCGCATACGTTGCCATCACGCGCGCCCGCAAAAACCTCTATCTGACCTGTGCGCAAAGCCGCCAACTCTTTGGACAAACCCAAGCAAATCCTGTAAGTCGCTTTGTCGGGGAGATTCCTGCCGAGCTTCGTCAAACATGTGGGATCGGAAGTTCCGGGTTCAGCGGAACGGGATGGGAGAAGCGTGGCAGTCGTCGAGGAATCTCCGGATCGGGCTCCGAGGCGGGGGAGGGCCGTGTGTTTGGCCGCTCCAGCGCGACGGGGTCCTCGGGACGCGCCGACCGCTCCTCGCGTGGGACATCGGGCTCGGGGGCCAAAACCAACATCGATGCGGGAAAGAAGGCTGCTGCCAAAATGTCTTTTGTCGTAGGGGACACAATAGATCACAAGACCTTTGGCCGCGGCAAGGTCATCAAGATCGACGGGGACATGCTCCATGTCCGTTTTGCGAAGACCGGGACGACCAAGAAGCTGTTGAAGGATTATGCCCCCATCGTCAAGATTGGTGGATAGGCACAGGCCCGTCTTGCTCTGTCTTGCGCGGCGAGGCGAACGTCGGGCAGGGGGCTTCCGCCATCGTTGCCCGCATCCGCATCCACGCTAAGCACGCTCTCGCGAAATAAGTTGAGCTGGCCTTAAGCGTTGCTATATACTTTTGGAGTTTTGAGAATCAACAAGGAGGAACCATGACCAAGTCCATCATCGTCGTCGGCCACAAGAAACCGGACAACGACTCCATCGTCGGCGCCGTTATCTATTCCGACCTCAAAAACAAGCTGGAGGCCCGTGCGGCAAAAGCAGAGGGCAGAGAGGTCGCAGTCGATTACGTTCCATGCTGCCTTGGGCCGTTGCCGCCGGAGAGCGAGTGGGTCCTCTCCGAGAGCGGATTTGCCGCTCCGCGCCTTATAGCTACCGCAACTGAGGTCGAGCCCGACGATCCCAAGGTCGTCCTCGTTGACCACAACGAGTTGACCCAATGCGTCGACGGACTTGCGGATGCGGAGGTTGTTGAGATCGTAGACCACCACCGCATCGCAGATGTCTCCACCGCAAACCCCATCCAGTTCATCAATCTGCCTTGGGGCTCTACTGCCACAATTGTCGCTGCTATGTATAAATATTACGGCGTGGAGGTCACGCGCGAGATTGCCACGGTTCTTCTTTCCGCCATTCTTACCGACACGGTCATCTTGAGCAGCCCCACCACCACCGAGGTGGATCGCGCGACCGCTGCGGATCTTGCAAAGCTTGCCGATGTCGATATCAAGGAATTTGGCATGGGCTTGTTCTTGAAGAGGGAAGGCGAGGGCAAAGTTCCAATCGAGCGTTTGGTCGCCGGCGACGCCAAGGAGTTCAAGGTTCGCGACAACACGGTGCTTATCGGCCAATTTGAGACTGTCGATCTATCCAGGGTCACCTCTCGCGAAGAGGAGATTCGTGCGTACATGTCTAAGCTTGTACAGGAAAACGGCTACGAGTTCGTCCTGTTCTTTGCGACGGATATTGTTGCCAAGGGTTCCCAGTTCTTCGTTGAGGGCAACGATGCTATCGTAAACGAGGTCTTTGGAATCCAGTGTTGCCAGGGAGGCAATTGGATGCCTGGGGTTATGAGCCGAAAGAAGCAGGTCGCTGCTCCTATTTTGGCCTACTAATTTAAATAAGGAACGACAATTATACGTATAATTTATTATTTCCCATTTGAATTATTTCAGATTACAATTGAGCAGGCCTTATGGCTTGCTCTTTTATTGTTGTTTGGAGTTGTTGCGTGCTTGATATTCACAGTCATATCGTCTTCGACGTAGATGACGGGTCAAAGAATCTTGATATGAGCACGAGAATGCTTCGTGCTGCCAAAAACGTCGGAATCGACAAGATCGTTGCAACGCCCCATTGCCGATGGGACTCATTCGATCGAGGCAAGATAGAGCGCAATTTCGACATCGTTGCCGATCGTGCTGGCGAGATGGGAATCGACATGTTTCTCGGTTACGAGGTGAACTGGCGCAAGATTCCTGAGCTTGGTCTCGATGAGATTTGCACCATGAACATTGAAAGCACGAAATTGTTCCTTCTCGAGTTCTCCGATGACGCTCTTCCTGCAAACTGGCAACGGTTGGTACGTGTTATCCAAAGTAGAGGGTTGCGGGTCGTCATCGCGCACCCGGAGCGTTATGCTCCTGTACAACGTGACCTCGACGTTGCATGGACCATGAAAGAGATGGGTTGTTTGATCCAAGTGTCTGCGAACTTTATCGAGGACCGGAGGTTGGGGGCCCGTCGTCGCACGGCGACAAGCATGTTGAAAGAGGGCATTGTCGATTACGTTGCTTCTGATGCGCACTGCCCAAAGGACTATGATTATTACGAGCAGGCGCTCACATATGCTCGAAATTATTAACTAAAGATAACTTTAAAAGACAACAAGAGTTGATAATTTGCCTTAACCGGTGCTGTAAAATTATTCTTTGCTTGAAATTTATACGAGTTTCGTCTGAATTCCGTTTTTTTTTTTTTTTCATATGCTAAATTATTTGCATAGAGGGAATTGAAGATGTTAGTGGGGTGCTATGAAGCTAGTGCCGAAGGATGTCGAGCGCTTCGAAAACATGATTGGTTGGCAATCACGTTTTTCTCGCTTTATTATACGTTGTTCGCATATTTGTCGTGAAACTCTTGGCGTTGACCTTACCCAAATTCGTCTTCTTGAGATTTGCGCCCACTACCCCCTGGAAAACATTGGGTTTTATTGCGAAAAACTGTCCCTTCGTCCGAGCACGGTCTCAATGGCTCTTAAAGCTTTGGAGAAGAATAATTATGCCTTTCGCATACCTTCCTCCAATGATGCGCGTTCTGCGTGCGTTTGCATCACAGAGGCCGGCTATGGGCTTTTCACCCAAGCTAAGGAAACCTGTCGATTGGTTTCACAGGTTTTAGAAGACGACCTTGTGCCTGGTTCCTATGAAACCATCAAAGGCATGCTGGACAGCGACGGCCTCCATGGCTTTCTTGAAAAGGTGGTCAATACCCGTATTATCGGGTTTGATAAAGCGTGTGAGGATTTGAATTTAGAGCTTAAAGGTGACGAGGGTTACCAACTTTATCGAGCGTCTTTGAGCCTTGAATGCATTGCAAATCTGGTTTGTGTGCTCGGTCATGTTTGGACTGATTTTGGTTTGAATATGGCTTCTGGGCTTATTTTGGGCTATGTGTTCCTCAAAGAGGAGCGAAAGGTCGAACAGGTCGGCGCTTCGGAGTTGAGAGATGCGTTGTTGATGCAACCTGCTCAAATCAGCGCGAATATCTTGAAGCTTGAGAACGACGGTCTTATCATTCGGAGGCGGGGCTCCCAGGATAAGCGCACCACCATGGTCACGCTTACAAAGAAAGGCAGGAGACTCGCGCTGTCTTCCCTGGAGAAAAGCTACGAGAAACTCGAGGAACTCTCGGAAGGGCTTGCGGATATAGACCCCGCCCTTTGTTACAAAAATTAGCTTTGTTTGTTGCAACGCTTTTTGCCGCAGCGGGCCGGGATCGCCGCTGGTCGACATGTTGCTTGGATGCGCACGCTTCCCTTGTCGATGCAATCCTTATAGCGGGTCGAGATTGGCGTTAGTCGACGTATCGTAGGATGTTTTCCTTGTTCAACATGAACTCGTAGGAGTTGAGATCTGTTCGCGGTGTCCATCCGATACGCTGCCAAAAGGCGTTGCCGCCCTCGTTGTCGTTGAACGCGACGAGCATGGCCTTGCTGATTCCCTCCTCGACAAGCGCTGAAAGGCAAAATTTCACCATGGAGCGACCGAGCCCGTGCTTGCGATACTCGGGTTCGACGCAGACGTGGTAGAACGTCGCTTGACGTCCGTCGTGTCCGCAAAGAATGCTGCCGACAATCCTGTCGTTGTCAAGGGCTACCACGCTTGTCGTGGGGTTGCGCTCCAAGAAGCGTGCGATGTAGGGATAGGAATCGTCAAGAGAGCGCACGACAAAACCGGACATCCTCTCCCAAAGGGCGTGAACCTGTTCATAGTCTTCTTTCGCCATAGCGCGTAAAACAATGTTATTCGAGTCAGTCATATGAACCCCTTTTTAAATCGCGTGTTTTTTTGTGGTACAACGTGGTCAAGACGGGGGAGAGCTGCCTGGTTGAATCGCTCCCAGAATTTTGTGCTAGCCAAAGCGGCTATCTCATGATATAAGTATACATTAACGTGCTTAGGTGCGTGAAAATACTTTCGACGTTGTGGAAAGTGGGCAGTGCCCGCTTTCTTTTGTTATAGGGCTGATTTGAAACAGGAGGACATGTGCTGACCGCAAGCGAACAAAAGCTTTTGGATGCTCTTGAGCCCCGTTCGGTTCAGGAAGGCGTCGAGGTTATCACTGTAGAGGTCGTCGGATCGAAAAAGTCTCCCACGATTCGCGTCTATATTGACGCAGAGGGAGGCATAAGTTTTGATGAGCTCGCAAAGGCCCAAGTTTGGGTTAACGAGATCATGGATGCTATCGATCCCTTCCCAGGCGCGTATGTGCTTGAGGTTTCTTCTCCCGGCATCGATCGCCCCTTGAGGACCCCTGCGCATTTCAATGCGTTTGCGGGAAAAACCGCAACCGTGAAAACGGCAGGCAAGATCGAGGGCTCGAGCAACTTCACGGGCACCATCGTAAGAGCCGATGAGCTCGTTGTTGTTCTTGAATGCGAAAGCGGAGAAGTTGAGATTCCGATGGAGAAGATCAAGCGTGCCCGTTTGAAAGGTGAGATCAACTTTAAGCGCTGATCGTTGGAGGTTTGTCCTGTTGCATGCAGGAAGAGTAGTGGTAAAGAGGGAGTTTTCCCGTGTGAGTCCAGGTGATTTGCGTCTGGCAAAGGAAAGGAAGCGTTGTGGCAAGTTCTGAACTTATCGAGGCCCTGCAGGCCTTGGCCCATGAGCGTAAGATTGACGAGTTCTATCTCATCGAGCGCCTTGAGGCGTCTTTGGCTAAGAGCTATCAGCATATTTTGGATTTGGAGTGGGACGCGCGCGTCATCATCGACCGTCAAACGGGCAAGATCTATGTGTACGAGCTCGTTCCTGTGGGGGAGCCCGATGAGGAGACTGGCGAGTACTCCGAGTTCGAGGAGCGCGACGTCACGCCCGACAACGTAAGTCGCATCGCAGCACAACAAGCAAAGAGCGTCATCAGCAGCCTTGTGCGTGAGGCAGGCCGCCAATCCATCTACCGCGAGTTTGCAGATCGCGTTGGCGACCTTGTCACGGGCACTGTCTTGCAAGGAACTCCCGAATTCACCATCATCAAGATTCGTGACGGTGTTGAGGCCGAGCTTCCCCACTATGACATCAAACGTAGCCCTGGTGAGCGAAACGAGCGTCCCTCCAACGAGCGCTATCGCCACAACCAGCGTCTCCATGTTATTATCATCGGTGTCCGAGACCCGCTCAACGACGCGACTTCGCAAGGCGGTAAGGGCAAAAGCGATATGGGCCGCCCGTCCATCATCGTCTCTCGTACCCACCCGGATCTGATTCGCCGACTCTTTGAGATGGAAGTCCCGGAGATCTATGACGGCCTTGTCGAAATCAAGTCCATTGCTCGTGAGCCTGGTGTGCGCTCCAAGGTTGCCGTCTCTTCGAGAGAGTCGAACCTCGATCCCGTTGGAGCCTGCGTCGGACCTCGTGGTAGCCGTGTCCGCAACGTCGTCGAGGAGCTCCGCAACGAGCGCGTCGACGTGATCCAATGGAGCGACGATCCTGCGAAGTATGTTGCAAACGCCTTGTCTCCGGCGAAGGTCTCCCAAGTCATCGTCGACGAGGACAACCATTACGCAACGGTTGTCGTGCCGGATGACCAGCTTTCCCTCGCCATCGGCAAGGAAGGCCAAAATGCCCGTCTTGCCGCCCGTCTGACCGGTTGGCACATTGACATCAAGTCGTCCAACTTCGGTGGTGAGCCCCTGCTCATCGATGAGGCTGACGACGAGGAAGGCGAGATCGAAGACGGTTTGGTTATTTGCGCGTACGAGAACGAGGAAGGCATCCGTTGCCGCAACCACGCCCGTCCGGGCTCAAGGTTTTGCGGCGTGCATGCTGCCCAGGATGAGAACTAGCGTTTAGGCGGGCGAGTTAGAACGGCAGGAATTGCACTATGCGGCAAACGAAGGAAAGAAAGAACGTACGAACCTGCGTTGCGTGTGGCGAGAGTGAGTGCAAGAACGTGTTGCATCGCATTGTACGCAACGCTGACGGTTCGGTCTCTTTTGACCCGACCGGTCATGCGGCTGGTCGCGGTGCTTACGTGTGCGGCAAGTCTTGCCTTGCCTCTGCTCGCAAGACTGACAAGTTGAGCCGTGTGCTTCGGTGCAAGGTGAGCGATATGGATTACGAGCAGATTGCGAGCGGCCTCGCAAAGGTCGTCGCAGCGAGCCCGATGGAATAGGAGTGGTATATGGCTGGAATGCGTGTACATGAGTTAGCCAAGGAATACGGCTTGTCCAGCAAGGAGATGCTTGACAAGCTTGCTGAACTAAAGATTCCTGCTAAAACCCATGCAAGTATGCTTGCTGGTGCCTATGTGGATAAGATTCGTGCAGCTATGGGTCCTGCGACATCTGATGGAGCGGATGCTACCGATGTTGTTGTCGTGGATGAGACCAAGAAGGCAGAGGAGGAACGTCAACGCGCTGAGCAGGCTGAACGTCGTGCTGCAGTCGAGGCGGAACGTGCGGCTCGTGAGGCGGAGCGCGCAAAACGCAGCCAAGATGTTGCCGTTCCCGCAAAGGAGGAGAAGGTCGTCAAACCCGCTCCCAAGAAAAAGTCAATCTTTGAGAGCCTAAACGAACAAATCGAGGCGGAGCAAGAGCGTCAACGCGTCGAGCAGGCTGAGCGTGAGGCTCGCGCAAAGGCTGAAGCGATTGCCCGTGAGGTAGCCAAGAAACAAGCGGTCGAGGCAAGTCTTCGTGAGCGTGGCAACAAGCAGCAGGCGCATGGTGACCATACCGAGCAGCATAAGCCCAAGCCGGTCACAGTGCCGACGAAACCCGCGAAGTCGAACTTCTCGAGCTTGCTTTCCCAAATAGAATCCGAGAAACAGCGCATGGATGCTGCCAAGGAGCAGAAAAAGGCTGCCAAGAACAACCAAAACAAGCGTGATAACGCCGCTCGCCAGGACCGTAACGCTCAAGGCCAAAATCAGGGCAAGAAGGGCCGCAACAAGAAGAGTCCGAACAATTATGAGCCCGATGTGCCGGAGCTTGCCTCCAGGGAGGAGAGCGGGGAAGACCGCTATGCCCAAATGGCCGTACAGGCCGAGAAGCTCCAACGCGACAAGGTTCTCGCCGAGGCACGTGCAGCGGTCGCCGCAGCAAGCGCGAACGAGAATGAGGGCCGTCGCAAAAGCCGCAAGAAGAAACGCGAGGCCGAGAAGCGCGAGAAGCTTGTTGCCCAGGCTGAGGAGCGCGGTATCGACGCCGCTTTGCTGCTTGATGATTCTGTCGTCGAGATTCCGCAAGGTGCGACGGTCGCCAAGTTTGCGGAGCTACTCAAAGTCGCTCCGAACGACGTCATCAAGAGATTGTTCCTTCTCGGCCAGATGATGACTTTGACCCAATCCATGACCGATGACATGATCGAACTCATTGCGGACGACATGGGTCGCAAGGTGCGCGTCGTCTCTCCTGAAGAGGAGTTCGCCGTTGTGTACCATGATAATGAGGACGACCTGAAGCATCGTCCGCCTGTTGTTACCGTCATGGGCCATGTTGACCATGGCAAGACCTCTCTGCTCGACGCTATCCGTGATACGGGCGTTGCAGCGGGCGAGGCAGGCGGCATCACTCAACATATCGGTGCATCGGTCGTCAACATTAATGGAAACCAAATCACCTTTATCGACACCCCTGGTCACGAGGCATTTACTGCGATGCGTGCCCGCGGTGCGCAAGTCACGGACGTCATCGTGCTGGTCGTTGCCGCTGATGACGGCGTCATGCCCCAAACCATTGAGGCAATCAACCACGCCAAGGCCGCCAAGGTTCCTATCGTTGTCGCCGTCAACAAGATCGACAAGGACGGTGCCAATCCCGACCGCGTTCGCCAAATGCTTACCGAGTACGGCGTCGTGCCCGAGGAGTGGGGCGGACAAAACATGTTTGTCAACGTCTCTGCCAAAAAGAAGATCGGTATCGACGAGCTTCTTGAGACCATCATCCTCCAGGCCGAGGTCCTTGAGCTCAAGGCAAACCCTGACGCGCTTGCAAGCGGTTTTGTCATCGAGGCAAACCTTGACAAGGGACGAGGACCTGTTGCCACCGTCCTGGTCGACCGCGGTACTCTCCATCCTGGTGACACCGTTGTCGCCGGTACGAGCTGGGGTCGTGTCCGCGCCCTTTTGGACCCTCGTGGAAAGAACGTCAAGCAAGCGGTGCCAGCAGACCCAGTCGAGATTCTCGGCTTGAACTCCGTCCCCACTGCAGGTGACGAGTTCCGCGTCTTCGAAGATGAGCGCGATGCCCGCAAGCTCGCGGAGGAACGTGCGCTTCGTGCACGCCTTGCCGCCCAGGAGGCAAAGAGCCATATGAGCCTCGACGATTTGTTCAACCGTATTGAGGAAGGCAAGCAAACCGACCTCAACCTCATCGTTAAGGCTGACGTGCAGGGCTCCATCGAGGCGCTTCGCGGCGCTTTCGAGAAGATGGACCAATCCGAGGTCCGTATCAACATCGTCCACGCCGCGGTCGGTGGAATCACCGAGACCGACGTCACGCTTGCCGCAGCCTCCGATGCCATCATCATCGGTTTCAATGTCCGTCCCACTGGTAAGTCCAAGCAACAAGCTGAGAAGGAACGTGTCGATATCCGTATGTATCGTGTCATCTACGAGGCGATTGAGGAGATCAACCAGGCCCGTGTCGGCCTTTTGAGCCCCGAGATCATCGAGCAGGATACGGGCATTGCTGAGATTCGAGAGACTTTCAAGGTTCCCAAGGTCGGAACTATTGCCGGTTGCTATGTCACCGAGGGCGAGATCTCACGTGACGACCGTGTCCGCATTGTTCGTGAGGGTACGGTCATCTTTGAGGGCGTCATCGAGTCTTTGCGCCGCTTCAAAGACGATGTGAAATCCGTCAAGCAATCCTACGAGTGCGGTATCGGCATCAAGGGTTACCAAGACGTCAAGATCGGCGACACGATCGAAGGATTCAAGACGGTCGAGGTCGAGCGCACGGAGTAATCTCGAGCGCGCAAGTTGACCGGCGGCCAATTTAGCCAAACAAAGCGCCTGCGGTTGCCTTTGTGCGCCGCAGGCATTTTCGATATGGAGGAGGTACCTATGAAACAAGGTTCTTCTAACAGACGGGTGAACGCTCAGGCCCAAGAGGTTATCGCCTCTATCCTGTTGTTCGAGATCTCGGACCCTCGTCTATCCCTGGTGACCATCACCGGGTGTGAAGTTTCCTACGATCGTTCAGCGTGTAATGTTTTTTACTCGGCACCGCGCGGGGAGTACGAGTCCGTCGAGACTGCATTCAAGAAGGCAAATGGGCGTATACGCTCTTTGATGGCACGAAAGTTGTCATGGCGTGTGGCACCCGAGCTGCGTTTCATCCTCGACACGACGGTTGACGAGGCTGAGCGAATCGGACGCGCGCTGCAATTTGAGTCAGGTCGTGAGCCCTCAGCGGCACTCAACGAGTCAAACTACAAGATGTACGACGATCGTGACGAGGAATAGCCATGGCGACCACCCCTCAGACAAACACAACGCTTGAAGAGATTGCGTTGGCGCTCAAAGATGCTGACGATATCGTTATCGGAGGACATATCTCCCCTGATGGGGATTGCCTCGGCAGCCAACTCGGCCTTGCGTGCGCATTGCGCCAACTTGGCAAAAACGTAACCTGCACTCTCGCATCTGAAGCCCCGCTCGATCCCGGTCTTCTATTCTTGCCGGGTGCTTGTGAGATGGTGTATGCGGGTCTGCCGCAACGTAGGCCTAAGACCTTTGTTGCGGTGGACGTGCCCACAAGGGATCGCCTTGGTGAGGCACAATGGAAGCTTCACGAGAAAGCTTCTCTCACTGTCACGATCGATCATCATGCGGTGGATTCCCGTATGGCTGCCCTGTCCTACACCGATCCTGATGCGGCTAGTTGCTCAATGCTTGTCTGGGAGGTCGCGAAGCTTCTCGGAGTAACGCTTGAGGGAGATGTTGCCACCTGCGTCTATACGGGCCTGATGACTGACACGGGCAGCTTTCGCAACCAAAACGCCGATACACGAGCATTCATGGCCGCTGCCGAGATGGTGGCGGCGGGTGCAGATGCCGGCAACATCGCCTCGAACGTGTTCCAAAGCAGGACGATTGCGTCTTTGCGCCTTGAGGCAAGAGTGGTCGAACGTATGCGTTTTGCAGCAAACGGCGAATTCCTTATCTCCTACCTCACATTGAAGGATTTCGAGGAAACAGGTGCGATGATGGCTGACGCTGAACAATCGGTCACGTTGCTGCGCTCTTTGGCGGGCGTGCGCGTCGCATGCATGCTCAAAGAGGTTGAAGGTGCAAAGGGGGTCTTCATCAAAGGGAGCTTCAGGGCTAAGGACGATACCGATGTTCGCGAGATCGCGAGTCGCCATTACGGCGGCGGGCATCGTGCTGCTGCCGGATTCAAGATGTTTTGCCCCATGGACCACGCCATCGAGCAACTTATCCGCGAGTTCGAAGAGTTGTTGGGTGCTTAAATCATGGCAGGCGATTAACCATGGCAAAAAGAAGAGGAGAATCCGGACTCTCCCTGCTTGTGGGGGTCGATAAGCCGATTGGAACGAGTTCCCATGATGTCGTGAACCGTGTCCGCGGTATTTTCGGGGAACGTCGCGTGGGCCACACGGGCACCCTAGACCCTATGGCAAGTGGCGCGATGTTGGTCTGCGTCGGTCCCGCTACCCGTCTTGACAACTACATGGTCGGCCACGACAAGCGATACGTGGCTCGAATCGTTTGGGGTTCTTCTACCGATACTGACGATGCGGAAGGGGAGGTCACTGCTACAGGTGTGCTCCAAGATCGGTTGTTTGACGAGGAATTCGTACGTCGTTTTGTTGCCTCTCTTGTAGGAGAGCGCAAACAATTACCGCCGGTGTATTCCGCGCTTAAAGTCGGAGGAAAAAAGGCGTGCGATGAGGCACGTCGGGGAAACGTCATTTCGCTGCAGCCTCGTGATATCACGATTTACGATGCGAATCTTATAGGGGTTGGTTCCTTTGACGACCCGTATTGGGACGTTGAGCTTCATGTGTCGTCAGGCACCTACATTCGCTCTATCGCACGTGATGCCGGTATTGAGTTGGGGTGTCCAACACACCTTGGGGCGCTTCGCCGAACAACCGTTGGCCTTCTCACCCTCGATGAGTGTGTGAGCTTGGAAACCCTCGAAGAAGTCGGATCTCGCGCGGCTCTCGATCCCATACGCCTACTTGGGTTGCGTTTCCTATACGCAAAAGACGCTGATGAGGAACACGTTTTACATGGGGGATGTCTGTCCGCCCGTTTGTCGTTGTATGAGCGTCGTTGGTCATGCCCCGATATGGAGCTTTGTGCCTGTACGTCTGGCGTCGTTGAGAGCTCCGACCCTCCTCATGACGGGGAGCTCGTGTCCGTTATCGTTGGTACGACGTTGGCTGCGCTCTACGAGTTTGACGTCAAGAAGAATCGCTATCAGGCGAAGTGTGTGTTCAATGTGGGGGTGTCTCGTGGCCAAGGTCTATAGGTTCTCTTCGGCGGATTTCAATCAAGAGTTGTTCGCAGGCTGTGCATGTGCTTTTGGAGTTTTCGACGGATTTCACGTCGGGCACCAATTCCTCGTCGCAAGCGCGATTGAACGCGCGCGCCGAGATGATGTGTGCTCTCTCATACTCACCTTTGACCGCGATCCTGACGAGTTGTTCCATCCTGAGAGCCACAGATTGATCATGACGGATGAGGAGCGCCTGTCGATGCTTGCTTCTAGCGGCGTCGATTTTGTCGTTGCCCTTCCTTTCAATCATGAGTTTGCAGCACTTTCTCCCCAAGAGTTCTTGTCCCAAACGTTTGGAGAATGTGCCCCCTCGAGTCTGCACGTCGGTTGTGATTTTCGTTTCGGGGTACGTGCCAGCGGGTCCGTCGAGACGCTGCGTGATTGGGCGCGCTCCTCGAAAACCGATATCGTCACGTATGAGCTGCAGCTTCGTGGTGGGGCTCCCGTCAGCGCTTCCCGCATCCGCGCTTTGCTCGCCGATTCTAAAATTTCAGAGGCAAACGAGTTGTTGGGGAGGCGATATCGTGTGGCTGGCACGATCGTCTCCGGGCGTCGTCAGGGTCGCGACATGGGTTTTGCGACTGCGAACGTGAATATCCCTGCTTTGCGACAAACGCTTGGTGAGGGCGTATACGCTGCCTATGGGTATTTGGAGGGGGAGCGCTACAAGGCTGCCGTTTCTATGGGGACCTCCCCTACCTTTGAAGAGGCCAAATCCGTTTGCGAGGCCCATCTTCTTGACTTCGATCGTGATGTGTACGGATCCGAGCTGACGTTGGAGTTCGTAGAGTTTCTCCGTCCCATGAAAAAGTTCGATTCCGTTGAAGAGCTCATAAAAGAGGTCATGGCAAACATCCAATGGTGCCGTGACAACCTGTAGTACTTGGTCGGAAGGTGAGATGCCCATGAATATTTGTCTTGACAACCTACCGCGTTCGGTCGAGCTTGTCCGTGCTGATGACGCTTCGTTGGAGCTTGTTCTGCTCGACCAACGTTTGCTTCCGCGAGAGGTCTCTTACATCAGGACTCGCAGTTGGGAGGTGGTGGTCGACGCCATAAAGACCTTGGCGGTTCGCGGTGCGCCTGCCATCGGGGTTGCTGGTGCGTCGGCGATCGTGCTTTGGGCGGCCTCTGAGGGCGCGAAACCGACAGACCTTACGACTGTTGCCGATAAGGTGGCTGGTGCGCGACCGACTGCGGTTAACCTGAGCTGGGCCGTGAAGAGGATTTGTGACGTGGCAGCGCATGAGTTGGAGGGCGAGGACTCGATCACGGAGAGGGCCATCGAGGCTCTCTTTGATTACGTCAAGCTCTTAGAGCAAGAGGATGAACAGACCAACCGTGCCATTGGAGCCCATGGTGCCTCCTTGCTCCACCGTCCTTCACGCGTCTTGACCCACTGCAACGCGGGCAGTATTGCCACGGTGTTCTTCGGCACCGCGCTAGGTGTCGTCTACACGGCTGCTGAGCAGGGCAACATTTTGCACGTCTTTGCCGACGAGACCCGTCCTGTTGGACAAGGCGTGCGGCTTACCTCGTGGGAGCTCGCTTGTGCCGGTGTGCCCGTTACGGTGATTTGCGACAATATGGCGGCAAGCCTTATGGCGCAAGGGATGGTCGATGCGGTATTCGTTGGCGCGGATCGCGTCGCACGCAACGGGGACGTCGCGAACAAGATCGGTACCTATGGTGTTGCGGTGCTTGCAAACTACCACCATGTCCCGTTCTATGTCTGTGCCCCCCTATCCACGATTGATCCCGCTATCGGGGATGGATCCCAGATACCCATAGAACAACGCCCGGCGTGTGAGGTGATGGCTGAGCCTATCGAGGGTGTAAAGGTGTGGAACCCCGCTTTTGATGTGACGCCTGCATCCCTTATCACCGGCATCGTCACCGAGCGCGGTGTCTTTGCCCCGAATGATTTGGAGTCCGCGCTCAATCGATGATTCCTTGTTTGCGGTCTTGTTCGGTGGCGTTATAATCTCGAAGCTATGATTTCGTTGGAAGAGGTAAAAGAGGCATTTTCTGCGGCGTTGCCCATCGTGTTGGGCTACGTTGCCATCGGTATACCCTGCGGCATCCTTTGTGACTCCATCGGTCTTGGGCCTTTGGAGGTCCTCGTGATGTCCTATATTTTCTATTCCGGCGCAGGTCAGTTCATGATACCGAACCTCTATCTTGCAGGCACGCCGATTTTGTCCATCATCGCAAGCGTCAGCTTTGTGAACACGCGCCAGATGCTGTATTCCGCATCATTTGCCCCCTATGCCAAAAATGCGAGCAAGCCTTTGGCGTTTCTGTTTGCCGCCTCAGTAACCGATGAGAGTTATGGTGTCTCGATTGAACGTTTCCGCAAAGGGGATTGGACGGTTGAGAAGGCGACCATGGTCAACTTCTTTTCCTGCACCTCATGGGCATTGAGCAACGTGGTTGGAACGCTTGTCGGGAGCCTTTTGGGAATACCACTCGCTATCGCCTCCTTCGCTATGACCTCCATATTTATCTGCCTTATGATCACCCAACGTCTCAGTTTCGAAAATGTGGTCGCCATGATTGTCGCTATGCTTGGCGTCTATGTTTGCAAGCTTGTGGGTTTAAGCGGCCCTGCCATCCTTGTCGGAGCCGTGCTCGGCGTCATTGCTGCTTTTGCGTTGTACAAGGCACGCAAGGCGGCAGGGAAACCTAGGGGAAGCGGTATCGGTCATGGAGGAGAGGCACGAGAGGAGGTGACACGCTAGATGGCTATGTCGGGTGCTGAGTTTTGGATTGTTTTCGCCTGCTGCACGGTGACTATGGTCATTTGTCGTGTCGTCCCGCTGTTTGCTCTCAAGGGTCGCGAGCTTCCTGAGAATGTGAGCTTGGCTTTGGGGTTCATCCCGCCAGCTGCGTTCGCTGCTCTTGTCGCCAACGACCTGCTCACGCCTGGGATGTTCGCCGCGGGTCTTTGGCCTGCCGCTGCTCCTCTTGTTGCGGCTCTTGTGGTCATAGTTGTCGCACGTACGACCAAGTCCCTTCTCTGGTGCGCAATCGCGGGCTGTGTTGTGTACGCGCTTTTACTTGCTGTCCCCCTGTAGCGACGTACGTCGCATGCGAATGAGGACTACCACGAAGGCGATGACCATCCCGCAGTAGACCATGAGCTTCTCTGCGTGCATTTCGAAAATCTCGATGCCGGAGTTGATTCCGAAGCCGTCGAGGATAAGCAGTGCGCCAATCACCGTGATAAACACAAGTGCGAGCATCTTCATTTCGACATGTTTGTTGATGAAGTTCGATATCGGGTCGATGAACAACATCATGAGCAACACGGCGATCATGACCGCGAGAATCATGACGACGAGATGGTCTGCTAGGCCTACAGCGGTGATGACCGAGTCGATAGAGAATACCACGTCCATGGCCATGATGGTGGCAATGGCGTGCGCCAACCCGATCTGGTGGGTCTTTTGGTGGGAGTCGTTTCGGCCAAGGGTTGATGGGTCGCTTTCCTCGGCGGGGGAGTTTACGTCGCGAAGCTCGGTAATTCCCTTGTAGATCAGATAGGCTCCACCGCAAAGCATGATGAGGTCGCGAATCGAGAGTCCGAACTCAAAAGAGCCGAGGGGAACGGTGAACAACTTGTCGTTCATGTGCACCAACCACGAGGCGAAGCTGAGGAAGATGATACGTGACACCAACGCCCCAAGCAGCCCGAGTTTTCGCCCTAGCGATTCCTTTTCCTTGGGGAGGCGATCGCAGGTGATGGTGATAAAGACAAGGTTGTCCACACCAAGGACGATCTCAAGGAATATCAAAGATATCAAACTGACCCACGCCTCGACCGAGGTAAAAATCGAAAGATCCATCACTTCTCCCTAGGACTCCCATAAAAAAACTCGTGACGCATTGCCTCATTTCGGTGGCGATGCGTCACGAGTCTCGCTGATTGTGATACGTCCAGGTACTTTGACCATGATGTTGAAACGTATCGCGCTATTGCGCCAACTACTCCCTCGTAATTGCTCAATGCATACTAGCATCAAAACGAGAGGGCGACAATGCTACAATGAGCCGAGTTGGCAAAAAATACACGAATAGGGGAGAGGGCGTTATGGCTCACGAAAATGAAGACGCAACTCGGCATGCGTCCGAGGCCGCTGACGGGAAATCTTTGATTTCATGCGGCAATATCGTGACGCCTGACGCCTCTGCGTTGTTACGCCCCCAAAAACTCGAGGGGAAAAACCTGATCCCTGTGGTAATTGCCCTTATCGTCGCGGCGATCATCGGTTTTAACCTCTACTCATTCGCTTCCAATAATTTTGTGTATGCCAACGAAAGGCACCAAGAGGCGGTCATGACTCAGATTTCCCGTGGTGAGACCGTTAACCTTCCCTCGCTTGACCTTCTTGTGGGGTATGACGAGGCGGGGATGTCCGCAAACCTCCTCTCCGCGGGCTACACTACGTTTGAGCCTGATTCGGTAGATGGTTCAGACTATGAAACAGTGAAGGTGCCAACGGATATGTCGGCAGAGCAGGGTAAAAAGATCTATGAGTCCGGAATCGCGAAGGCGGATTCGGCTACGGCGGCCAAACTGCTCACCGGCATGTGGCGCCTGTCCATGGGAGATGGCGATGACGGCAAGCTCCTTATCTTGCGTTATGCCGATTTCAACTCCGGTTCCGCTGCGTCTGCTATCAGCGCTGCCATGATGGCAGAAGGGCTTGTCGAGGACTCGGTCACCGATAGCGGCATCGATGAGAACGGAAACACGTACAAGGTCGGAACCGGTTCTTCCAACGGCATTGACTTCACGTGGCGTGTCTCAACCTGCGAACTCAAGGAGATCTACAACATAGAGTTCTTGCCCGATTCCACTATGTATGTCGTTATGCGCTTCTCGTACTAGCGCCTTTGCGAGTAAGCAAGAGATGGGGTGCCCGCTGTGGTTGGGGTATTTTAATCGTCGGCCTCGTTTATGGTGAGCGACGTTGATTGTCTCGTCGCCATCTGAGTCTTTACGGTGTATTAATCGTCGGCCTCGTTGCTGAACATGTTGTATCCCTCATTGGAGATGACCATCTTCATAGCACCGGGAAGAACTCTGGCCAAGAAGGGTGTGGTGCGGTCCACGACCTCCCCGTCGTACTCGATTGGCAATGGCGGGTCTGCCTCCACGAAAATCTCGCGACCGCGATACAGCTCGAGGTTGCCCCTTCGCGGGTTCTTGCCACCGCGGTCGAGCAATGCGTCACCGATAACGGGCAGAAGTTGGAGCGCGGTGTCCCCTTTGAGAATGGCCACGTCGAGCATGCCGTCGCGAGGTTGGTTTTCGTGGGTCACGGAAAGATCGAATTGGATCTTGCTGAAGTTGACTATGAGGACACCTACCCCTGCGCTTTCATGAACCTCTCCGTCAACAGTTAATCTGATATTCGAATGAGTTGGCGTGATGTTTGCGGCCGCTGCTCCGAAATACGCGGCGGGGCCGAAAAGCTTCTTTCCAGGCTTTGCGTCACGCATGATAACGGCATCATATCCACAACCTGCCATGATCCCGAAACCATAGGTGCCACCATCAATCTCCAATTCACCAAGGTCAAAGTCGAGTTTCGCACCCTCATGAGCCAACTTTGCAAGGGCGTGTGTCTCATTGGGCAGCCATACGTTGCTGGCGAGGAGATTGGCGGTACCGGCAGGAAATGGCAGGATAGGAATGCCGGTGTTGGCGAGTTGGTAGCTCACCGTCGCAATGGTGCCATCTCCTCCGCTTGCCACGACAAGGTCAAAACGTGCGGCATCAAGTAAGAGTTCACGGATATCGGTGGTTCCATCAGTGGAACGTACAACGACCTCCTCGCCGTCTTTTGCAAGGAGTCGTACGAAATCAAAGATACCACCAAGGCCGCCACCGGATGCCATGTTATTGATGATGAGTGTTTTCATGGTTCCAATATACCTCGTATGAATAGAAATTCAACGACCAACAAACGTTCGAGAGCCAGTATGTGGTTCGTTGTTGGAACTCGGACGATTATTGGTATCATTTATTTAATATGCATTGAGCGACCATGCCTTTGTGGCGGCGAGACACCGTTTGAGCAACGGTTTCCCGTCGCCGCAAATGAGGTTGCTTGTGCTTCTGATCAGGGAAAGAGTTGTGCTTTCCGACGATACGCTATGCGAGAAGGGCTGCTATATGGCGGTGACCCATATCAACAAACTAGAAGACCTCGAGGCCTTCGCAAAGCGAGCTTCGAGCTCCTCTGTGCTTGCCATTGATACCGAGTTTATGCGCGAAAAGACCTATTTTCCGATGTTGTGCTTGCTCCAGATGGCCACCGATGACGAGGTCGTCATCGTCGACCCCTTCGCCGTCACCAACCTCCATTGTTTGAAGGACCTCATGATGAATGAGTCTGTGGTGAAATTGTTCCACGCCGGGACGCAAGACCTTGAGATTATCTATCGAGAGGTCGGAGCATTGCCGTGGCCTTTGTTCGACACCCAAATCGCTGCAACCCTCATGGGCCACACCCAACAGATCGGCTACGCGAACCTCGTGCATGCAGAGTGTGGCGTGACGCTTAAGAAGATGGACTCGTTTACCGATTGGACGCGACGTCCCCTGACCGACTCCCAGCTCTCATATGCCGCAGATGACGTCGTCTATCTGCCCAAACTTTATCGGAACATGGTGAAGACCCTTACGGCGAAAGGTCGTCTTGGGTGGCTTGACCAGGACTTTAAAGACCTCGTTGATCTGTCTCACTACAAGGTCAATCCTCGTGAGCGTTTTCGTAGACTCAAGCGGGCCTCCACGCTTACTCGTCGTCAGCTTTCCGGTGCGCGCGAGTTGGCGGCATGGCGCGAGGCTCGTGCCATCGCGCGCGATATTCCGCGCAAGTGGGTTTTGACCGATGAGCAGATTGTCGAGGCATGTAAGCGAGAGGCACGGACCGTCGACGAGCTGTATATGGTGCGTGGGATGCGTGAACGCCTTCCCATCCGCGACGCGCGCATGGTTGCTGCCCTTATGGGTAAGGGCTTCGACCTTCCTCCCGAGGAGTGGCCAATGCCGTCGGGCAAGAGCAAGAACGAGGCCAACGTCGATCTCGTTGTCGATCTTATGACTGCCCTTGTGCGTCTTCGAGCCAGGGAGAACAACGTAGCGCTACACACCTTGGCTTCCCACGATGACCTCGTTTCCATCGCTCGTGGCTACACGGAGGACGTGGAAGTGCTTCGGGGTTGGCGACGGACTATCGTCGGCGGGGAGCTCTTAGATCTTGTTGCCGGACGCATCGAGTTGTCGATAGACGGAACGTCGCTTGTTGTCCGCCGAGTCAAAGCCTAGCTTTCACAGGGTTTGGATTAATCCTGTTTTTGGCCCATCGAAGAGAAGGTTTTGGTGCGACCCGCTCTATACTTCACAAAAAACATCGAAGAGGGGGCGCTTTTGTCCTCCGATAGGAGAAGCACATCATGAGTTACCTAATGTTGATCGTCCTCACGCTCGTCATCGGCCTGATTGCCAGTGCATGGTGCAACCATGCATTGAAAAAGTATTCCCGGGTTCCAACGTATAGCGGCTTGACGGGTGAGACGGTCGCGAAGCAGATGCTGGCCTTCTACGGCATCAACAACGTCCCCGTCAAAATGGGATCAGAGGGACAGGACTTTTTCGACCCTCGAAGCAACTCCGTCACGCTTTCACCCAGTGTGTTTAACGGCAGGTCGGTCACTTCCTTGGCAACGGTGTGCCACGAATGCGGACACGCTTGTCAATACGCTACCGGCTATACTCCCATGAAGGTTCGTACCGCCATCGTTCCGGCCGTGAACCTTTGCTCCAATGTCTGGATGTTCATTCTGATTATCGGCATCATGTTGAACCTTGCGGGGTTCTACTACTTAGCAATAGCGCTCTATGCGATTTCCGTGGTCTTTGCCCTTGTCACCTTGCCGGTAGAGTTCGATGCCTCCAATCGCGCTTTGAAGTATATGGACCAGATTGGCCTGACCAATGACGAGCATGACGGCAGCGCCGCGGTTTTGCGGGCTTGTGCGTTTACCTATGTTGCCGCCGCCTTGACCTCCTTGCTCCAACTTATCTATCTTATCGGGATGCGTCGCGACTAAGCCTTCGCCATGGGAAGATTCTATGACGAATGGGGGAGAAATTCCCTGTTTTCCCCTTCTGTGGATGCCGACAAGGAAAGTCCCTCGCCTGCGTTTCGTGATGCTCTAGAGACATTTCGGGCTTCCTATCCGGGGCGAGCTCTTGAGGAATCTGATATGGCTTCTACTCTTGACACTCGTGCCAAGGCAAAGGAAAAGCCTGCTCCTTTGAGCGTTTCCGCAGCGATGAACCTTGCCAAGGGGGCGTTGGAGAACGTCACGGTAAGAATGGTCGGCGAGGTCTCGGAAGTGAGCAACAAGCCGGGGTACAAAGCCGTCTACTTCACGGTGAAGGACGAGCACGCGTCTTTGCCATGCATGATGTGGGCCAACCGCTACAAGAGTTGTGGCGTTGAGCTTGCGGTGGGCAACCTTGTCGAGATTAGTGGTCGCTTTACGCTTTATGCGGCTAAAGGTCGCATGAACTTCGATGTGTTCTCGATCTCCCTTGCCGGTGAGGGCGAACTGCGCATGCGCGTCGCAGCCATTGCGAGACGCATGGATGGGGAGGGCCTAACCTCTCCTGCACGCAAGCGACCGATTCCCCAACTTCCGGAGACCATAGGTGTCGTAACGAGTCCTCGCGGCGCGGCGGTGCATGACGTGCTTAGGACCTTGCGACGTCGCTATCCTTTGGCGCGCGTCGTGTTGGCGGGCGTTCCTGTCGAGGGCGTGGGGGCGCCAACGGGTCTCAAGGAGGGTCTGCGTGTTGTCGCAGAAGCGGGGGCCGAGGTTATCCTGCTTGTTCGTGGAGGCGGTTCTTTCGAGGACCTTATGCCCTTCAACGACGAGGACCTTGCGCGTTGTGTTGCTTCCAGTCCTGTTCCCGTTGTGACGGGTATCGGGCATGAACCCGATACGACCATCGCGGACATGGTCGCCGACCTTCGTGCGAGCACTCCGACAGCCGCCGCTGAGGCCGTAAGCCCTGGGATGGACGTCGTCTGCGATCGCGTGCGGACCCAAGGAGTGCGGATGCATGACGTGCTCCATCGACGTCTCGAGAGAAGTTCAATCGTGCTTGAACGCTATGAGACTCGCCCGGTTATGGCGGACCCTCATGTGCTCTTATCCGGTTGGATCCAGGAAGTCGATGGCTATGCGGATCGTCTTGCGCGTGCACTTCCCAATTCTCTCGAACTCAACCAGACAAATTTGGAGAGAGCCTACCAGCGTCTTATCTCTTGTGGCTTGCGTTTCGGCCGCGATGAGGCAATGCATATAGATTCCGACCGTGCTCGGTTGCTCGTGGGTCTCTCCCGTGTAATAGAAGGCCCGTGTGCGTTGGTGGGGGCCAATGCTGAGCGTATGGTTGCTCTGGGTGCGGGACTGACACCGCGGTTCCAAAGCGAGCTTGCCATGTCCGCCTCTCGCCTCAACGACTTATCGCCCCTTGCTATCCTTGGTCGTGGCTATGCCATTGCGCGAGAAGGTGACGGCGAGATTGTCCGCGATGTCGACCAGGTCAGCATCGGTTCCGATATTACTCTCGCGCTACATAACGGGGAATTGTTGTGTAACGTGCTTGAGCGTGTGCGAACAGAGGGCGAGCACGTGCAGATAGAAGATGGCGAATAGAAGCGATTCTAGAAAGACAGGAGATGCGATGGATGAGATGAAGCCGATTGAGGAGTTGACGTTTCGCGAGGCGATGGCCGAGCTCGACGGCGTCGTGAGTGTGCTTGAGAGCAACACCTTAGGACTTGAGGACAGCCTTGTTGCCTACGAGCGGGGCGTAGCTCTTATCAGCACCTTGCAGTCGCGCCTCGGTACGGCCCAGCAAAAAGTGGAGGTCCTCATGGGCCAACTACAACCGGAACGTGATGATGCGACCCAAGACAAGACACTTTCCTAGTAGCGGCGTTTTTTTGTGTGTAAGTGGGCATTGACGGGAGTTTCTTTGCGTTTTCGGTTTACGAGACCCCGCTTGCCGAAACAAATCGCTTGCATTGGGCTCGTCTCGTACAATTATTCGGTACAGGTTTTTAGGAGGCGATGGTGAACGTACTCGTCATAAACGCAGGTTCTTCGTCTTTGAAGTATCAGCTCATCAATGTCGAGACCCACAGGCTTATGGCCAAGGGTCTTTGCGAGCGGATCGGGGACGAGGCTGCGACCCACAAGCACGGCATTGACGATAACGAGACACGCATCACTATGCCTATGCGGGACCACAACGAGGCGATTGCCGTGGTCTTGGAGGCCTTGACCACCGGTGAGCACAAAGCGATTGCTAGCCTTGATGAGATTGACGCGGTTGGCCATCGCGTGGTGCAAGGTGGCAGCTGTTTCGAACGTTCTGTCCTTATTGACGACGACGTCATCGAGAAGATTCGCGAGCTTGCAGAACTTGCTCCGCTTCACAACCTCGCTGCCATCAACGGAATCAACGCGTGCCGAGAGAACATGCCCGGCATTCCCATGGTTGCCGTCTTTGATACCTCCTTCTTCACCACGCTTCCGCCGCACGCCTATATGTACGCGCTCCCTTACGAGATGTATGAGAAGTATGGGATTCGCAAGTATGGCGCACATGGGACGAGTCATCGCTACGTCGCTGAGCGCGCTGCGGCCGTCATGGGCGAGCCGATCGAGGATCTTAAACTCATCACGTGCCATCTGGGCAACGGTTGCTCGATCTCCGCGATTGACCATGGTGTCGCCATTGATACGTCCATGGGTATGACCCCCCTTGACGGCCTCATGATGGGTACGCGTTGCGGGTCTATCGACCCCGCTATCGTGCCGTTTCTCATGGAACACGAGGGTTTGTCCGTAGATGAGGTCAACGACCTTATGAACAAGAAGTCCGGCCTGCTCGGAATCTCCGGTATCTCCAACGACCTGAGAAGTGTTCGCGAGGCTTCTGAGCTCGGTGATGAGCGCGCTATGTTGGCCTACGAAATGTACTCTAACGCGGTAAAGAAGTATATCGGCCAATACATCGTGGTCATGGGTGGCGTTGATGCCATCGTTCTTACCGCGGGTGTTGGCGAGAACTGCAAGAAGATGCGCCGCATGATATTTGCCGGCCTTCAGCCGCTCGGCATCATCCTTGACCAGAAGCGTAACGCCGAAGGCAAGGGTGAGCGTCTGATCTCCTCCGATAAGTCCAACGTGCACATCTTCATCATCCCCACCGACGAAGAGTACATGATCGCCCGCGACACGTTCCAACTTGTCCATGATAAGTTTGGCCTCGGTCTCGAAGTCGACTTCTAGGCTGCTTGAATCCGTCCTGAACCTCCGCTAATGTTTAGGCCGATAACTACGACGTGACGTTTGAGGAGATCCATGGCAAAGGACTGCTTCCCCTATTTGGAGATAAATCCCGATATCGAGGACCAGATACGTCTCGATCGGGTCAATTGCTGGCAAAACCCCTATGCATTCCAGGATTGCGATGTCATCCGTCGAGAGGACAAGGAGCACGACGTCGCCACCGTCGTCCGCCCTGCGTTCGTACGGGATATCGAGAAGATTCTCAACACGCCAGCCTATAACCGCTATGCCGACAAGACCCAGGTGTTCAGTTTCACCGAGAATGACGAGATTTGCCGGCGTGGGCTCCACGTCCAGCTCGTAAGCAGGGTTGCGCGCACCATCGGACAAGCTCTCGGGCTCAACACCGACCTGATAGAAGCAATCGCATTGGGCCATGACGTAGGGCACACGCCCTTTGGCCATGCGGGAGAGCGCTTTCTTAGCGCGCTGTACCAACAACATACGGGCTCGGAGGGCGCGCTCCGGTATTTCAACCATAATGTTCACTCCGTGCGCGTCCTTGACCAGCTATATCGCCGAAACATCAGCCTTCAAGTGCTCGATGGAGTCCTTTGCCATAACGGTGAGTTCGCTTGTCAAGTCTTAGAACGTGGGACTTTGGAGTCCTTTGATGACCTCGATGCCAAGGTCGAGGCGTGCATGGCAGATGAGTGCGTTATCTCTACCTTGCGCCCCTCTACGTTGGAAGGTTGTGTGGTACGCGTCTCGGATATGATTGCCTATCTTGGTAAGGATCGCTCCGATGCACTTGCGCTAGGCGCCATTACCAACCTTGACCGTTTTGACACAAACATCATCGGCAGGACGAACTCCGAAATCATCAACAATCTGACCACTGACATCATTAACAACAGCTACCGGCGAGACCGAATTGCCATGAGCCGGGAGGTGTACGAGGATATCAAGGTCGCAAAGCGTCAAAACTACGAACTCATCTACATGCGCGAAGGGATGCTTGACGAGACGAGCAACGTCGTGGAGGACATGTTTGCAAACCTTTATGAGCGCCTTCTTGACGACGTGCTCATGGGAGATGAGTCCTCTCCGCTGTTCCGCCACCATGTGAAGCGCCTTTGTGAGGGCTCGTACTCGCTTACACCGGACGAGTATCTCAAGACTGACCCGAACCAGATCGTCGTCGACTACATGGCGAGCATGACCGATGACTATTTCATGGCGGTGTATCGCTATCTGTTTCCAGGCGAAAACCCTGCGTTTTCCACGCGCGACTATTGTTCTGACCTGTTATAGGAGTTGCCGACATGATGGAAGTTTCGATTTTCAGCGACGGCAGCTCCCGTGGCAACCCCGGCCCGGGTGGCTACGGAACCATTCTGCAATGCGTCGACCCTGCTGGCAAGCTCCATGTAAAGGAACTTTCTCAAGGCTATCAATACACGACGAACAATCGCATGGAGATACTGGGTGCCATTGCGGGGCTTGAGGCATTGAAGCGCCCATGCATCGTGACCCTTTACTCTGACTCCCAATATCTCGTCAACGCCATCAACCAGGATTGGATAGGTAGCTGGGCGAGAAACGGGTGGAAGAACTCACAAAAGAAGGAAGTGAAAAACCTCGATTTGTGGAAACGCCTTTTGGAGGCGAAGAAGATGCACGAGGTCACCTTTGTGTGGGTGAAGGGACATGCAGGCCATCCCGAGAATGAGCGTTGCGACGCGTTGGCGACCGCGGCAGCGGACGGCCCTGGCAAGCTTGAAGACTTCGGGTGTCCAAAGGCGTAGTCGTTTTTTGCGTGTAACCCCTCGCGCTTACCTATTCTGCTCGCTCGTCTGCCGTCGCGTGCGCACGCGGCTATCGTGCATGTTCTACCATTGAACCATCGTGATAATTCGTGACGAACGCATCGAGGGAAAAAGGGGCACTATGTCTGATTTTTTGGCGTCCATGATAGAGATTGCAAAGGCTGACAAGAAGACCATCGTTTTGCCGGAAGGCAATGACGAGCGAACGCTCAAGGCCGCAGAGAAAATCCTCTCCGAATCCATTGCCAACCTCATCATCCTAGGAGATGTTGCGGCAATTGAGGGGTCCGGTTATGACCTTACTGGTGCGCGTATTGTCGATCCGCGTACGTCGGAGTTGCGCGAGGGATATGCCGAGAAGCTCTTTGAATTGCGCGAGGCAAAGGGTATGACCCCCGAAAAGGCGCTCGCCCTCATGGATGACGAGTTGTATTTCGGTGTCATGATGGTCAAGATGGGTGAGGCTGACGGAATGGTTTCCGGCGCCTGCCACTCCACCGGTGACGTTCTTCGACCGAGTCTCCAAATTCTTAGAACCGCTCCCGGATGCAAGCTTGTCAGCAGTTTCTTTATCATGGTTGTGCCCGATTGCGATTATGGCGAAAACGGCATGTTCGTATTCAGCGATTGCGGCCTCGAGGTCCAACCCAACGCAGAGCGCTTGGCATATGTCGCCTTGAACGCGGCAGAGGGATTTCGCACCATGACCGGCGTGGAGCCGCGCATCGCCATGTTGTCCCACTCCAGTTACGGTTCGGCGAAAAACGACGATTCGACAAAGGTCGTCGAGGCGACTCGTATCGCCAAGGAGCTTGCACCCGAGCTCTTGCTTGACGGCGAGCTCCAACTCGACGCCGCCATCGTCCCTGAGATTGGTGCATCCAAGGCACCGACCAGCCCTGTTGCCGGTAAGGCCAATGTGCTCGTATTTCCGGACATAGACGCCGGCAACATCGGTTACAAGCTGGTACAGCGCCTCGCAAAGGCGGAGGCCTACGGTCCGATCACACAAGGTATCGCAGCACCAGTCAACGACTTGTCCCGTGGATGTGACGCCTGGGACATCGTGGGTGTTATCGCCATCACATGCGTACAGGCCCAGCGCAGGTAGTGTGTTATCGGACATGGCAAGCGCTTAAGCTTGTTAAGCGCTTCGGTTAGCCTGCGATCAGCTCCGGCTCACACGAGCGGTTTTAACTCAGGCGACCAGCTCCAACTTACGCGAGCAATTCCGAGAAATCAACGATGCAAAAATCGGCTTCCTTTTGGATGGCCTCGGTGTTTTGCGCCTCGTTTGACTCATCGATGACAGCCACCGCGAAAGCGCCGGTGCGTTTAACGCTGCGAACGGCGGGGAGGATGTCCTCGAATACGACGCATTCCTCCACGGGGACACCGATAGCCTCGGCGGCCAACTCGTAAATGAGGGTCTCGCTTTTGTGGGTATCGTAATCGTCGCAAAGACGGAACGCGTCTATGAGGTCGAAGGCATCGTTGTTCTCCAGGGCCGGTTGCAAGAGGTCCATGATGAGCGAGGACGCGATGGCGACAGGTATTCCTGCACCTTTAAGCTCCTTGAGGAAAGCGTGGGCTCCCGGCCTGAGAAGCACCTTTGTGCAATAGCTCTTTTTTGCGATGCGGTTGAACTCGTCACAGCATTGCTCTACCGTCATGTTCAGACCGAGCTCCTCGATGAAGTACTTCGCGGTTCCCTCAAATCCAAGGCCGACGATGCTGTCGGCATAGTCATCGGGGAGGGCAAGGTGGTACTCCTCGCAAAACTTCCGATCGATGTCGTTCCATACCCACATGGAGTCGGCAAGCGTACCGTCAAAATCGAATATCGCACCAGCGAATTGTGTACGTGTCGCACCAAGGCGGGTAAATGAGGGGATTTCAGGCATAACGGTCCTCTTTTGCGTTGCTTGTCTGTTTTCACATGGGCGACAGTTTAGCGGAAGAAACCGTGAAAGCATGGCGCGAGCCCAGATATTGGATACGAGACAGGTCGAGCTCGAGTGACGAAAAGGGTATACTTTGCCGAGAAACCAACGAGAGGACAACCAATGTATGGATTGAAGACTGAGAGCAGCTTCGACGCCGCCCATTTCCTTACTGACTATCACGGAAAGTGCGAGAATCTCCACGGTCATCGTTGGCGTGTCGTTGCGTATCTGCGTGCCGAGGAGCTTCAAAAGGAAGGCACGATGAAGGACATGGTGGTGGACTTCGGCGAGTTCAAGAAGGCACTTCGGGATCTGACCGAGGAGCTAGACCACTCCTTCATTGTCGAGGAGGGCTCCCTTATGCCTGAAACGGTTGCGCAATTGGAGGCTGAGGGTTTCGAGCTCTCGATGCTTCCGTTTCGCACGACGGCCGAGAACCTTGCCCGCTATTTCGCACAACGTCTTGGCGAACAAGGCTTGTCGGTAAGCCAGGTCGAGGTATATGAGACCCCCAACAACTGCGCGATCTATTACGCCTAAGGACACAAGCATGCCAAAGACCGCAAAATCCGATCGTACTGAGAAGCTCCCTGTAGCTGAACGCTTTGTCAGCATAAACGGCGAGGGCCCCTTCGCGGGAAAACCTTCGGCCTTTATTCGCTTTGTGGGGTGCAATCTTACCTGTTCTTATTGCGATACCCGTTGGGCATGCGACTTGAAATGCCCCTGCGAGTGGCTTGACGCATGGGCGCTTGCCCAATGGGTCTCCGAGATCGGGGTCCACCACGTAACGCTCACGGGCGGCGAACCCCTGCTCCATCCAATCCTCGGCGAGCTGCTCCGTCGTCTCGTCAACGGCAGCGGTCCACATGACCTTCCCTATGAGCTTCCAGAGGACTTGGTTGTTGAGATCGAGACGAATGGCTCGGTATCCCTCAATCGTATCGGGGCCCTTTTAAATTTCCTGCCGAAATCCCAGTCGGAGCGTATCGTCTTCACCGTCGACTACAAGCTTCCGGGTAGCGGGATGGAGTCGAAAATGGATCGGGGTGTCTTCGCCTCGCTTGGCGAGCGTGATGCGGTCAAGTTCGTCGTTTCTGACCGCAAGGATCTTGATCGCATGAGGGTCGTCGCGGAAAAGCTTAATCTTTGGAATCGAACCCAGGTATTTGTGAGCCCTGTGTTTGGAGCCATCGAGCCTGCCCAGATCGCCCGATATCTCATCGATAACAAGTTGTTTGGTGCGCGTCTCCAACTCCAGTTGCACAAGGTTGTATGGCCAGGCGTGGAGAGGGGGGTCTGACATGGAAGAGATACATGAGCGTGCGTTGGTGCTCGCAAGCGGAGGCGCGGACAGTACGACCTTGCTCGCCTTGGCTGTCGAGCGCTACGGAAGGGAAAATGTCGTTGCGTTGTCGATCTCGTATGGTCAAAAGCATGTTCGCGAGATAGACTCAGCGAAAGCGGTCGCTGCCCACTACGACATTCCGATCCGGTTTCTCGACTTAGGCGTTGTCTTCGCGGGGAGCGATTGCAGCCTTTTGTCCGGCTCCTCCCAAGATGTACCCCATGAAAGCTATGGGGAGCAATTGGCTCGCTCGCAAGGTTCGCCCGTCTCGACCTATGTTCCTTTCCGCAACGGCTTGTTCTTATCGGCGGCGGCAAGCGTGGCTTTGTCGCAGAAGTGCGACGTCATCATGTATGGAGCACACCACGACGATGCCGCCGGTAACGCCTACCCGGATTGCTCGCAAGAATTCGTTGAAGCCATGGGTGCAGCCATCTTGCAAGGAACGGGCGGGGAGTTGAGATTGGAAGCCCCCTTTGTGAAGTGGACAAAGGCAGATATCGTAGGGCGCGGTCTTAAGATCGGGGTCCCTTACGAGTTGACGTGGAGTTGTTACGAGGGGGGAGACAAACCGTGCGGCATCTGTGCCACCTGTATCGATCGCGCACGCGCATTCGAGCTCAATGGGGCAATCGACCCCCTTTTGTCATAGAAAAAGGCCCCACGGCCAACGTGTAGCCGGGTGCCTCTTGGAATGCATTTGTTTTGTGCGATAAAATGCTTGTTCGAAATCGAGGAAAGGAGTTGTTATGGGGGATGCGCGGCAAGAAGAGGGGCTTGAACTCCTAGGTTCAAAGGCGACGACCTATCCTGTCGATTACGACCCCGGTATCCTCGAGACCTTCGCAAACAAGCACCCCGATAACGACTATTTCGTAAAGTTCAATTGTCCCGAGTTCACCAGCTTGTGTCCAATCACCGGCCAACCGGATTTCGCGACGATCTACATCTCGTATATCCCCGACATTCGTATGGTCGAGAGCAAGAGCCTCAAACTGTACCTTTTCAGCTTCCGCAACCATGGGGACTTCCATGAGGATTGCGTCAACAAGATCATGCATGACCTCATCGACGTCATGGATCCCAAGTACATCGAGGTTTGGGGCAAGTTCACGCCTCGAGGCGGTATCAGTATCGACCCCTATTGCAACTACGGTCGGCCTGGTACGAAATGGGAAGAGGTTGCTTGGACCCGTTTGAGCACCCATGACCTGTATCCCGAGAAGATCGACAACAGGTAGGCGCACATGGCTACCCCTGATCTTGAAGCGCGTATCGAGCACGCCTACCAACTCCATCATTCGCACTACAGTTGTGCCCAAGCGGTAGCGTGTGCGATGTGCGATCTAGTCGGGCTTGACTACGAGTTTGCGTTTAACGCCCTCGACGGGTTCGGCGGAGGCATGGGCGGCTACGACCAAAGCTGCGGCGCCGTCTCCGGCGGCGTGATGATTCTCGGCTTTGGTCGCAGTGACGGTTCGGCTGCCTGCACGTCAAAGCGCGAATCATATCGAATCTGCCACGAGCTTTGCGCCCGAGTCATGGAACATTACGAGTTTGACACGGTCTCTTGCGCGGAGATGCGACCCCATGACCAACCGCCCGAGGTCGTATTCGCGACATGTGACGGTTATATCGCCCGTGTCGTCGAGGTCACCTACCAACTCCTTGAGGAGAACGGGTTGCTTGCGAGCAAGTGAGTGTAGGCGCCCTGTTGATTGTCGAAAGGAGTATCGGATGAACGAACGAGAACTGCGTGTGCGGCTTATCGCCCTCATAAGCTACCTGATGAACGAACGGCCCGACACCATGGATAACGAACAGGTGTCCCTAGACACCTTGGGTGAGATGGTCATCCCGTCGCTTTGGACGATGTTTCGTTCCCTGGTGAACCTGCGTGAGCCGAAAGAGGGACACCCACGTTTCTATGAGACCCAAGACGAGGTCTTGAGCTATTTCATAAACAAGGACCGTATTGCCACTGTCGAGGATGCGACCGTCTCTCCTGACAACGACCGTATTCGCCTTTGGCGCGGGGATATCACCCGTTTGAAGGTCGATGCCATCGTTAACGCCGCATCCAAGGAACTTCAAGGTTGTTGGGTTCCGGGGCACAATTGCATAGACAATGCGATTCACACTTTCGCCGGAGTTCAACTCCGCGAGGAATGTGCCCGCATCATTGAGGCGCAAGGCCATGAGGAGCCTGCAGGCAAAGCCCGGACCACGTCTGCCTACAACCTGCCTTGCACTCATATCATTCACACGGTAGGACCCATCGCGAATGGCAAGCCCACGGATCGCGATCGAAGCGACCTCGTCTCGTGCTATTCAAGTTGCCTTGAGGCGGCCCGGAGCGTCCACGCCAAGACGCTTGCCTTTTGTCCTATCAGCACGGGAGTGTTCGGTTTTTCCCAAAAGGACGCCGCTGATATCGCATATCGGACGGTTGCGGATTGGCTCGACGCCCATCCCACCACGGACATCACCGTCATCTTCAACACCTTTGATGCCGATTGTGACGCCGCGTATCGCCTGGTCTTGAACCTTCCTGAAGGGGTAGAGTAGGGATGCCTGCTGACGGGACAGGGCAGCGGGGACCCATGCCGGGGATGGGGTATCGCAATGAGGCCGAACCCCAAGAGGTTCCCGACGTGCCTTTTAAGACGGTAGCTAGGAAGTTTATCGCGTACTACAAGCCCTTCACGTTGCTGTTTTTGGCTGACCTTGTCGCCGCTACCATTCTTGCCGTGGTGGACCTTGCCTTTCCCCAGATACTTAACTTCTTCGTGCGGGACTTCTTTGTGAATGCGACCGACGCTATCTTGAACGTCTTGCCTTTGGTTGCTTTTGCTATGATCGTACTCTATCTCGTACGCAGCGGGTGCCAGTGGTTTGTCTCCTGTTGGGGTCATATCATGGGTGCCCGCATGGAGGCGCGCATGCGCATGGATCTCTTCAAGCAATACCAGCGGCTGTCGTTTAGCTATTACGATCGCAACAACACCGGCGAGATGATGTCCAAGCTTGTGACCGACCTCTTTGACATCTCGGAAGTTGCCCACCATGGCCCCGAGAACCTGTTCATAGCGTTTTTCAAGATCGCAGGGTCGTTTGTCCTGCTCATGATGGTGAACGTCCCGCTAACTCTCGTCATGTTGCTCGTCACGGCCATCATGGCGGCGTATTCATGCGTCGCAAACTATCGCAAACGCACCATCTTCAGGCAAAACCGCATACGTATGGCAGGCATGAACGCCCGCCTTCAAGACTCCCTCGGAGGAATCCGCATCGTCAAGAGCTTCGGAAACGAGGACCTCGAGATCGATCGTTTTGGAGACACGAACGAGTTGTTTATCGAGACCAAGGAGCGTTCCTATCGCTTTATGGGACAATTTCAGTTGGCGAGCAGCCTGTTCCGCGGTGCGCTTTACACGACAACAGTCGTAGGGGGTGGGTATTTCGTCGCAACGGGCGGAATGGCCCCTGCGGACCTCATCCTCTATGCGCTCTACATCGGCATTTTTATCGCCCCTCTCGAGATGCTTATCAACTTCACGGAGACGTTCCAAAAGGGATATGCGGGCTTTCGTCGCTTCGTCGAGACCCTTGCAGAGGAACCTGGGGTTGAAAATGCCCAGGACGCGGTTGATCTCATCTCCGTAATCGACGGAGTTGTCGCAGGTCCCGGTAACGACAAGAAGGACAAAGAACACAACGACAACAAGAAAGACGGAAACGAGCGAAACGCCAACGCTGCCGCCCCAGGTGTTGAGTTGCGAAACGTCCACTTTGCCTATGAAGGCGGTCCGGAAGTACTCCATGGCATAGACCTTGACATACCGGCGGGCAAGACGGTTGCTTTGGTCGGGCCTAGTGGGGGAGGCAAGACAACGACGTGCAGCTTGTTGCCCCGTTTCTACGACGTGACAAGCGGAAGCGTCTCCATTGCGGGTATTGACGTGCGCCATGTCACGCTTGAAAGCCTGCGCTCCGCGGTGGGCATCGTACAGCAGGATGTTTACTTGTTCGAGGGGACTATCCGTGACAACATTTTGTATGGACAGCCAAACGCCACCGATGAGGATATGGTCTGGGCGGCAAAACAAGCAAATATCCATGACTTCGTGATGACCCTCGATGCGGGGTACGACACCTTCGTAGGCGAACGCGGGGCACGCCTCTCTGGCGGACAGAAGCAACGCGTCGCAATCGCGCGTGTGTTTCTCCGCAATCCGCGCGTGCTCGTCCTCGACGAGGCGACCTCGGCCCTTGACAACGAGAGTGAGGGTCGCGTCCAAAAGGCGCTCGACGCCCTTTCCGTCGGTCGGACGACCTTGGTTATCGCCCATCGTCTCAGCACCATCAAAAACGCTGACTATATTGCCGTCATCGACGAGGGTCGCGTCGTGGAGCGAGGAACCCATGAGGAGCTCATGTCGCTCGGTGGTATCTACGAGCGTTACTACTCGATGCAGTTTAGGTCCTAAGGACGTATGCGCCACGCTTGCCGCCGCGAATGCCTTCGAAAAACGGCGGCACTTTGGGCGCGGGCACAAGCGGGAGCGTGTGGCTGCGTTATACTGCGTGTATATGAAATGACGTAAACGCGAAGTACCGTAGGGGGTGGCCCGTGGCTGGTAGCCGTATCAGCGATGAAGACATTCAAAAAGTCCGCGAAGCTACCGATATCGTTGCGCTGGTAGGAGAGCGTGTTCCCGTCAAACAACGTGGGCGCGATTTTTGGTGTTGTTGTCCCCTCCATAACGAGAAGTCCCCGTCTTTCAAGATGGACCCGACCACGCAACTTTGGCATTGCTTTGGTTGCCATGAGGGCGGAGATGTGTTCGGCTACGTCATGAAGACGGAGGATCTTACGTTCCCCGAGGCGGTACGCCGTTTGGCTGAGCGTGCCCATATCGAGATCACCGAGACGCAGTCTCGCGGGAAAAGTGTCAATTCGAGTCGCAAGGCACGGCTGAAAGATGTCTGCAAGGAAACTGCCGATTTCTACCACCTTCAGCTTATGCGGAGCCGCGACGACGGTGCAGCCAAGGCGCGTACCTATCTTGCGGGTCGCAACCTCGGCGGATCGGTCCCAAAGACCTGGAACCTCGGATATGCGCCCGGGCGCGGCTCCTTGGTGCGCCATCTTATTGCGAAGGGATTCAAGCCCGATGAGCTCATCGAGGCAAATGTGGCCTTGACGGGGCGTGACGGGAAGTTGCGTGATCGGTTTTATGAGCGCGTGGTGTTTCCAATCAACGACATCCAGGGAGATTGTATCGCCTTCGGCGGTCGCATTATGGGCGATGGCCAACCGAAATACCTCAACAGCCAAGAAACCCCCATCTTCCATAAGTCCGAGGTGTTGTTTGGCCTTGACCATGCAAAAGGCGCCATGACCTCTACCGGTATCGCTGTCGTGGTCGAGGGTTACACCGATGTCATCGCTTGTCATGAGGCGGGCATGAACAACGTGGTCGCAACGCTTGGCACCGCGTTGACGAGGCAACATATCCGCGTCCTCTCGCGCCATGCGAAAAACGCCATCGTGTATCTTTTTGACGGAGACAGCGCAGGCCAACGTGCAGCAGATCGCGCCCTTGGATTCATCGACTCCAGCATGACGCCGGAAGGGGCACGTAATCCGATAGAGCTGCGCGCCGTCACCTTGCCCGACAACCTCGACCCGGCCGATTTCATCGCAAAGCGTGGTATCGAGGAGCTCCAAAAAATCATCTCATCCTCCAAACAGCTATTGCGATACGGCATCGACCGACGAATCGCTGCCCATGACTTGTCGACTCCCGAGGGACGCGGCGCGGCAATGCACGAAGCACTTGCCGTTCTAGCTCCGATCAAGGACTCGGTCCTTGCACAACAATACGCCATGGAAATCGCAAGCCTTACTCGCATGCGCGAGGGAGACGTGCTCGAGGCGCTTGGGCGTCTTAAGGCACCGCAACCCTATCGCGAGGAGGTGCCTGAAACGACTGGAGGTAGTGGTCGCGTCGTCCAAAGACAAATGGCAGACGAAGGCAAGTTGCCCACGTCTGAACGAAACCGGCGTAGTATCGAGCGCAATCTGCTTGCGCTTTGTGCCCGTAATCCAGAGGTCGCGATTCGGCATACAAACGCCTTAGCCGCAACGCAATGGCATGATGCGATGAACGCCCAGATTGCAACGGCCTTGTTAGATGCCTTTGACGAAAACCCCCAAGCGAGACCGGCCAGTCTTGTCGCGTTTTGCGTCTCACGCGTTCCTGCGGCGGGGTCGGTCCTGACCGATCCGCAATTCGACGAGGGGATAGACCCGTCTAGGATGGCAGAGTTCCTTTGCGAGGAGATCGCTATCGGAGACATGGAGGATTCAATCGCGAGTTTACGTGCTCAGATGACGGGAAGCGATGACGGCCTGTTCGAGGTTGTTTCTGCGATGCAAAAGGATCTTGAGGTAAGGCGAGCGAACCACCGTCCGCTCTAGAGGCTATGTAGGTAGTGTTGCCGCATCGGCACGAATGTATAGGTAAAAGGAGAACAAACATGTTGAAGGTTGTTATCGCCCCGGATTCGATTCTGAACACCGTATGCGATCCATGTACGGTCGGGGACCCCACCTTGAGGGGTCTCGCGGAGCAGATGGCTGAGACGATGTATGCGTCCAATGGATGCGGACTTGCAGGACCCCAGGTCGGCGTCACGAAGCGCATTGTCGTCATCGATTGCGATGATTCCGAGGTTCGCAATCCGATTACCTTGGTCAACCCCGTGCTAGTTGAGACGCAGGGCGAAAAGGTGTGCGGGGAGGAAGGGTGCCTTTCGTTGCCCGGTATCACGGTCGAGATTTCTCGTCCCGAATGGGCTCGTGTGACCTATTACGACCTTGATGGGAACGCGTGCGAGATCTCCGGTGACGGGCTTTTGGGACGTTGCCTTCAACATGAGCTTGACCATCTTGACGGTAAAACCATGCTCGAGAGTTGTAACCCCCTCAACCGCCTTAAAGCGTTACGCGACTATGAGGTCGCGCTTGCAACGGGTGCCCGTCCCGGTGAGACTTCCGTCAGATAGATATTGTGACCGCGTTAGAAACGGAGATTCGGCATGCGTGTTGTGTTCATGGGTACGCCCGCCTATGCGGCTACCATCCTAGAAGAGATCTCATATCAACATGACGTAGCCTGCGTGTATACGCGGCCCGACGCGGTTCGCGGACGCGGCAAGGACAAGGCCCCCTCGGAGGTCAAACAGACGGCGTTGCGTTTGGGGCTCGAGGTGAGAACGCCCTCAACGTTACGCGATGAGGTAATAGTCGAGGAGTTGCGCTCATGGGATGCAGATGTATTCGTCGTTGCGGCGTATGGCGCCATTCTTACCGCGGACGTGCTTTCCATTCCGCGTATGGCGTGCCTCAACGCCCATGCCTCCATCCTTCCTCGCTGGCGAGGCGCAGCCCCTATCGAGCGCGCGATTCTTGCGGGTGACGATAAGGTCGGCGTGTGCATCATGCGCATGGAGGAGGGGCTCGACACAGGAGATTGGTGTGTGTGTCGCACGACCGAGATTGCTGACAAGACGGCAGGGGAGTTGACGGCCGAGCTTGCGGACCTTGGTGCCCGCGCGATGCTGACCGCCTTAAGCATTGTGGAGTCGGGTGGCGCTCGTTGGGAGGTCCAGGACGAGGACGGTGTCACCTACGCCAAAAAAATCGAAAAGCACGAACTTGATATTGCTCCAAACGATGACGTCATGACGGCTTGGCGAAAAGTGCGCGCATCAAGTGTTGCCCACCCCAGTCGCATAGCGATTGGAGGAAAGTCATTGACTATTCTTTCTGCTTGCCCCGTAGACGATGCCCTTTTGGCTGCTTTTGCCCAGGATTCGATCGACTTGGATAGCGGAAGTGTCCGCCTCGTTGCTAAACGCCTCGTGATCGGGTTGGAAGGTGGAGCGCTTGAGCTCGTAAGGGTCAAACCAGACGGGAAGCGGGAGATGGAGGGCGCGGCCTTCGCAACAGGCCTCCAAGGTGTCAAGCAGGGTAGCGTCAAGTGGGAGCAGCTGTAATGTCAGGGAATTGGAAAGAGCGCGAACGCGAAATGTGTCATGCCAGCCGTGCGCGTCTTATCGCATACGACGTGGTCTCCGAGGTGCGTCGGCGCAACGCTTTTGCGCATAACGTGATTGATGCGCGACTTGCTTATGAGAAGGGGTTGCCTCCAGAGGAGCGTGCGTTCGCCATCACCCTCGTACTTGGCGTGACGCAGACCGCGGGCACGCTTGACGAGGTCATCACCTCCGTACTTAACGATCCGCGCGACGTGCAGCCTGATGTGTGGGACGCCTTGCGCATCAGCACCTACGAGATTCTGTTTCTCGATAAAGACCCGTATGCCGCGGTTGACCAGGGCGTGGAGCTTGTCCGCTCCTTTAACCCTCGGGCGAAAAACCTTGCGAATGCCGTTCTTCGCCGCGTATCACGCGTTCGCCGGGACTTTCCTTTTGGTGACATCGATACCGACCTTTCCGCATTTGCGCGTAGCGTTGGTTTCCCGCTTTGGCTAGCTGAGCTGTTAGTGTCTCGCCTTGGAAAGAAGAAGGCCCAAAACTTCATGAGGGCCTCCAACGAGCCGGCACCGGTATTCATGGCGGTAAATTTGGCAAAGGCAGGAGATCGGGAGGTTTTCGAGACGTTGCGGGACGCGAAGGCTGAGCCTGAGACGTTTTCTTTCGGGGATCAGGTCGTCCCCGGTTGCTTTCTCATTAAAAACAGCCGTGCGCTCTCTGACGGCCGCGTCAAACACCTGTTCCAAACGGGTAAGGTACTCGTGTCTGACGCCGCGTCGCAATACATCGCAGCCATGGCTGCGCAAACCGCTTACGCCAGCCGGTGTCGTGAGGAAGGCGACGAGATCAAATTCCTCGAAATCGGTGCCGGACGCGCAACCAAGACCATCCTGCTCCAAAGCCAATCGAAACGCATCAAAGGCCGCTATCTCTCTATGACCTGCATCGACAATCAGGATTTTAAGGTCAATCTGCTCCGCAAGCGGCTTGTCGAGTACGGTTTGCCAAAGGCGCGTGCCGAGGTTGTTGATGGCACAAAGTTGCTTGACTCCTTCGAGCCTTGTTCCTTTGACGCGGTCTTCCTCGATGCCCCTTGTACCGGTATCGGCACCCTTCGTCGCCATCCCGAGATTCGCTGGCGAGTGGATGAGGAGGCGATCTTGGAATCAGCAAAGCTGCAATCAGATATGTTGTCCAATGCGGCTGAGATGGTGAAACCTGGAGGCGTTTTAGTGTATGCGACATGCACGGTGACCTACGAGGAGAATGTCGGCGTCGTCAAGAGCTTTCTTGAGACCGACCTTGGGCGTAAGTTCCGTGTTGCACCTATCAACGGAAAAACAGCGTTTGTCTCTGAGCTCGACTCTGGAAAAAGCGATGCCCATTTTGCGGTTCGCATGGTTCGACTGTCGTAAAACAGCAGGTTGTTCTTGGGCCACAGGTAAAAAGGACCAGGAGATCGACAAGGTATTGAAGGCGAGGTCTCCTAACTTGTCGTGGAGTCGCTCGGACTTGACCGCTCTATTTTGACACGGTTATCTTAGAGACGCTCGATCTTGACGCGGGCCTCATTGACAACCGGAAGCTTGTTGCCGTTGTCGATAACGAATTGATAGGCGTTTCGAGCCCCTTCAATATCTCCTTGGCCTGCAAGTATTCCTCCGAGGGCATCGTAGTCAAGTACGCGGATTCGCTGGGGGGTGGAGGCAGCAACGACAACGCTCTCGAACAGGCCCTTCAGCTTATCGACTTCATTGTTTACCAACGATTCCAACAAGGAGATTTCGAAATTCAGGAACGCGATCTTGTCTTTTGCCTCGCCTGATTCGTCGCCAGCCAAAAGCTCTTGGGCTTCTCGGGCGAGGGCAAGGGCGTCTTTTGCTCCATGGAGACGCAAGGTTAAAGGCTCGACATTGATAAGGATACCAGCACGATCCGAGTTGGATGCCCCAACAGGTATGCGCTCAAGCATCATCTGCTCCATCATTTGGGCGTCTTGGGCGGAATCGGTATCGACACAGGCAAGGGCGAAGGGGGCCAAAAACCATGCACCCAACTCCGTGGTGCCCTTTGCGTAGCATTCCTCATAGATCGCCGCTGCCGCTTGCTTGCCCTGTTCGCGAAAAGCCGCAGGGTCGCACTTTTCGTTGTATTGCGCCAACGCCTCCTCAGCTTCGCGCTCGGCGCGATTCGAGAAGTATCTGCCTGTTATAAACATCAACAACAGCATGCAGACGAGGAAGACGATACCGCCGTAGATTCCCGACATCAAATTGATGCCGAATGCAAGCCAAAGCACACCGATGACGACGATGGGCACGCCAAAGGAGATCGCATAGCACGTTGCACGGTAGTTTTTGAAATACGCAAGCATGGGTACCTCCATGGATACTGTTGGTTTGTGTCTATACTACCATCAAAGAAAGAAATCTCAGGTTCTCCAAAAGCAATTGCCTTTTTGCCGTTTGGTCCCTCTTTTGCCAAATATGGACTTCCTCGCATACGCGTGCTCGCAATACGTCTATAATCCATAGCGTCCTTTAAATGCGGTACAGAGAGACCGACAAGGCATACGCGCGATGAGCGCCCAAAGAGAAAAGGGCGCACAACACGAAGCCTTTGTAGTCGCGGAGGCTTATTTATTATCTCCGCGAAGACAACAGCGCATTTTGCGCTTCGGCCCGCTGTACGCACTCGACTCGCAGGAGGGTGTGTATGACCGAAGACCGGAAGGTCAGATCCGTTTGTATGCAGGCGGATGACATAGAGCGCGCTATCACGCGCATGGCCCACCAGATCCTTGAGGCCAACAAGGGTGCTGAGAATCTTGCACTCGTTGGTATCGTCACCCGTGGAGACGTTCTGGCAAACCGCCTTGCTGCCCGTATTGAGGCAATCGAGGGCATCCCCGTTCCTCTTGGGCGGCTTGATATCAGCTTTTATCGCGATGACGTCGCCACGTATTTCTCGCCCGAGGTGCACTCCACCCACATTCCTTTTAACCTCGATGGCATGAAGGTCGTCCTCGTAGATGATGTGTTATATACCGGCCGGACGATTCGCGCGGCACTCGACGCGTTGATGGATATTGGTCGTCCCTCCTGCGTCCAACTCGCCGTGTTAATCGACCGCGGTCACCGTGAGCTACCCATCCGCGCCGACTATGTGGGGAAAAACGTTCCGTCCTCGACCGCGGAGAACATCCGCTTGCTGCTCGAGGAGACGGACGGCAAAAGCGAGGTCGAGATCCTCGAGGTGGCTCCTGGCCAACACGTAGGCTCCGCACCCTTACCGAAATCGATCAAGGAAGGGGAGTGAGTGTTGTGGCCTTCAATCACCGACACCTCATCGATATCAACGAATATTCAGCTGACGACATCACCACGATCCTTGACACCGCAACGCGCTTTCGCGAGGTGAATGAGCGACGTATCAAGAAGGTTCCGGCTCTCCAAGGGTTTACGGTCGTCAATATGTTCAACGAGCCCTCCACGCGCACGCGCAGCTCTTTCGAGATGGCAGAGAAGCGCCTGTCATGCGACACACTCAACTTCGGCGGTTCCGCAACGTCTTCTGTCAAGGGAGAAAGCCTCGTGGACACGGTCAAGACGCTTTGCTCTTACAAGGTCGACCTGTTCGTCGTGCGCGACAAGCATGCAGGCGCTCCTTTCAAGGTCGCGCAGGCCAGCGGCAAGCCGGTCATTTGCGCTGGTGACGGAAAGCACCAACACCCAACGCAGGCCCTTCTCGACCTGTACTCCATACGGGATCATTTTGGACGCCTTGAGGGACTCAATGTCGGCATCGTGGGCGATGTCGCCCATAGTCGCGTTTGCGGCAGCCTTATCCCTGCGCTTAAAACCATGGGGGCGAAGGTTGCGATCATCGCGCCAGGCACGCTTTTGCCGGCTCGCCCTGACGTTCTTGGCGCCGACCTTGTGACCAGCAATCTTGACGAGGTTCTGCCCGAGCTCGACGTCGTCTACATGTTGCGTATCCAACGCGAGCGTCTTGAGGGGGCGCCGTTCCCCAGCCTTCGCGAATACAGCCAACTTTTCGGCCTGAACGAGCAACGCGACAAGCTCATGAAACCCGAGGCGATCATTTGCCATCCTGGTCCTATCAATCGCGGTGTGGAGCTTGACAGCTTCATGGCCGACAACCCTGCGCGCTCGGTCATCCTCGACCAGGTATACGCAGGCATCTTAGTACGTATGGCAGCACTTTACCTGTTGCTGGGAGGGAGCGAATATGGCGCTAATGCTTAAAAACGCGCGGTTCATCGATCCGCAGGTAGGGCTTGACAAGGTTTGCGACATGCTCATTCGTGACGGTCGCATTGTCGAGCTTGGCCATGAACTTGATATGCCGAAGGGAGTCGAGCGAGACCTCGGCGGCAAGATCGTCATACCGGGCCTGGTCGATTGCCATGTACACTTCCGCGACCCCGGTCTCGAGTACAAGGAGGATATCGTTACCGGAACTCGTGCGGCAGCGCATGGCGGATTCACCGGGGTTTGCACCATGCCGAACACAAACCCGACCACCGATACAGGCGCCATCGTCGAATACGTGCGCACCAAGGCGGAACAAGATGGCAAATGCCGCGTCTATCCGAGCGGTGCGTGTACCCAAGGGTTGAAAGGGGAAGTCCTCGCTGAGATGGGCGACATGGTTGAGCATGGCGCGGTCGCGTTCACCGATGACGGACGTGGCGTACAAGACTGTGGCATGATGAGGCGTGTTATGGACTACGCGGCCCAATTCGGCAAGGTCGTCATGAGCCATTGCCAGGATGAGAGCCTTGTCGGCCCCGGCCAGATAAACGAGGGCGCACGTTCAACGAGCCTCGGCCTTGCTGGTTGGCCCGCCGAGGGCGAGGAGATCCAAATCCAGAGAGACATTGCTCTGTCCCGTCTTACGGGGTGTCCTTTGCACATCCAACACATTACGACGAAGCGAGGCCTAAACCTTGTGCGTCAGGCGAAGGAAGAGGGCTTGCCGGTGACTTGCGAGGCCACTCCTCACCACCTGTTCCTCAACGAGAACGACATTGAGGCCACCTACGACACCAACCTCAAGGTCAACCCACCCCTGCGCACGCCTGAGGATAACATGGTACTTACCGCGGGCGTCGTGGACGGCACAATCGATTGCATCGCCACCGACCATGCGCCACATGCCGAGCACGAGAAGGATCGCGAGTTCGAGCTTGCTCCGTTCGGCATGACCGGCCTCGAGACCGCTCTCGGAGCCATCATCACCGGCCTTGTTAAACCTGGGCTTATCGATTGGAATCGCATGGTCGAGTTGATGGCCATAAACCCGCGCAAGATTCTCGGCATCGAGCCGGTCAAGCTTGCACCAGGGTATGTCGCCGACCTTACCGTGATAGACCCCGATCTTGAGTGGACGGTCGTTAAGGAAGAATTCGAGTCGAAGTCGGACAATTGCGGATTTCTCGGTAAGAAGTTTGTCGGTCGTGCGACTGATGTCTATGTTGGAGGTTACGCAACAATGGAGGAGGGAGTCGTCGTTGAGTAAGCTGAGTGAGAAATTGCTTCAAGGCACGAGCAAACCGGCCGCCAAGCCCGCCATGCTCGTTTTGGAGGATGGCGCCTCGTTTGTAGGAACGGCATGCGGCGCCGAGGGTGAGACCTTTGGTGAGATTTGCTTCAATACCGCCCTGGAGGGATATTTGGAGGTCATAACCGATCCGTCGTATGCGGGCCAGATTATCACTATGACCTATCCGCAGATTGGTAACTACGGTGTTTCCCGGGAGGATGTGCAGCGCGAAAAGCTCGCCCTTCGCGGTCTGGTGGTTCGCGACATGTGCACGACACCGAGCAACTTCCGAAGCGACCTCTCCCTGCCTGAGTTCCTTTTAGAGAACAACGTGGTAGCCATCGAGGGCGTCGATACCCGAGCGCTTGTCCGCCATGTTCGTGACAACGGTGCCCAACGTGCGGTATTGTCCACCCTTGACACCGATTATGAGAGCCTGCTGACCAAGGTCCGCGCAAGCGAGTCCATCGTCGGTCAAAACCTCATCCCCAGCGTCTCGTGCGACGCTCCCCACGCGCATCCGCTCTCCGCGAAGTTTGCCGGGTTCCTCGACCCCTGTATGGAGTCGAAGTACAAGGTTGTCGCATATGATTGCGGCGCAAAGCGTGCCATCCTCGACAACCTCGTGCGCGTCGGCGCCGAGTTGACGGTGGTTCCTTGGGACACGCCCGCCGAAGAGGTTCTTGCGATGAATCCGGACGGCGTTTTCCTTTCAAACGGACCTGGCGACCCCGACGCCGTTGAAGGTACCTATTCCCAGGTCGAGAAGCTGCTTGGCAAGGTCCCGATATTTGGTATCTGCCTTGGTCACCAGATGATTTGCAAAGCGTCTGGCGCCGAGATCGAGAAGTTGAAGTTCGGCCATCGCGGCGGGAACCAACCGGTCATGAACCTGCGTACCGGTCGTGTTGAGATTTCGGTGCAAAACCATGGTTTCGGATTGGTCTTCCCGAGCCTAGGCGAGCTTGTCCCTGAGGAGAGCGATGGCATCACCGAGCACCCGGCAGATGGAGACCTGCGATTCTGGGTCGAGAAACACATCGCTCCCGTGGTGAACAACAAGCGATTCGGACGCATCCAGCTCACCCATGTCAATTTGAACGACGGTACCCCTGAGGGTATCGCCTTGCTCGATATACCGGCGTTTAGCGTGCAATACCATCCCGAGGCGGCTCCTGGTTCGACGGACTCCCATTATCTGTTTAGCGCGTTTGCACGTCTCATGGATGGCCGCGACGATTATCTCGATATCGATATCGCCTCGGACCGCCTGGCTGGATGGGCGTTCGGTTCCGATCATGAGGAGGTTGAGTAACCATGCCAAAGCGCGAAGATATCAAGTCCATTCTTGTTATCGGCTCGGGCCCCATCGTCATCGGCCAGGCCTGTGAGTTCGATTATTCCGGAGCCCAGGCGTGCAAGGTGCTCAAGTCCGATGGCTATCGCGTCATCCTCGTTAACAGCAACCCTGCCACGATCATGACCGACCCCGGCCTTGCGGATCGTACCTACGTCGAGCCCATCACCGCCGGCTTCATCAAGAGTGTCATCGAGAAGGAGCGCCCTGACGCGCTGCTTCCCACCCTCGGTGGCCAGACCGGCCTTAATGCCGCTGTTGAGCTAGCCAAGGAAGGCGTCCTTGACGAGTTCGGCGTCGAGATGATCGGTTGCGACCTTGCCGCCATCGAGCGCGGCGAGGATCGCAAGAAGTTTAACGAGGCTATGGCCGAGATTGGCGTTGAGGTTGCACGTAGCGGCTATGCCTACTCGTTAGAAGATGCCATTCGCATCACCGACAAGCTTGGCTATCCGGTCGTCCTTCGCCCCAGCTTCACCCTTGGAGGTGCGGGCGGTGGCATCGCACACAATCCGGAGGAACTCGCCTCCATCGTCCTCAACGGTCTTGACCTGTCCCCGGTTGGCGAGGTGCTCGTCGAGGAGTCCATCGAGGGCTGGAAAGAGTACGAGATGGAGGTTATGCGAGACCGTGCCGGCAATGGAATCATCATCTGCTCTATCGAGAACTTCGATCCTATGGGTGTCCATACGGGCGACTCCATCACAGTCGCGCCTGCCCAGACCCTCTCGGATGTGGAATACCAGCGTATGCGCGTCGCAAGTCTCGCGATTCTCGAGAAAATCGGCGTTGAGACCGGCGGATCCAATGTCCAGTTCGCCGTCAATCCGGAAACGGGGCGCATGATCGTCATCGAGATGAACCCTCGCGTATCCCGCTCCTCTGCCCTGGCCTCCAAGGCGACGGGGTTCCCGATTGCGAAGTTTGCTGCGAAACTTGCGGTCGGATATACCCTTGACGAGGTCGTAAACGACATCACGAAGGCAACCCCTGCTGCGTTTGAACCTTCTATCGACTATTGCGTTGTCAAGGTACCCCGATTCGCATTCGAGAAGTTCAAGGGCACCGATGACACGCTGACAACCCGTATGAAGGCAGTCGGTGAGATCATGGCTATCGGCCGTACATTCGAGGAGTCGCTCGGTAAGGCGATGCGCTCCTTGGAGAACGGCCGCTACGGCCTGGGGTGCGATGGCTTGGTTCTCCCTGGAACCGACGATCCCGAACAGCTGCGTGCCAATGTCACCCGTCCTACCGCTGACCGCATCTTCTATCTTGCGGAGGCGTTCCGCCAAGGTTGGACGGTGGAGGAGGCCTTTTCGGCAACCAAGATCGACCGATTCTTCCTCAGCCGCATCCGTGACATGGTCGTGATCCAGGAAAACTTGCGCGACACGAAACTCGAGGACATGGACTATGACGCCATGCTCGTTTGCAAGCGCTATGGCATGTCTGACGTCCAAATCGCCAAGTTGACCAACTCCAACGAGCTCATGGTTCGTGCGGTCCGCAAGGTTCTTGGCGTCAAGCCTGCCTTCAAGACCGTCGATACGTGTGCCGCAGAGTTCCCGAGCTCCACTGCTTACCATTACAAGACCTACGATACCTGCGAGAGCGAGATTGCGCCCAAGACACGCAAGCGCGCCATGATTCTCGGAGCTGGACCGAACCGCATCGGTCAAGGTATCGAGTTCGACTACTGTTGCGTCCATGCCTCCTACGCACTCGCTGACGCTGGCTTTGAGACCATCATGGTCAACTGCAATCCCGAGACAGTCTCTACCGACTATGACACCTCTGACAAGCTGTACTTCGAGCCATTGACGTTTGAAGACGTCATGGACATCGTCGACGTTGAGGAGCCCGATGGCGTCGTGGTCACGCTTGGAGGGCAGACTCCTCTCAAGCTAGCCAATGCGCTTAAGCAAGCTGGCGTTCATGTCATGGGCACCTCGCCTGAGGCTATCGACCTCGCTGAGGACCGCGACCATTTCGCTGCCATCCTTGACGAGCTCAAGATCACCTATCCCGCCGCTGGAATGGCGTCCACCTTTGACGAGGCCAAAAACGTCGCTCGCCAGATCGGGTTCCCGCTTCTCGTCCGTCCCAGTTACGTATTGGGCGGCCGCGGCATGGCGATCGTCTACACCGACGACCAACTCCACAAGTACATGACCGAGGCAACCAAGATATCTCCTGACCACCCGGTATACCTCGACCGCTTCCTTGAGTCCGCAGTGGAGCTTGATCTTGATTGCATCTGCGACGGCGAGGAGGTATACATCGGTGGTGTCCTTGAGCACATTGAGATGGCTGGTATCCATTCCGGCGACTCGAGTTGCTGCATCCCGCCTTTTGCCATGTCAAAGGCAAACCAAGACGTACTCCGCGACATCGCTCGCAAACTTGCGCTGCGTCTCGGCGTCGTCGGCCTCTTGAACATCCAGTTCGCGTTCAAGGACCAGGCCGCCTATGTCATCGAGGCCAATCCCCGCGCAAGTCGGACCGTACCGTTCGTCTCCAAGGCCACAGGCGTGCCTTTGGCCAAGGTCGCAGCTCGCGTTATGGCGGGGGAGAAGCTTCGTGACCTCGGGTTGCCCAAGGACGATCGCATGTTCAACCACTTCAGCGTCAAGGAAGCCGTGTTGCCCTTCAGCCGATTCCCGGGCTCTGACACCATTTTGGGTCCCGAGATGAAATCGACAGGCGAGGTCATGGGTATTGCCACCAACTTCCCCTCAGCATTTGCGAAGGGTCAACTTGCTGTCGATTCCAGCCTTCCCAAGGGAGGTACGGCATTCATCTCGGTTTGCGATCGGGACAAGCGCTCCTTTGTGCCCGTAGCGCGCGATATCCAACGCCTCGGATTCAAGTTGGTCGCCACTGCTGGAACCGCTCAGACATTGCTCGCGAACGCTATCGAATGCGAGACCATCGGTAAGGTTCACGAGGGTGAGGGCGGCATTCTTGATCGTATAGCCTCAGGTGAGGTGACGTTGATCATCAACACGCCCTTTGGCGAGAATACCCGTAGTGACGGATATCGCATCCGCGCTGCTGCCGTGCGTCATAACGTGACGAACATGACAACGCTTGCTGGGGCCACGGCGCTTGTAGCAGGCATGGAGGTTGCTCGCCAACGAGCGCTCCAGGTCATTGCGTTGCAGGATTTGCCCCAATGGGACATCTGACCTGTTGAATGAAGACAATGTGCACGGGCGGAAAGCGTCGTCTGTGTATAAAGATATCAACCGCGTGAAAGTCTGTGTGTTCACGCGTTGGGAGGAAAAGTGGCAAAGGTAATAGAAGAGTCTGCCTGGATTCTCCGTAATGAGAACCTTGGCCCTCGTTTGTATTTGATGACATTGAAGGCACCGGGCATTTCCCGCACGGTCTTACCCGGGCAATTCATCCATATGAAGATCCCAGGCATGGACGACCACCCGCTCAGAAGGCCGTTCTCGGTCTATGCTGCGGACGTCGATCAGGGGACCATCGACGTCCTCTACCAAGTGGTCGGTTACGGAACCGATGTCATGACCGGCTTGCCTTTGGGAACCGCTGCGTCTTTGGTTGGACCGGTCGGGCATGGTTGGGTCGTTCCCAATGGCGCAAAGAAGGTCCTTTTGGTCGGTGGTGGAGTCGGCGCTGCTCCGCTGTACATGCTTTGCGAGCGTTGCGTCGCGTCCGGTATAGAGACGACGGCGGTTCTCGGTGCGGCTACCCATGGCATGCTTGTGTGTCGTAAGCGTTTTAGCGACCTTCTTGGGGAAAACCCCCGTTGTGCTACGGATGACGGAACCTACGGACATGCTGGCTTTTGTACGGATCTCGTCGAGATTGCCCTGAATGAGGGCGGATATGATTGGGTTGCGACCTGTGGACCGACCCCTCTCATGAGGATCGTCGCGGGCATGGCGGCCGACCATGGCGTCGCCTGCTCCGTGTCCATGGAGAAGAGGATGGCCTGCGGCATCGGCGCGTGCCTTGGGTGCATCGTCGATACGGTTGACGGCAACAAGCGCTCCTGTGTCGACGGTCCCGTGTTTCCCGCAGAGAAGGTGATTTGGTGATGACGGTCAATATGGCTATCAACCTCGGTGGGTTGGCAATGAAAAACCCGGTCACTACCGGATCGGGCACATTCGGCTCAGGTATGCAGTTTGCCGATTTTCTCGATGTGTCCAAGCTTGGAGCCGTGACGACCAAGGGCGTCTCAAGCGTTCCTTGGGCCGGCGGTCCCATGCCTCGTCTTGCTGAGACCCCCAGTGGCATGTTGAATGCCATCGGCCTTCAAAACCCTGGTGTCGACGCATTTTTGGCAAAGGACCTCCCTTGGCTTGCTGAGCAAGGTGCCACCGTTATCGTCAACGTCTGCGGCCACAGCGTCTCCGAATACGTCGATTGTTTGGAGAAACTCGGCACCTCGGATGTACCTGATGCGTTCGAGATCAACTTGTCTTGCCCCAACGTCGATGCCGGCGGCATGGCGATTGGAACCGATCCGGTGATGGTCGGGACTGCGGTCAAAGCGTGTCGCGCTATGACGGACAAGCCGCTCATTATCAAGTTGACACCCAACGTAACCGATATCACCACTATCGCCAAAGCAGCCGAGGCTGCCGGCGCGGATGCCGTCTCCCTTATCAACACCCTGCTCGGCATGGCGGTGGACATTCATACCCGACGCCCTTTGCTGGCTCGTGTCACAGGTGGCCTTTCCGGCCCTGCTATCAAGCCTGTGGCCCTCGCTAAAGTGTGGCAAACAAGCAAGGCTGTCTCTATCCCGATCCTTGGCATGGGCGGTATCTCCACCGGCGAGGATGCGGTGGAGTTCATGCTCGCTGGGGCCACAGCTGTTTCTGTCGGCACCGCGAACTTCGTCAACCCCCGCGCTACCATCGACGTCATCAACGGTATTCGCGCCTATTGCGAGTCGCAAGGTATCGAGGACGTCAACGAGTTGATTGGAGCATTGAAATGCTAGATTTCCATGATGTGCCCGCAATCGAGCGCGTCATCGTCGCACTTGATTGCTCGGAGGAGGAGGCCTTGGGGCTTGCCACTTCCCTTGAGGGCAAGGCAAAATGGATGAAGATAGGTATGACCTTGTATTATGCCGCCGGACCCCGAATTGTTAAGGCCCTAAAGGAGCGCGGGTTCAATGTTTTCCTCGATCTTAAGTTCTACGACATTCCCCACCAGGTCGAGGGAGCGGCATACGCGGCCATCCTGAGCGGCGCCGACATGATCACCATGCATGCGAGCGGCAGTGTCGCTATGATGGAGGCTGCTCTTCGCGGCGCGGAGAAGGCGGCGACACATCTTTGTCGCGAGATGCCTATCACGCTTGGTATCACGGTGCTTACCAGCATGAACGACGAGACTCTCGACGAGATTGGCGTGACGCGTAACACGGTCGAGCAAGTCAAAATGCTTGCGGGCCTGACGGCGAAAGCGGGGATCTCCGGTGTCGTTTGCTCTCCCCAGGAAGCCCCCATGCTGCGTGAGGCCCTAGGTCCGGATGCCTATATCGTCACCCCCGGTGTTCGACCGGCGGGAGCAGACCTAGGGGATCAAAGTCGCGTGACCACGCCGAGAAAGGCATTCGAGAACGGCTCATCCCACATCGTCGTTGGACGGCCCATAACTGCCGCGCCAGACCCCGTTGTCGCATTTGACGCAATCGCTGCTGAGTTGTCGGGGCTGTAATCGCGTGCAATTGCGATTTGTAGAGATTCACGAAAAAACCTCGCGCTTGAGCAAGGATTTTTAAACGGGAACACTTAAAAAATCGTATAGTGTCTCTGGGAACAACTTTGGGTAAGCCCAAGGTGTTAGAGTGTTTAAGCTAACAGAGGAGAAGAGAACCATGACCATTCCAACTCTTACCAATGAAGAACGTGCTGCCGCCCTCGAGAAGGCAAAGATGGCTCGCGCCAAGCGTGCTGAGATTCGTGAGCAACTCCGTACCGGCAAGCTACGCGTTTCCCAGGTTATTGAGATGCGCGAGGACCCCATCATCGGCCGCATGAAAGTCTCTGCTCTCATCGAGACTCTTCCTGGATATGGTAAGGCCAAGTCTGAGAAGATCATGCGCGAACTCAAGATTGCTGAATCCCGCCGCTTGCGCGGACTCGGCGAGCGTCAACGTTCCGACCTTATCGAGCGTTTGGGCTAATACGTTGAGATCCGGCAATTTGTTTGTCATATCTGGCCCATCGGGTGCCGGCAAGGGCACCTTGGTGGGTCGTCTTTTGCGGGAAGTTCCTGACTGTTGGGTCAGCGTTTCCGCGACCACACGACAACCGCGCGAGGGTGAGGTCGACGGGGTCAACTACCTCTTCAAGACACGCGAGGAGTTTATGGACCTCGTAGCCCAGGACGGATTTTTGGAATGGGCGGAATATTCGGGTAATTGCTATGGTACGCCTGTGGCGCCCGTGTTGGAGCACATGTCAGCAGGAGAGCAGGTCATTCTCGAGATTGAGGTGCAGGGCGCGTTTCAAGTCCGCGAGAAATTGCCCCAAGCCCACCTTGTCTTTATTGAGCCGCCGACATTTGAGGTCCTTGAGCAACGTCTTCGCGGGCGAGGGGACAACGTTGAGGAAAGTGTGATTCTTACCCGTTTAGAGACGGCAAGGGTGGAGCTTTCCAAGAAAATGGAGTATGATAAGCGGCTGGTAAATGACCAGCTTGAGGTAGCTCTCAAAGAGCTGGTAGATTACGTGAATGAAAACGCCGAACGATAGACGAGGATAGAGCCGAATGAGCATTATCGAACCAAAAATTGACAAGTTGCTTGAAAAGACTGACAACGATCGTTTCTTGCTTTGCGCCCTTGCTTCAAAGCGTGCCTATGACATCAACGAGATGATGCACGGTCAACGTGAGCGCGCACTTCAACTTGAATCTGCCGCCGAAATCGCTCGCGTTGCCGACAAGAAGCCCTTGTCTTTGGCTTTTGCCGAGGTTGCTTCTGGTGACGTCTCCTACGATTCTGAATCCATCGACATCAAGAATCACTAGGATAATCTGAACGACCGTCGTGAACGCGGCGGTCGTTTTGTCTTCTTTGTCAAAGGGAAAGGTGATCGGGGTTCCGCGTCGCCTTTTCTTTTCTCCGGACGTAAAAACTTGGGAGCACGAAATGCCAAAAGCAGAAGTTGAGTTCCAAAGCATCGTATTGGTGCACTACCACGAGATTGGCCTCAAAGGTCACAACCGTGCGACGTTTGAGATGCGTCTCCTCAAAAACCTCGAGACGCTCCTTAAGGTTTACCCCCTTGTGACGATTCATCGTATCTCTGGACGTCTCTGTATCTTCCTCAAGGAAGGAACCGAGTATGAGACGGTGGTCGAGGTTTCTGAGATCGTTGCCCGAGTGCCAGGCGTGGCACGGGTGTCATGCGGGTTCAAGTGTGAACGAGACATCGAACAGATGGGGCGTGCTGCGATCTTGGCGCTTAGGCAATCCGAGCCCTTTGATACCTTTAAGGTCGCTGCCCGCAGAAACCACACCGATTTCCCCATCAACTCGATGGAAATGAACCAACTGATCGGTTCCATACTTTGCGAGAATTTCCCGGAGAAGAGCGTACGCATGAAGAACCCTGACGTCACCGTCGGTTGCGAAGTGGTGCAAAACGCCTCCTATGTGTACGCTCGAAGCATCCGCGCAATCGGAGGTTTGCCGGTCGGGAGTAGCGGGCGTGTCATGTGTCTTTTGTCCAGTGGGATTGATTCACCTGTCGCGATGTGGCGCATGGCCCGACGCGGAGCGATCTGTCTCGGCGTGCACTTCTCCGGCCGCCCTCAAACCTCTGATGCAAGCGAGTATCTTGTAGATGAGATTGCGGAGGTACTCGAAAAGACGGGATGCGTCGCACGCGTGTATGTTGTACCGTTTGGGGACTACCAACGGGAAATAAGCCTGATTGTACCGCCTCAACTTCGTGTCATCATGTATCGCCGCCTCATGTTTAAAGTGGCCGAACAACTTGCGGGGCGTGAGGGAGCTGGCGCTTTGGTGACAGGTGAAAGTCTCGGACAGGTCGCTTCGCAAACCTTGGAAAACCTCAGAGCAACCGACGAGAGCGTCAATATGCCGATTTTCCGCCCCCTCATCGGAACAGACAAAATTGAGATCATCGACATGGCACAACAACTCGGAACATTCGAGATCTCCTCCCAAGACGCACCTGATTGCTGCACGTTGTTCATGCCGCGCTCACCGGAGACCCACGCGAAGCTCGACGAAGTGCTCGCTGCTGAGTCTCTACTTCCCCTCGACCGTTGGATTCCCGAGATTGTCGCCTCCGCAGAGGTGCATGACTACGTATGCCCTTCGTACAAGAAGAAGAAACCGCATAAATCGGATAAATCGGAGACGGATTCCGAACAATAATCGGATAAATCCCCGACAAATCCCGTATCTGGCGTTGTCCGGTGCGGGATTTTTTTGGAGCAAAACCATGAACAATAAAGACAATGGGTAGGGAAATAGGAGAACAAACAAGAGAGAGGAATCGGAATATCGTCATGCTACCTTGCTTTGCCAGTGAGGTAAGGAGGCAAGTCGATGTTCAAAGACGGCAAGTACGAGGATGTCCCGTTCGGATTGGACGAGGAAGAGGGCCGCGAGGCCACAAAGCCCCTGATTGTCGGTTTGGTAATCGTACTGATAGCGCTGCTTGTGGGTACGGTTCTCGCATTAAACACGTGTCGATCGGCACCAAGCTACAGCGTCACTACCGAAAATGAAAATATGACAAATGAAGTCGACGAACCGACCGGGAATCTCATCTATGTCCACGTAGTCGGGTGTGTTCACAATCCCGGGGTATATGCGGTGCCTTTTGGCTCGCATGTCGTCGACGTCATTGAGCGTGCCGGGGATTTCACCGAGGAGGCGGATACAGCCTCTTTAAACCTTGCAAGAGAGGTCGTCGATGGGGAGCAAATACGTGTCGCCCCCCTAGCAGATTCCTCTTCACCTGACGTATCGACTGCCTCTGCTTCCCTTGGCATTAATGCCGAAGGAAAGGTCAACATCAACTATGCATCGACCGATGAGCTCCAAACCGTCAGTGGAATAGGGGAGGTGACTGCGAGAAAAATCGTAGAAGAACGCGAGAAGAACGGTTTGTTTTCCTCTGTTGACGACCTGACGCGTGTGTCGGGTATAGGAGAGAAGACGCTTGAGAAGATGAGAAGCTCCCTTACCGTCTGACGCTTCTTATGAGACGTCTATATTCAACGGATAGAGAATGGACGAGGAGTCGTTTCCTTCAACGTGTTGAGCTGTTCATACGCAGCTGTCTTGCCCACGGGGAGCAGACAGCAACAGATACACACATACGCCCCTCCATCCCCCCGGTCCTTCTTTGCTCTCTTATCTGCTGGGGGTCATGTGCAGCGCTCTATACGTTGTTTCGCGAGGTGCTGGATGGCCTCGCCTTTGGATTTCTCGTTGTGGGCGTGGTGTTTGGCGTTGCCTTTCTTGCTTTGGGGATAAAGACGGGAAGGCTGGTGTTGATGTCGGTCCTTCTCGGTCTCGCCATCGGGACCAGCTCAGCCGCAAATGGGGCATATGTTCAACGCTGCTTGTTGGATACCGTCAACGACGGGTCGATCGATGTCAAAGTACTTGAGCTCCTTGATGACGCTCGCGAGCCCACTTTTTCTCGATTCGCGACAGCGTACGCCTATGACGAGGCGGGGCATCGATATAAAGTTCGCGTGTATCTCGATGCAGAGGAATCGATTTTGCGCTACGGTCAGGTTCTCAGCGTTACCGGGACCATTGCGCCGGATTCCGAGCAAAGCGCGCAATCCTCTTGGACGAACGGAATCGTCGGCACCGTCACTCCTAAAAAAATCACTCCTGGTTCGAGGTCAGATCTTCTCGGTGGGGTAATCGATATAAGAAATGTCGCAATCGACGCGATTTGTGGATTAGGCGGGTCGGAAGAGGTCCGTGCGGTTCTTTGCGCCCTGGTATGCGGGTATCGCGTAGACCTTTATGACAGTGATGCCTATACCGATTTCAAAATCGCCGGTCTTGCCCATCTTGTAGCGGTGTCAGGGTCTCATTTGTCGCTTGTCACGATGTTGCTTGGATCTATACTTTCAACCTTTCGCGTCTCAAAGGTTCGAAAGACCCTGTTGCAAGTTGCCCTTGTGTTTGGGTATCTCGTATTCACGGGGATGCCGATATCGGCGATTCGTGCGGCACTCATGGCGAGCGCGTCGCTTGTCGCCTTCACGGTTCGACGGAGGGCGTCGTCACTTAACGCCCTTGGGGTGTGCCTGCTCGCATTTATAGCCTTCGAGCCCCAATCCGCGGTTTCAACCTCCCTTGCGCTTTCTGCCACCTCGGTACTTGGCATTCTTGTCTTCACGAAGCTATTCCTGGGGTGGACCTCAGACTTTAAGATCCCGGCGTTGAGGAAAATCGGGGAATCGGTCGCAACCACTATGGCTGCAAGCATCCTATCTGCCCCTTTGTCGGCATGTCTCTTCAACCAGCTCCCAATCATTTCCCCGATTGCCAACCTTGTAGCCGCGCCATTGTTCACGGCGGTATGTATGTTTGGAGTCTTGGCGTCCTTTTTGGCGGTGATAGTACCTCCGGTAGGTACGCTGTTGTTGGGATTGGCCCTGGCGATGTGCGAGGTGATGTGTGCAACGATACACCTCGTATCGTCGTTGCCTTTCGCGAGCGTCCCTTTCGTCGGAAACGTACCCATATCCATCGTTGCAACTGCGGTTGCGGCAACGCTTTTGTGGCGCTGGTGGCCTCGCCTGAGCGTTGCAGCCGTAAGCATACTGGTAGCTTTTCTGGTAGCTACGTCACTTGTGTGCTATTCCGTCGGCTCAACACAGGCGGGACTCCAGCTTGTCGCGCTCGACGTCGGACAAGGAGATGCCATCCTTGTACGGGATGGAGGTAACGCCATCCTTATCGATACGGGCAAAGAAGACCAGAAACTTCTTGCGGCCTTGGCGAGGGCGGGCATCGTCCACCTTGACGCGGTAATCTTGACCCATGCTGATGCCGACCACGTCCGATCCCTGGGCGCCCTCACGGGCATTGTGCAGGTAGATTGCGTGATAATCCACCGCGATGCCTTTAGCTGTCCTTGCTCAAACTGCGCAGATATGGTCGCGAATGCGAAAAAACTCGTAGGCGACGACTCCGTAAAGGGCGTATCCGAGGGCGATTCGATAACGCTTGGGCGAGTTGAATTTTCCGTCATATGGCCGTATCGGTATGTGGATGAGGGAGGCAATTGCGATAGCTTGTGCCTTTTTGCCGACTTCGACGCCGATGGAGACGGTTCGTGCGACGCTCGGGCCCTGTTGTGCGGTGATGCTGAGGACACCCAACTAGACGAGATGCTTAAGCGCGGGGTGTTGTCATCGGTCGATATCTATAAGGTAGGCCACCACGGCTCGAGAAAGGCGATCGACGATGATACTGCACGAAAGCTTTCGCCAAAGATCTCTCTTGTCAGCGTCGGAGCATACAACTCCTATGGACACCCCGCCACTTCGACCTTGGAATCGTTGCGCCTTGCAGGCTCAAAGGTGTATCGCACCGACGAGTCGGGAGATATCATGTGTTCCATCGGAGTACAAAGCGTTTCTGTTTCTCCCTGAGCGTCTCATATTGAGCAAGGGTAGACCCTTCACAGAGTTGCTATAATGCGAAGGCGTGAGCTTTTCGCGTTTTCATGTTCTCGCATGCGTTCCTAGGAGATTTTGGGAGGGGAGGCCAATGGCGACTTCGAAACCGCTTCTTCCTGCGTATCTGACCGTGGGAGAGGACCAGTTGAAACGAAACGCCGTCCTCACCCGCCTTCGGTCGAGGCTCGACAAAGAGGGGGCCCTTGCGTTCAACTACGACAAATTCGACGGCGAGACCGCAACGGGTACAGAGATCGTGCTTGCAGCAAACACCGTCCCCTTTGCAAGCGATATGCGCCTTGTGGAGGTGGCCCATGTTGACAAGCTGCGCAAAGCGGACAGCGAGGAACTCGTCTCATACCTCGAAAACCCCAACTCCTCTACCGTCGTGATCCTCGATGCGGACAAGCTCGCCAAGAATACCCGCTTATACAAGGCCGTTGCGGCTCTCGGCAAGTCAGCCGTCATCGAATGCGCGCAAAAGAAGGAGGCCGAGCTTGTCGGAATGGTCCGCAACCTCGGCCAAGGATATGGCGTACCCTTTAGTGAGGGTGCCGCGCGGAGACTCATTGAGCTGATAGGCACGAACACGGTCGCGCTCGACGCAGAGGTCAAGAAGTTATCTTTGGCACATCAGGGCTCGAGTGCGGTCTCGGTCCGCGAGGTCGAATCCCTTGTCGTTCGCAAATCCGAGCCAAAGCCTTGGGAGCTTGTCGACGCATTTGCCTCGCGCGATCTCAAAAGGTGCCTGATCTTGTTTGACTCTATGAAATCGATCTCAACGTTTGTGTTGTTGCCGTCCTGCGCCAATCGTCTCCGTGAACTTATGTGTGTTCAGTCCCTCACAAAAAGGGGAGCCACCACCGACATCCCTAAGGAAATAGGGGCGTTTCGTAGGCGCGCCGTTCAAGCTTGGCAGATTAAGAACCACACCATGTGGGCAAGAAATTGGAAACCGGAAGAGTTACGCGGGGCTTTAAGGCTTGCGCGGGAGTGTGAGCGTGCAATCAAGACCGGTTCCAATGATCGGGAGACCTTCAAAGACTGGCTTTTGACGGTCGTGCCTAAACGCTGACGACTCCTAAACTCCCCAAACGACTCCCTGGTAAAACTTTCGCCAAACTCCCAAACGATCCCCCAACAACTCCCTCAAAAATCTCCTCAAAAACCCATCACAAAAATAGGGCCCTCCTAAGAGAGCCCCAAAATCTACGGGTTTTGTCGAGTGAATTACTCAGCGTCCTCCGCGGCCTCCTCGGCGGCAGCTGCCTCTGCAGCAGCCTTTGCCTTGCGAGCGGCAGCCTTGGCAACAGCCTTTGCATGAGCCTCACGACGGGCGGCCTTCTCAGCGTTGGCGACCTTGTAAGCCTCTTGCTTTGCGGCGAACTTTGCAGCCTTCTTGTTGCCCGTAGCGGCAGCAGGCTTGACTTCAGGTTTGGTGTAGGCGGCGATGTCCTCGGCGGTAACGATGGTGTTGGCGAGAGCCATTACACCGGACTTGCGGTTAGCGGCTTGGTTTTTGTGGATGATGCCCTTGGAAGCAGCCTTGTCGAGCAAGCGGCAAGCCTTGGCGGCGTTTGCGTAAGCCTCGGCACCGTTGCCGGCGGCCACTGCCTCACGAACGCGACGAACGGCGGTCTTCAACTCGGCCTTGTAGGCACGATTGCGCTGACGGGACTTCTCTGCGGTGATGATACGCTTTTTTTGGCTCTTAATATTTGCCATGATGATCCTCCAATACTTGGACGTTGGGTATTTTCACGCTTCAAGCAACGAGGGAGTGGAGATGCGGCTTCGTTACTGCTGACTAACCGATTGCAGCTTGCAAGCCCGCTTGGGGACATGCGCCTTTAGGCGGCATTCTTGCTGTGCCTATTGAAGCGGTCGGGATTTCCCAGCTTCTGGACCAATCGGTCACTCAGCAATAACGAACCCTTGTTGCGGCCACGTCCGCAGGTTGGCAAAGCCAATGTCGTTGCTGAACACGCGTTTAATCAGGGTACCAAAGCTTGACTGGTATGTCACGGGGTAATTTGCTCCCGTTACAAAAAAGTTTGACCCGTCAAGTGAGACGACAGGCAGTCTCGACGGGGGAGTATACGGTATAATAATTCGGCTAAAGACAATGCCAACTAAAGACAAAACCTATTCTTTGAGAGCGACGATGATCAAGACAGCATCCCATATCCGTAATTTCAGCATCATTGCCCATATCGATCACGGCAAATCCACCCTTTCTGACCGCATCCTCGAGATGACGGGAACCGTAGCAAGCCGCGATATGAAAGAACAATTGCTTGACAGCATGGACATCGAACGTGAGCGCGGCATCACCATCAAAAGCCAGGCGGTCCGAGTGGAATACGAGGCGGACGACGGCGAGACCTACCAGCTCAACCTTATCGATACACCCGGCCATGTGGACTTCACCTATGAGGTGAGCCGTAGCCTAGCAGCTTGTGAAGGTGCGGTCTGCGTCGTCGATGCGACCCAAGGCGTGGAAGCCCAAACCGTGGCAAACGCGATGCTCGCTATGAACAACAACCTCGAGATCATTCCCCTGATCAACAAGATTGACCTCCCAAGCGCCGAGCCTGAGCGGGTCCGTGCGGAGATCGAAGACGGCCTTGCCATCCCCGCCGATGACGCGGTTCTTGCAAGCGGCAAGACCGGGGTGGGTGTGCACGATCTTCTCGAGTCCGTCGTCTACAACATTCCCGCTCCCCAAGGAGACCCTGATGCGCCACTCAAGGCGCTCATCTTCGACTCCTATTTCGATGCCTATCGTGGTGTGGTTGCGCTTATTCGCGTCGTTGACGGAAGCGTCAAGAAAGGCGACAAAATCCGTATGATGGCCACCGGCGCCGAGACTCTCGTCGAAGAGGTGGGCGCCCGTCGTCCGGCCGAGGTCGCAATGCCCTCATTAACCTTTGGGGAAGTCGGATACCTCGTCACGGGACTCAAAGACGTATCGCGATGCAAGACCGGCGACACCATCACATCAGCCACAAACGGAGCCTTTGAGGCGCTTCCTGGGTATCGCGAGGCCAAACCCATGGTCTACACGGGCCTGTTTCCCATCGAATCTGACCAATACGAACCGCTCAAGGAAGCGCTCGAGAAGCTCGTATTGAACGATCCCGCCCTCGAGTGGGAACCCGAGACCTCCATCGCGCTCGGTTTCGGATTCCGTGTCGGATTCCTCGGCCTTCTTCATATGGAGGTCGTGAAAGAGCGCCTCGAACGCGAGTTTAACCTCGACCTGCTTGCCACGGCGCCAAGCGTTGAATATCACGTATACATGCGTCGCGATTCGGACGAATACCTCACCATTCGCAGCCCCCAGGAGATGCCTGACGCGGGCACCTATGACCACATCGAGGAACCTTTCCTCAAGGCCAAGATACTTGTCCCGCCCGAATATGTCGGCGCAGTCATGGAGCTCACCTCCCAACGTCGCGGCCAGTTCATCAACATGAACTACATCTCTGCGACGACTGTTGAGCAGATTTGGGAGATGCCCCTGTCCGAGTTGATCATGGATTACTTCGACAAGCTCAAATCCAACACGAAGGGCTATGCGAGCCTTGACTACGAGTTCTCCTGCTACAAGCCGGGCGATCTTCAAAAGCTTGACATCCTTCTTTCAGGCAAGCCCATCGACGCACTTTCCTTCATCGTCCACAAGGATAAGGCCTATGAGCGTGGGCGCGTGCTTTGCGAGAAGCTCAAGGAGATCATCCCTCGCCAGATGTTCGAGGTACCGATCCAGGCAGCCGTCGGCGGTCGCGTCCTTTCGCGCCAGACGGTCAAGGCGAAGCGCAAAGACGTTCTCGCAAAGTGCTACGGCGGCGACATCTCCCGTAAACGCAAGTTGTTAGAGAAGCAAAAAGCCGGCAAGAAGCGTATGAAGGCAATCGGAAACGTCGAGGTACCCCAAGAGGCGTTTATGGCGATCTTGAAGGTTGATGATTGATGACAAAGGGCGGCTACTTCGACTTGTATCCGTTTTTCGAGGACCATCGCGTGATCTTGGCTCCCATGGCGGGTGTAACCGACGAGGCGATGCGCGCACTTTGCCTTGAGGCAGGCGCTGATCTTACGTACACAGAGATGGTCTCGGCCAAAGCGCTCTCTTTTGCCAATGAGAAGACCCGTCATCTGCTCACCATGGCGCCCGGAGAGAAGATCGTCGCTGTCCAGATGTTTGGTCACGAGCCGGACGTCATGGCGAAGGAGGCGGCGTGGATTGTCGAGTCAATGGGGGAGCGGATCGCGTACCTCGACATCAACATGGGATGTCCCGCTCGCAAGATTGCAGGAAAAGGGGACGGATCGGCACTCATGCGCGACCCTGTGCTCGCAGCGCGTATCGTCAGCTCGATAGTAGCAGCTGTTGATGTTCCGGTGACCTGCAAGTTTCGCCGTGGATTCTTCGAGGGAGATGAGACCGCCCCCGAATTTGCCCGCGTCCTTGAACAAACAGGCGCCTCCGCCCTTGCTGTCCACGGTCGGTATGCCCAACAGATGTATCACGGTTGTGCCGATTGGGGCGTTATAAGACGCGTCAAGGAGGGCGTCTCCGTTCCTGTGATAGGAAACGGAGATGTACGTAGCGGATCCGACGCTGTTGGCCTCATGAAGGAGACCGGGTGCGATGCCGTTATGATCGGTCGTGCAGCACAAGGAAACCCTTGGGTGTTCTCTGAGGTAAAATTAGCTCTAGCAGGATCAAAAGCGCAGGCCAAACCCACGTTCGAACAGCGAATCGCAATGGCACGCCGCCACGCGGAGTTGTTGGAGAGGCGCGTTGGTCGCAACATCGTGCGTATGCGAAAACACGCTGCTTGGTATATGAGCGGGTTACCTGGAGCGAGTATGGCGCGAGGTAAGTTCAACCGATGTGTAACCCTCGATGATTTCAACGCGGTCTTCGATGAAGTCCTGACCTATGCAACAACGTTTTACGACCAACATCCCGAACTTCTCGGGGAGAAAACAAAGGGGGGAGTCAACCATGCCTCATGACCCTTATAAGGCTCTTTACCTCCACATCCCCTTTTGTGTCAAAAAATGCGACTACTGTGATTTCACCTCATTTGATCTTCCGCGCGACCACAAGGAAATCGACGAGTATATCGAGCAACTTGTCATACAAATCCGCAGGACGGCCAAGGAGGGGGAGTTGACCCACCTCGAGACCGTCTATATCGGCGGTGGCACACCGAGCCATATCGGTCAGGGGCGTCTGAGCAGCCTTCTCTATGCTCTGAGCCTGAGCATGCGCCTTGAACCTGATGTCGAGTGCACCATGGAGGCAAATCCTGAAAGCGTAACACCCGAACTTATTCGTGACATCTACGCCCTTGGCGTGAACCGCCTTTCCGTCGGCGTTCAAAGCTTTGACGATGATGAGCTCAAGATCTTGGGTCGGGCACATGACTCCTCGATGGCAGACGAGGCGATTCATCTTGCCCTTGAGCGATTTGACAATGTGAGCGTTGACCTTATGTGCGGAGTTCCCGGACAGACATTGAATTCCTTTGAGCACTCCGTTCGTCACGCCATCGAACTCGGTGTCGCCCATGTGAGCATCTATCCTTTAACCATTGAGAAGGGAACCCCGTTTGCCAAGGCGGTTCGTCGTGGCAAATTGCCTTATCCAGACGATGATGTGCAAGCATCCTGCATGGAGCGGGGTGCTAAGCTCCTTAGCGAGGCGGGCTACCATCGCTATGAGGTTGCAAGCTATGCCAAGCCAGGGTTTGAATGTCGTCACAATATCTCATATTGGACGGGAAAGCCCTATCTTGGCCTTGGCACAAGCGCTACCACCATGACTCAAAACGCCGAGCGACGCATGCGTAAAAAGGATGGCTATATCGTCGACGATCTCGATGCCGCCCAAATGCGCGCGGAAGACCTCATGCTTGGCATGCGCATGAGCAAAGGGGTATCCGTCGGAATGGTGAGGGATTGCTCTGCATTGTTGCCCGACGCCCCCTCCGTCTTCATGAGGTTATGTAGATTGGGCCTTGTGTCGCTTATTTCCCCTGAGAGTGGTATTATCGCCCAGGTGGATAGCGATACCCTCGGTGCCGTGGAAGCCGACATGGTCGACGCGAATGGCAACCTGGTCGATTTGGCTGTTTGTGCGGACAACGCTTCCGATGGCGATCGTTTTGTACCTACCCAGCTTGGTTGGCTTTGCGGCAATGAGCTTTATGGCCGCATTTTCGAGCTTGCCCCGTAAAACACGAAGCTTGCTCATTATTGCCTCGAGAAAAGGAGAACTGTTGGATTCATCCGACTATCACGAACGTACCGATACGTTCATTCGTCCGATACAGGAGAGAAATCTCGATTACGACCTGTACGACGCCCACTGCCATCTTGGATTCGCCCAACAACCGGAAGCGCTTGCCGATGCGGCCGAACTCCAAGGAATCGGCGCGTTTTGTTGCACCGTTACCCCTGTTGAGTATCTTGGGTTGCAAGGGCGCCTCCAATCCCATCCCAACATCGATTTAGGCCTAGGACTGCATCCTTGGTGGGTCGGTGAAGACGAGACGTCGCTTGACCAATTCTTGGAGTTGTTGCCGGCAACCCGTTTCGTGGGGGAGATCGGACTCGATTTCAGCCCTCGCTTTGAGGCCACCGACGACATGCAGATCGAAGCGATCACCCGTATCCTGAACGCGTGTGCTGAGCAGGGAGACAAGATTATCAGCATCCATTGCGTTCAGGCTTACGACGTCCTTTTGGGCATATTGGACTCAACGGGCGTATGCGATTCGTGCCAAGTGATCATCCATTGGTTCAGCGGCACGAGCGACCAGCTTATGTATGCCTACCGTATCGGCTGTTGCTTCTCCGTCGGTCCCCGCATGCTCTCCACGAAGCGCGGGCGTGCCTGTGTGAGACAAGTCCCCCGCGAGCGTATCTTCCTTGAAACCGATGCGCCTTTAGTTGACGCCAAGGTTGAAAACTTCCTTCCGGTTCCCTTTGATTTTGAGGAATGGCGAGAGCTGCTTGAGGAGGCTGGTAGCCTTCTTGAGGCCGAGCCGGCTAGCGAGACGTTTAAACAATAAAACCGATCGTTCTTCGACTGACACACGGACGCCGCCATGTTCGCTTCACTATAATGGATCCCAATCAAAGCCAAAGACTAGTTGTAAAGGAACATGAGATGACGATTTACCGAGACGTTACCGAAATCATTGGCAATACTCCTCTTGTTGAATTGGGAAACTTCGAGAAGAACCATGGTTTGAAGGCGAGAATCATCGGCAAGCTTGAACGGATGAACCCTGCCGGCTCAATAAAGGACCGCACCGCCCTCTCCATGCTCGATGATGCAAAGAGTCGGGGCTTGCTCGATCAGGACACGGTCATCATTGAGCCAACAAGCGGAAACACCGGCGTCGGCCTCGCTGCCATTGCTGCCGCTCGCGGCTATCGCCTCATCATCACGATGCCCGAGACCATGAGCATCGAGCGACGTAACCTGATGGCCGCCTATGGCGCCGAGCTTGTACTCACTGAAGGAGAGAAAGGCATGGCGGGAGCCATAGCCAAGGCTGAGGAGCTGAGCTCAACCTTTGAGAAGGCTTTCATCCCCGGCCAATTTGAGAACCCATCTAATCCTGCGGTCCACGAGCGCACCACCGGACCCGAGATTTGGGAGCAGACCGACGGCAAGGTCGACATGGTCGTTGCCGGCGTCGGTACGGGCGGGACTATCACCGGGATAAGCAGGTTCCTCAAGGCTCAAAACCCCGCCATCAAGATCATAGCGGTCGAGCCCGCAGGGTCTCCCGTGTTGTCCGGAGGAGCGGTAGGCAAGCACGACCTTCAAGGCATCGGGGCCGGGTTCGTGCCGAAAGCCCTCGATACGGATTCCTACGATGAGATCATCACCATCGAGGATGAGCAGGCGTATGCCGCCGGCCGCGAGCTTGCCGCCCATGAAGGCTTGCTTGTCGGAATCACCTCGGGTGCCACGCTTGCTGCTGCTGAGATTCTCGCAAAGCGGTCGGAAAATGAGGGCAAACTCATCGTTTGCATCTTGCCTGACACCGGCGAGCGTTACCTGTCGACCGCCTTGTTCGGTTTCTGAGGGAGTTTCTAAGGGGGGATCTGAGAAAGTTTCTGAAGGGCGGCAAGCTCTGCTGACACGTCCCCGCGCTTGGACATGAGCGCTTCAAAGGGGATACCTAAGGGAGCTTCTGAAGGGATTTCAAGGGGGAGTTCCTCAAATATCCTAGAAGGATACCGACTAGGGGATGTTGACCTCACGTGAACCTTCGTCCGAACAACCTAGAGACACCTTTCACGAACTTTCTGTGTGAGTTTCGATAAGGATTAGCACTCTTCGCTTGAGGCTGCTAAACTATCGGTGCTTATACAAAAGGAGTGAATTAGTCTTGCTTTCGGATCGTCGACAAAGAGTCTTACGCGCACTTATCGAGGAATATGTAGCAAACGCGATGCCTGTCGGGTCGCGTACGCTGACCGAGCGCTACCAACTCGGTGTGAGTCCGGCGACCGTTCGCAATGAGCTTTCCGCCCTCGAAGAGGCAGGGCTGATCTCCCAACCGCACACGTCTGCGGGACGAATTCCCACCGACCACGGCTATCGTGCATTCGTCGATTCCCTTGTCGACCAGGGACTTGTTTCTGATGAAGGCGATTATGGTGCCGTGACCGAGGAGTTGCGATCCCACGCTTCCGAGCTCGATTCGCTTCTCGAGCGGACCTCCCAGGTTCTTGCTCGCATGACCGATTGCCTCTCTGTCGTCATGGCGCCCACGGTGCGCGATCTTTCCATTAAACAGATCACCTTGGTCACCATGGATACCTATCGCGTTTTGCTCGTGCTCATCACGGAAGAGGGCAACGTCCTCAATCGCCAGATGGAATTCAGCGAACCAGTCAATGTTGAAGACATCGCTATGGTGCAACGCTTCCTCAACGAGGCTCTCTCGGGCAAAAGCCTCACGGAGCTTGAATCGGGCCTTGAGATCAGCATCCGGGAGTCCTATCACAACACCTACGTCCGAGCGGTCCTCCACGAGATCGTTGACTGCCTGAAGGCGTCGGCGCACGACTCCGGCATGCCTCATTCCTATCGCCTAGGCTTAAGCTCACTGATGACCCAACCCGAGTTCGCCTCGTCACGATCCCTGGTTCCCATTATGCAGGTGCTTGAGGACGACACGGTTTTGCTCCAATTGGTCGACCAACCGCAAGAAGTGGGTCAAACGAGACCTAAAGTCACCATTGGGACCGAAAACCCTGATTTTGGCCTTCCTGGGGTTTCGGTGGTCGCAAGCAAATACGGGCGTGGCTCAAGCGCAGGAGTCGTCGCTGTCATCGGTCCGACACGCATGGACTATTCAAAGGTAATTAACGCTGTCCGGGCCGCATCACAGGCCCTGCATGAGGAATAACACCGCGCACATCCCGCGGCAATAAAGGAAGAAGGGTAACGAATCAGCATGGCTAAGGACCTGTATGAGGTTATCGGCGTATCGCGTGATGCGACCGAGGAAGAAATCAAAAAGGCGTTTCGCAAGAAGGCGAGACAACTCCATCCGGACGTCAACAAAGACCCTGACGCCGAGAACCAGTTCAAAGAGCTGAACGAGGCCTACGACGTCCTCTCTGATAGGAACAAACGCGCGCAATATGACCGTTTCGGCACCATCCCTGGCGCAGCCGGCGGTGGCGCGGGCGGTCCCGGCTATGTCGACATGGAGGACATCTTCGGCGGAATGGGGGATATCTTCAGCAGCTTCTTCGGAGGCGCCGCGGGCGGTGGTGCCCGTCGTGCCCGTCGTGAGGGTCGCGACATGGGCATCGGATTGCGCGTCACTCTCGAGGAGGTTGCAACCGGCACCAAGAAGGAAATCGTCTATGACCGCCTCGCACCCTGCGATACGTGTCATGGCACTGGTCTGGGCGAAGGCGGCCGTCAAGTTACTTGCACGGAATGCAACGGCAAGGGCCGTGTCGTCACCGTCCAACAAACCATCCTCGGCAACATGCAGTCCGCCCAAACCTGTTCGCGTTGCAACGGCACCGGACAGATGATCGAAAACCCCTGCCCCGATTGCGAAGGTCAGGGACGAGCGCCCGATCGCCAACGTCTGAGCGTGGACGTGCCTGCGGGAATCCACGACCAACAGCAGGTTCGCATTCCCCGCTATGGCGAGGCCGGTCTCAACGGCGCCGAGCCGGGCGATTTGCTCGTAACCATCCGAATTCTTCCTCACGACGTCTTCCAGCGTGATGGAGACAACCTGCATATGGAGGCAAAGGTTTCCATGATCCAAGCCGCCCTCGGTGCGGAGATCGAGGTTGACGGCATCCTTCCCGATGAGAAGGTCCCGGTACGCATTCCCGATGGGTGTCAAAACGACCAGGTCATTCGTGTTCGCAACTACGGTATGCCGAAGCCCCGCTCCGACGTTCGCGGCGATTTGTATGTCCATATTACGGTCTCCATCCCGAAAAAGCTTACCGACCATCAACGCGAACTGCTCGAGCAACTTGCCGACGATATGGGCGAGGAGGTCGCTGGCGAGCGCTCCACCTGGGAAAAGCTCAAGGATGCCTTTAATAAGTAATGTCGCGTTCTCCACGCCTGGTTCTTTGCGAACATGCACATATATCCCGCACAACACAACGATGTCCAGCAGCTCGAGCCAGCACCGATGCTCCTTGCGTACATGTATGCATATCACTTAATTAAACAAACGAGGTTGTTCTTTGTCGCTTCAACATTTCTACCTTAACGAGCAGGTCATTGCGAAGGAGGCCCGTTCCTCCTTCCGCCTTTGTCTTGAAAACGACGATTTGAAACACGTTCGCGTTCTGCGTATGGGACCGGGCGAGCATATTGCCGTCGTAGACGGGGAGAAGGACTATTTCGAGGTAGAGATTGACCGACTCGACGAGGCGGGCTTGTATGTCCATATTGCGCGCCACCTCGAAGCTCCCCAAAAACGACCCCGGGTCATCCTTCTCCAAGGACTCGCAAAGGGCGACAAGATGGACGAGGTCATACGCCATGCCACCGAGCTTGGCGTGTCTGAGTTCGTTCCTTTGGAGTGCTCCCGAAGCGTGATGAGGCTTGACCCGAAAAAGGTCCCGAAGAAGTTGGAGCGTTGGAGGGCCATCGCGAAGAGTGCCGCTATGCAATCAGGTCAACCCTTCATTCCAGAGGTCAGAGAACCCCTGAAACCAAAAGCCGCTGCGACAGCCTTTGCTGATTGCACGGCCATATGCGTCTGTTGGGAGGAAGCACCTGCCACCAAGAAGCTTGGTGACGCAATACGCGCCGGTCTTGAGGCCCACGACCAAGTACGTAACGAGGCATGCGTCGCTGTTGTGGTCGGCCCGGAAGGCGGTCTCACCGACACAGAGGTCCAAACGTTTTTAGAGTCTTCGGAGTGTGCGACACTCGTGTCTCTAGGTTCTAGCATCCTTCGCACCGAGACTGCCGGCATCGTCGCGCCTGCCTTGACGCTCTACGAACTCGGATGCCTTGGTGGCTAAGATGCTGTTTACGGTAGTCAACCTTGGGTGCAAGGTTAACAAGGTAGAAAGCGATAGCGTAGCCGCAACGCTGTTGGGACTCGGATGGAGCGAGGCGCCTCTTGAGGCGTCTGACCTTGTTGTTATCAACACCTGTACGGTTACAGGCGAGGCGGAGAAGAAGACGCGCAAGACGGTGCGCCACGCAATACGTATGAATGTTATAGCGCCTATCGTCGTGACCGGATGTGCAGCGGCGATCACGCCAAAGTTGTATGAGTCTCTCGACCCTCGCGTTTCGGTCGTTCCCAAAGCCGCGCTCCTTGAGTTTATCCGATCGATGGCTGACGGTCTCTTTGTCTCACGCGCAAACGCCGACGAGAAAAGCCCAACAACAGGAGGCTCCTTTGAGGCGCTCCCGGTAGGGGAAGGGTTTAGGACTCGTGTCGGAGTGAAGGTGCAGGATGGTTGCAACAACGCTTGCACCTATTGCATCGTGCACGTCGCACGCGGTAGATCTACGAGTCGCCCCGCAGAGGCAATCATCGGGGAGTGTGTCGCATTGGCGTCCGCAGGAGTGAGGGAGATCGTCCTTACCGGCATCAACCTCGGGTGTTTCAAGGGCACATACCTTGGACGGGAGATCGACTTGGCCGGCTTGTTGGGGATCCTCGTGGAGAAGACGGAAAACGCACCCGGTCCTGGATGCTATCCTCCCAGGTTCAGGGTGGGAAGCATCGAGCCTCGCAATGTTGACGACGCTCTTCTCCATGTGCTCGCGAATTCGGATGGTCGCGTTGCGCGCCATCTCCACCTCCCACTGCAATCTGGCAGCTCCAAGGTGTTGCGCGAGATGGCTCGACCCTATACGGCTGAATATTTTTTGGATCTCGTCGATCGTTTGCGGACAGAAATCCCCTCCATAGCGCTGTCAACCGACATCATCGCGGGATTTCCAGGCGAGAGCGACGCGGAGTTCGAGGAGACCCTCGACGTGGCGCGTGCCGCACGATTCATGAAAATCCATGCCTTTCCTTACTCCGTACGAGCAGGAACGCCAGCAGCTGCGCGCAAGGATCAGATTGCGCCCGAGGTGAAGTCGAAGCGTTGCGAAAGGCTACGCATCCTCTCGGATGAGCTTGCGTCAACCGATCTTACGTTTCGCAGCGGTACAACCGAGCTCGCGCTGGTCGAGGGATCAGACATTGCCACGTTGGAGAGCTACCACACCGTGACGGTCTCGAAAAACGAGCTTTTGGGCTCCCTGATTCCTATTACCCTTTGAACCTGCATCCAAAACGAGGGTGCGGCACCAATCGTGCGTGATACAATCACCCCCATGAGCAACACCACTGAAACACGCATCACCATTCCCGACACGGTCGCGATGGCCTCCATCGTCGGCCCGGGTGATTCCTTGCTTCGCCTTATCCAGGACTCCTTTGCCGCACGCATCACCGTTCGCGGCAACGAGATTACCTTGAACGGCGATCCCATCGAGACGCAAATCCTCTCTTCGCTATTTGGGGAACTTGTCAAGCAAGTCCAGTCTCACGAGGAGATAACCGAGTCGTTCATTTGCCGCGCCCTCGAACTTTTACGCACCGCTGAGTTCGCTCCCGATTCCTTGCGCGATGACGTCTTGTTGACATACCGAGGACGGGCGATACGTCCAAAGACCGCAGGTCAAAAGCGTTATGTGGACGCAATACGCAAAAACACCATCACGTTTGGCATCGGCCCCGCCGGCACAGGCAAGACCTATCTCGCCATGGCGATGGCTGTCGCAGCCCTTCGCCGCAAAGAGGTAGGACGCATCGTCTTGACCCGTCCGGTTGTGGAAGCGGGGGAGAGCTTGGGGTTTTTACCCGGTACGCTCACCGAGAAGATAGACCCCTATATCCGCCCGCTCTATGACGCCCTGTACGACATGGCCGACCGGGAACGGGCGAATACTTTGTTGGATACCGGAGCTATCGAGATAGCCCCCCTCGCGTTCATGAGGGGTCGTACCCTCAACGACAGCTTCATCATCCTTGACGAGGCCCAAAACACCACTCCCGAACAGATGAAGATGTTCCTCACCCGACTCGGCTTCGGCAGCAAGATGGTTATCACCGGCGATTTGACCCAGACCGACCTACCGTTTGGCGCCTCGGGGCTCCTGACGGCCCGACGTGTCCTCTCTAAGGTTCGCGACATCTCATTCAACGAGTTCTCCGGCAAGGACGTCGTGCGCCATTCCCTGGTGCAGGATATCGTTGCCGCATACGACGCTGCAGCTGCGGAGGGCAGTCTATAAAGCCATACGACTTGGAGGGAGCGGACGGATAAAGATGGATATCGCTTTCAACTACGATTATCGCAGCAAGGAGATGCAGGCATTTCCTCTCGAAGAGCTTGCCCGATATGTACTCGTTGACGAGGATATGCCTGAGAAGAGTTGCTGTTGTGTAACCTTTGTCGATAACGACGAGATGGCCTCTTTAAACGAACAATACCGTGGCAAGGTCGGCCCAACCGACGTCCTCTCATTCGAGGCTGAGGGTGTTGAGGATGATTTCGAGTTCGATTGGCCCGACGATCCTGAGGATGTGGAGGAGTTAGAACTCGGAGACATCATCATTGCTCCGGACGTGGCCGAAGAGCAATGCTCCGACTTCAATATGACATTAGAGGGGGAGATCAGCCTTTTGCTTGTGCACGGGTTGCTCCACCTTTGCGGTTATGACCACATCGAGGACGAAGAGGCGCGCGAGATGCAGGCGCGCGAGGTCGATTTGTTGAGCGCCTGGGCTGCCACCCATCCCAATGTCGCACCGCCTGATTACGAGCTCAACCTTGAGACCGTGGTCGGTGAACACTAGAAAAAACCAACTAAAAAACCAGGAAGATACAAGGAATATACCACTCATGGACATGGATTTCGAAAAGCTTGAAGAACTTGAGCGCATGGAGGAACTCGCGGAGGCAGGTGAGCTCGATGACGAGCAAATGGCCCAATTCTCCGCTCTGGCAAGCTCGTCTTTCTCTGGTCAAAAGGAGGGTTTTCGCTCAGGTTTCGTGACGCTCATCGGTCGCCCCAACGCCGGTAAGTCCACCTTACTCAACGCGATCATGGGCAAAAAGATCGCGATCACGTCCAACACGGCCCAGACAACCCGCCATCGCTTCCGCGCGGTACTTACCGAGGAGGACTACCAGGTCATCCTTGTCGATACCCCCGGGCTCCACAAACCCCATGATGCCCTTGGGGAGGAGCTCAACACGAGCGCTTTGAAAGCGTTGGAGGATGTGGATGTCGTTGCGATGCTCATCGATGCAGGTCAACCCATTGGTCGTGGCGATGAATGGGTGGCTGCGCAATTGCGTGCGAGCAAGGCACGGAAAATTTGCGTCCTGACTAAGTGTGATATATGTAACAAGGAGCAGGTCCAAAAGCAACGAATCGCAGCCGAGAAGCTTGCGAAATGGGATGCCATGGTCGGCCTTTCATCGGTAACGGGGAAAAACGTCGATGCCTTCATCGAAGAGGTCGTCTATTTCTTGCCCGAGGGCCCTGCTTGGTTTCCCGCCGACATGGAGACCGACCAACCTATCGAGGTCGTCGTCGCAGAGTTTATCCGTGAGAAGATCTTGCGCTCTTTCGTCGACGAGGTACCCCATGCCATCGGCACCCAGGTAGAGGAGATGACCTATCGTCGTCGAAGCGACACGTACAACATCCGCGCCGTTATCTACGTAGAGCGAGACAGCCAAAAGGGAATAATCATCGGCAAGGGAGGGCGTGCCATCAAACGCATCGGCGTCGAGGCGCGCCAAGACCTCGAACAACTCCTTGGTTGTAAAGTCTATCTTGACCTGCGCGTGAAAGTGAAGAAGAACTGGAGACGTGATGCGACCCAAATACGACGTTTCGGATATGGTGAAGGTCTGTAGTTCTTATAAAGAGAGTTTGAAGGGGCAACTCGAAGTAATGGGCCAGCTCGAAGCGCTTCGCGGGGCGGTTTGCGTATCCGCGGCTTAGAGCCCTTTTTTAAACTCTTAGACGTTTATTCTAATACCGGGAAAAAAGTGCTACAATTTTCGGCACTTATGGAGTCAAGGACTACGCCTTGGCAAACGCAGTTGAATCGCAGCAAGCTATTGGCATAAACGGAAGGTGAAAAATGGACGAAACCGGAGTATTGGGTCTCCTCGAAGAGCTTTCTATCCTCTTGGAGGATTCTAAGCCTACCGCGTTCGGCAAGAACAACATGCGTCAGGTTGACATCAACCAGGCGTTTGAGATCATGGACGAGATTCGCGATGTCTTCCCGAGCGAGTTCGCCCAAGCTCGTCAAATCGTTCGTGAGCGTCAAAGCCTTCTTGACGACGCAGAGGCTGAGGCAATCCGTCTTGTTGAGGATGCCCGCAGCCAAGCGTTGACGATCGCATGCGATCAGGAAATCGTCCGCATTGCCCAACAGCAGGCCGACCAGGTCCTCGCTGACGCTCGCGAGCTCGAGCGCCAAACCCGCGCGGGTGCGGAGGATTATGCTGATGAGGTCTTCGGCCATGTTGAGCAAAGCCTCGATACGCTGCTCAACAATGTTCGCCGTTGCCGTGATCGCCTCAACGCCAACTCTTTGAACGGCCGATAGCCCATATGTCTAACACGCTTGTCACCCTGCCGGATCGGATGTTCGATCCGGCAGCATTTATGCACGTCGACGGCATGTGGGATGCCTCCGAACTTGAAGCTGGTCCCGATCTGTATCACTTTGTCGGGCCGGTTTCGTGGTCGGCGGATATCACGAACACCGGTGAGGCGTTCCTTTTAACCGGTTCCGCCTCTGTCGCCGCGAAGGTTGCTTGCGCCCGCTGTCTCGAGGACGCCTCGTTTTCGTTGTGTGGCGAGATTGAGGGATATATCCTGACGGGTGACGAAGTCGAGAAACCTGAGGATATGGACGATGACGAGTTCGACGTGTTGCCCGAAGATCACACTATCGACTTTGAGCCTTATATCATTGCAGCGTTGCTCATGGAGTTACCGTTGATCCCCCTGTGTGACGAGGAATGCAAGGGTCTTTGCCCGAAGTGCGGGTCTAATCTCAACGAGGGTCCTTGCGATTGTCCGCCAGACAACCCTTTCGAGGACAGCCCCTTTGCGGCACTCGCAGGGCTCACCTTTGACGAGTAATCTCACCTTTTCCCGTCCGCGAATCGTTTTTTCTTCGCGAATTTCGATTTGATTCGAAATAGCTTAAAAACATCCTTGCAGCGCAGCTGTGTATTTGTTAACATATCGAGTCGCGTGTTTAGCAGAAACTTCGAGCTGATAGTGCGGCTCGTTTTTGAGAAGGAGAATAATCATGGCAGTACCTAAACAACGTAAAGGCCGCATGAGCACCCGTGCCCGTCGCAGCGCCAACGACCGCATCAGCGCACCGTCTCGTTCCATTTGCCCGAAGTGCGGCGAGGTAAAGCTTCCTCATCGCGTTTGTGGCAATTGCGGTTTCTACAAGGAGCACGAGGTTCTCGAGACCGAGTAATCTTTGTTCGCATATCGCTATGCAAAGCCTCCGATTTGGGGGCTTTTTTTGTTGTTTATTTACATTATCGGTACCCGCCACATTTGACCTATAGCATTTATTTTCATGAGCAGGTAGTATTGTTTTGCTCAGAAGTCCGTGACTTCTAGTTTTGTGCGTGCATATGCCTGGAATTCGTCTTTCGTTTTTAGGCATATGCACTCATTCGAACAAATTGTTTGAAAAGGAGTGCCATGTCTGAATTGATAACCATCTCCGTTGACGCCCTCGGCGGAGATCATGCCCCCGACGTCGTTTTGAAAGGATGCGAGGCCGCCCTCTCCGACGACAAAAACCTCAACATTATCCTGTGCGGCCCAAAGGAGGTCGTTGTTCCTTTCGCGAATTCCCATGAGCGATGCGTTGCGCGCGTGTGCTCTGAGGCAATAGAGATGGGCGAACACGGCGCCACTGCGGTACGTAAGAAGAAGGACTCGTCGATCGTGGTTGGTTGCAAGCTTGTGAAGGAGGGAGAGGCTCAAGGCTTCTTCAGCGCCGGATCAACGGGCGCTTGCCTTGCTGCCGCCACCTTGCTTATCGGTCGCATCAAAGGCGTCAAGCGTCCCGCTCTTTGCTCAGTGGTCCCTTCTCCCGTCCGACCGATCGTCATGACCGATATCGGCGCAAATGCTGATTGCAAGCCCGAATATCTTGTCCAATTCGCACAGATGGGCGCAATTTACAACCACGTCATCCTTAGGAACGAAAACCCCACGATCGGCTTGCTCAACATCGGCTCCGAGGAGGAGAAGGGTTCCGCCTTTGCTCAAGAGGCCTACGGCCTGCTTAAAAAGTTGCCGAACTTCAAAGGAAACGCCGAGGGCCACGACGTCCTTCAAGCCACCTACGATGTCGTCGTCACCGACGGGTTCACCGGCAACGTTTGCCTCAAGACGATCGAGGGTACTGCCAAGGAGCTCTTCCGCGCAATCAGGGGAATCATGATGAGTTCCGCAAAGACCAAAATCGGCGCTTTGCTCATCAAAGATGACCTCTATTCGCTCAAGGACAGCATCAGCGCGGATACATACGGCGGTGCGCCGTTGTTGGGCGTCAAAGGTGCCTGTATCGTAGGACATGGGTCCTCGAACGCTACAGCTATCAAAAACGGAATCGCCATTACGGCGCGTCTTGCACGTGAGCACGTCCCCGAGCAGATCGCAGACGCCGTTGCAAAGTTAGGCGGTGAGCAGTAATGACCCACTACCAACAACACGCCGAGGACGAGATTGTCCCCCCGGAGGACGCACCAATCGAACTTAGCGAAGAGCAAGCAGTCAAGGTCGCCAAAGCAGAGGGGATTCTAGACTACACGTTCACAAGCAAACGTTTGCTCGTGTCTGCCATCACACACCCTTCGGCAAATGAGGGTCGTTCCGTCAAGTACTCATATGAGCGCCTCGAGTTTCTCGGCGACAGCATTCTTGGTGCCGTCGTGGCTTACGAGGCGTTCCATCGCTTCAGCTACCTCGACGAGGGTGGACTGACCCGTATCAAGGTCGCCTTGGTTTCCGGTTCCAACCTTGCCAAAGTCGCCCAAGAACTCGGTTTTGCTGACGTGATCGTGTTCGGTTCTTCCGAGGCGGGAACGGGACGTCGAGGTCTTCATTCCGCTCTAGAAAACGTATACGAGGCCATTGTCGCCGCGCTTTATCTTGACGGTGGCCTAGAGCCGGTGACCGCGTTTATCGGACGTACGCTGTTGCCCCTCATGAGCCTTGAGATGGCCAAGGAGCCCGAGAACCCCAAGAGCGCTTTGCAAGAGCGTCTTCAAGAGGACGGCATCACTCCGACCTATCGCCTTTTGGAAACACAGGGTCCGCCTCATGACCGCACGTTTGTCGCCCAGGTTTTCGCTGGTGACCAGGGTTTGGCGCAAGGCGTTGGACGCACAAAAAAGGAGGCCGAGAGCCAAGCGGCTAAAAGCACCCTTGCGCGCCTGAGCGAGTTTTTCGGCCTGACCGAAGAGGCCAAGGCCGAGAAGGCAGCGAAGCAAGCGGCTGCAGCGGCTGCCAAGGCGGAACGCAATGCCGCCAAAGCCCAGGAGCGCATTCGTCGTCGCGAGGAAAAAGAAGCCCAAAAAAAGAAAACAAAGCCAGGATCAGGAATAGGCGATGTATCTTAAGTCCCTCGTCCTCAAAGGTTTCAAGTCGTTTGCCGACCGTAGCGTGCTCTCCATGGAGCCCGGCATTACCGCCATCGTCGGTCCCAACGGCTCGGGCAAATCGAACATCTCCGACGCGGTCTTGTGGGTGTTGGGAGAACGCAATGCCAAAAGCCTCCGCGGCCAGGTCATGGAGGATGTCATCTTCGCCGGCTCTTCCGCGCGCAAAAGCGTTGGCGTTGCCGAGGTCACCCTTGTGCTCGACAACTCTGACGGCTCTTTGCCCGTGGATTATGACGAGGTTGCCGTCACGCGCCGCATGTATCGCAACGGCGAGAGCGACTACCTGATCAACAACACGCTTGCCCGACGAATGGATGTCCTTGACATCCTCCATGACTCCGGGCTTGGAACCGGTACCCATTCCATCATCAGCCAGGGCCACCTCGACAACATCTTGTCCAGCAAACCCGAGGATCGCCGCGCGCTCATAGAGGAGGCCGCCGGCGTTCTCAAGCACAAGCAACGCAAGGCGAAAAGCCAGCGCAAGTTGGAGCAGATGGACCTTCACCTCATGCGCGTCAAAGATGTCGTGAGCGAGGTCGAACGCCAACTTGGACCCCTTCAACGCAAGGCACGTCGTGCGCTCCAATATGCAGAGGCAAGCGAGCAGCTTAAAGACATCCAACTCATTCTCGCCGTTGACGACCTTCGTGCGCTGAAGTGCGAATGGGACGAAACCGTTGAGCGCGAGAAGACGGCGGAAGCTTCCCTCGCGGCCTCGAAACAAGAAGTGGATGAGGCCGAGGCAGAATACGAACGCCTTCAGGCGAAGATTCGCAAAGAGAGCACGGAGGTTGCGTCTCTTGCGAACAAGCAGACGCGCGTTGCCTCCCTTGTCGAGCGTCTCGAATCCACTAATCTGCTCATCAGCGAGAGACGTAAGAGCGCGCAGACGCGTTGCGCCGAGCTTACCTTGGAACTTGATTCCAACAACGAGCGGAGAAAATTGCTCCAAGGACAGCGCGCCGATGCCGCAAAACGCCTCGAAGAGGTACGCGAAAAACGTGCCGAGGTGGACGAGCTTTTAAGACAGACGACCGATAAAGCGCAGGAAGCTAAGCAAGCACGTATCGATCTCGAGAACGAGCTTTCGACAAACTCCAGAACACGCAACGAGATACAACGCTCGATAGATGATAAGCGGCGGGAGCTCACCCAATCCCAAGAGAAGCTTGCCGGAGCCCTTGGACGACTTCAAGCCGCTGAAGGCCTTGACCGCGATTTCCAAGCTCGTGTTGACGCCGCACGTGGGGCCCAGGACGTGGCCGAAGCCACCCTGTCCCAAACCCAACAACGCCTCACGACCCTCGTCGCGGAAGAGGCAAAGAAGCGCCAAGCTATGGAAGAGGCTCGTGCCATCCGGGACAAATTGGCCGCAGATGCCGACGAAGCGCAGGCAAAGGTTCGCTCCCTCGAGTCCACCATCAAGGGATTGGAAGAGGTGGAGAAGACAGCGAGCACGGCGGCCAGCCCAGCGCGCGCATGGCTTCTCGAGCGCAAGGGCGATACAACGGGGGCGCTTTTCCCGTTATCCGAGGAACTGTTCGTCGAGGAAGGCTATGAGTCGATCGTCGAGCGGCTCCTCGGTGCCGACAGCTTGTCCCTTATCGCCGAGGATCCTCGGCGCGTCCGCGCTATCGACACCCTGATTCGCGGCTCTGAGCAGGAAGGCGGCGTTACCCTTGTCTTGGCCAGCGAGCCGCAACGTCTTTCCGTGCCTTCCGCTCGTAATAGCAAACACGGGATGCCGCTTATCGCCAAACTCTCAACCAGTGATGCCTTTGCCCCGATCGCCGAGGCCTTGCTTGGTGACGTCGTGCTTTGCGACACGCTCGACGCGGCCCTTGTCGCGCACGCTCAGGACAAAGAAGGTCTACGCTTCGCCACGCCTGAGGGTAACGTTGTGTTCCCCAACGGGCGCGTCCGCATTGTCAACGAGAGCGAGACGGACAAAGACTTCGGGTCCTTTGGCCGTGCGCGTCGCCTCGTGACGCTCAAAGACGACCTCGCGTTGGCTACCATCGCCGCCGATGAGGCGCGGCGCGTTGCAGAAAAGGCCAACGAGGCTGCACGGATTGCGACCGATGAGTGTTTGGAGGCAAGTCAAAAGCTCGCGGACGCAAAGGGTGCCGTCTCTTCTGCCAAGAGGGAGCAAATCGCTGCTTCCTCGCGTTTAGAGAAGGTCGTAGCTGAGCACAAGGCAAGCCAACGCTCCCAAGCTGAGTCCCATACGCTCGTAGAAACCCTTCGTCCTGTGGTGGAATCGCTCAACTTGCAACTCAACCAATTGGAATCCGACCTCTCCAAGGCGCGTGACGTGGTTCGCGCAACCCAGCAAAAGCTCGACCCCGCCCGAAACGTTGAGGCACGTCTTTCCCAAACACTCTCCGAGACAAAGCTCAAGTCGGTGACCCTCGCACAACAGGAAACCTATGAACTCCACATCGTGGAGGAACGCGCCAACGAACTCATCCGCATCGGCGAGGCCGATGAGGGCTCTTTGCGCTTGTTGGCCCAAAAGCAACGGGCCCGCAAAAGGACTGAGCCACTCATGGACACGTTGCGCGTCATCAACGACAACGCCCACCGCGTCCTTGGTGCGCTATCGGCAAGCGTGGACGCCGCGCAAACAGCCTCGATTGGGGCAAGCGCCAACGCAACCGAGGCACGCAACGTCTACCGTAGCGCCCAAGAGTCGCTCACGAGTAAAACGAACACCTTGGCCTCGATACGCGAGGAGAAAGTCCGTCTCGAGATGCGGGTACAATCATTGGCCGGCGACATCGTCACGGAGATGGGGGCGACGATGGAGGAGGCGCTCGAGACTCCTGTGCTCGACGACCGCGCCACGCTCGAAGAAGAGGCCGAGCACCTGCGTCGCCGTATTTCGAACATGGGGACCATCAACCCTGATGCAGCCAAAGAATACGAGGAGCTCAAGTCTCGCTATGACTACCTTCGAGCACAATTGAGCGACCTCGCCAGCGCCCGTGCTACGCTGAAAAAGATCGACGCCGTCATCGATGAGCGCATGAGGGATGATTTCTCGCGGACCTTTGACCAGGTAAACGGCCACTTCCAACAAATATTTGCTCAGCTGTTCCCGGGCGGCTCTGCGATTTTGAGTCTTGTCGACCCCAATGATTTGGAAAACACCGGCGTTGAGGTCTCTGCCCAACCGCGCGGCAAGAAGATTTCGAAGATGTCGCTTATGTCCGGTGGAGAGAAGTCCTTGGTCGCACTCGCCTTGCTCTTTGCGGTCTACAAAACCCGTTCCACTCCCTTCTATATCCTTGACGAGGTTGAGGCCGCACTTGACGACAGCAACCTCCGTCGCCTCATTTCCTATCTGGACGCCTTGAGGGAGGAAACGCAACTCATCATGATCACCCACCAGCGACGCACTATGGAGATGGCCGACGTCTTGTTCGGCGTCTCGATGCAAGCAGACGGCGTGACCCGAGTCATAAGCCAACGTTTGGAAAAAGCCCTTCAATACGCCGAGTAGGGGATACGCCCGAAGGCAGTTGCCGCTCGTTGTGGTACTCTGGGAAGACTGATTAGCATAAGGAGCATTCATGGGTTTTTTCGATCGCGTCAGCGAGGGCCTTTCCCGTTCGCGTAACAAATTCAAGGAACAGATCAACGTCTTGCTCGACCGCGGCCCGGACCTCGATGAGGATTTTTGGGATGGCCTTGAAGAGACGCTCATCTTAAGCGACATCGGCGGTTCTGCCTCTTGTGATATAGTCGAAAATCTTCGTGACCAGGCGAAGCGAAAAGCACTGCCTGATGCCTATGCGGTCCTTGATATGCTCTATGAACAGGTCGCAAACACCTTCGCTCCTGCTGAGAAAGACATTTTTGAGAGCGATAGTGCCCTCGTCCTTTTTGTGGGCATCAACGGAACCGGGAAGACCACGACTGTTGGCAAGATCGCGAAAAAGGAAACCGACGCGGGAAGGACTGTCATCCTTGGCAGTGCGGATACCTTCCGTGCCGCAGCCATCGAGCAACTTGAGGTTTGGGCGAAACGAGCACAGGTTGAGATGGTCACGCGCGAACGCGGGTCCGACCCCGCAAGCGTGTGCTACGACACGATTGAGCGTGCGGAAGCCATAGGTGCGGACCTTGTCCTTATCGATACCGCAGGTCGCCTCCACACCAGTTCCGACCTCATGCGTGAGCTTGAGAAGGTCGTCAACGTCGTGCGCAAGCGCAGTAGCTACCCGGTCTACACGGTTTTGGTGATCGATGCCACTACTGGCCAAAACGGTCTTCACCAGGCGCGTGAATTCAACAAATCCCTCGATTTGGACGGCCTGATCATCACCAAGCTTGACGGAACGGCCAAGGGCGGCATCGCGCTCGCTGTTTCTCACGAGCTTGAGCTTCCCATCTTCAAGATTGGCGTGGGCGAGGGCATTGACGATTTGCGGCCCTTTGATCCCATGGACTTCGCGAAGGCCTTGCTCGGCGATTTCGACGAGCGCCAGGATGAGTCCAACAAGGAGAACGACAGTGAGCCTGACGGGGAGACCGACGAGCGCCAAGGTGAGCCTGATAGGGACCGGGAATCTTTCAACTCAGGAGCTGACGAGTATCGAATACCCGCCATCTCGAAGCCTGACGGGGAGCAGGAACCCACCCCCGTCGTCGAAGAAGAGACAAAGGAAATAGAGCTCGACCAGCAAGAACCCGAACTTGAGGATCTCGACGAGCACGATGAATCCCAGGAACCTGCTGCGGAGGACGCGGAGGACGCGCATGAGGCGGAGGCTGTTGAGACTGTTGGGCTTGATACTCTCGAAGAAAGCGATGAATCCCAGGTTCCTGCCGCGGAAGAGGACGTCGCACCCGCGGAAGAGGAACGCAAGAAACGAAGCTGGTTCAGCCGCCTGTTCGAATAGAATCCGAAAACACAACAAACCTAAGGAGAACCCCACATGCTTGAGAACCTCTCCGAGCGATTGCAAAACATATTTTCCGGATTGAAATCCAAAGGCCGACTGACCGAGGAAGACATCAATGACGCCATGCGTGAGATTCGACTCGCTCTTCTTGAGGCCGATGTCAACTACAAGGTCGTCAAAGGGTTTGTGGCTCGCACCAAGGAGCGCTGCCTCGGCGCCGAGGTCCTCGAAAGCCTCACTCCGGCGCAAAACGTCACTAAGATCGTCATCGACGAGTTGACCGAGCTCCTCGGACGCAGCGACTCGAAACTCGTCCTCTCCAGCCGCATCCCTAATGTCATCATGCTGGTTGGCTTACAAGGATCGGGCAAGACAACCGCCGCGGCAAAGCTAGCATACCGTCTCAAACAGCAAAAACACAACCCGTTGCTAGTTGCATGCGACGTGTATCGTCCCGCAGCGGCGGACCAACTTGAGACCCTGGGTAACGAGATCGGAGTCCGCGTCTATCGTGGTGACGGTGTGGATCCCGTGGCAATCGCAAAAGAGGGAGTCAAGGACGCAATCGACCATTTCCGTGACGTCGTCATCGTCGACACCGCAGGTCGTCTCCATGTTGACGAGGATATGATGGTCGAGGCCCAAAACATCAAGGCCGCCGTCAAGCCCGACCAAATCCTCATGGTCGTCGATGCCATGACCGGTCAAGACGTTGTCAATGTCGTCAAGGCCTTCGCCGAGCGCGTCGACTTCGACGGCGTCATCATGTCCAAGATGGATGGCGACGCCCGCGGCGGAGGCGCTCTTTCCATCCGTGAGGTCACCGGCAAGCCCATAAAGTTCATCTCGCAGGGCGAGAAACCTGATTCACTCGAAGAGTTCCACCCCGATCGCATGGCCAAGAGAATCCTTGGCATGGGCGACGTGGTTTCCCTTATCGAGAGCGCAGTGGCAACCCAAGACGCGGTCATCAAGGAGGAGCAGGCGCAGCGTCTCATGAAAGCGCGCCTCACCATGGACGACTTCGTCGACATGAACCGCCAAATCCAAAAGATGGGCGGCATCAGCAAACTCATCAGCGCTCTTCCCGGAGGAGACAAGGCGCTTGGAAGCGGCCAGATCGACGAAGGCGCCCTTGATCGCATGGAAATCATCATCGGCTCCATGACCAAGGAGGAACGCGCGAAGCCCGAAGTACTCAACGGCAGCCGCCGAGCTCGTATCGCATCAGGCGCTGGCGTCACCGTTCGCGAGGTCAACGAAGTGGTAAAACACTACAACGAGACCAAGAAGATGTTGAAAAAGTTCGCCCCCGACGGCGATTTCTCAAACCTAAAAGGCGGTAAGAAGGGGAAGCGGGGCCGCGGAGGCAAACGTCGGAGAGGAATGGGTGTGCCAGGCATGGGCGGCTTGGACATGAAGGAGCTCAAAAAGCTCGCTGACCAGTTGTCGAAGTAGTATTGCTTTTCCAAGAAGTTAGCACTAAAATTAGTAGCTGCTGTTTTTCCTGGGGATTTTACCCTGCGGAATAGGATTGATTAAGGTAAAAAAGGAGTTTAATCCATGGCTGTTAAGATTCGCCTCGCTCGCCACGGCGCAAAGAAGCGCCCCTATTATCGTATTGTCGTTGCCGACGCCCGCGCACCGCGCGATGGTCGTTTCATCGAGGAGGTTGGCCGTTACAACCCCTGCAGCGAGCCCAAGCTTATCCAGTTCGACATGGAGAAGGTCGACAAGTGGATCGCTAACGGCGCCCAGCCGACCGACACGGTTGCCAAGCTCTTGGCTGACGCTCGCAAGGAAGCTTAAGTCCCATGTCTGAGCTGGCTGAGGACATTGTTAGCTTGGTTGAGGCCGTCGTCCTGCCACTCGTTGATTACCCGGATGACTTCCAGGCAACGGTCTCCGAGGAATCCGGAGAGATTCTCGTGGAGATGAATGTTAACGAGGAAGATGCTGGCAAGGTCATCGGTCGCCAGGGTCGCGTGATCAAGGCAATTCGCACGCTTACGCGCGCAGCTGCCTCTCGTGAGGGTGCTCATGTCGAAGTGGAGCTTATTGATTAAATGCGAGCCTGGTGTGATATAGCCGAGCTTACCAATACCAAACATCTTAACGGAGGCCTTGTCGTGAGATGCACGGCAGGGCTTCCCTTTTTGCTGGAAGAGGGTATGGAGGTTCGTCTCGTGCCCCCCGTTCTCGATGCGCCACGAAACGTGACGGTAGCAGACGCCCAATCTCACAGCGTTGACAGCGGGGTTGTATGGTTTGACGAGGTCAAAGACGCAGCGAAGGCAAAGTTGCTCGTGGGATGCCATTGTCTTGTGCCCCGCACTGCTGTCGATGAGTTGACCAAGCGAGTTTTTATCGACGACGAGGAGTTCGACATCTCCGGATGGGAAGCCTACGACGAGGATCAGGGCTTTTTGGGCACCGTCGTCGAGATTCGTGAGATGCCCGGCCAGATGATGCTCATTATCGATCGGTGCACGTGTGAACCTCTCATGGTCCCGCTGGTCGACGAGTTCATATCCGACATCGACGAAGAGGGGCATATACTCCACCTCAGCGTTCCCGCCGGCATCCTTACCCTGTAGGTGCATTACCATGATTATCGAGACGCTTTCGACTTTTCCCTCGATGTTCGACTCTGTCATGGGATCTTCCATGATGCGTATCGCACAAGAGAAGGGGATTATCGACTTTACCGCATATGACCTCCGCGATTGGACCTACGACCGCCACCGCACCACCGACGATGAGCCTTACGGAGGCGGTGTTGGTCTCGTCATGAAGTGCGAACCGATCTTTGATGCCTATGATGCTCTTTGCGGCATTCGCGATCTCTCCGAAGAGCAAGGCCGCGCCGCCTGTCCTCCTACCGGCTGCAAACCTCGTCACGCGGACGACAAGCGCCCCTACACCGTCTTCCTATCTCCCGCAGGAGAGCGCTTTGACGACAAAATCGCGCTTGCGCTTGCGAAGGAAGAGCGTCTGCTTTTCGTCTGCGGACATTACGAGGGGATCGATGAGCGTGCCTATGATCTCGCTGATAGGGTCATCTCTCTTGGAGACTACGTCTTGACCAGCGGTGAGCTTGCATCGATGGTCATAATTGACGCAGTGGTGCGCAAACTCCCCGGAGTCCTTGGAGCAAAGACGGGCGCTGCCGAGGAAAGCTTCAGCGACGGCCTCCTTGAATTCCCCCAATATACGCGCCCGAGCGTCTATCGCGACAAAGAGGTTCCGCCCGTCCTGCTCTCCGGAAACCATGCTGCTATAGCGACCTGGCGTCACGAGGAAAGCCTTAGAAGGACAGCGCAGTTCCGACCGGACCTCTTAGCAGACCTACATCTTTCCGATTCCGACCGCGTATTCTTGGATAACGCTGGCCTTTTGCCCGAAAATGGGTAACGAAAAGCGGTATGATTAGAAGCTACGCTGCTAACGTACGATTTCAAGAGGGGAGACGCCTCAAGCATGGCTGAGCAGACGGCTGAAGAACTTCCACAACCGAAAAAATCACGCACGATCATCAATTTCATCGTTGAGATCGTTGTCATTTTGGCAATTGTGTTCGGTCTGTCCTTCCTTCTTCGCACGTTCGTGTTCGGCTCTTACGCCATCCCTTCGGCCTCCATGGAGACCACTATCATGACCGGCGATATGATCTTTTCCGAAAAGGTCAGCTATTACACCCGAGACCCTCAAGCAGGGGATATCGTCACCTTCATCGACCCCGAGACCCCTAGTCGAACCCTCATAAAGCGCATCATCGCCACTGAGGGGCAAACGATTACGCTCAAAAACGGCAAGGTGCATGTTGACGGTGTCGCCCTCGATGAGGAATACACGCACGGCAAGCCCAGCTATGAGCTAGCAAGCACGATCACCTTCCCCTACACTGTCCCGGCGGGATATGTATGGGTCATGGGAGACAATCGTACGAACTCCCAGGACTCGCGTTACTTCGGCGCCGTCCCGATATCCTCGATCACGGGCAGGGCCGCTGTCATATATTGGCCGCTCAACCGCGTGGGACTCCTGTAGGCCCACCTTTGATATTTAGGTAGTTATCAGTCAGAGAGAAGAAGGAGAGCGATGTCTTACCCTTGTTCTGGCAACGATGCGAAACAGTTGCCGCCCACCTTCCAAGAATGCATCATGAATCTGCAAGCCTATTGGGCCAAGCAGGGTTGCGTCGTGCTCCAACCTTACGACAACGAGGTCGGCGCAGGCACCAATGCTCCCGCCACCACCCTTCGCGCACTCGGCCCGGACACTTGGCGCACTTGCTACGTGCAAGGGTGTCGACGTCCCGCCGATGGGCGCTATGGCGAGAACCCGAATCGTTTGCAGTTCTACTATCAATTCCAGGTGCTCATCAAGCCGAGCCCGGACAATATTCAAGATCTCTACCTTGGCAGCCTTGAGGCAATCGGCATCAATCCCGCCGAGCACGACGTCCGCTTTGTAGAGGACGACTGGGAGAGCCCGACCTTAGGCGCTTGGGGCCTTGGATGGGAAGTCTGGATCGACGGCATGGAGTGCACCCAATTCACCTATTTCCAGCAAGTCGGCGGCTTTGAGTGCGACCCCGTTCCTGTCGAGATTGCATACGGCCTTGAGCGCATGATCATGTACGTCCAAGGTGTGGACTCAGTTTACGACATCGTATGGTCTCGCGGCGATGATGGGGTCACCTTCACCTACGGCGATGTCTATCTCGAGAACGAGAAGCAATACTCCGCCTACAACTTCGAGGTCGCGGACACCGACTTCTTGTTCCAAGAGTTCTCGGATCGCGAGAGGGAGTGCATGAAGACGCTTCGTGCCGACCTGCCACTGCCAGCCTATGACAGCGTCCTGAAATGTTGCCATACGTTCAACCTGCTTGATGCACGTGGCGTCATATCCGCCACTGAGCGTATGCACTACATCCTTCGCGTGCGTACCCTTGCAAAGGCTTGTTGCGCCTCCTACATGAAAAATGTCGTAGGAATGGATGTCGAAGTCGAGTTGCCCGAGCCTACTGAGGAAGTGGAGGCATAGCCATGACTACACTGAAAACGCTTGCCTTCGAAATTGGCACCGAGGAAATTCCCGCATTTGACCTGAAGAACGCGGTCGGCCAACTCAAGAAGATGGTACCTGAGGCCATGGGTGGCCTGAATATCCCCTTTGGTGAGGTCGCGATCTATTCGAGCCCTCGCCGTCTCATCGCAATCGTCAAAGACGTTGCTGACGCCACGGAGGCCCTCGACGAGGTCTTCCGTGGACCTGCTTCCAAAATCGCTTTCGATGCGGACGGCAATCCCACCAAGGCCGCGATCGGTTTTGCCCGCGGCAAAGGGCTTGGCGTCGATGACCTTGAGCGTCGTGACGAGAACGGCACGGAGTATGTGTTCGCCACCCGTCATGTTGACGCGAAAAACACAATCGATTTGTTACCTGATGTCCTCAAGGGTCTGATCACAAACCTCGCTTGGCCGCGAAGCTGCCGTTGGGCCTGCAATCGTGAGCTGTTTACCCGCCCGGTTCGTTGGATCGTAGCCCTCCTTGGTGAGGAGATTGTCCCCGTGGAGTTCGCAGGGCTCAATGCCGGCCGACATACCATGGGCCACCGCGTCCTTGCCCCCGGTTTCCACGAAGTTGCCACTGCCGATGACCTTATCGAGGTCGTTCGCGGCGCAAAGGTCGTTCCCAGCCAAGCCGAGCGAGAGACCATTATCCGAGCAGGTGTTGCCGAAGCGGAGAAGGCCACCGGCCTCACGTGCGAGATGGACCCCAAGACCCTCACCGAGGTCATCAACCTCTCCGAGTATCCCACGGTCCTTGTTGCGCAATTTGACGAACTTTTCCTCGAGGTTCCCGAGGAGATCATCGTCGATTCCATGCTCAGCAATCAACGTTACTTCCCGCTCTACGACGAGCACCACAAGCTTTCAAATAAGTTTATCGTTGTCTCCAACGGCGACCCCGCCTTTGCCGACAACATCATCGACGGTAACCAACGCGTCGTTGCCGCCCGGCTCTACGACGCCAAGTTCTTCTATGACGAGGACCTCAAGAAACCGCTTGAGGCCTACGTGCCCAAGCTGGACACCGTCGTTTTCCAAGAGGAGCTCGGCACGGTCCTCGAGAAGACGCACCGTGTGACCGCCCTCGCAAAGCACCTCGCAATCAATGCGGGACTTTCCGATACGGATGCCGCAGACACCGAGCGCGCCGCCTATCTTGCAAAGGCGGACCTTGTCACAAGCGCGGTCATCGAGTTCACGAGCGTCCAGGGTATCATGGGCTCCTACTATGCAACGGCCTCAGGGGAGACCGAGCAGGTTGCCCAGGCGATTGCAGATCATTACAAGCCTCGCTTCTCCGGTGATACCCCTCCGGCCTCCAAAGTCGGATGTGTTGTCGCCATGGCCGACAAACTTGATACGATTTGCGGCTTGTTCGCGATAGGACAGGGCCCGACGGGTTCTTCCGACCCCTTCGCGCTTCGCCGTTCCGCCATCGGCATCGTCTCCATTCTTGACGTACTCGACGGCGTTTCCCTCGTTGGGGCTATCGACTCATCGCTTGGGACCCTCGCGAAATCCGTCTCGTTTGACATCGACGAAATCCGTACGCAGGTCATCGACTTCTTCATCGCCCGCACAAAGGTTATCGCCAAAGACAGGGGCAACTCCCAAGATGCAATCGAAGCCGTCCTTGCTGCAAACGTCGAGGAGCCGATCGAGGTCCTCCGCAGGGTTGCGGCCCTTGAATCTGCCCGCTCAAACCAACCGGAGACTTTCGAGGACTTGGCGGTGGCCTTTGCACGTGCGAGCAACCTTGCCGACGCAAAGGAGGGCATGGCATATGACACCGACAGTCTCACCGACGTTCAACGTTCATTAAGTGACGCCGTCATCGAGGCTGAGTCTCAGGTCGAGGAGGCACTAGGAGAGGGCGACTATGCGACTGCGCTCGATTGCCTCGCGGCTCTCCGCGCTCCCATCGACGAGTTCTTTGAGAACGTTATGGTCATGGATGATGACCTTGCGGTCCGCACCACCAATATGAAATTACTCAATCGCTTCACCGCAGTGTTTGCAAACGTTGCGGATATGAGCCAACTGGTAAAAAAGTAGGTCCCTCGGGCGCGCCTTCCTTGGCACTTCCAAGTTCAAAAGGGGTCACAAAATTGAACTGCCTCCCATTTCTTGAACATGGGAAATGGGAGGTTTTTTATGCACGTTGACCAAAGAGTGAAGCACGACCCCGACGTCAGGAAGGCGGCCGCCGCGCGTTTCGCGAGCAACGCCTTTCAAACGATTAGACGGCTAGGCGACTAGAAGGGCAAAAGGCCATAGTGCTCGAGTACGACCTTGATTCCGATAAGGATGAGAACAACGCCTCCGATTATGGTCGACGGCTTCTCGTAGCGAGATCCGAATTGGTTACCAACGGCAACCCCTCCAAAGCTGATGACGAAAGTAGTCAAGCCGATAAGCGCTATCGCTGAGAGGATGTCGAGACCCAAGAACGCAAAGGACACGCCCATGGCCAACGCATCAATGGAAGTCGCAATCGCAAGCATAAGCAGCTCTTTAAGGTCAAGCCTCGCCTCGTCCTCCTCAACCTCGTCCGGCTCCTTGTCGCGCAACGCATCCAAGAGCATCTTTGCGCCGATGAACAGTAACAAGACAAAGGCAATCCAGTGGGAGATCGCCGTAACGTAGGAGGCGAAGTTATAAGCAAGCAAATAGCCAACCAAAGGCATCAGCGCTTGGAATCCACCAAAGAACAACGCGATGACGAAGGCATGCCTCCAATTGATGGCTTTCATACCCAAGCCTTTGCAAATCGACACAGCAAAGGCATCCATGGAAAGGCCAACGCCAATCAAAAACAGTTCAACAAAGCCCACGAACTTCACCCCTATTCGTCCAGACTCTATCGTCTCTCGTAAAAAAAAGACCCGTGACGTTCACGGATCAATCTAGGTCCGTAAGCGTCACGAGTCTCGACATTAAAGATGCACCAGACGGAATCCGTCAGCATGTTGGCAACATCACGTGCAGTGCACGCTTCTACTCCCTCGTTTAGCAGTGCTAGTGTACAAGTAGGGGACAGCGAAGTCAATCAAAGAAAGGCAGGGAGGGCAACGTTTCAGCCTTGCTGTCGATTGGCCAATTGGCAAATTAGCCGGTTTGGCAATGTTTCCTAAAACCTCGCGAAAGAATCCCGATTTCTTCTTGACATATGAGCAATCATTCATATAATTCAAAACATATGAACACATGTTCATATGTAAAGGAGACTGAACATGACCAACCCAAGCAAGGAAATCGCCACAAACGACACGGTCGACCAAACAGAGACACCTTGCGATGAGATCCTGTACGACCTTGCGGATCTCTTCAAGATCTTTGCCGATACAACCCGTATCAAAATCCTATTCGCTTTGCTTACCGACGAGATGAACGTGGCCACGATAGCAAAGGCGGTAGAGACGTCGCAAAGCGCCGTATCCCACCAATTGCGCATTCTGAAGCAAGCGCGCCTTGTCAAATTCCGCCGGGACGGCAAACAGGTCATCTACTCACTTTCCGATGACCATGTGTACTCGATATTAGAGCAGGGCATGACCCATATCTGTGAGTAAACCCAGGAATAGCCCAATTTGACCCCAAGGAGAAATCATGCGTAAGGTTTTTAAACTCGAAGATCTTTGTTGTGCAAACTGCGCCCAAAACATCCAGGACAAGATTTCCAAGCTTGATGGTGTGAACAGCTGCAGCGTCAACTTCCTCACCCAAAAGTTCACGCTTGACACGACGAACGACCGTTTCGACGAGATATTTGCCGAGAGCAAGAGGATATTCAAATCAATTGAACCCGATTGCACCATCATCTCGTAGCAACGCCAACCCCAACCTGTCTCTTAAGTCTCATATAAAAGGGGGTCACGATGTCCTTTCTCGATAAGCTGACGAAGAAACAACGCGAGACGTTCAAACGTATCACTGCGGCCCTCGTGACCTTCGCCATCATCTTCCTCGCTCCCGTTGACTCCCTGCTCCCTGCGCCCTACAACGTCTATCTCGAATTCGTCTTGTATCTGATCCCTTACCTCATGGCAGGATACGATGTCTTGTTCAAGGCAGGACGAAACATCCTCAACGGGCGGGTCTTCGACGAGAACTTCCTCATGAGCGTTGCGACTTTGGGTGCATTCGGGCTCGTGTTTTTCCCGGAAAGCGACCCCCATATGGCCGAGGGAGCTGCAGTAATGCTGTTTTACCAGGTGGGAGAGCTGTTCCAAGACTACGCGGTGGGGAAAAGCCGGAAATCCATTTCCGAGATGATGGATATCGCCCCTGATTACGCCAACGTCGTGCGAGATGAGAAATTGGTCCAAGTCGATCCCAACGAGGTCAAGGTTGGTGGCGAATTCGTCGTAAAGCCAGGAGAGCGCATCCCGCTTGACGGAACCGTCGTTTCGGGAAGGACGCAATTGGATACCTCTGCCTTGACGGGAGAGTCACTACCTAGGATTGTCGACGAAGGCATGCCGGTCATCTCGGGATGCATTAACCTCACCGGTGTTATCACCGTCTCAGCCACCAAGCCGTTCGGCGAGTCGACGGTCAACCGCATCCTCGAACTTGTAGAGAACGCAAGCGAGAAGAAGGCACGCACCGAGAACTTCATCACTCGCTTCGCCCGCTATTACACTCCGATCGTCGTCATCGTCGCCGTCCTTCTCGCATGCATCCCACCGCTTCTCGCAGGACTTTCGTGGTCCGATTGGATCCAGCGAGGACTAATCTTTCTCGTGGTGTCATGCCCCTGCGCCCTCGTCATCAGCGTTCCTCTTTCCTTTTTCGGCGGCATCGGAGGTGCCTCCAAGAAGGGAATCCTGGTCAAAGGCAGCAATTACCTTGAGTCTCTCGCCAAGGTGGACACCGTCGTGTTCGACAAGACCGGCACACTCACAAGCGGCACGTTCTCCGTTGTCGCGGTACGCTCCGCACAAGAGATGGATCCCGATGAGATCCTGTTCTGGGCTGCCCATGCGGAAGCTTACTCGGACCACCCCATAGCCAACTCGGTACGCGAGAGCTTCCAAGGCACCATCGACCAAGAGCTCGTCAAGGACGCACAGGAGGTTTCTGGCAGGGGAGTCTTTGCGGTCGTTGCCGGCAAACAGGTACTGGTTGGAAACGACAAGCTCATGGCGTCCGAGAACATCGAAATCCAAGAGAGCGAAACCGCAGGCACTATCCTCCATGTCGCTATTGACAAGGAGTATGTAGGACATATCGTTATAGCTGATGAAATAAAGGAAGATGCCGCACAAGCAGTACGCGACCTTGCCCAAGTAGGGGTCAAGAAGACCGTCATGTTGACGGGAGACGAGAAAGAAGTCGCTGCGGCTGTCTCGCATGACCTTGGCATCACTGAATACCATGCGAAGCTCCTTCCAGGAGAGAAGGTCGCCGAGGTCGAACGCCTCATTGCTGCGAAAAACGACGGCTCTTGTCTTGCGTTCGTGGGTGATGGCATCAATGACGCCCCGGTACTTACCAGGGCAGATGTCGGTATCGCAATGGGAGCCATGGGAAGTGACGCGGCTATCGAGGCAGCTGATGTCGTCCTTATGGATGACAAGCCTTCCAACATTGCGACGGCTATCCGTATCGCCCGAAACACCATGCGCATCGTATGGCAAAACATCATCTTTGCACTCGGCGTCAAACTCATCATCCTCGCTTTGGCGGCTTTAGGCATTGCAACGATGTGGCTTGCCGTGTTCGGTGATGTCGGGGTCGCTGTCATCGCCATCCTCAACGCCATGCGCGCCATGCGTGTCAAATAGGTTATGCGTTTCAAATAGCGACACGGATCGATGGGTGCTGCGTTAGAACGATGACAGTTCCTACCCTGTGATTTCTAGCCTGCTTTATTCATGGAAAGCGTGTGTGAATCGTTGCGTTTTGGACCACGGAACTACTCCCCAAAAAAAGAGCGTTAAAATATTGGGAAGAAAATCAATCAACAAAGAGTTGCCATCCGCTTTGTCGGTGGAAAGGACGCGAGGTAATGGCTGTCCAGTACGCCAATTTCAGAGATATTGATATCGAGGAGTTTGACATCGTCGTCGTCGGCGCCGGCTTTGCTGGCGCAGTCACCGCTCGTCAACTTTCCCAGCTGGGCTCAAAAAAGGTGCTCATCATCGAGAAGAGAAGCCATATCGCAGGCAACATGTACGACGAGCTCGATAATGCCGGCATCCTGGTCCACAGGTACGGTCCCCACATCTTCCACACCAACGACCAACGCGTCTTTGCCTTTCTTCGCACGTTCACTGGATTTTCGAACTACAAGCACCGCGTCCTTGCCAACATCAACGGCGAGTACATGCCGGTTCCCTTCAACAAGACCTCTATGGATCTTGCCTTTGGCGAAGAACGCGCGGAGCAGCTAACCCAAAAACTTATCGACGTCTTTGGCGATGAGTGCAGTGTGACTATCAACGAGCTGCGCGAGGAGGACGATCCCGAGCTTGCTGAGATCGCTGACTATGTCTACAAGAACATATTCCTCTATTACACGCAAAAACAGTGGGGGCAAACTCCTGAGCAGGTTGACCCTTCGGTCGTAGCCCGTGTGCCGATCCGCATCAGTCGCGACGATCGCTACTTCCAAGACAAGTACCAGGGTATGCCAATTGACGGCTATACCAAGATGTTCGAGAACATGCTCGATTGGCCGGATATCACTGTCTGTCTCAACACTGAGGCAGAAAGCGTCTTTGACCTTGATTTCGTGAGCAATGACGAGGACGCACCGCTTGCAGCCATCAAGATCAAGGACAAGGTCTTTGACGGACCTATCATCTATACCGGCCCTCTCGACGAGCTCTTCCTTGGGCGGTTCGGCCGCTTGCCCTACCGCTCCTTGGACTTCGTATACGAGACGGTCAACCAAGACCACGTGCTTCCTTGCGGAACGGTGAACTTCACCGTCTCGGAGGACTATACGCGCATCACGGAATTCAAGTACATGACGTTGTACGGAGGAAACGACAAGACGACGATCATGAAGGAGTATCCGAAGGCGTATGAGAACCCCCGCAAGCAAATTCCCTACTATGCCATCATCAACGAGGAGAACCTTGCGCATTACAACCGATATCTCCGATTGACGCAAAGCCTTCCCAATTTCTACCCACTCGGCCGCCTCGCCGAATATCGCTACTACAACATGGACGTCATCATCAGACGCGCGCTTGACCTCGTGGAGAGGATCCTCGGCATCGGCGCAAGCACCCATTAAGACAGGATTCCCCGAAAATGACTGGTACCAAAACAATATCTTTCGCAGTCCCTTGCTACAACTCTGCGGAATACATGGACAAATGCATCGAGTCTTTGCTCGCATGCGGTGATGATATCGAAATTCTCATCGTTGACGACGGCTCCACAAAGGACAACACCGCCGAGAAGGCCGACGAGTGGGAGGAGAGGTATCCCGGCATCATCCGCGCCCTCCACAAAGAGAACGGAGGCCACGGTTCTGCGGTCAACACTGGTCTCGAGCACGCTTCTGGTAGGTATTTCAAAGTCGTCGACTCCGATGACTGGCTCGACAAGGAAGCCATGGATGCCGTCATGACCTACCTCCGCCCGCAATGTGAATTGCAATATCCGACAGATATGATCGTTGCGAACTACGTGTACGAAAAGGTGCATGAAGGAACCCGCACCGTCATGCGTTATCGCAACGTGTTTCCTCAAAATGCTGAATTCGGATGGGCCGACACGAAGCGCTTCAACCCGAGCCAATACCTGTTGATGCACTCCGTCATCTACCGCACCGATCTTTTACGCGACATGGGGCTGAAGTTACCCGAGCATTGCTTCTATGTCGACAACATTTTCGTTTACGTGCCTTTGCCCCATGTGAAGACCATCTACTACCTTGATGTGGATATGTATCGTTACTTTATCGGACGCGAGGACCAAAGCGTCAACGAGAAGGTCATGATGGGCCGCATCGACCAACAACTTCGAGTTACGCGTACGATGATCGATAGCGTGAAGCTTCCTGAAGGCGTAGACGACCAGAATCTTCTTGTCTACATGGAGAATTATCTTTCTATGATGATGTGCATCTGCAGCATCTTCTTGCGCATGCAGCACACACCTGCCTCCGAGCAAAAACGGGAGGCCATCTGGCAATATCTCAAGGTAGCAGATCCCATGCTATATCGCCGCATCAGGCGCAACGTTTTGAACATCGGAACGAACTTGCCGACAAAAGCTGGACGCGCCATAGGAATCGCCGGATACCATCTCGCCCAAAAGATCTTCAAATTCAACTAGGTAGAACCGCCGAGCTACATATCAGACCGGCGGTTTTTTCAATTCATGCGTCGAACATACAAAAATCGCCGGACATTCGAAATAACCGCTCATACGATATAGAGGGAATGAAAGCCAGAGAGGTATATGGGATCATCGTTTTGCATACCGCCATGCGAGAACGTTCAAGGGCTCAAACCCTGGGTGGGCCCCGCCATCCTTCTTGTCGACCTCGATGCGTTTTATGCCTCGGTCGAACAACGTGAACATCCCGGTTGGAAGGGTTTGCCCGTCATCGTTGGCGGCAGCGCCGATCGTCATGGGGTTGTATCCACCTGCAGCTACGAGGCCCGCGCATACGGCGTCCGAAGCGCCATGCCAGCCTCACAAGCCGCCGCCTTGTGCCCAAATGCCATCTGGACGCCCGGAAACCACAAGCTCTACAAGGCAGTCTCTGACAAGATCATGGCAATACTGGTCGATGAGAGCCCCTTGATCCAACAGGTATCTATTGACGAAGCATTCCTCGACATCACAAACACGCGCGTCAACACCGATCACCCAGCGGTGGTCGCCTCGCGTATCCAACGCCGCGTACGCGAGGAACAGGGCGTGACATGCTCTGTCGGAATAGGCACGACAAAAACCATCGCCAAGATCGCAAGCGATATCGACAAGCCGTTCGGTTTGACGATGGTGGAGCCGGGACGTGAGATCGAGTTTCTACGGCCCCTGCCCATCCGTACCATGAGCGGTATCGGGGGCGCGAGCGAGCAACGTCTCATACGCTTCGGCATCAAGACCCTAGGAGACCTCGCGAAAGCCGACGAGACGCTCCTGCGTGATGTCTTCGGTAAAAACTCCGACATGATGCGACGTCGCGCGCTCGGCATCGACTTCTCACCCGTCGAGACCGACCGCTCCGTGAAATCGATGTCAAGCGAGACAACGTTCTCCGAATGCCTTACGAGCCGAAGTGACGTTTCTGCCGCAATCCAGGCGATGGCCACAAAAGTCGGGCGCCGTATGCGCAAAAAGGGTCTACGTGGCACCACGGTCGTCTTGAAAGTAAGACTTGCCAACCGCCAGCTCAAGAGTGCCCAAGGACCGCTTCCCGAACCTACGAACGATGACTTGTCATTTGCGCCACTGCTTGAGGAGCTGCTCGACTCTCTTTGGAGCGAGGGCACCCCTATAAGGCTCGTCGGCGTGGGTGTCACCCACTTGTATGAGGAGGGACAGGAGGGTCCTTGCGGGACACAGGGAACATTATTCGACCTTCTCGACGCTACGCAATCCGTGGACGATCCTCCCGAAAACGACCATCCGGGCGCTAAAAGCGAAAACGAGGAGAGGCCCTTACAGAAGGGCGGGTGCGACGCCCTCCACAGCGCGCATAAACGTCAAAGTCTGCTTGAGGCAACCGATGCCATAAAGGACCGATTCGGCGATTCCTCGCTGCTCTTTGGTCACGAGATCCACAACGCCGGCAACACGACCGGGACCATCCCTAAATAGATATGGCCCACGATGACGCGGGCCATAAATTTTTGCATGATGGATTATCTTTACCAGGCTGCTCTTTACCAGGCTACCTCTGCGTTGCCATGAAGAACAGGGCTACCGTGCCAGGACCGGCATGTGCGCCGATGACGGGGTCGATGTAGTTGGTGATGATCTCGACACCAGGCCACCTATCGCAAACCTTGCTTGCGATATAGTCGACATCCTCGGCACAATCGCCGTGGGAAATCATGATAACGGGAGCCTCCTCGACGCCAACATAGGTTTTCTCCATATGGGCTACGAGCGCATTCAGGCTCTTCTTGCGTCCGCGGACCTTCTCCATCGGGATAAGCTTGCCCTCCTCGTCGACGTGGAGGACCGGCTTGATATTGAGGAGGTTGCCTGCCCAAGCGCTCGAACGGGAAACGCGACCGCCGCGGAATAAGTAGACGAGATCCTCGACCGTAAACCAACTGGCGATCTTTTGTTTATTGTCCTCGGCGTATTTCGCGACCTCCTCAATGGATGCGCCGGATTGTGCAAGCTTGACGCAGTTGTAGACAAGCAGGCCTTCGCCCATGGAGGCAAGATACGAATCGACGGCAATCAACTTGCGCTCGGGATATTGACCCTGAAATTGCGCCATAAGCAGCATCGTTGCCTGGCACGTGCCCGATATCCCACTCGATAAGCCAAGATAGAGGACGTCGCGCCCCTGCTCAAGAAGGCCCTTGATCACCTGAGTCGTGCTCTCAAGACTTGGAAGGGACGTAGTATAGACCTCACCAGAACGCATGTTGTCATAGAACGCCTTGAGCTCGCCCGTCTTGTCAACGCCTTTTTCGTAGCTAACGTTTTGGTTACCATCCTCATCCATAAAGGTGAGAGAAAGAATGTGTAAACCATACTCGTCAATCAAACTGCCTGGAAGGTTACAGCCTGTATCGGTTACAATTTCGAAATCCACGAGCCCCTCTCTTTCCTTTTGTGTAGGGTACATATTTCTGGTACAGAATAATCAAAATATTCGAGCGCTTAGTATACCGCCTTACTCGACTTTCAATCAAACATTGGCGGACGAATCCCGTTTCTTAAATCTCATGCCTTTTGAGAGGACGTCCTTCAACACTTGGTCTTTGGGCGAGCTTTATGTCGTTTCGGACGAGCCTCACATGGCAAGAGGCATGGGTTTCGGTATAATTGAGAAGTTTGTGAGCACATATGGCCACGAGACAGCGTGGCTTTGAGACAGCAAAAGAAGAAATGAGGATGATACTTCGTGGGCAACAGCTACAAGCAGACGATGAATCTGCCTGAAACCGATTTTTCCATGCGCGCAAATCTTCCCGCAAACGAGCCGAAACGCCTCGCTCAATGGGAAGAGGCCAAGCTATACGAAAAGATGCAGGAAGCCAACAAGGACAACGAGCCGTTTGTCCTTCATGACGGCCCTCCCTATGCAAACGGCCCGATCCACATAGGACACGCTTTCAACAAGATCCTCAAGGACATCATTGTCAAGAACAAGGCCCTCATGGGTTATCGTGCACCGTATGTTCCTGGTTGGGATTGCCATGGCCTGCCTATTGAGAACAAGGTCGAGAACCAACTCGGCCCTGAAAAGATGAAGCAGATTGATACTCCAACCTTCCGCCGTATCTGTCGCGACTACGCCACCAAACAACTTGACGGCCAACGCGAAGGGTTCAAACGTCTCGGAGTCTTGGGGGAGTGGGAGAACCCTTACCTGACGTATTTGCCTGAATATGAGGCGGGCAACATCGAAATCTTCAAGAAGCTCTATCTTGACGGCACCATCTATCGTGGCCGCAAGCCCATCCATTGGTGCAGCCATTGCCATACCGCCCTCGCCGAGGCCGAGATTGAGTACGGCGATGAGAGCAGCCCCTCCATCTATGTGAAATTCTTCTTTGACGAGATGCCTGAGGTCTTTGCCGAAGCCGCTCGCGAAGCAGGGATGGGAGAGGCAAAGAGCGCCGTGGTCATATGGACTACCACGCCTTGGACGCTTCCCGCTAACCAGGTTGTCTGTCTCTCGGCCGATGACGACTACGCGGTCGCGATCCACGACGACCAGCTTCTCGTCGTGGCACATAAGCTCTCTGAGTCCCTTTTTGAAGTTGCTGGTTGGGAGGATGTCGCTCTCCTGCAATCGAAGGGTGAGACGCTTACCTTCAAAGGCAGCGAACTGGTAGGATGCACCTATATCCACCCAATCTATCCGGACGAGCGTGGAGATATTCTTACCGGTAGCCATGTCACCCTTGAAACCGGTACAGGAGCAGTTCACACCGCGCCTGGTCACGGTGTAGACGACTACAAGGTTTGCCAAGCAAACGGCATCCGCGAGATCAAGATGCCCGTTGACGACGAGGGCAAGTTCTACGAAGGTAGCTGCCCTTGGGGTGGTCAAGGTGCAGTTGATTCCAACGGAGATATCATCGAATTCCTTCGGGAGCACGGCAACCTTGTCGCACATGTGGACATCGTCCACAGCTACCCGCATTGCTGGCGTTGCCATGAGCCGGTGATCTTCCGCGCAACCACCCAATGGTTTGTCTCTATGGATGACACCGCGCTTCGCCTTGACGCTTCCAAGGCAATCGAGGAGGAAGTGACTTGGCATCCTGCTTGGGCCTCCAACCGTATCGGCGCCATGGTCAAAGACCGTCCCGATTGGTGCATCAGCCGCCAACGCCTGTGGGGCGTGCCCATCCCTGTCTTTAAATGTGAATCCTGCGGCGAGACCGTGGCAGACGAGTCCACATTTGATGCGGTCATCGAGTTGTTCAAGACCCAAGGTGCAGACGCATGGTACGCAAAGACCCCTGCCGATTTCCTGCCCGCCGATACGAAGTGTCCTCATTGCGGCGCCGGTGTCGACAAGTTGAGCTCCGAAAATGACGTGCTCGACGTGTGGTGGGAATCCGGCGTCAGCCATACCAGCGTTTGCGAAGCCCGCGACTACCTCGAGCGTCCTGCCGACGTCTATCTCGAGGGTTCCGACCAACACCGCGGGTGGTTCCAGTCTTCGCTTTTGACCAGCGTAGCTGCCTATGGAATTCCCCCGTACAAGAACGTGATCAGCTGTGGCTTCACTCTCGACGAGAACGGCCGCAAAATGAGCAAGAGCCTCGGCAACGTCATTGACCCTGCCGATATTTGCAACAAATTCGGTGCGGACGTCTTACGCCTTTGGGTCGCCAGTGTCGATTACTCCGTCGACGTCTCCATTGGCCAAGACATTCTCAAGCAAGTCTCTGATGCATACCGCAAGTTCCGCAACAGCTTGCGCTTCTTGTTGGCTAACCTTAATGACTTCGATGATTCCAAAGATGCCATCACCGATTGGAACGCGCTTGAGCCCATTGACCAATACATGATGGTCCAAACCGCCAAGTTGCTCGAGGACGTCAACAAAGGTTATGACGAGTATCGCTTCAATGGCGTCTACCGTGCCGTTTATGACTTCATCAACGACGTCTCTGCCGTCTATCTCGACGTCACCAAGGACCGCCTGTACTCCGAGGCGCCTAACTCTGTGCGCCGCCGCGCCGTTCAGACGGTCCTCATGAACATCCTCGAAGTGTTGACACGTGTGCTTGCACCGATCCTGTCATTCACGGCAGACGAGGTGTGGGAGCACTATCCTGTGGCTTCCCGCGTACGTGAAGGCCGCCCTGAGAGCGTCTTACTTGCCGGTTGGCCCAAGGTGGACGAGTTCGTTCCCAAGATTCCTATAAACGGCGAAGAGTCGGTCAAGCCGTTTACCGACCTTATGGTTATCCGCGAGGCCGTCACAAAGGCCCTTGAGGAGGCTCGCGGTGCCAAGACCATCAACAAGAGCCAAGAGGCCGCTGTTGTGATCACCGCCCCAGTCGAGATGATTGCCCAGGCCAAGGCTTTTGACGTCGCCGTCTTCGAGGAGCTCTACATCGTCTCTGGGGTCACCTTCTGCGAAGGCGACGAGCTGTCGGTCGAGGTCAATGTGGCGCAAGGGGAGAAGTGTCCCCGTTGTTGGAACGTCCGCGCATTGGGCGGAAACGTTGCGCACCCAGATGTTTGCGAGCGTTGCGGGGATGTCCTCGAGACGATCGGCTTTCAAGCATAGAGGCTAACTTCTTTGACTAATACCGACCCCATACCTAATCACACCCACCAAATACGCAATGCCGTCATCGCCGGCGGTATTGCGCTTTTGTGGATTGTCCTCGACTACATCACCAAACGATTCTTCGATAGCGGCACATTTTCGCTCGGACAGGATATCGCCGGTCCCTTTCTTGGCTTGTTCCGTTTCACCCTTGTTCACAATACGGGCGCCGCATGGGGGATTTTCTCAGGAAACACGTTTTTGCTTGGCGTGTTCTCTCTCGTGATGTGCTTGTTGTTGACCTTGTTCCTGCTTGTATTCGAGAAAAACGCGAACTTAGGCGAGACAATCGGAATCGGCCTTGTGATCGGGGGCGGAATCGGAAACGCCATCGACCGGTTCGTCGGATCCTACGTTGTCGACTTCATCGATTTCACGTTCATCCAATTCCCCGTGTTCAACATCGCTGACATCGGGGTGACGTGCGGCATCGTGCTATTCTTTATCGGCTATCTTCTTTCGCTTAGAAAGGATGACGCAACCGCTACCGATTCGAACGAGGAGGCCTAGGCCGTATGACGCAACGAATGCAAGTCGTCGACGCACAAATTGCAAACCAGCGACTTGATGCCGCTTGTGCCCAAGCGGGAATCTACGCCAGTCGTAGCGCGGCCGCCAAGATGATCGAGGAGGGGAGCGTCTTTGTAAACGGTGAGGTTGCTGCAAAGAAAACCACCGTCAAGATCGGCGACGTCATCGTGTACGAGGTGCCCGAGGCCCAAGCGTTCGACCTTGTGGGTCAAGACATTCCCCTCGACATCCGTTTTGAGGATCTCGACTTGCTTGTCCTTTCAAAGCAGGTAGGTCTTGTTTGCCACCCCTCCGTCGACCACTCAGACGGAACCCTTGTAAACGCGCTGCTCAACCATTGTGGTGCCGACAACCTTTGCAATGTCCAAGGTGAGGACGACGACCGTCTCGGAATCGTCCACAGGCTCGACCGCGACACGAGCGGACTCATGCTCGCCGCGAAGACCGATGAGGCAGGATTGGCCCTCATGGAAGACATCCGAGCTCGCGCCGTCGATCGCCACTACCTCGCGCTCGTTCACGGCGTCATCCCTTCCGACTCCGGCATGATCGACGCGCCCATTACCCGCCACGCCAAGGAGCGTTTGCGCATGGCCGTTCGCGATGTTTCCTTTGCTCGCGACGCGATGACCACCTTCAAGGTTCTTGAGCGTTTCGAGGCGCGCCAAAAAGATGATGGATACACGTTGGTGGATTGCAAACTTTTCACCGGCCGCACCCATCAAATCCGTGTGCATATGGAATATGTCAAACACCCACTCGTGGGAGACCCCGTCTATACAAATCACTCTCCGAAGGCGCCAGTTGCCCAACTCGGCCTCAAACGACAATTCCTCCACTCCTATCGCTTGGCCTTCAACCACCCTATCACGGGGGAGCGCCTGTCATTTACCGACAATTTGCCTGATGATTTGCGCGAGGTGCTTACCAAGCTGCAAGACCGCAGTCGAGGGAGGACTGAGGCGGGAGAGAAGGTCTTCGCCAAGCTCGAGCAAAGTCCGTATCCCTCAATTCAGGGGGAAGTCCCGCAACATTAGCCTGACCCAGCCTTCCACGAGACCGCGTCTTCAAACGTGTCGTATCCACACGTTCCCTTCATGGTCTCGATCCATTCCCGTTGGTAAGAGAGATGGCTCATGGAAATAAAAAGAGCCCCCTTGCAGGAGCTCTGATTTACGTGGTCGGGTGAACAGGATTTGAACCTGCGACCCCTTGACCCCCAGTCAAGTGCGCTACCAAACTGCGCCATCACCCGAAAAGCATGTTCGTCGCTTCGAACAGCGAAGGTTATATTACCCTTACCCCGACGCCATTACAAGCAAAATCTTGAAGAAAGTTCGGACAAAACTTCATAGGCAAGCTCACGTTTGGTCATAGGACCGAACGTTTTCACCCCGCCATCTGCAACGATGCTCGCTTCGGTCGTATCAAGGCCGAACACCTTTCCCCAGCCGACCTCATTGGCAACTACGAAATCCGCGCCCTTGCGCTCCAGCTTGGCCTGAGCGTTTTCGATGACCTTGTCCGTCTCAGCAGCAAAGCCCACGACAATCTGGTGAGGGCCTTTTTTTGCCGCCAAGGTCGCCAGGATATCGGGATTAGGCACAAGCTCGATCGCAGAGAGACGCACATCATCCACACCCTTCTTCATCTTGGAGGGCGAGACGTATGCGGGACGGTAATCAGCAACCGCCGCACAACAGATGAGCGCGTCTGCCTGTTCAAAAGCCTCTTCGCTTGCCTTGAGCATATCAACCGCAGTCACCACCGGAACACACGTAGCGCCGTGGGGGGCCGCAAGATTGACGGGGCCGCTCACCAACGTCACGTCCGCACCCATCTCGACAGCAACCTCCGCCAAGGCGTACCCCATCTTTCCCGAGGAGCTGTTGCTCAGATAGCGAACGGGATCGAGGGGCTCCCTTGTAGGGCCAGCGGTTACCACGATGCGTTTCCCTTCGAGCGTTCGCTTGCGTGCAAAGACCTCCTCGACACGAGAGACGATCCTTTCAGGGTCGGGGAGTCTGCCCTTGCCCGTGTCGCCGCACGCGAGGTAGCCCTTTTCGGCATCGATGATTGTCACACCTCTTGAACGAAGGATTGCCAAGTTATCCTGAACCGCCGCGCTTTCGTACATGTTCACATTCATAGCAGGAGCCATCACCAGCGGGGCGGTACACGCCATTGCGGTTGTGGTCAAGAGGTCATCGGCGATCCCATGGGCGATCTTTCCCAAAACGTTAGCGGTGCAGGGTGCGATGAGGAAAAGATCGGCCTCCTGCGCAAGGGAGATATGGTGGATTGGATCTCCCGGCTCATCACCGAAGGTGTCCACCGCAACAGGCTCCTTGGTCAAAGAGCGAAAGGTCAAAGGCCCCACGAACTCGGTCGCATTTCTCGTCATGACTACCTTCACGCGGTATCCCGCCTTTTGCAGGCCGCGCACGATCTCGCAACTCTTATAGGCCGCTATACAACCCGTGACGCCTACAAGGACGCATGGCATTTTGTCATCCATCGTCTGCCTCCTTATGAGAAATTATGGGAAAGGAGTATCATGAGAACGAAAACCCAGCTAGATTTCCTCCACATGAGTGCACCGATATTTTTGGGAACGGGAATCTCCCGTACCCACCGGCTCGATCAACCCAAGATCGAGAGCGGGGAGGAGGTAGTTCTCCTCGAATTTGTCATAGAAAACCTCACCCATCATCGACATCATATCCGAGACGCTCATCTCGTTGATGCTCAACGCGTTTGCGAGGCTGTTCGGTTTGTTGATCGTTGGTTGGCTGTATTTCCCGGAATAGAGGGAGTTGACAGCGAGCGGTAGGGAAATCGTGCCAGAGAACCCATTGAAGTCAAACACGTCGTCTCCATAATGCTTCGCTATGACCCCCAAGTCGATACCACGCTCCGACAAGAAGCCAATCTTCTCAAGAAGGGAGGTCAACTCAGGAAAAGGGCCAAGCGCGAAGTCGAGAACCTTGCCGTCCTCACCAAGAAAGCTCGAGGAGGCGTCCCCAAATACACGTACATCCAACCGATCGCAATACATCTCAAAGATCGGAGCCTTCTCAAGCAGCCAGTCGTTGCCAGCAACGGCAAAAAAAAGCGCGGCCAACAAGGACGAGACCTCGACTTGGGAGTTCGTCCCCCTGTCCATGCCCTTGGTGCGTATGACGTTTTCATCAAGGAGTGTGGAGGAGAGCATCATGATCTCTTTGGCCAAAGAGCAGCCACCAAACTCGCGCGTATCGATGTTGATACCATTGTCGAAGCCGCCGAATCGGGACAAGGTCAAAGAGACCTCGTTTTGATCGGAGAACAGATACCCGAGATAATTAGACTCGCCTGACGGGGTTTGCAGGTGATAATCCATGCGGAAATCAGCAGGTAGGGCCACATGATAGGATGCGCAATGCTCAGATAGGCCCTCGAAGGTCAACTCCCGCACGGGTGAGAGGGTCGTACAGAGTTCAGAAAGATGGATTTCGCCCATGGCCATCCTTTCGCTCGTCGTTTATCCGCTAGATTGTATCGCACTTAGGCGACTTGCGCCCAACGCAACCATCCTGCAGCGACTTGCCCTCAACGCAAGCCGATTCTGCGGGTTACGAACAAAGAAAACACCGCGGTTGCATCTGAAAATCGATGTGAAGATGGGTATACTAGTCGGAATATGTGGGCAGGGTTGCCCTCATGGCTTGATAGCTCAATACACAACAGCGCCAAAGGGGGCACAACCGATGATCAAAGAACTCGTAACCGACCAGGAATTCCTCAGTGTCGCGTGCGAACCTGGTACCGCAGAGGATACGGAGATCGTTCAGGACCTCCTCGATACCTACGAGTCCTTGCAAGGCGATTGTGCGTGCATCGCGGCGAACCAGATCGGTTACCAAAAGGCGATCATTCTCGTCGAGATCAACGAGAAACCTGTCATCATGTACAACCCCAAGCTTAAACAGGCGATGAAGCCCTACCGTGCCACGGAGGGATGTCTTTCCCTCGAAGGGGAGAACAATGTCACCCGATTCCAGGTCATCAAGATCGCCTATCAGGAGCTCGTCGAAGGCACGCTCGTTGCGCGTGAGAAGCGCCTAACCGATTGGGATGCGGAAATCGTCCAGCACTCCATCGACCATTGCAAGGGTCGACTGATCTAGAGGAACTGACCTAGAGGAACCACCATGGAAGAGAGAAACAACAACACAAACCACGCTGACGGATATCGCGGCAAACCCCGCAAGAACTCCGGCAAGCCTTACAAGAAACGCACGGCTGGCGACAATCGTTACAGCAAGCGTGACGGGAATCGTCGCGACGGAGACCGACGCGACGACAATGGCGAGCGCAAAAGCTACGGAGACCGACGCGACGACAAAAAGCGCTACGGTCGTCGTGACGGTGATCGCGACAACAGGGACAACAGGGGAGGTAAACGCGACTTCAAGCGTGACAACCGCCGTGACGACGAGCACGGGGAGAGGCGCTTTGACCGCAAGCCCTACGGCAAGCGTGACGGAGACCGGCGCGATGACACCCACCGCAAGCCCTACGGCAAGCCCTACGGCAAGCACGACCGCGCACCTCGCGGAGATGTTATCGAGAGCGCGGGCAACATAGAAGAAACGGTTTCCAATACCGCAAATCAGCAGTCGCAGGAACGCTCGCTCAACCGTCGTGACGATAGACACTCTGAACGCAAAGATGACGCGAGGAATGGCGCTCGCAACGATCGCGGTCGCCCCAAGGTCGACATGACCGCTCGGCGCGATCTCGTCCAAATCGCCACGACCGACAATTCCGAAGACTTCGTATGGGCGGGAGCCGGATTGCGCCACACTGACAGCGAGTTTTTCGTCATGCAAGGCGACGCAGTCATCCATGAGAAGTACGGTGAGGGAGAGATCGTAAAAATCATCTCTGGCAAAATCCAGGTCGAATTCGAGGACAGAAAGCGATGGTACGCCCATCCCCTCGCCATGGAGAAGGGAATTCTTAGAAAGCCTGGGGTGCCCCTGCCCATCGAGGAGCCCGACTCCGCAACCGTATCCGACCTCGAATCCGCCCTCGACGACGAGTTGGCATCCGTCCTCCTCGCCGCGGGAGCCCGGGTGGGCGATTTTACCGTCGACGAGAACGACCAGACTCGTTCCGTTATCACCTCTGACGTTATTGGCTTGGAGGACGGACCCTTCGAAGAGGACGACAACCTGTTTGGAGCAGGGACGAGCTCGCTTGATCTCGATTTTGAGACCATCACCGTCGACGACGATGCGACGGCTGGCATGTTCGCCGATTTGGAACTTTTGACAGGTGTCGACTTCGACGAACTCGATGGAGAAAACGAGTAGATGTGGCACTCGTCAAGCTCAGCTCCCTTGATCACGATGGCCTAGAACTGTATAGCGGTCGCACGGATTCCCAGCTCCGAGATGGTATCGGGACTGGGGATTCGGGCGGCTTTTTCATAGCGGAATCCATGAACGTCATCAGGCGCGCCCTGGAGAGTGGCATCGAACCGGTGAGCATGTTCGTTGAGGAGCAGTGGCTCGAACATGAACGGCCCCTCGTGGATCACATGCTCCACACCCACCCGATAGCGCCGGTGTTTGTCGCGAGCCGCGCGCAGTTTAAAGAACTCACCGGATACCAGGTCACACGTGGAGCCCTTGCCGTGTTTCGCCGACCCAAGCAACCAGACATGAGGGAAATGCTTGAGAGTTGCCACCGTATAGCCATACTTGAAGACATCACTAACTACACCAACATCGGACAGATCTTTCGCAGCGCCGCAGCCCTCGGAATCGACGCCGTCCTGTTGACGCCTCGTTGCCATGACCCCCTCTACCGACGTGCGTCCCGCGTCTCCATGGGCACGGTCTTCCAAGTTCCCTGGGCAAGGATTGGCGACAACGGGGTCACCTCATGGCCATGCGGCTTTCTTGCGACCTTGCGTGAGCAGGGTTTTATCTCCCTTGCACTCGCCCTGAAAAAAGATGCTCGCACCATCGACGATGAGAGGTTTTGTCACGCAGAGAAACTGGCGCTCATCCTCGGCACCGAAGGGGAAGGGTTGTCTTGCGAGACGATCGAGGCGAGTGACCACTGCGTCGTTATTCCCATGGACCACGGAGTCGATTCCCTCAACGTCGGCGCAGCGGCTGCTGTCGCGTTCTGGGAACTGAGATATCGCCGTTAGCGGCCCTTCTACCGCTTTGTTTGGACAACCACAACATATAGGATACAAACGACCATTGACCGCTACAAAAGCGCCGTTTCCATAAGAAATTAACCTTCCTTAACCCGTCTACCGAAGGGTAAACGCCAACGCTTAGCCTTACGTCCGAGGCAGAGACAACATCGCCTAAAGTGTGGGCACGGCTCTTTGGCCGTTGTTTTATTTATTCCACAAAGACGGAAAGGAGGTGCGAAGCATGGAGATCTTGGCTTTTCTTGTTCTGTGCCCGCTTGTCATCGCCATCCTGTTGTTCGTTTTGAATAACGACAAGGTACGTGACGTGCTTGTAATCGCAGGCGCCATCGTCATCGCCGTCGCTTCCATTTACCTGGTCGCAATCGGCTTGATGTCCGGTCCGACATATTTCGAGCTCGAGTCGCACATCATCGATTACATCGGAACAGCCATCGGCATCCTTATCGCTGCCGTCATTCTCTACTTCGCAATCAAATTTAAGAACGTGATGACAGGGATGCTCGCCGTCGTGCAAGTTGCCCTCTCCCTTGTGTTCGAGCTTGTATATGCACCGCATTGCCCGGTTGAAATCGGTCTGTACTACGACAATCTGTCGTTGCTCATGGCCTTCATCATCGGCGTTGTCGGTTCCGGCATCTGCGTATATGCCCTCGGCTACATGAAGGACTTCCAACGCCACGAGCCCGAAGGGACGAAGGATCGCCGTCCGTTCTTCTTCGGCCTCATGTTTTTGTTCCTCTCCGCAATGTATGTCATCGTGTTCTCGAACAACATGGTGTGGTTGTTCACCGGGTGGGAGGTCACCACGGTGTGCTCCTTCCTTCTCATCGGTTACACCCGGACGGAAGAGGCGCTGCGCAACGCGTTCCGCCAGATCAACATGAATCTCCTTGGTGGTATCGGATTCGTCCTCGCCCTGTATGCCTGCGTCATCCAGATGGGAACCCTCGATCTCGCCAAGTTCATTGAGCTCGGAACGGCCGCGCCGGCAATCGCCATCTTCGCCGTCGTCTCCCTGTCCTTTGCGGGTCTCACCAAAGCGGCTCAGATGCCGTTCCACACCTGGCTGTTGGGCGCCATGGTCGCACCGACCCCGACGAGCGCCTTGTTGCACTCCTCCACGATGGTCAAGGCTGGCGTGTTTTTGCTCGTCAAGCTTTCGCCCGTTCTGATGATGTGCACCATCCCGTCCTATCTCGTCATCATCGTCGGCGGCTTCACTTTCCTCATGTGCAGCCTCTTGGCCATCAGCCAAAGCAACGCCAAGCGCGTCCTCGCATATTCGACCATTGCCAACCTCGGCTTGATTACAGCATGCGCCGGCGTCGGCACGCCTGAGGCGGTATGGGCAGCGATGTTCCTCATCCTGTTCCACGCGGTTGCAAAAAGCCTTCTGTTCCTTTGTGTCGGTACCGCCGAGCATCACATCGGAAGCCGCAACATCGAGGACATGGACCTTCTCTTCGAGCGTATGCCGCGCCTTGCCCGTTTCATGTTGCTTGGCATCATGTGTATGTTCATCGCTCCGCTGGGCATGCTCGTCGCTAAGTGGGCAACCCTTGTGTCCCTCGTGGACTCCCAGCAAGTCCTGCTTATCGTCATGCTCGCCTTTGGCTCTGCTGCCACGTTCATGTTCTGGACGAAGTGGTTTGGCAAGCTTGCCGGCATCGCATACCATCCCGAGAACGTCGAGCTCACCGTGCATAAGTCCGAGTGGGCAGCCATGATCACGATGGTCGTCCTCATCGTTGTTTGCTGTGTTGGCTTGCCGCTGCTTTCCAACAACATCGTCGAACCCTACATCACAAGCACATATTGCGATCCAGACAACGCGAGCATGATGGTGTACTTCTCCGAGAGATTCGGCATCGACGCGCTTTCGACCTATCTCGACAGCCAATCCATCGCCTCTGGCAATCTCGGCTTGTGCGCGCTTTTGTCCCTCGTCGTCATCGTTGTCATCCTCGGCGGCCTTGGCGCCAAGACCAACCAGCGTAAGGTTTCCGTCTACCTTGCTGGTGCCAGCGCCGACAACGAGAAGCGTACGTATCGCAACTCGCTTTCCGGAGTCTCTGAAGCGAGCGCGCGCAATTGGTATATGGAAGACTACTTCGGGGAGAAGAAACTGACCGTCCCGTCGCAGGTCGGCGCGAGCATCTACATTACCGTGCTGTATGTGGTCTGCTTTGTCCTCTCCGTCATGGCTATGTAGAAAGGGGTGCTGAATATGGATATCGTTTCTTTCCTCACCGAGTTCAAGAGCGTGTATATGATCGTCGGCTTCATTGCCTACCTCATCCTGGCACCCATCATCGGATGTCTGCTTGCCGGTCTTGACCGCAAGATCAGCGCACGCATGCAAGGTCGCGTCGGACCCCACATCCTGCAACCCTATTGGGATGTCCGCAAGCTTTTGTCCAAAGAGGATGTCTCGGTCAACAACGTCGAGGGCCTCTACGTCACGTTGGCCTTGGTGATGGCCATTGTCGCTGGCGGCATCTTCTTCGGCGGCGGAAACGTGCTTTTCTCCGCATTCATCCTGACGCTTGGAAGCATGTTCTTCATCGTCGCTGCCTATTCCACGCGCAGCCCCTACGCAGAAATGGGCGCTCATCGCGAAACTCTCCAGGTCATGGCCTACGAGCCCATGGTTTTGCTGTTTGCCGTCGTGTTCTACATGGCGTCTGGCTCTTTCGACTCCATCGCGATCTTGTCCATCCCGGTGCCGGTCATCGGCAAGTCCGTCCTTGCCTTCGTCGGTTTGTTGTTCATCCTCACCATCAAGTTGCGCAAATCGCCTTTTGACATCTCCATGAGCCACCACGCGCACCAAGAGATCGTCCGCGGCGTCACCACCGAGATGTCTGGCCCCACGCTTGCGAAGGTCGAGATCATGCACTGGTATGAGACCGTCCTGTTCCTTGGATGGGTAGGCATGTTCTTTATCTGGGGAAATCCCGCCTCCATCGTACTTGCCATCGTCGTTGCCTTGATCGTTTGGTTCTTGGAGATCTTTATCGACAACAACTTCGCCCGCGTGAAGTGGCAGGCAATGCTCAAGTGGGCTTGGATCGTCGCCCTTGTCTGCGGCGGCCTCAACATCGCCATACTCAACACGCTCACCGTTCTTGGAATCTTGTAAGGAGGAAACATGGCTTACTCATCCAAATCGCCTTGGGTCATCCATTACGACGCCTCCAGCTGCAACGGTTGCGACATCGAGGTTCTTGCGACCCTTTGCCCCGGCTTCGATGCAGAGCGCTTTGGCGTCATCAACACCGGTAACCCCAAGCACGCTGACATCTTCCTTGTAACCGGCAGTGTCAACGAGCGCAACATCAAAGTCATCCGTGAGATCTATGACCAGATGCTCGAACCGAAGGTCGTTGTCGCATGTGGTATCTGCGCATGCTCCGGCGGCGTTTTCCACGATTGCTACAACGTCCTCGGCGGCGTCGACAAGGCCATCCCTGTCGACGTGTACGCCCCCGGCTGCGCGGTTCGTCCTGAAACCATCATTGACGCGGTTGTGAAGGGGGTCGCTGTATTGGAAGAGAAGGCGGCCGCCATGAAGAACCCCGAGAAGAACAAGGAGGTGTAGACATGGCAACCCAGATGAAATTCACCGACATCACTGTCGAGGAGCTCCACCCCCTTGCACAAGATCGCAAGGAGAGCGGCTGGCGCTACGTCCAGACCCAATGCTCCAAGGCCGACGACGACACCATCACCTACATGGTCACCTTTAATAAGGACGGCCTTCTTGACAACTACTGTATCAAGGGTATTACCAAGGACGTCACCATCCCCAGCATCTCCGATCTCTATTTTTCGGCGTTCGTGTTCGAAAACGAGTCACACGACCTGTTCGGTGTCCAAATTTCCAACATCGCCATCGATTTCGGTGGAAAATTCTACGACCTCGCCATCAGCGAGCCTATGACCGTCATCACCCCGGCCCAAAAGGCGGCACGGGAAAAGGCCGCCAAGCTTGCGGCTGCCAAGGCGGCAAAGGAGGCCAAGGAGAAAGGTGAGGCGTCCACAGAGGACGAGGAAGCCGCGTTCGAGGCGAAGCTCGCCGCCATGGATCCCGAAAAGGCAGCCAAAGTCCGCGCTGCTCGCGATGCGAAGATGGCTCGCGAGGCCGAAGCAGCACAAGGAAAGGGGGAGTAGACATGAGCAAGAAGACCATCATTCCTTTCGGCCCCCAACACCCTGTTCTGCCTGAGCCGGTCCACCTGGATCTTGTGGTAGAGGACGAGAAGGTCATCGAGGCAATACCCCAAATCGGATTCATCCACCGTGGTCTCGAGCGTCTCGTCGAGACCCGCGACTACAACCAATTCATCTACGTCGCCGAGCGTATTTGCGGCATCTGCGCCTTCGGTCATTCCAATGGCTATGCTGAGGTCGTGGAGAAGCTTCTCGATGTCGAAGTGCCTGAGCGTGCGCAAAAGCTCCGTGTCATCTGGCACGAGCTCTCCCGTATACACTCTCACATCCTTTGGCTCGGCTTGGCTGCCGACGCTTTCGGATTTGAAAGCCTGTTCATGCACTGTTGGCGACTCCGCGAGCGTGTCCTCGACGTGTTTGAGCGTACCACCGGCGGCCGCGTCATCTTCTCTGTTGTCTGCGTCGGCGGTGTCGTCCGCGACATCAGCGACGAGAATCTTGCCTATATGAAGGATGTCCTCGCAGGCATCATGGACGAGTACAAGCAGATCATGGCTACCTTCGTCAACGACAAGTCAGTCAAGAACCGCACCGTCGGTATTGGCTACATCTCCGAACAAGATGCGTTCGACCTCTCCATGGTCGGTCCGTTTGCACGAGCCTCCAACGTCAACAACGATGCTCGCTGCATGCGCAACGGCGGCTATCGCTTCCTCGACGACTTCCAACCCATCCTCTCTGAGGAGGGAGACTGCTACGCCCGTGTCGTCGTGCGCGCCAAGGAGGTCCTGCAATCCATCGACATCATCAACGAGATGATTGCCAAGCTCGAACCGGGCGAGATTGCCACTAAGGTCAAAGGCAAGCCCGCCGAAGGTACGCAGGCTTGCGTCCAATTCGAGCAACCTCGCGGCGAATGCTATTACTACGTTGCCGGAAATGGCACGATGAACCTTGCACGCACCCGCATCCGCACACCTACCAGCATCAACCTCGGTGGCATGACCAAGGCGTTGCAAGGTTGCGACTTCGCGGACGTCAACATGATCGTGCTCACCATCGACCCCTGCATCAGCTGCACGGAAAGGTAGGCAAATCATGGGACTTAAACTTGGATCTATGACGTTCGGAGGGTTGTTCAAAAAGCCGGAGACGCTTTTGTACCCATTCGAAACGAAGACCCCTCCCGCCGGCTTGAAAGGCACCATCAAGGTAGACACGAGCCAATGCATCCTGTGCGGCATCTGCCAAAAGAAGTGTCCATGCGGCACCATCGTAGTAGACAAGCCCAACCGCGTATGGAAGATCAACCACTACCAGTGCATCCAATGCGGATACTGCGTGCGTGAATGCCCGAAGGGCGGCCTGACGATGGAACCCGTGGCTCCTCCCGCTACCACCTCCTTTGACTTTGAGGTATTCGAGGTACCTGACCCCAAGGCCAAGGCCGCCAGCGAGGAGTCCAAGGGCGACTCACCCGTGCTTGAACCCACTGGCGACCCGGAGATGGACGCAAAGTTGGCAGGAATGGATCCCGAAAAGGCAGCCAAAGTCCGCGCAGCGTTCATGGCGAAAAAAGCCAAGGAAGCCGCCAACGCTTAAAGACTTGCAAACGGGTCCGTCGTTTCGTTGATACCCTGTGTGGTTTCTTTGGCTGGACAGGAATATAGGGTCGAAAACCTGATATTATTGCATTATTTGAAAACCGAGCCTTATTTGGGCTCGGTTTTACGTATGCACCGAGAGGAGGATCATGACAGAGCAAAACGCAAGCACCCAAGTGACCTCCAAGATACTTACCATTCCCAACGTTATCTCGTTCATACGTCTTTGCTTCGTCCCGGCGTTCCTTGTCCTACTCCTCAACGGCCAAAACATTCCCGCGTGCGTCGTCTTCGCTATCGCCGCCGGGACCGATTGGGTCGATGGCCAGGTTGCCCGCCATACCAACAGTGTCTCGAAACTCGGTCAGCTTCTCGATCCTTTCGTGGATCGATGCCTCGTCATCTCCGCCGTACTGGGCCTTTTGGCGGTAGGGCGCGTTCCCTTGTGGATTGTCATCCTCGTCCTTGCTCGAGACCTGTTCCTGCTTGCCGGCGGAGCGTGGCTACTGAAGAAATGGGGCGTGCGCGTTCCCGTGATCTACCCCGGAAAAGTAGCCGCGACCTTGATCTACATCGGATTTGGAGCCTTGTTGCTAAACATACCTCTCATAGGTGGCCTGGGGTGGGTCGACGTGGCTTGGTTACCAGGATTCAACGCCTCCCCCGTAGGTTGGGGCATATGGTTTGTCTACGCAGGCATGCTCCTGAACGTCTTCACCACCAGTTACTATGCATTCGACGCTGCACGACGCCTCAAGGCAGCAAAGCAGGCATCAAAAGCCAAATAGCACGTTAGTATTGACATGAGCACTGAACACCATTCGCGCGAGCAAAAAACCCCACAAAAGAAGAGCCCGGGAACGCGCACGCGCGCAACAAGCGCAAGCAGGTCCGGCTCGCGCTCCACCCAGACGACGCGCAAAAGCACGTCCGGCTCGCGCTCCACCCAGGCTTCCGCGACTCATACGCGTTCTAACAAAACCACAAAGCCTGCCGCCAAGTCCCACTCTAACACCTCTTCCAACAAGAGGCGTGCTTCTCAATCCCTTGGCTCTTCCGACAAGAGAGGGGTATCGCGTTCGAGCACGTCTGCGAAACAACAGCGCACCGAGGGAAGAACCTCCTCAACTACGAGCAGATCTCAACATTCCAACACAGTCCGACCCCTTAGCGACAATACGCAAAGAAACATACGGCGTGGCGCATCCCAACCCCAGGCCCAAAATCACTCCGCATCGCGGAGGACCCAGCAAAGCGCGAGGCGGCGAGACGATCGGCAACGCGGCAAAAAATTCTCCGCCACCCCTATGCAAGGACCCCATACGCACGTCGGCAATCGTCCCGCAAGGCAAAACGGGCCGTCGATGAAGACGATGTCAACCAATAGGGCTATCAGCACCATGGCAAACCGCTCCCTTCTCGATAAGATCCGCTCCAATCCACGGCCCCTTATCCTGGTTGCCTTAGCGCTCATCGCCATCATTTTGCTCAACGTCATCTTGAACAACCCGAACATCTACAAAGGCGTCACCATTGGCGATTTGGACGTCTCGGGCATGACAAAGGAAGAGGCGAGCACCGCGATCTCTGCGCATTTCGCTCCTCATGTCGAATCCACACAGGTAACCATCTATGCCGGCGACGAAGGCCGGGAGAAGGCGCTCTCGGGCGAGCAGGACCAAATCGGCCCAGAGGAACAACTTTCCGTCGAAGACGTCCAAGAGCATACCTATTCTTGGACAGTGGCAAATACCGATGTGGGAGCATATGTCGACTCCAACGCGTTGGCAGAGAAGGCTTACCAAGTCGGACGCGACAACGGCGGATTCCTGTCCCGGCTCGGTTCTTTCTTGTTCGGTACGAAACTGACCGCAGAGGTATCCTTTGACGAAGACTCATTGGAGTCCCTCGCATCGAAAATCGATGCCGTCATGGGGTATAGCCGCGTGGATTGGAACATCGCCATCGACAATGGGTATGCCTATGTGACCGAGGGTGCAAGCGGCCTCATGACCAACCGAAACACGCTTAAGACCAACCTCTCCACCGCGTTTATCGGCTCGAACAACTCCGATGGCACGTTTACCGCTTACGTGGAGGACGCTCCCGTACGCATCGACGAGGGCGCAGCCCAAGAGGCAGCAGACAAGGTCAACGCAGCCATCGCCGACGGCGCGACATTCACGTATGAGAACCAGTCGTGGACCGCCACCGCGTCCAACATAGGTGATTGGGTATCCTCCACGGTCACCAAAGAGGGAGACTCTTGGGTACTTAGCCTTGGCGTAAAAAAGGACATTTTCAGCTCTGACCTCTTTGAACACTTCTCTGTCGGCGAGACAAGCGATGGCATTGCCGTCTCCTTCGAGGTCGACGGCGACAACGTCACGGTCCACACCAATTGCGTCGGAACCATGCCCCAAGTCGAGTCCGCCCGCGCCTCCCTAGAGAATGCGTTATTCGGAAACGGCGGGAAGAAGAGCACGGGCACACCTGTAACAATCATGGTCGCCTCTGGCCCCGTCCCCGAGTATCTCGCCTTCGACGAGGCGTTGGAGTCAGGCATCATCTCCGCGATCTCCTCCTACACGACGACCTACACCACCGGCAGTGGCACTGAAGCGCGCAACACGAATATCCATGTCGGTGCTTCCTACATCAACAACTCGGTCTGCAAGGCTAACGGAGATGTGTGGTCTTTCAACGGTCTGGTCGGCGACACGACTCCAGACAAGGGCTACCAAGCGGCCGGATCCATTGCCCAAGGCGAGTATGTGGATACCTATGGCGGAGGAATCTGCCAAGTTGCAACCACCGTGTTCAACGCCTTGTTCGACTCGCCGTACAAGATTTTGAAACGCTACAACCACTCCCTCTACATCGCCAGTTATCCGACCGGCCGCGACGCAGCGATTTCTTGGGACTATCTCGACCTCACGTGGAGCAACGAATCCGCCTCCGACGTCCTTATGAAAGCAAGTTGCGGTGAGGACAACATCACGGTCACTCTGTACAGCGTCCCCTGCAAGTTCTCTGTCACCTCCGATGTCGGCGACTGGGAAGAGGGAGAGAAGTACACCATCTCCGTCCAGACAGACGAGAATTTGGCCAAAGGCTACTCTTACGTGAAGCAGTCAGGCACGGATGGTAGTAAAATCAGCGTGGTGCGAAACGTCTATGATGCCAAGGGGAACTTGGTGTATTCGAACACGTTCGCGTCAACATATTTGCCCAAGGAGGAGATCATTGTTGCCGGACCCGACACCGAGGTTGACACGGATAGGGAGGCATCAGAGGCTTCGAGCCAATGAGCCAAACAAGGATCGACAACTTTGATCGTATACACAGATAGGAGCTTTCCATGATTTCCCAACTGACGATTTTCCTGGAAAACGAAAAAGGCCGCTTGGCCGCTGCCACTCGCATCATTGCGGATGCCGGTATCAACATGAAATCTCTCAACATTGCCGAGTCTTCCGAGTTCGGAGTCCTTCGCGTTATCTGCGACACTCCCAAGGCTGCCGCTCTTGCGTTGACCGAGGCCGGGCTTCGCGCAAATGTCACCCCCGTCATGGCCGTTGAGGTCCCCAACGTCAAGGGTGGTCTTGCCGATCTGCTCGAGAAGTTCGATGAACTCGATATCAACATCGAGTACGGCTACTGCTTCTCTGTCGGAGAGGAGACCGCCATCGATATCCTCAAGGTAAAGGATCCCAGCGTCGAGGCACAGGTAAAGGCTGCCGGTATCAAAGTCCTTGCGGCGGAAGATGTCTATGACGCGTAATCAGGCGTTGGAGAAAACCTGTCATGGGGGCAAGCGCGATCGTCTGCGGGCGTGGGCGCTTGCCTTCCTTTGCCTGGTGTTGGCAACATGTTTGGCGATGCCTGCTCCTCTTGCCTTCGCTGAGGTAAAGAAGTCCGACGTCATCAACGGATCGACCGTCGAGGAGCGCGGCCTCACCGTCGCGCAGTGCCCCGACATCGAGTCGAGCTACGCAATCGTCATGGACAAGGATGGCAACATCATTTACGAGCGCAACGCAGATGAAACGTCAAAAATCGCCTCTATCACGAAGATCATGACCGCCATCGTCTCACTCGAGTACGGCAATGCCAATGACCAAATCATAGTCAGCGAATATGCTGCCGAGATCGGAGAGTCATCCGCAAACCTCGAAGCAGGCGACGTTTTGTCCCGAGATACTGCCCTCAAGGCCCTCATGATCCCCTCAGGAAACGACGCCGCTCAAGCCCTTTGCGAATACTATGGGCAAAAGATGCTCGCTGACCAAGGAGTATCCGGGGACGACACCGCCGCGATGGGCGCGTTTGTCGCGGCCATGAACGAGACCGCCGCCAAGATCGGAATGTCGAATTCCCTCTTTTGCAATCCCCACGGCCTCGATGACGGCGAATTCGAGGGGGACCACCACAGCACCGCCCATGATGTCGCCTTGATGTGTGCCTACGCGATGCAGAAAAGCGAGTTCCGCTCCTTGGTCTGCAACGAGGAGGAGATCATCAAGGTCAAGCGTGGTGGTGAGGACGTCGAAATCACACTCGAGTCCACAGACATACTCCTTGGGTCCCTAGACGGGGCATGCGGTATCAAAACCGGTTACACCAATGCGGCCGGTGCGTGCTTCGCGGGTTGTGTTAACCGAAACGGGGAAGACCTCTACTCCGTCGTGCTTGGCGCCCCGGACGAGTCGACGCGCTTTTCCGATACGAAGCTTTTGGTCGCGTGGTACTACGAGCACATGATTGACTTCCCCCTTGTCAACACGACGGAGTATACGACCACATCCAAAGGTTCGGTCCCGATTGTTGCCACCATCGCCCACAACGACTACGTCGATCGCACCATCGAGGCCACCTACGCAAACCCGACCCAGACAATCAAGGTGTTCAACCTTGACGGCAACGTCTCCCAAAAGCTTGAGGCTAAGACGATTACCGGCAATGTACAGATAGGACAGGTCGTTGGTCAGGTCGTTTACCTGCAACACAACGTCGAGGTATGTAGGGTTGACCTAATCGCTGCGCAAGATTGTCCGGCCCCCAACCCCCTTGAGACGCTTGCTACGATGGGGGATCGATGCATTCGAAGCCTGACCGGCCAAAAGACCGTTGCAACCAGCAAGCTTGTAAACAAGTCCACATTAATCAACGACAAGACGTCGTCTTTGTAAGAGGTGAAATATGAAAAACGTTTGTCCCGTATGCGGTAATGTCGTGCAAGACGCATCCAACGCCTGTGAGATGTGCGGATTCAAGCTCATTGGCGCTACCCAAGCGTTTCAAGCCATCGACCAGACGATGCTGGAACCCTTGAGTGAACCACCTGCCGTTGGCTGCCAGTTGCGAGTTTTACGCGGCCAACAGATAGGCACTATCTTTAAACTGGACTCAGACGAGATCGAGATCGGTCGCAATCCGCATTGCAATGTCTTTTTGAACGACATGACCGTGTCGCGCAAGCACGCGACCTTGGTAAAATCCGGCCTTTCCTACAAGATCTACGACGAGAACTCCTTCAACGGGGTATGGGTCAACGGCAAGGCTGTCGACAGCGCGATGCTGAAACCTGGTGACCAAGTGCAAATCGGATCATTCAGGCTTGTGTTTGAACAAGAGTAGGGGGATTACTCATGGAACTGCTTTCGGGCAACGAGGCAATCGCTAGGGGCGCGTGGGAGGCTGGCGCAAAGATCGGCGTCGCCTATCCTGGCACACCCTCTACCGAGACCCTTGAGAACTTCGCAAAGATGGAGGGCGTCTACGCAGAGTGGGCGACCAACGAGAAGGTGGCTGTCGAGGTTGCCGTCGGAGCGAGTGCTGCAGGCGCGCGTGTCTTGACGACCATGAAACACGTCGGAGTCAACGTCGCCGCCGATCCGTTGTTCACCGCCTCCTATACGGGCGTCAACGGCGGAATGGTCGTCCTTGCCGCAGACGACCCAGGCATGTACTCCTCCCAAAACGAGCAGGACTCCCATTACTACGCGGCTGCCGCTCACATCCCCATGATGGACCCCGCCGACTCTACGGAGGCCTATGCGTTCACAAAAGCGGCATACGAGCTCTCTGAGCGTTTCGACACGCCGTTTTTCATCCGCTCCTCCGTACGCATTTCCCACACGAAGACCCCGGTGGAGGTGGGGGAGCGAATCGAGGTACCCCTGAAGGAGTATCATTTTGATCCTGCCAAATGGGTCATGATGCCCGCCTACGCCAAGCCGCGCCACAAAGCAGTCATCAAACGCAGCGACGACCTCGCCGCTTGGGTTGAGTCCTGTAAGTACAACGTGGTCGAGAAGGGAGAGGGCAAACGCGGCATCATCTGCTATGGCTCCGCCTACCAACATGTTCGCGAGGCCCTTCCCGATGCAGACGTTTTGAAGCTCGGCGTCTCCTGGCCTCTCCCCGAAAACAAGATTCGAGATTTCGCAGCCAGCGTCGAGAACGTATACGTCATCGAGGAAGCTTCCGAGTATCTCGCCCACGCCGTCAAGATGTGTGGCGTTAAACTTTCTGCCTTCCCGAACGGGCTACCACGTGACGGCGAGTTGAGCCCTGGCATCATCGCCGCAGCATTCGGTGTTGAGGCCCCCGCACACCATGAGACCCCAAGCGGTCTCCCGGGCCGACCTCCCGCGTTATGCCCCGGTTGTCCCCACCGTCTCGTGTTTAAGGAGCTTTCAAGGGTCAAAGCAATTGTCACCGGCGACATCGGGTGCTACACCCTGGGAGCGTTGGCTCCGCTCAACGCCATGGATACCTGTGTGGATATGGGTGCCTCCATCTCCATGGCCCATGGATTCGAGCTTGCCTTGGCGGGAACGGAGCACCGACCCGTGGCGGCCGTCATCGGTGACTCCACCTTCGGGCATTCCGGTCTGAGCTCCCTTATCTCCACCGTTTACAACAAAGGAGCGGGCACGATCTGCATCCTCGACAACCGCACCACGGCCATGACCGGTCGCCAAGGCAACCCCTTCAACGGTGAGACCCTTCAGAAGCGTCCCAGCCGCGAACTTGACCTCGAGGGCGTCATTCGCGCACTCGGCGTTGAGGACGTTCGCACCATCGACCCCTACGATATGAAGGCCGTGCGCACCGCAATCAAGGAGGCAACCTCCTCCGATGATCTGACGGTCCTCGTGTTCAGGAGGCCATGCGTCTTGTTGAGCCGCGAGCGCCGAGCACCCTATGAGGTTTCGCAAGATTGCACCGGTTGCGGCGTCTGCGCGACCCTCGGTTGCCCCGCGATCGCGCGCGAGAGTGAGACCGGCATCGCAAGTATCGACACCGACATGTGCATTGGTTGCGGCCAATGTGCCCAATATTGCGCCTTCAAGGCCATTCGCCAATAGGGAGGAAATCATGAGTGATACCGTAACGACCGTTCTCCTGTGTGGTGTAGGCGGCCAAGGAACCATCCTCGCAGCTGATCTTCTCGCTCGTGTGGCCATTGCCGCAGGAGTCGATGTGAAGGTCTCCGAAATCCATGGCATGGCCCAACGTGGCGGCGCCGTTACCACCGTGGTACGCTTCGGTGCTAATGTCAAGTCCATGGTCACCGACACGGGACGGGCAGACTGCGTCGTCTCCTTCGAGAAGATGGAGGCCCTTCGCAATATCTCCTTCTGCAAAGCTGACGGACTTTTGCTCGTCAACGACGAGGTCATAAAACCCCAGTCGGTCGCGACGGGCAAGGCCGACCTGCCGACTGACATGGACGCACAACTCGCAGACGCAAACGCACTCGTCATCCCGGCTGCCGATCTCGCACGAGAGGCCGGCACCGTGAAGGCAGCCAATGTCGTCTTGCTCGGAGCGCTCTCCACGCGCCTTGATTTCTCCGAGGAAATTTGGAAAGAGTGCATTGAGAAACGTGTGCCGGCCAAGTTCCTCAAGGAGAACCTCGCATCGTTTGACAGCGGTCTCGCCTTCGCTATGTCCTCCAACTAGCCATCTTGCAAACCCGTGGCCACGTCTTCTCGTATCGACATGCAAGGTCAGTCGCCCGACCAGGCATCTGACCTTTATTTTTCCTCGCTTACAAGCAAAACAGAGGGGGAAGGAACCCCACTCGTCAGTCGTTTTGCGCCTTCCCCTACCGGCCGGATGCATGCAGGAAACATTTTCGCCTCCCTTGTCACTTGGCTCCTTGCCCATAAATCCGGCGGATCGGTCGTTTTGCGCATCGAGGACCTTGATAGGGACCGCTCGAAGCAGCACTTCATCGATTTGGCAATGAACGACTATGAGATGTTGGGGCTTGTCTGGGACGACGGTCCGTATTTCCAACGGGATCGCGATGCGTTTTACGAGCGCTCATATGACCTATTGAATGAGAGGGGATTGGTCTATCCCTGCTTTTGCACGCGCGCCGACCTCCATGCTGCCTCAGCTCCCCATCTTGGTCAGATGTCGGTATATCCCGGGTATTGCCGCGATCTTACTCCAGACGAGATCACGCAAAAAACGGAAGAGGCCCTCAAGGCGGGACGCCTCGGCCCCTCATATCGTATTCGAGTTCCGCACCCCGATGGCGAACTCGACAAGCAGGACTTTTTCGACGTCTTCCAAGGAAATTGCTCGTTTTCCCTTGCTACGGATTCGGGAGACTTCGTAATTCGACGCTCGGACCTTGCGTTTGCCTACCAACTTGCCGTCGTCCTCGATGATGCCGACCAGGGGGTCTCCGTCGTCGCGCGCGGCATCGACCTTCTCGACTCCGTGCCGCGGCAACGCTACCTCCAAAGCCTCCTCGGACTTCCTCACCCCTGCTATGCCCACATCCCCTTGCTTGTTGCGCCTGATGGACGTCGTCTTGCCAAGCGCAACCACGATGCAGGTGTAGACGCCCTGATAGAACGATTCAAGACTCCAGAGGGCATTCTCGGGCACATAGCAGGCATAACCGGGATATCTTCCACGTGCGCGCCACAATCTCTCGAAGAGCTGCTCGAAAGGTTCGACCCAGATGCCTTGCGACTCCAATGGCAAGGGCGAATTTCGATACCTTGGCACTAGAGTTGAACGGGGGACGGAGGAGTGTTCATTTGGACGTTGAACGGGGGACGGAGGAGTGTTCATTTTGGGGGACGAAACGGGGGACGGAGGAGTGTTCAATTTCAAGATTTCGATTCCTTGACGCTAGGGGATTGGCGTAAGGGGATTGGCACACATAAAGCACGTAATCTAACACGAGCGCGACCTGCCCGCCGAATGCTATAACACGAGCGCGACCTGCCCGCCGAATGCTATAACACGAGCGCGACCTGCCCGCCGAATGCTATGGCGAGGCTGTAGAAGGCTCCCAACACGATATTGAGCGTCACAACCTGTCCCATAGCGGGACCGCGCGTCTTCATAACCAAGGGGTTGTTCCACAAAGCCTTGAAACCAGGGATCAAAGCAAGGACCATCAGTAGGCAAATCATCAACCCGCCAGGGAAAAGCACCGACGTCAACACAATGGCCGAAAGCACAATCACCAGCATATAAACGCGATAGGCAACAACGGCCTTTTTGCGACCTAAGACGACGGACATGGTCTTTCGTGAGGCTTCTATGTCCTTTTCGATATCGCACGTGTTGTTCGTCATGTTGATAAGTCCGATGGACAGGATAAGTGGCAAGGAGACCAACAAATAGACCCAACTGAACTCCCCGATAAGCACATAGCATGTTGCAAGTGTGATGAGACCGCCCATGGTAAACCCGCTTACGAACTCGCCCAAGGGGAGATAGGAAAGGGGAGTCTTGCCTACGGAATAGAGCACGATGACGAGCGCCGCGACAACGCCGATGGCAAGCGTGACCCAACTGCTCCTGGCCACCACAGTAAGACCGAGCACAAACGCCACCGCCATAAGAACGACGAAATACCGCAACACAGCAGCAGGATCGACGTTGTTGTAAACAAGTACCGCATCGGTAGGGTCAAGTTGGTTGTCAAGGGTATCCGTCCCCTTGCGGTAATCCATATAGTCATTGAGCGTGTTGACCGCTGACTGCATGAGGACGGCGATAACCAACATAGAGAGAGCCAAAGAGACCGAGATTTCCGCACCTACGGCATACGCGTAGGCGACACCAAGCACCACCGGCATAATTGCTGCTGACCAGGTGTGAGGAGCAGCTAATTGCACCATCATTGTCGGCGAAAGTGGTTGGTGACCCATAGGAGATCTCGATTCTTCGAACGTTCGGACACGCAAAGTCTTTACGTGGCAATTATAGCTTTTTGCTAAATGGCAGAATCAATGATACTATCCGCACCTTCCGTTGAGTCTACTTGAATTAAATTACGAGTCACGTTGATAAATCAAAACGGTCAGGTATTATTGACACGTTTATAAGTTTTCCTCTTGCAGGACGTTTCGTTGTAAAGTTTGTAAGATTATTTGACGTTACGTGGAATTAACCTACAACATATCTTTTGAAATTTCAGGCGCATTCATCCTGATTGTCCTTCTCGTCTGCACCCATCTCCAATACCCTGAGGCCTCGCGTGGCTATCGAGCCTACCAAAACCTTGTTGCCGCCCTCCTTATAGGCGAGATCTTCGATATTGTCAGCGCCATCGCAAACTCGTTGCCCGATATTACGCCTCTTGCCCTTGGCATGTTCCTCAACATCGCCTATTGCGCCGTTTCCGGCTTGTGCCAATACATGCTTGTCGACTACGTGCGCGTCTATTCGGATGAGGACAGGCTATCCCGAACCCTGCTCAAACTTGACCGTATCGTGTTGATTCCCTACTTGGCTCTTGTCCTGACGACATTTGCCACCGGATGGGTGTTTAACTACTCAACGGGTGAATACACCCACGGAATCCTTTATTGTATCGTCTACATCATTCCGTTCTACTACATGGCCTGCGCCATCGTCCTCATCGTGCACAACCGCCAAAACTTTACGCATCGTCAACTGGTTTCCTGCTTCTTGTTCATCGCGATCACCATACTTGGCCTGCTCCTCCAAGCCACCATCTTCCCCTACGTCCTTCTCACGTACTTCGGTGCAAGTCTTGCCGCACTTGTCTACCTTTTCGCCCTCGAGACTCCGGACTACCAAAAGCTCATCAAGACCATGGCGGACTTGGACTACCTGCGAAAGAACCTCCAAATCGAGGTCACAAAACAGACGCAGCTTGCCGTGGAGAGGCAACGCCATCTTGAGGAATTGTCGATACAAACCGTACAGGCGCTCGCACACTCCATCGATGCCAAGGACGAGTACACCAACGGCCACTCCTCGCGTGTCGCAGAGTACTCCGTTATGCTTGCCAAGCGCCTCGGGTGGTCAGACGATCGCGTTGAGTCTCTCCGCTATGCGGCGACATTACACGATATCGGCAAGATCGGTATCCCGGACAACATTCTCAACAAACCAGGTCGTCTCAACGAATTTGAGTACAAGGTCATCCAAACCCACACCGTCGTCGGTAGCGACATCCTCAAAAACGTCGACTCCATCCCAATGGTCAGCGAGATCGCCTTGTCCCACCACGAACGTTGGGACGGAAAGGGCTATCCAAACGGGCTAAAAGGGGAGGAAATCCCCGAGGAGGCGCGTGTGGTGGGAATCGCGGACACCTACGATGCGATGAGCTCGGATCGCGTCTACCGTGTCGCCCTTTCTCCGGAGCGGACGCGCGAGGAATTGGTTGCGAACAGAGGCAAGCAATTTGATCCCGAAATGCTCGATGTGTTCCTCGCCATGTTTGACGAGGGACTCTTCTCCGGAATGCGAGGTAAAGCAAACTTCAAGGAGACCGCCATGCATACCGCGCTTCTTGGATCGCAATACGACCCCATGAAGACGGTCACACTCGATGAGCTCATACGGGCAATCACAAGCAACGAGAGCGACGACGGCTCCATTCAAGAACCCTATGAAGGCTTTAATGGGTACTACGAACAGATTGCCCGTACCGCTATGGACGAATCTGAGCGAATCACCGTGGTCCTGTTCCGTATGGAGTCAAACGCGCGAAAAGGCATCTCAGGGGCACAGCTCGATGATGCGATGATGTGCATGGATCTAGCGATCAGGCAGTCCATTCGCTCGACTGACTTCTACACACGACTCACCACACGTCAATATTCGCTAGTCCTTGCTGGAGCGAACAGCGACATAACCGCAAAGATAATCGATCGCATTGTCAAAGGGTATTACCGGCTCTACAAAGAAGATGATTTGCAGCCAGTCTATGACTTCTGCTTACTGGACAATTCATAATTGGTTCTAGTTTGACACTATTTTGGTTTCCACAATGCTTTAACTATTGAGTATTTCGATAGGTTCATACTGCAGTATTCTTTCCAAGAACGTTTTTGAGAAAGGAGAATCAGTATGCAAAGTACTGCGCAAAAGCTCGAATCCCCGGTACTTTACAAGCGCGAAGGGGACTATATTCCGCGAATCGCAGCCATTCATGACCTCTGCGGATATGGAAAATGCTCCCTCGGTATCGCGATCCCTGTTCTATCTGCAGCAGGATGCGACGTATGCCCCGTTCCCACTGGTATTTTTAGCAGCCACACCGCATTTCCCGGTTGGTACATGCATGATACGACCGATATTCTCAAGGACTATCTGGAAGCGTGGAAGGGGATTGACGTTGAAATCGACGCGATCTACTCCGGTTTCCTCGGCTCACCAGAGCAAGTCAAAATCATCCGTGACGTATACAAGACATATCCTGGCGCCCTTCGCGTCGTAGACCCGGTAATGGCTGACCATGGCAAGGTATATCCAACCTACACGCCTGAACTTTGCGAAGCTATGGCAGAGCTCGCATCGAGTGCCGATATTCTGACACCGAACCTTACCGAAGCAGCGATCATCCTTGGAGAACCGATCGGTGACGATTGGGCGGGTAGCAACATCTCCGACGAGGAAGCACACCGCATCATCGACAAATTGCTCGAAAAGGGTGCCCGCACGGTAATCCTCAAGGGCATCAACCGGGAGGACGGAATCATTCGTAACTTCATCGCCGGCGAGGGTTTCAAGGTCCAAGAAATTACAAACGAGTATCTACCTTACATGCTTCACGGAACCGGCGATCTCTACGCAAGCGCATTACTCGCAGCAATCATGGCTGGGAAGGGGATTGTCGAAGCAACGGACTTTGCAGGTACACTCACGCATGATGCGATGATCGTCTCAGCAAAGCAACCTCATTTCAAAGAGCGCGGTGTGAGCTTCGAGACGCTACTTGGCAAAGTCACCGCTTTAATTTCGACCCAAGAAGGTTAAAGCGTAAGAGGGCATATAACGCAAACAAGCATAATCGAACATAGGCTATAAGCAAACGTGACCCCATTGAACACATTCGGTGGGGTTTGTTTTTTATATAAGAAAAAGCGAAATTATGAGGGGATTTGCAACCTAAGTAATATCTATTGTAAAAATTATCACATAATACTAAAACAACAACGTCATAGAGGCATAAGCCCAGCTCAAATGCATAATACTTAAATAACTAATTAAAGGATAAATGGGGGATTTGTCCCACTTTTAAATCAAATTATGCGAGATACCCCGACAATTGTCATTCAATGATGCTTCTTATATCTAACTTTACATAACGTTTATTATCAGATTTGCACATTTTCATTTGGACGGCTAGTGAGTCAACCTTGTTGTTGATTGACAAGGTAAAGTTTGACTTTCTACCTTCCTCGGCACGGTTTCCGGCCGGCTCAAACTCAACCTCGGCAATCCCAGCTCCAAGATCCACGGCGCTCAAACTTTCGCGCGACAATTCTCAAATGGCGGAATCTATGGCCACGCTCTACAATGGTCGGTGCACAAAGGTTTTATAGATTAGGAGTCTAAACGCCTTATGAAGCTCAATATAGGTCTTGCCCAATGTCATCACACCGCAGACAACGATCCTCTCTCTTTGGTTAGGAGTTTTGCCGAGAAGGCCAAGACTTCCGGCGTTGACCTATTGGTGTTCCCTGAGTCCCTCATGACCCCTTACGAAAAGGATCGCGGGTCTTTTTTAAACGAGGCCCAGCCAATCACCGGCAGTTTCGTCTCGAGCGTCAACGACATCGCACGGAAACACTCCCTTGCCCTTGTTTACACCTTTAATGAGAAAAACCCCGAAGGCAATCCTTTTAACACGGCGGTTCTAACCGCTCCTGACGGCTCTACCCTCTCCTCTTATCGAAAAGTACATTTGTTCGATTCTGAATTCACCCAAGAATCCGACCGTATGGCGGCGGGGTCTAAGCTTTTTGAGCCCGTCTTGGTCCAAGGAGTGATGGTCGGTATCGGGATATGCTATGACCTGCGGTTTCCCGAGGTTGCTCGCTATGCTGCCCTGCATGGCGCACAACTGATGCTCTATCCCTCCGCCTGGGTCGCCGGAGGGCGGAAGATCGAACAATGGCAAACGCTTTTGCGCGCAAGGGCGATCGAGAACGAGATGTACGTGGCGGGCCTATCCCGTTGTGATGAGGGTTACATCGGCCACAGCTGCGTATTTGACCCGCAAGGTGACCTCCTTGCATCAGCAGACGATTCCGAGCAGCTTATAATGGCGACGATCGATACGGATATCATCGACCAAACACGTCGACAACTTCCCGTGCTCAATCACCGCAAACCGGAACTGTACAAAGACTAGCGACTAGCATACGAGGATCACCATGGTCATCTTGGAATACCCTATAGAGTTCGGGCTTCTCCCCTCTTGGCTCGCCTCAAGCCGCCACCCCGTCCTTGAGAACGATTGCGCGCGCGAGCTTGCACACACAGGTCTTGCGCTCAATCTCATCCCGGAGCATGAGGCGATCACGCGTATCAACGAGGGAGAGCGTGTCTATACCTGCTCAGAAACCGCACTTGAGCTGATTGTGACCAAAGCCTGCAACCCCGAACTCACCCGGGCAATTGAGATATGTAAGGACAAGGCTGCCCTTCGCCGTGCCGTCCAATCCATCGACCCCGATTTCTTCTTCTTGGAAGCCACTGCCTCAAAGTTAAGGTCCCTTGACTACCATAGCCTCCCGACGCGCTTCATCTTGAAACCCAACCGCGGCTTTTGCAGCGTGGGCGTGTTCGTCATAGAGTGCGAGAAAGATTGGCATGACGCCCTTGCAGCCATCGAGGACGGCAAAATCACAAGCAGTTACCCCAAAAACGTCATCGATGAAACCAGCTATATCCTCGAGCAATTCATCGACGGTGTCGAATACGCATTGGACATGTACTACGACGACCAGGGCAAACCTCACATCCTCAACGTGCTGCGCCACGATTTCGCATCCCCCGAGGACACCTCCGACCGACTGTATGTAACAAGCCCCTCCATCATCTCGAGCATGGTTCCCCGGTTTGAATCATGGTTTGCTCGCCTTAACGTTGAGCTGGGTTTCTCAAATTTCTGCATTCACGCCGAAACGCGCATCAATGGAGACACCATCCGCGCCATCGAGTTCAACCCGCTGCGTTTCGCGGGTGTTGGCGGCACCGACATCTCCCATTATGCTTACGACTACTACAGCTACGAGGCTTACCTCGAAAATCACGACGTAGATTTTGAAGAGGTCGCGCAAAGGTGTGCCGGGAAGGTGTTCGCTATGTCGTTTATCATGCCTGAGCCCGACATTCCCCGCACCAGCGATTTCAACATGGAGGCGTTTTGCGCTCCCCTCCCCAACGTACTTGACGCACGCAGGCTTGACACCGAGAAGACCGGCGCATGGGCTTTCATCTTTTCCGAGGCGGACGAGGAAAACGAAGACCGCCTCGCTCATCTTATGAATGCTGACCTGCACGATTATGTGTTCTAGCAGCTGACTCCGCTTTGAGGCGCAAGCTGCACCCAAGCGGTATAATGGACGCAAGAAACCGCTCGCAAGACGCCTACAAAGCACAAAGAACACTTACATAGAAAGGCTTTTCAAATGAAGAGAGATTACCTGATCGTCGGTGCAGGTCTGACTGGCGCCGTCTTGGCACGTGAGCTCACCGACGCCGGGAAAACCTGTCTGGTCATCGATCGTCGCGACCACATCGCCGGCAACTGTTACACGAAAAACGTGAACGGGATCAACGTGCATCAGTATGGCGCCCACATCTTCCACACCTCCGACAAACGTGTTTGGGAGTATGTAAACCGGTTCGCAGAGTTCAACAACTACATCAACAGCCCTGTTGCGAAGTTCCATGACGAGCTGTACAACCTCCCCTTCAACATGAACACCTTCTCCAAGATGTGGAACATCTCAACTCCTGATGAGGCAAAGAAGATCATCGAGGACCAAAGGGCCGAGGCCGCACTCGAAGGCGAGCCGAAAAACCTCGAGGAGCAAGCTATGAGCCTGGTCGGTAAGGACATCTTCACCAAGCTTATCAAGGAGTACACCGAAAAGCAGTGGGGTCGCAGCTGCACCGAGTTGCCAGCCAGCATCATCAATCGGTTACCCGTGCGCTTCACCTACGACAACAACTACTTCAACCACCGTTTCCAAGGCATCCCCATGGGCGGATATACCAAGATGGTTGACAGGATGCTAGACGGCATCGAGGTGCGTACCGGCGTCGCTTATACCGACATGGACCGCAAGAATTTCGACCGCGTGATCTATACCGGCCCCATTGACGAATACTTCGACTTCAAGCTCGGCCAACTCGAATGGCGAACCGTGCGATTCGAGACAGAGCTCCTCGAGGGCGTCGACAACTGGCAAGGCAACGCCGTCGTCAACTACACCTCCCACGACGTTCCCTTCACCCGTATCATCGAACACAAGCATTTCGAGTTCGGGTTAGACGAGAACGGCGACCCGTTGCCTGACACCGTCATTTCCAAGGAATTCTCCAGCGCTTGGAAGCCAGGTGACGAGCCATACTACCCCGTGAACGACGAGAAAAACAACGCCTTGTATACCGAATATGCCAAGCTTGGCGAAGCCGAGGAAGGTGTCACCTTTGCCGGCCGCCTTGGTACATACAAGTACTACGACATGGCGCCTTGCATCGCCGCTGCGCTCGATCTGGCCGAGGGCCTTTTGAAGTAGCCGCCCCAAAGGCGCTCAAACCAAAAGGCTTTGGTACCCAACAAGTTGCGGCTCGATAGCCTCAGCCATTGGCGGCACAATCGACAAATCAAAATGCTCCATACCCAACTGGTAACGGAGCATTTCTCGTTTGGGGAAAAGGGCGTCAGACACCCGTGCTTCCAAATCCTTCCACCCCGCGGTCGCTCTCTTCAAGGGATACGACGACCTGGAAGTCGATATGGGGCATGGCGACGATTGAGAGTTGGGCGATTCGATCCCCTCGCTCGATCACAAACGGCTCGACCTTGTCCGTATTCAAAAGGATTACTTGGATTTCACCCCGATAGCCACTGTCGATAAGGCCGGGCGCGTTCACAACGCTGATACCGCGCTTTATCGCAAGACCGCTTCGCGGAATGACAAGCCCTCCATACCCGAAAGGGATCTCAACCGCGATGCCCGTAGGAACAAGACCCCTCTCACCAGGGGCGATCACCATATCGACCGTCGATCGAAGATCGACTGCGGCGTCGCTGGCGTGTGCATAGGAAGGAGCCGGCATATCCTCATCCAAGATCTTGATAGCGACAGGTAGCGTCTCCGTCATCAAAGCTCCTCAAGCAAAGCGGCAAACTCGCCAACATTTTGGAAATCTTTATAAACACTGGCGAAACGAACATAGGCGACCTCATCAAGGTCGACGAGCTTGTTCATAGCGAGCTCCCCAAGATCTTTAGACTTGATCTCGGTAAGCATGCTGTTACGGATCTCAAGCTCGATGTTGTCAACAAGCGCCGAGAGCTCATCGGAGGAGACCGGGCGTTTTGCGCAAGCAATCAATAAGCCCCTGAAGAGCTTCTCTCGGTCATATGCCTCCGAAGATCCGTCGCTTTTGACGACGATGAGCGGATTCTCACCCAATCGCTCATAGGTAGTAAAACGATAGCCGCAACTTATGCACTTTCTGCGACGACGGATGGATGTCCCGTCCTCTGTTGGCCTCGAGTCGACGACCTTAGATTCATCATATCCGCAAGATGGGCAACGCACAGAGCAACTCTCCCTTTGTAGTGTGTTTATGGCATGTTTTAGATAAGCTCCTGTATCTTACCCAAAATAACGCTGTTTCCTGGCGTCAATTCAAGAACAACGACAAAAATAAAACGCTCCCAAGGCAACTTGAACTGCCTCCCACTTCTTGGACATGAGAAATGGGGCGCAGCTCAAACGGCGGGAGCGTTTTCGCAGCAGCCCCGAAGTTCGCAGCAGACGGGGCGGAAGGGAACAAAAGTCCTAGAGAAGAGCGGTAAAGAGGCAGATCACCGAGACGAGAGTACCAGCAATCGCAGACTCGGCTTTGGAGGTGATGGGGCCAGGAGTACCAAAACAGGAACCGTCACGCACGGTTGATGCCATCATATCCACAATCGCGGAGAAATAATCGACATATGCGCGAAGGCCACATTCCGATTCCTTAGACCACAATTCCTTAGACCGAGCCCTATAGCTCTTCTCGCCCACAATCGCGTCCATCGTCCCCCACGACTCGTCCGGTCGATACCAATCGGCATATTCACGTGCCGCAAGGCGTGCAGCCGCACGAGCCTTCATGTCGTTGTTCGAACGGACGTTGGCGCTAGAGGCCTTGTCGTTGTTCGAACGGACGTTGGCGCTAGAGGCTATATCATCATTGCGGCAACCGGGAAATAAAACGACGTTATTGAGGTTGGGTGATTGACGATAGGATCCATCCACGCTGGAGAAGCGGTTAATGGCAGCCGTTCCCTCAATCAAGTTATGATTGGAAAAATCCCTCATAATTTACCTCCACGCTCTTGCATAGAACCTTTGTTCGTATGTATAATAAAGCGAACAAAAGTTCACGTCAACAATTTTTTGAAACATTTGTTCGATTTATGGAGGAACGCTTATGAAGAGCGAAAAGCTCACAAAGAAGCAACAAGCCGTACTCGATTGCATCAAGCAATGCATCAACGAGAGGGGTTATGCGCCGACGGTTCGCGATATCTGCCACGCACTAAACCTGTCCTCCCCTTCCACGGTACATGTCCACCTCAAGTCTTTGGAGGAGAAAGGGTATATCAAACGCGATGCGTTGAAGTCCCGCTCCATCACCGTCGTTGATGACGAGGGAGCCGATACGGAGGTCGAGAGCCACGGCGCAGGGTTAGGGAACGTCGTACCCTTCAGCAAGATCGTCGACATCCCGCTCGTGGGCAACGTCGCAGCCGGTGTTCCGATCTTGGCAGAGCAAAACATCGAGGACACGATCTCTCTTCCTGTGGACATCGTCGGGGACTCTGCATCATTCATGCTTTCCGTCCATGGCGACTCCATGGTCGAATGCGGTATCAACGATGGGGACTTCGTCGTCGTCCGCGAGCAGCCGTTCGCAAACAACGGAGACATCGTTGTCGCGATCATCGACGACGGGGCAACGGTCAAGCGCTTCTACCGCGAGACCGACCATATCCGATTACAACCGGAGAACTCGAACATGGAGCCAATTCTGACCCGCGACTGCTCCATTGCCGGCAAGGTCGTGGCGGTCTTTCGCCGTATCCACTAGCCCTCCCCTTTTGAGCAAATTGCCTTGTGCAACCTATGCAAATCAGCAAAGCGCCCCTTCCCCGAAAAGCGAAGGAGCGCTTTGTTCGTCTTTAGACTCATCATTGGAAGTACCTCGCGCAAGCCGAACGCTCGCAAGACAGGGGCGCTAGGATATCGCGAATTCCTCGAAGCGCGAACAAAGGGCATCGTTTGCGTACAAAACAAGGTGCGTGCCGCTTTCGATGAACTCCTCAGTAACGATACGACAACGTTCATGTGCTATCGAAGTCAGGTCACCCCTGCTATACGGAATCACGACATCAAGCATCCTGTCCGCCGATGAAGCGATACGGGAAATGCATGTGAGCAGCTCGTCAAAGCCATATTTTGTGTAAGCAGACACGAACAGCGCATCAGCGTAACGGTTCTTCAATCCCGCCAATTGGTTCGCATCAAGTAAGTCACACTTGTTAAAGACAAGCTTACGTCGAATGGATTGCGCATCGATTTGTTGCAAGACTTCGTCGACGGACCTGATCTGATCCTCAAACTCCGGAGAAGATGCATCCACGACATGCAAAATCAGGTTCGATCCGCTAATCTCATCGAGTGTGGACTTGAACGCCTCGACCAACGTGGTGGGCAGTTTCTGTATGAACCCGACCGTATCGGTAAGCGTGATCTCGCGACCCTCAGGAAGGACGAGCTTGCGAGTAGTGGAGTCCAAGGTCGCAAAAAGCTTGTCGTAGCTGAGAACATCTGAGTTCGCCAAGGAGTTAAGCAGGCATGACTTTCCTGCGTTGGTGTAGCCAGCTATAGAGACCTTGAACATGCCGCTGGAATAACGCGTCTCGCGTTGGATAGCGCGAATTTGCGAAAGCTTGCCAAGCTCTCGCTTGATGCTAGTGATGCGTTTGCGCACCATGCGCCTGTCGACCTCAAGTTGGCTCTCGCCCTCACCGAAACGCGAGCCGACCCCGCCACCCATACGATTGGAGGCAAGATGGGCCCACATGCCACGCAAACGAGGCAAGAGATACTGGTTTTGCGCGAGACGGACCTGGAGGCGACCTTCCTTGCTTGTGGCATGAAGCGCAAAAATGTCCAAAATGAGGGCAGTTCGATCGATGACTTTCACGTCCTTCGGAACAATTCGCTCCAAATTGGTTTGCTGGGAGGGGGTGAGCTCGTCATCAAACACAACAAGATCCGCAGAAAACGACCGGCACATGTCCGCAATCTCCTCAGCCTTGCCCGATCCTACGAAGGTTCGCGAGTTCGGAGCATCAAGTTTTTGGGAGGTCGATGCGACAACGTCGGCACCCGCCGTATCCACAAGACGCTCAAGCTCGGCCAAAGATGAGTCCAAGGGCCATGCGATTCCAGGCCGCTCAACGCCCACAAGTATGGCACGTTCCCGTCTTTGTTCGCAAAGGGTCGCAGGGCCCTTGGTTATCACCGATTCATACTCCGACATAGGTTCCTTTACAACACGATGGTCCCGCTAAAACTCGTGGCTGCCGCCCCGGTCATCATGACATGGTTGTCGGCCTCCCAAGAAATATGCAGCAAGCCCCCGCGCAACATCACGTCGTTTTCGCGACCGGCCCGACCAGTGAGTGATGCGGCAACGTTGGTGGCACAGGTGCCAGTTCCGCAAGCCAACGTCTCGCCACAACCGCGCTCGAACACCCTCATAGCAATCCCGTCATCGGCGAGACAGGCAAACTCAATATTGGCCTTCTCAGGAAACGCAGGATGCTTCTCGTAGTAAGCGCCAACAAGATCGACGTCAAAGGTATCGAGGGACTTGACCGATGCCCCCTTGAACAGCTCATCGGGTAACGCATCAAAGTCATCAATGAACGTCACCGCATGGGGGTTACCCATGGAAACGCAGGTAAAGGAGAAGGGACCCCACGGAGAGTCGATGGCGCACTCCCGGACATAGGCGACCCCTCGCTCGGTTTCCGCGTTTGCCTCGAGTAAGACAGGCACGGCCACGGGCTCCAAAATGGGCTCACCCATATCCACGGTCGCCTTTGTCATGAGGCTGTTCGCGTCGACCTCGAACCGGATGGGCTTTGGACCCACAAGCGTATCTGCGATAAGCGTTCCGTCTTGTGCATCCACATAGCCATGATCCACAAGAAATTTGGCAAAGCAGCGAACACCGTTTCCGCACATCTGGGCAAGCGTCCCGTCGGAATTGATGTAGTGCATATAACCGGCACATTCAGGGCGCACCGAGGGGCGGACAAGGATGACGCCGTCGCCTCCGATACCAAAATGGCGATCACAGAGAAATGCCACCTGCTCATCGGTAAGCTCAACGGTGCGCTGCATGTCGTCAATGAAAACAAAGTCGTTCCCGAGACCGTGCATCTTATAAAACGTAAGCTCCATAGCTATTGCCTTTCACGCTCGACGGCAGCGCCCTCAAGCCATGCCGCCCACGTTTCGGTGGCAAGACGGTCAACTTCGTAGGACGTCGCGTCGATCCACGTCACACGTGGGTCGTTGTTAAACCAGGACATTTGACGCTTCGCGTAGCGCCGCGTCGATTGCTTGATGCTTTCAATGGCCTCGTCCAAGGAAGACTTGCCCTCGAGATACATCACAATCTCCTTGTATCCTATAGCCTGTTGAGCGGTAACACCCTCGTAATAGCCTTTGTTTAACAGCAAGGAAACCTCCGCCACCAAACCGTCGGCGACCATCTTGTCAACGCGCTTATTGATGCGATCATACAATACCGATCGCTCGACCTTGAGTCCGACCATCACGGCGGGGATCACTTGGCGAAGCGTTTTCAAATTCTTGACCTGGTTCGCGTATGACACACCCTCGAAATGCATCTCAAGAGCCCGAATGACGCGCTTTACGTTGTTGGGGTGGACGACTTGGGCGCTTTCATGATCGAGTCGGTCAAGCTCCTTCCAAACCACTTGGGCACCTTGCTTCTCAGCCATCTCGAGATATCGATGCCTCACGGGATTTTCGATCTGCTCGCCCGCAGGGAACCGGTAGTCGTCGATGGCTGCTCGGACATAGAACCCAGTTCCGCCGCAAAGAATCGCAAGCTTTCCGCGCGAGGCGATATCTTCCAAGCAGGCACGAGCGTAGGTTTGGAACAAAGAGGCGGAATAAGGTTCCCCTGGTTCGGCGATATCGAGTCCGTAGTGCGGAACACGTCGCTCACCGGGCGCGACCTTTCCAGTGCCGATATCCATTCCGACATAGATCTGCATAGAGTCCGCACTGACGATCTCGCCGTCGTGTTGGCTTGCCACAACCTGCGCCAGATCAGATTTGCCTGAACCTGTCGGACCGACAATGCAAAGGACGGGACGCGAAGAAAAGGAAGTGTCCGACATGGCAACCATCAGTGAATGGAGCCATCAAGAATGGTGCCTGAAAGATACCAGGTACGCGCCTCGTCGACATGGACGGTGCAAATTTTGCCGCAAAGCTCAGCTGCGGTCATACCGGAGGGGATGGGAGCATGAACCGTCTGGTTTTTGGGGGAATGGCCTGAGACCAGAGAGGGATTTCGTTTGGATGCTCCCTCGATGAGAATCTCGATATCGGTACCGTTTTCAACCTGGTTCAGCTCAAAAGCTTGCTTTTGCACAAGCGCCACAAGCCGGTCAAAACGCTCTTGGATGACCTCACGAGGAGTATCGTCGACCATCTCCGCAGCAGGTGTGCCCTCACGTTTAGAGTAGATGAAGGTAAAGACTTGGTGGTAACCAACCTCCTCGACAAGGCGGTAGGTATCCATGAAGTCCTCCTCCGTCTCCCCCGGGAACCCGACGATGATATCGCTAGATAGCGCAATATCGGGTCTCACAGCGCGGATCTTCTCAATAAGGGAGAGGTAATGCTCGCGAGTGTATCGGCGGTTCATGGCTTTAAGAATACGATTTGAGCCTGATTGCGCCGGTAGATGAAGGGCAGGTTGGAGACACTCCAGCGTGCCAAACTTGGCAATCACCTCATCGCTGAGATCCTTGGGGTGGCTCGTGGCGAAACGAAGGCGTTCGACACCGGTGGCCGCCACCTGCTCAAGGATTGTCGCGAACGCAGGCTCACCATACAGGTCGCGCCCGTAGGAGTTGACGTTTTGTCCCAAAAGGGTAATCTCGCGAACACCGGCATCCACATATCCCTTTGCCTCCTCGACAATAGCCTCCATCAAGCGAGACTTCTCACGGCCGCGCACATAAGGAACGATGCAATAGGAGCAAAAGTTGTTGCACCCGATGGTAATCGGCAACCATGCGGCCCAATCATGCTCGCGATCAGTGGGAAGCTCGGTCGAGAAGTCGGAGGACCCCTCGAGAATCTCCACATGTTGGCCGCCGCGGCTGATGGAATCCGCCAAAAGCATGGGCAACGATCCAAGATTGTGGGTCCCAAATACGACATCGAGGTGCTTTTGGCTCTTGAGAAGCTTCTCCCCGTCTCGTTGTCCGATGCAACCACCGACGGCGATATAGCGCTTAGGCAACGGGGTGCCTTCACGCAACGGGACGTTTTTCATGGATGCAACCTGGCCATACAAGCGCGTATCGGCCGCCTCGCGAACGCAACAGGTCATGAAGACGACGATGTCGGCCTCCTCGATGGATCCCACCGGGTAGGCTCCGAGCATCTCGAGCATGCCGCCGACCCTCTCAGAGTCATGCTTGTTCATTTGGCAACCGAACGTGATGGTGTGGAAACGCAGCCCTAAGAAGGTGCTGGTCATCGAGGCGGTATTCATAGGCGCCTACAGCTGATCCGTCTTTGGGGCGGGGCTGGCTACTCCGTGGAGATAGCGGGGCTCAACCGTGAAACGAATAGCCGTACGATACTCGCCGTCGATGACGATATCGGCAAAAGAAGGAATGCACACGACTTCGATGCCGACAGGAGAGAGAAAACCGCGGGAAATCGCAATGGCTTTGACCGCCTGGTTCACAGCGCCCGCTCCGACCGCTTGGATTTCGACAAAGACGCCGTCCTTAATCATGCCGGCAATAGCGCCGGCGACGGAAGCCGGGGAGGATTTAGAAGACACCTTGAGGCATCCGATAGACGGGGTTTCCTGAGATTGCATTGTCACAATTGCGTTCCTTCTGCGAATAAGCTTCGTTTGGTGGTGTAATTAAGCCGTTGTAATTTTATAGGGTAACCAGCACCTTCGCAAGCCATTTCACTCGTCCAAGTTCACAAGCGGTATCGAAATACGTAACGAGCCGTTAACGACCTTCGTCTCAATGGGGACATCGGGCACCAGATAGTACGCCTCGGCAAGCCCCGAAAAGGAGTCCCGAACCGCCCGCTCGACCAAAGCCATATCCGACGGACGAATCTTGGGCGAACGCCGTGATCGCTTTAAGGAAGAATCGCGGGGCTTCTCTATTTCGTGCTCATCAGCGCTGTTTGCACCGGCTTGCGCCAACACCATGCGTTCTACGAGATTCGTCAAAGACAATAGAGGGCAAATCTGGCCATCCATGATACGTCGAGCCGTGCGCGAGGACATCTCGAGACCAAGATCCGCGCACAGAGCAGCGAACTCGTGATCATTGCGCGCAAAGCGTAGGCGCTCGACGATAGGAACATCCTCAAGGTTGGGCAACTTCTCGTATCTTGCCTCAGGATGCGAAGCGCAGCTGTTGGCGTACATCGTTGCCGCAATCTCTGCTGGGCTTCCCAAGAACACCTCGGTTGTCTTGCGATGCTCAAGGGCGAACTCGACTGCGGTACGGTTGATGTTGTGGGGACCCTTGATAGTGGCCCTCCCCTTCTCAGTAAGGACGACCAAAGGGAATGTCGACTGGTCAACCTTCTCCTTGAGGGTATCGGTGTCGGTCAAAACCGCAATAGCAGCACCTAGACCTGGAGCGGAAGAGGCAACGCATGCGCTCTCGCTGTTTACGGAGATGGAGTACAAGGCCATGCCTCGACCATGGACGCCCCATTTATCCATATGGATAGTATCAAGTTTGGATGTGACACGTGGCTCGAAGATGAGGTCTTGGTGAGTCGCAGGAATACCAACTCCGTCGTCGATAACGACAATAGTCCGCTTCGAGGCCGCCTTGGTAGTAGCAAGGTAGATAGTCCGACACTCGGCGTCGCGAGAGTTGCGCAACATCTCGATGACGATGTCCTCACTCGAACGGATATCCTGGGCAGCCTGTCTGCGCTCCGCCTCGTCGCTACGTAAACGGACGAAGCCATCCCCGAGATCGGCTTCGACTCGGAGATGGCTCGTTTGACAGACTTCATCTATAAAGGCGGAGAGAATCTCGCTTGATTCCTCGTTACTTCGCATAGTCGACGGCGCGGCTTTCGCGGATGACGACAACCTTTACCTGGCCGGGATATTGCATCTCACTTTCAATCTGCTTAGCGATGTCGTGCGCAAGGACCGTGGTGGTGTACTCGTCCACAACCTCAGGCTCAACCATGACGCGAAGCTCGCGGCCGGCTTGGATAGCGTAGGTACGCTCAACACCCTCGTGGGCATTTGCAATCTCCTCGAGCTTCTCAAGACGCTTGATATAGGCCTCAAGGGATTCCTTACGGGCGCCAGGACGCGCGGCAGAGACGGCATCAGCGGCTTGCACGAGAACATCAAGGACGCTGTTGGGCTCGACGTCGTTGTGGTGAGCCTCGATAGCGTGAACGATCTCGGGCCTCTCACCGCATCGACGTGCAAGATCAGCACCGATAACGGCGTGGCTGCCCTCGATCTCGTGGTCGACGGCCTTACCAAGGTCGTGAAGAAGGCCGGCACGCTTGGCACGAACAGGATCAAGACCAAGCTCGGAGGCCATAACGCCGGCAAGATAGGCAACCTCCAGGGAGTGGTTCAAGACGTTTTGACCGTAGGACGTACGATAGCGGAGACGACCGAGGGTCTTGACGAGCTCTGGGTGGAGATCATGGATACCGGTATCAAAGGTGGCCTGTTCGCCAGCCTCTTGGACGCGTTGGTTGACGTAGGCCGTAGCCTTGTCAAACATCTCCTCGATACGAGCCGGGTGAATACGTCCGTCAGAGATTAGGTTTTCCATCGTGACGCGACCGATCTCACGACGAACGGGATCAAAACAAGAAATAGTCACACTCTCAGGCGTATCGTCGATGATGAGGTTGGTACCGGTAATCTGCTCAAAGGAGCGGATGTTACGGCCTTCACGGCCAATGATGCGACCCTTGAGATCATCGTTTGCGATATGGATGGTGGAAACGGTAATCTCAGCGGAGTGGTCTGCGGCGACGCGCTGGATGGCAAGAGATAGAATCTCGCGCGAGGTCTTATCGGCCTCAGCCTTGGTACGCTGCTCAGCCTCACGGATGATCTCAGCCGATTCGTGGGTGACCTCGGCGCGGAGGTTGTCGAGGAGCTCCTCCTTTGCCTCCTCGGCAGACATGCCGGCAACCTGCTCAAGTCGTTCATTAATCTCGTCCTCAGCAGCATCGAGATCGCGCTCGCGATCATCGAGCTTGGATTGGAGAGAAGAAAGCTGGGACTCGCGAGCGTCAAGTGACTCGACACGGCGATCCAAGGACTCCTCACGTTGGGCGATGCGGCTCTCAGCGACGCGCACCTCACTCATGCGCTCTTTTTTTTCGTCCTCCGCCTGCTTCTTCATGCGGGAAATCTCGTTTTTTGCCTCAGCAAGCGAAGCCTTGTTCTCAGCCTCGGCGTCCTGCTTCATCCTCAAGACCTCATCCTTGGCCTCAACAAGGGCCTCTTTGCGAAGCGTGTCGGCAACACGCTCAGCATCCTTGAGACGACTCTCCGCCTCTGCAAGTTTTTGATCTGCCTCTTCTTGGGCCTTCTTCGCAGAGGTACCGCCCATATTACGTGCAACGAAATAGGCAGCAACTGCTCCAACAGCAAGGCCAACAACCAAGAAAACGATTGCCATGATATCCATGGATGCCTCCAAATAGTTCAAATAACAACAAAAAATGCCGCCAAAATGGCAGGCATGAGCAAACGAATACGCTTTTAAGTGAAACTCAAAAGATCTTAAATTGTTTTATATAAAAACAATATCCCGAGGGATACGTATACTCAGCACCTGACATTTTACGTCATTTCACAAAGAATAATCACTAAATGAATGAAATAAACGGTGAGGAATTAATAAGACGAGTTGGTTGACCCTGAAATGGGCAGATGCAACTTGTCACATTCATCACTATTCGCCAATCACGAAATATTCACAAACGTCGAGCCCCATAAACCAAAAAACGAAAGCAACCCCCCTCGCTTGGCACTACTCCTGTTCTCCAGCCCAATGCTTTGCTGCACGAAACGCTATCTCGGTGGAATATCCGTTCCTCACAAGTTTTTGGTAGGCTCCCCTAAAGGGATCCCTCGATCGGGAAGGCTTCCGACTCAACAATGCGAGCGCACGGTCGTACTCCCCCCTCCCCTCAAGCTCCAGATACATATCAGGCCACCCAGGGACACCAAGGACATCGATACCAAACCCTTGGAGGTCCGATACGATGCATTTCACACCCTTGCCCTTCCTCACGAGAGATCTGATGCGGGAATCGGCAAAACGCATATCGTCCACCAGACCACAGGACGTGGCACGACCAATGGCCGCCTCTATCTCATTTGCCTCAAAACCCTCTTCGAACAACCTCGCCCGTATCTCTGAACAGGTTCGATCTCTAAAAGAGGAAAGTCGAACGATGCGAGAAAACGCATCTTCACCCGCCTCTCTTCGCTCGCCCGACTCCAATTTGTCTGCCGGGGCGCACTCCATCGCAGCAATGGCCTCACGCAATTCAGCGATTTTATTTGCCCGGTAGTCCACTTAACGCTTCTTTCCAGGCTTAGCTACAGGAGTAACAGCATCTGCTTCTTCTTGGGTACGGGAGATGACAGGGATGCCGTAGTGATCCCGCACCTTAACCTCAAGCTCATCGCGAAGATCCGGGTTGTCCCGAAGCGTGTTCTTTGCAGCCTCACGACCTTGGCCAAGACGCTCCTCTCCGTAGGTATACCAGGCACCGCTCTTCTTCGCAACGCCCGCCTCGACCGCCATGTCGATAATGCAGCCTTCCTTTGAGATTCCCTCGCCGTACATGAGGTCGAACTCCGCTTGGCGGAAAGGAGGCGCAACCTTGTTCTTCACAACCTTTGCACGAACGCGGTTGCCAACAACGTCGCCATCCTTCTTGATCGAGTCGATACGGCGAATATCGATACGAACGCTCGAGAAGAATTTCAGAGCACGGCCACCGGTGGTTGTCTCGGGGTTGCCAAACATAACGCCGATTTTCTCGCGCAGCTGATTGATAAAGATACAGGTGGTATTGGACTTAGAAAGAGAGCCTGCAAGCTTACGAAGCGCTTGGGACATCAAACGCGCTTGAAGTCCTACCGTGGTGTCACCTATCTCTCCCTCGATCTCAGCACGAGGAACCAAGGCAGCTACGGAATCAATAACGACGACATCGATCGCCCCCGAGCGGACAAGCATGTCACAGATCTCAAGTCCTTGCTCACCCGTATCAGGTTGGGAAATAAGCATCTCGTCGATATCGACACCCAGACGCGCCGCATACACCGGATCCAACGCATGCTCCGCATCGATAAAGGCAGCAATACCTCCCATTGCCTGGGCCTCCGCTACGATTTGGAGCGCAAGTGTCGTTTTGCCGCTCGACTCAGGCCCGTAGATCTCGATGATACGCCCACGGGGTACGCCACCAATACCCAAAGCGGCATCAAGGGGCAACGCGCCGGTTGGGATCGCGCCGATATTTAGGGAAGTCGCGTCCTCGCCAAGTTTCATAATCGAGCCCTTACCGAACTTGCCCTCAATCTGGTCGGTCGTGACCTTAAGCATCTTAAGCTTATCTTCGTTCATGAAGATTCCTTTCTATAGCGTTGCCTTTCATCATTATACGAACATACGTTTGTTAGTCAACTTCTTTTCGCGAAAAATAGAATATTTGTTCGCGATAGTAGCTTAGCTTTTCCTTGTTATCCCGAACAACCATCATCTCTTCCGTTTATGCAGCACCCTATACCGATTTCAGTCAACGAACTATCAGGCCCCTATCCGGTCTAGGCCCAGCTGTTTGTCTAAACCCTGTCAGGTTCTTGTACCGAATTACTTCCTTTTTTCTCAAGCATGCGTCACAAACATGTACCACAAGCAAGCGTCACAATTCAACGAGCCCTACACGCTAAGAAGCCCTGTTACCACAAGTCAGCAACAGGGTTTCATAACAGAGCTCTCTCCTTGCTATATCGGATGTTCGTTGAAAAGACAGCCGACGATCATCACCGAGACGCAAAGCATTGTCAAGATCCAGGCTGCGTTACCGAGACACGCACGCAAGCAGCTCCTCGAGGGCGGCCTTGGTGGTACGACGGCGTACCTCTTCGCGATCTCCCCCGAAGTGGCACTCATAAGCGGAGACTCCCTCAGGTGTAGCGATGCCCATCCATACCGTGCCTACCGGCTTACCCGGTTCCTCGCCGCCCGGTCCCGCAATTCCGGTCACTGCAACGACGTAATCCGCGCCCGTTGCAGCTTTGCATCCTTTGGCCATCTGCTCAGCAACGGTAGAACAAACGGCGCCCTCTAAAGCAAGCACCTCTCCGGAAACTCCGAGAACGTGCTCTTTAACATCGAAAGTGTACGACACGACACCGCCCTTGACCACGGCAGAGCTGCCAGGAATGGCGGTGAGATGCTCGCTGATCATGCCACCCGTCAGACTCTCAGCCGTAGCGACACTCGCCTCCACATCGATACAGGCACCGACAACCTTGGCGGCCAACTCGTCGAGCGCGCCATCGTCAACCAAATCCTCAACTGATGGCTCGGACGCAGGTCCGATATGCAGCACAGGCATGCATTTCACGAAGTAGTCCACCATGGAGACGACAGTGAGAACAACGGCGACAATCATGAAAAGCCACGCCAAGACATACCAAGGGCTTTCCGGCGAAGTCACATGAAGGCAGACGTCCTTCACGAGAAACAGGACGATCGCAATGATCTGGGTCACGGTCTTTGCCTTGCCATACCAGCTCGCGGCTATGACCGCACCTTCGGTCGCAGCGATCATACGAAGACCAGAGACGATAAACTCGCGCGTCAAGATCACAAGTGCAATCCAAGACGGAAGGACCGAGAGCTCTGTCAGGGCAAGCAGGGCAGCCGCAACAAGAATCTTATCAGCCAAGGGATCGACAAACTTGCCAAAGGTCGTCACTTCGTTTCGGCTGCGTGCAAGATAACCGTCAACGCTATCGGTGGCGGCCAAAAGCACAAACAGGAACACGGCGACCCAAGGCTTCAACTCCTCCAGAACGGGAAATTGGGGAAACCAAAGGGGCCATGGCGACAAAAGCGCTACGACAAAAATGGGTACGCCGAGGATACGAGCACATGTCACAACATTCGCAGGTGTCCAAAGCGTAGCGTTTTGAGAGTCCTTTGAGGTCATTCCACCTCAACCTCCATCTCGTAGAACAGCGTATCGATAATGGTTGCATCGACAATTTGACCAGGCACGCCACCGTCCAGGTAGGTACTACCGTCAACATCAGGCGCTTGGCTCAGGGCGCGACCGTAGAGTTGGCCATCTTCCTCGAAACCCTCCACCAAAACTTGGGTCTTTGAGCCGATACGCTCGGAGATGTGGGCGGTGCAGGCGGCGTCCGCAAGGTCACGCAATTGTTGGGCGCGCTCCCGTTTCTCCTCGTCGTCAATCTGATCAGGCAATTCGGCCGCCTTCGTCCCCTCTTCCCGCGAGTAGGCGAAAACACCTATGTAATCGAACTCGCATTCAGAGACAAAGTCGCAAAGTTCCTCAAACTCCTCGTCGGTCTCACCAGGGTATCCTGCGATAAGCGTGGTGCGTAACGTGATCCCGGGGACCGTCTCGCGGATATGACCTATAAGCTCCTCAAACCGTACCCGGGAACCTCGGCGGTTCATGCTGCGAAGAATCCTCTCGCATACATGTTGGAACGGGATGTCGAGGTAATTGGTAATGTTGTCATGGGAGCGCATGACCTCGAGAAACTCGTCGGTAATCCCCTCAGGTTGCAGATACATGACGCGAAACCACGTCTGGGGAAATGCAACAGCCAAAGAGCGCATGAGCCAAGACAAGGAGCTTGGAGTCTCGAAGTCTGTGCCCCAACGACCGGTGTCTTGCGCGATCAGGACGACCTCGCGAACGCCGTTTTCCACGGCAGTGGCAACATGCTCCCGAATCGTGTCGTAGGTGAAGCTGTGGTAGCGGCCACGGATATAGGGAATGGTGCAATAGGCACAAAAGCGGTCACATCCATCGCTGATCTTCACATAGCTGGAATACGGACCGGCGGTTGGATGATAATCGGAAGACCCCGCGCCCGCAGGACCGACAAGCCCCTCCAAAAGAGCAACGATATCGTCTTCCTTACTGCAAGGCAAAAATGCGGACGCCTCTGTGACCTCGGCCTCAAGTTCCTCCCCGTAACGCGCAGGCATGCACCCGGCAACGATGACCTTCGCTTCGCCCGAGGCAAAACGAGGAAGACCTGCGACCTGGAATATCATGTCGAGGCTCTCCTCGGTCGCATCCTGGATGAAGGAACAGGTATTGATGATGACCGCGTCTGCATCCTCCGCCTCGTCGATGACACGATAACCGGCGCGCTGAACTTTTTCCTTCATGTTTGCGGAGTCAACTTCGTTTTTCGCGCATCCCATGGTGATAAAGGACACGCAAGGCGCAAAGGTCTCAGGAGAGGCGATTTCAATATCGTGCAACGTCATAGTTTCGACGGAATCCTCAATAGATTAGCGGTAGTTCGTATATTGCAAGGGTTGGCCATAGTCCTGGCCCTTAAGAAATGCGATGACCTCTTGGAGCACATCGCGGGAAGGGCTGGAGACACGCAACTTGTCGTCCTCAATGGCAACCTTGCACTTAAGCTTTTGGGCCTTGATGTCCTTGGAGATCCTGCTCGCCACTTCCTTCTCGATCCCATCCACGATACTCGCTGTGACACGGACGCTTTGGCCAGTGGCAGCAACAGGCTTTCCCCACTTCAGAGCGCCAAGCTCGATGCCGCGTTTGAGTATCTTGGTCTCAAGGACGTCACGAACCTGTTTGGCGACAAAGTCCGCAGGAGCCGCAATAGTGATGCTTTTAGCCTGCTTGTCAAGGGTGATGGTGGCACCCGATCCCTTGAGGTCGTAACGTTGGGTCAGCTCTCTCTTTGTCTGTTGGAAGGCGTTGTCCACCTCTTGCATGTCGACGCTGGAAACAACATCAAAGCTCGCATCCTTGGCCATGAGACATTCCTTTCTGGTGTAGATACCAAGCGTAGGTACAAAGGAGGGGCTGGGTCCTCCCTCGCTCCCCCCTTCGATCTTATTCTAACGGGAATTTGTGTTCGACGAGTTCTTAGTTAAGCTGGCCGTCGTGGTCGTCGCACTCGTGTTGGTGTTCTTATTGGCCGTATTCGCTGTATTCGACGCCGTAGAGGACCTATGGGACTTCGACCAATCACTGAGCACCGTTGCGAAGTCGACAGAGTAGACATAGACGCCCGAGTCGTCGTCAAACTTCATCGCAACTTCCGCGCCGTCCTGCTTGATTTGAATCTGGGAAGAATCGACCGCCCTGATCTCAAGCTTGTTGGTAACCGTGTATTGTCCGCTCGTCGGTCCGGTGATGATGCCGTACTCGGATGCGATGCTCTCATCGTTTTGGTAGATCTCCACATAAGTCGAGTTACCGGAGGCGACCGTATACGTGACGTCGACAGAAGTCGGCGCAGGCTCGCTTGTGGTAGCAGAGGAGTTGGTGTTGCCAGAACTCTCGCTTGAGGATCCGTTTGTCGTATCGGAGACACCCGTGATGGGAATGCTCGTCACGTTCTCGGTGCTCTTAGGGGCGACGCACCCAACGATTTGCGTAATGATGAAAATCACAAGGACAAGGGCGACGATGGCACCGATGATCAGGGGCAGACGCTGCATAATCGGGTTCGGTCGACTTGCCGCGTAACCACCGGAATAGCCACCGGAACGCCCGTTGCGCCCAGAACCAAATGATCGCGATTGGTCGTGGTAGGAGACGCGCCTGTTCGAGGATCTTGAGATACGTTCGTCCCTGTCAGAGTATGTATCGCGCCCGCCGTTGGAATTGAGCGTACGGGCGAAATCGCGATTGTACGAGCCGCTTGACGAGCGAGAGACTCCACGGGAGCCTTCGTGTCCCTGGCGGGAACCCGAGCGGGAGGTGGAACCATATGAGTGGGATGAATTTATGTAGCGATCCGCCTCGTCAAGGTACTGACGGGTGATGCTTGTGGCATTCAAGCCAAGAAGACGAGCATAGGCGTTGACCATGTTGCGCGTATAACCCCGGGCGGGCATGCGCGAGAAGTCGTTTTGCTCGATAGCGCGAAGGATATCGGCCCTGATACGGAGTCTCTGGGAAGCATAGTTGATGTCCATGCCTTTGCGCTCACGCGCCTCAGCAAGAATGCGTCCGAATGGCTTTTGCGCCATAAGGGCTCCTTTCTACAAACCTAGTCGTTACTCTCAAATGCCTTCAACGTTTCCAATTCCATCTCGTCGACGAGGACCTCCCTGGGCTTGCTGCCGTTAGCAGGTCCGACGACTCCCTTTTCCTCAAGCATGTCCATTATACGCCCTGCTCGGGAATACCCTACCTTAAGCCTTCTTTGGAGATTCGATGTGCTTCCGAGGTTGCTTGAAACCACGATATCCGCGGCTTCCCAGATCAAGGGGTCGTCGTCACCGCAAGAGCCGCCCGAGCCATCGGTGGTGGTATCTCCCAAAGACATGAGGTTGGTCTTAAGAATCTCCGTATGATATTCAGGGGAACCTTGCTCCTTCAAATGCTCGACCACCGCATTGATCTCATCCTCGGACACATAGCAACCCTGGATGCGTTGCGGTTTGGAAAGCTCGGGCTTGCTCAAGAGCAAATCGCCCAAACCGATAAGGTTCTCCGCACCGGGAGTGTCGAGGATGACACGCGAGTCGATGCCGGAAGCGACATTGAAGGCGATACGGTTGGTGATGTTTGCCTTGATAAGGCCAGTGACAACCTTGGCGGACGGACGCTGGGTCGCAACGATGAGGTGTATACCTGCAGCACGAGCGAGCTGGGCGATACGGCTGATGGAGAACTCGACCTCCTTGCCGACGTTCATCATGAGATCGGCAAGCTCGTCGATAATGATGACGATATAAGGCAGTTCCTCCAAGTCGACCCCATCAACTTGGCCAGATTGGGCCTTTGCGTTGTATTGCCCGATGTTGCGGGCACCCACCTTTGCAAACTCCTTGAGGCGGCGCTCCATCTCCGCAACACCCCAGGAAAGGGCGCTGGCCGCCTCCTTGGGCTCGGTGACAACCGGGACATACAGGTGGGGGATTCCGTTATAGGGCGTAAACTCCACGCGCTTCGGGTCGATCATGATGAAACGAACCTCGGAAGGCGTCGCACGCATAAGGATGGACATGATCATCGCGTTAATACTGACCGACTTGCCCGATCCGGTGGTACCTCCGATGAGCAGGTGGGGCATCTTAGCGAGATCGGACACGATGGAGTTACCCTCGACGTCCTTGCCAATAGCGATTTGCAAGGGTCCGGGCTTGGCATCGGTGAGGACTTCGGAGAGTAACACGGTTTGGCGGGACTTGTTCGGAACCTCGATACCGACGTAGTTCGTACCGGGGATGGGTGCAAAGATTCGCACACCGGGAGCCGCAAGGGCCAAAGCGATATCGTTGTTCAAGGCCGTGATGCGGCTCACACGCACACCAGCAGGAAGGTTGATCTTGAACAAGGTCACCGTCGGGCCCGCGACCCATCCGACGACCTCCGCCATGATGCCGAAATCCTCCAGGGTCTCTTGTAGCGTCGCCCCCGTCTCCTGAAGCTCTTCTTCTGTCGCCCCGCCCTTAACCTTTTGTGGCTTGGCGAGCATATCGAAAGACGGCAACACGAAACCCTCGTCGGGACGCGGTGTCGCAACGTCGGATTTCGGCGAGCTCTTCTTTTTGGAGGGTTGTTTCCCCGTTGCAGAAGGCTTCTCGGTCGACTTGTGGCCAAGTTGGCGCGTAAGAGGTTTCTCTGTGCCGGTCAAGGCGATGGTTTCCGCAGCGCTCATGCGGTTTTTGACAGGCGCCGCATCCGCACCAGATTTCACGCGCGACTGCTTTTTGGTCTTCTCCGGCTCTCGCTCAGCATCAGTGTGTCCAATGCGGCCACGTCTGGCCTGTGCTACGGCAATAGACTTGATCTCACGCGTCTCGTCAGAAGCAAAACCTTGCGCGTTGCTCGCGGCCGGAGATTCGCCCTGCTCCCCACGCGTAATCCTTCCCCAACGGCGAGAAAGTCGCTCGGGTGGCTCCTCGAACGCCGCCGCCTCCTTCTTTTGGCGGATGCCCTCAATGATGGAGGAGACCGAAACGCCGATGATGGCAAGGCCGATGGCAATGACACCGACCATGATAACGAGGGAGACGGTCTGACCGAACAGGGAAAGCCCGGCATACGCGATAAACGAACCGATATAGCCGCCGGCGTTGGTCAAGACCTCGGTATGAAACAACATTGAGTCATGCCCTGGCTGCGCCCCTGGGGAGACAAGGCTCAAGATACCGAGTACCGCGATGTAGATAACAAACAGGCCGATGGCCATACGCGCCGGCAACAACGAGCTGTTGACACGTACAAGCAGCACGATGCCGACCGCCAACAAAAAAATCGGAAGTACGTAGGCGGCGACACCGAACGTGAGACGAAGACCGGTTGCGACAGCCGAGGTCACAAGGGCGTCATTGGGCATGGAAACCATGATGAGGATTACGACGGCGACAAGGATGAGGGCGATGGCGCCGATCTCGCGACGAGTACGTCGACCAAGGATGCGAGTGTCGTCGTCCAACGGCGCGGCACTCGACTTCACGGCTTGGGCGCGGCCTCTCTGGGCGCTCTTCTCCTTCGGGCTTGCAGCCCGCTTCTTAGAGGCGTTTTGTTGTTTCGGAGCATTTGAGGAAGCGCGAGCCAACGCGAAAGCCCCCTTTTTCTAATGTGGTTAGAGTGCGTTTACAAAAGGGGTCGCCACAACGACGACCCCTCTATTATATCCCAGCTTAGACCTCAAGTAACGAGGCGATGACAAGTGGTCTTTGCTTTGTTCGCTCCCAAAGCAAAGACAAGGCTGCGTCGCGAACCATCTTGTTGAGCTCAGCGCGGGTGATCTTTTTCTTGAGACCGCGCTTCAATGCGCTGGTGGTCGCCTTTTGGAGGTCGCGAGCCAAGTAGTCATCCTCGCCGCCCGCAATTCCGCGAGTCTCCACGTGCACCTCGCCAATGATCTCCTCGCGATCGAAGTCGCAAGCCGCGCTGATCATCGCGATGCCCTGGGAGGACATGGCGCTTCGTTCGTCAAGAATCTGTTGGGAGGTGTCTCCAACCGATAAGCCATCCACGTACACAACACCGCTCGGATAGGACGGACCGCGAACGACGCCGCTGGAGGTCATCTCGAGGGACTCACCGTTTTCGCAGATAAAAATGTTGTCCGGGTCGACGCCGATCTTTTTGGCAAGCTTGGCATGGGCGCGCAGATGGGCCGCCTCACCATGGACAGGCATGAAATATTCCGGCTGCACGATGGAAAGGACGAGCTTGAGCTCCTCGGAACCAGCGTGGCCGGAGACATGGACCATGGCGCGGCGCTTGTCCCAAACGTCAAGGCCCATCTTGGCGAGGAGGTTCACGATACGGGTGACCGCCTTCTCGTTGCCAGGGACCGGCGTTGCGGAGATGATGACCGTGTCGCCCTCGTCGATAGAGATGGTCTTATGTTCACCGCTGGCGATACGAGACAAAGCGCTCAAGGGCTCGCCTTGGCTACCCGTGCACATGATGACAACCTTGTCAGCAGGCATCTCCTTGAGTTCGTAAGCGTCCAAGAGGTTCTCATCAGCGATCTTGAGATAGCCGAGCTTGCGGGCAATGTCGGTATTTTGGATCATGGAGCGTCCCGTGACGACGACCTTGCGACCCGATTCCACCGCCGCGTCGCAAATTTGCTGCATACGGTGGATATGGCTTGCAAAAGACGCCACGATGACTCGTCCCTGAGCGTTGCCGATGATGGTGCGCAAAGTGATTCCGACCTCAGCCTCTGAAGGGGTGAACGTCTTGTTCATGGCGTTCGTGGAATCGCTCATCATGAGGTCGACACCCATCTTGCTGAATTTCGCCAAGGCGCCGAAATCGGTATGGACCCCGTCGATAGGTGTCTGATCGAGCTTGAAGTCGCCGGTGTGGAGCACGTTTCCAGCGGGGGTTTGAAGGAACACTCCGACCGCTCCCGGGATGGAGTGGTTGACAGCGAAGAAGTCGACCGTCATGCACCCGAGTTTGATCTGGTCACCCGGCTTTATCTCGACCAGCTTGGCGTTCTTGATCTTGTGTTCGGCGAACTTGCCCTCGATAAGGCCAAGGGTCATCTTCGTACCGTAGATGGGAACTTGGCAATCAAGGTCTTTGAGCAGGTACGGGAGGGTGCCGGTGTGGTCCTCGTGGCCGTGGGTGATGACAATGCCACGCAATTTGTGGGCGTTCTCGAGAACATAGGTATAGTCAGGCAGGATGAGGTCGATACCGGGATGGTCGTCATCGGGAAACATGAGGCCGGCATCGTCAACGATCATGTCGCCGTTGCACTCAAATACCGTCATGTTCTTGCCAATAGCATCGAGTCCCCCGAGGGGGATGATCTTGCACTTGGCCCTAACGTCTCTCTTGCCTTCGGGGCGATTCTTCTTGCTCTTGTTCGACTTTCCCGACGAAGAGGTGGGAGCCTCGTCGTTGCTCCTGGTCAGGTGAGGACGCTTCCTCTCGAGCTTGACGTGGCGGTACGTCTTGGTCTGGTTGTCTTTTCCTCCTTTGGAGGCATCACGCTTCTGTTCGGTCATAAACCTTCCTAAAAACACGCAAAAACGCACCTTTCGAACGAAGGTGCATTTTTACTTACTTGTATTACCATGCGAGGCGGACTTCGCCTCGCACACAATTCAAAGTTAGAGCACTCCCACTTCACGCATGATAGCCGCAAGGGTCTCGGATTGCTCCGCCGTTGCCGGCACGAGGGGAAGTCTCACTCCGCCGACAGGGAAACCGAGAAGCTTGAGAGCTTCCTTGACGAGAATGGGGTTCGTGGTAGCAAACAGTCCCTCCATGAGCGGCACAAGCTTGGCGTTTGCTGCCTCGGCTTCCTCGACCTTGCCCGCAACATACAACTCGATAATCTCCTTCATGCGAGACGGCGCGACGTTGCCGATTGTGCTAACGACGCCGACGCCACCCATCTTCATGATGTCGAGAGTGGAGGAATCATCGCCAGAGTACACCGCGAAATCATCGGGGGCTCCGTCGATGATCTCTTGGATCTGGGGGTAGTTGCCAGATGCCTCCTTGATACCGACGATGTTATCGATGTCATGGGCGAGACGCAACGTGGTCTCAGCAGTCATGTTGATGCTGCAGCGACCAGGAATGTTATACAACATGCAAGGGCACTCAACAGCGCTGGCAATCGACTTGAAGTGCTGGTAGATACCCTCTTGCGGAGGCTTGTTGTAATAGGGAACGACAAGGAGCATGCCGTCCACGCCGAGCTTCTCCACCTTCTGGGCGAAATCGATGGAATCAGCAGTGCAATTGTCACCAGTGTAGGCGATAACGGGGACACGTCCGGCAACCTCGTCCACAATGGCCTTGAACAGCTCGATCTTTTGGGGATAGAACACAGTAGGAGCCTCACCCGTCGTCGCGTTGACGAGCAGGGAGTCCGCTCCCCCCTCGATCAGGCGATTGGCAAATTGACGCGCACGAGGCAAGTCAAGCTTCAAATCGGCATCGAAGGGAGTGATCATAGCAGGAATGAGACGGCCAAAACGGAGTTCAGTTGTAGTCATAGCAATTTCTCCTTATCGAAACAACCACGTAAGGGTATCACAGTGCGTATTTCTAGACCATGAAGTTTTCCAGACCCACAATCAAACCGCTTTTCTCCCCCACGCTGCGAATGCCGAGAAGCACGCCAGGCATGTAGGACTCGCGGTCCCAAGAGTCATGACGGATGGTCAGGGTTTGGCCCATGGATCCGAAAATGACCTCCTGGCTCGCAACAAAGCCCATGGAACGAACCGAATGCACCGGTACGTCGTTCACAAGCGTGCCACGCGCACCTTCGCACCCCGCGATTTCGGTCTCCTTTCCCGGCGCGGCGCTGGCACGGCCGTCGCGAGCGCAAGAGATGATCTGGGCGGTGCGGGTGGCTGTGCCGGAAGGCGCATCCAACTTGTTACAATGGTGGAACTCGATGACCTCGGCCTCGGGGAAAAACGGTGCCGCAGCGGCAGCAAATTGCATCATAAGGACCGCGCCGGTCGTGAAGTTGGGCGCATAGAACAATGTCGTGCCCTCGGGAGCCAAGGTAATAAGCTCCTCAAGTTTGTCGTTGGAAAGGCCGGTGGTGCCAACGACACAATCGATACCGGCCGGGAGAGCGACGCGAAGCGTGGACTCCACGACATTGGGTCGGGTAAAGTCAACAAGCACGTCAAACGCGGGGCCCTCAAGCGCCTCTTGTATGGAGCCGTAGACGGTACAACCGAGGTCCTCATCAAAGGCATGGGGATCGATTCCGCACACCAACTCCATGTCGTCAGCCTTTTGGACGGCGTTGACAGCGGCGGAACCCATACGACCCGCACAACCAGCGACAGCAACCTTGATCATGTCATATCCTTTCAAAAAAAAGCGAGGCCCATGCTTGAGCCTCGCCCTTAGCACTCACACCACCAGTTTAGTCGTGGGACTCGTGGCGACGACGTGGAGTTCGGCCAGCGTTGCCATTACCACGCTCACGGGGCTTACGACCATCCGCTCGATTGCCGCGACCGGGGCGAGCGTCTAAGGCGCCGCCTTCGGGAGCATCCGGCTTATTGAGACGGTCAAGGGAAATCTTGCCCTTCTCATCGACGTCGATGACCTCGACCTCGACCAAATCGCCCAAGTTCAATACGTCCTCGACACGGCCAACGCGACCATTGGCCATACGGCTGATATGAAGCAGGCCGTCCTTGTTGGGGGTGAGGCGCACGAATGCGCCGAAGTCCTTGATGCCCACGACTTCGCCCGTGTAGGTCTCTCCGACCTCGGGCTCCTTGACAATACCAAGGATCATCGCCTTGGCAGCAGCACCGGCACGGGCCTCTACGGAAGCGATGTGGATGGTGCCGTCCTCCTGGATATCGATGTTGGCACCCGTCTCATCCTGAATACCGCGGACGACCTTTCCACCGGAGCCGATGACGTCACGAATCTTGTCCACGGGGATATGGATCGTCTCGATGCGGGGAGCGGTCTCACGAAGCTCGGGACGGGGCTGCGGGATCTCGGTGAGCATAGCGTCAAGGATGAAGGCACGACCCTCCTTTGCCTGCGCGAGGGCGCGAGCAAGAATATCGACGGATAAGCCCTTGGCCTTGTTGTCCATCTGAAGCGCAGTGATGCCCTTGGTGGTACCGCAGACCTTGAAGTCCATGTCGCCGAGGAAGTCCTCTAGGCCTTGGATGTCAGAGAGGATGACGACGTCGTCGCCTTCCTTGATGAGGCCCATGGCAATACCGGAGACCGGGCGCTTGATCGGCACGCCAGCATCCATAAGAGCCAAGGTGGAACCGCAGGTGGAAGCCATGGATGAAGAGCCGTTGGACTCGAGGACCTCGGAAACGACGCGGATTGCGTAGGGGAAGTCCTCCTCACTGGGAAGAACAGGCAACAGAGCACGTTCCGCCAAGGCGCCATGGCCGATCTCACGACGTTTAGGAGCGCCCATGCGGCCCGCCTCGCCCGTGCAGTACGGCGGGAAGTTGTAGTGATGCATATAGCGTTTGCCCTCGACAGGCTCGATGGTGTCAAGACGTTGCCATTCGTTGAGCATACCCAAGGAGGCAATGCTCATGACCTGGGTCTGGCCACGCTGGAAAAGGCCGGAACCATGAACGAGGGGAAGATAGCCGGGAACGATGTGCAGCGGACGGATCTCGGTGGACGTACGGCCGTCTGCTCGTTCGCCCGTCTCGATGACCATGGCGCGCATGGCCTTCTTCTCCAAGGCCTTGCATGCTGCGGCGATGTCCGAACCCCAAGCGAGGCGCTCCTCCTCGGAGAAATCGTTCTCCTTGATGGAGGCCTTCAATGCCTCGACCTTGCCCATACGGGAGTGCTTATCGGCATCCTTGAGCGCCGCAGACATCTCATCGAGATGCGCGTTGACGCGCTCGGGAACGCTCGGATCGGCGACGTGGATCTTGTACTCCATGGGTTCAGGGTTGACCTTTGCAAGGAATGCGGCCTGCTTCTCGCAAAATGCGGCGATCGCCTCCTGGCCGAAGGTCATCGCGGCGAGCATGTCCTCCTCGGTGATCTCGTGAGCGCCGGCCTCAACCATAGAGATGTACTCCGCGGTGCCGGCGATGGTCAGCTCGAGGTCGCTGTTCTCCTGTTCCTCATAGGTGGGATTAACAATGAACTCGCCGGTATCAATGTCGCGACCGATACGTACGCAAGCAGCAGGACCCTCAAACGGAGCGCCGGCGACCATAAGTGCTGCGGAAGCGCCCATGACGCTGATGCAGTCGGGGGTGTTTACCTGGTCGCAAACAAACGTAGTAGCAACGATGTGGACTTCCTGCTTGAAGCCGTCCGGGAAACCGGGACGGATCGGACGGTCGATCATGCGAGCCGTCAGGGTACCCTTCTCGGAAGGACGGGACTCGCGTTTCAGGTATCCGCCGGGAATGCGACCCACGGCGTACATCTTCTCGATGAAATCGACGGTCAACGGGAAGAAGTCGTAGTCTTTCTCCTCCTTGGAAACAACAGCGGTGACGAGCACAGTGGTGTCACCTTGGGTCACAAGAACCGCGCCGCTTGCCTGCTTGGCGAGCTCGCCGGTCTCGAGGCGATACTGCTTTCCATATAGCTCAAAGGATTCGACGATTTTTTCCATGTTTTGTTCTTTCTCTTTTATCTTTGGCGCCCTATTGCACCAAAGCTTCTTCGGGGGCGATACTCACGCTTCTCGCCCCCACGAGCAAACAGGCACCCTTGCCCGTTCGACCGCTTCTATATGCAAAAGGAGGGATATCCCCTCCCCTTGCCTGCGACCTGCTTTTAACAAACCGCATAGCAAGGGCCCACTTGCGCAGGCCCTTATCGCTATTAGATGTTGTCGCGGATACCGAGCTTCTTGATAAGAGCACGGTACTCCTCGATGTCGCGGTCCTTGATGTACTTCAACATGCCACGACGCTTACCAATAAGCATCATGAGGCCACGACGGGAGTGGTTGTCCTTCTTGTGAACCTTGAGGTGCTCGGTCAGGTTGCGGATACGCTCAGTCAGGATTGCGACCTGGACCTCGGCAGAGCCGGAGTCGTTTGCGCCCTTGCCATACTCAGCAATGAGTTCAGCGGTGCGCTCCTTGGAGATGCTCAGCTTATCAGCCATCATTTCCACCTTTCTCGGCTTTTGGCAAGCCAACTCGGGACCATCGTCCCTTTCCAACATGCTCATCTCTGGGAGTTCAAGCGGTGGGGCATGAAGTCCAAGACATAAGTGATTACTGCGCAAAGCACAGCCTATTAATAGTACGATGCCACGAGACTCATTGCAAGGTATTTTTAAAGCCCTTTTCAGGCACACAAAAAGGACAGCGCCCAGACAGCGCCAGAAGACCGCCCGAACAGCGCCCGGCGAGGATTGCCTATTGCGCCTCCTTTGCCTTGCGAAGAGCGATGGTCAACTGGTCTGCACAACTCGTGTTGCGACGGCCGCACGTGTTACCGGAAAGCAAGCGGATGACCTCGTCGACCTCCATACCCTTGACGAGACGGGAGATCGCCTTGAGGTTGCCGTTGCAACCACCGGTAAAGCGAACATCTCCGACCAAGTCACCGTCAAGCTCCACCTCAATGAGTTGGGCGCACACGCCCTTGGGTATAAATTCCATCAAAAAATCCTCTCTCTTGATGCCGTCATTGTATAGCACCCAAGACGGTCGTGGGACAATCAGACAAGCGGGTTTGTTAAAAGAAAGTCGAGGGATTTGAGCGTGACGCCAAGGTGCGTACGACACCACTGTTGGCAAACCTGCAGACACGTAAAGACCGCAGGACTCGTATCCGTCCGGGCTATGTCGGCAAAGGTGTTGCCCATCAAGAAGGCAAGCCACTCGAAGACCGGCCCCTCGATGACGACACACTCCATATGGGAGCGACACGTCGGACATACAACCCCGCCGTCAATATAGGAAAACCACGACGGCTCTCCGGCGACGCGTTGTGCGACAACATCCTCCCCGCAACCTACGCAACGAAAAAGTTCCGGACGTAAACCACAAAACGCGAACCCCTTGACCAAAAACGCGGCAACCAAGGCATCAAGGGCATCTTCCCCGCAACGCTCCATCTCGGATAGCGCGGTACACGCCATGGGAAAAAGACGCTCAACGTCAAGACCAGGCTCGGTTGCCTTGCAAAGAAACTCACATACCACCTGGGCGGCAGAAGAACGCCTAAAGTCTTGACGAAGGCGAGGGAAACCCTCAACGAGACGCACCTCCTTGACGATGTCGAGGGACTTTCCCTTGACGGCGAGCAGGATGGCATGGGAGAACAGCTCGAGTCTGGATGCGAAGGAGCTTGTGGGCTTGCGCGCGCCCTTAGCCACGAACTGCGCCTGTGCACCTGAGGTTGTCAGACAAGTCAGGATAAGGTCGGTCTCCCCCAACTTCGTCTTACGAAGGACGATGACCTCAACAGTATAGGTAGGCGCGGCCAAGGTGTTAGCCTATGCCGGTTACCTGGTTGTTTTCGTCAAAAAACACGGTGCCGTAGATCGATTGGGACGGCAACGTCACGGTCACGCCCATGACCACCACAGTTGGACTCCCCATGATGGTGAAGGCGGCGGTACCGGCAGACTCGTTGTAGGTGACGGAGACGACGCTGTCAACAGTGCAAAGGGTTCCGTTGATCGTAACGGCCCCGACCGAGGAGAGATATTGGGTGGCCATGTTCGTGCGCATCGTCGCGCGAGAGACCGCGACATAGATTGTGACATATTCGTCAAGGTCGAGGATCTCATCCTTCTCAGGAGAGGTGGCATAGACCGTCCCCTCAGGCACGGTCGAAGACTCCGCCTCTGACACGTAGACGTAGTAACCGGCCTCGCGCAAGGTATAGGTCGCGTTGTCAGAGGTCATCCCACTTACATCAGGAACGCGACAAGGAGTGGCGACCTCCACGGTGACCTTTGTGTTCGACTTGGCCTTGGTCCCAACTTCGGGGCTGACGCTTAAAACCGTGCCCTCCTTGGCGGAATTGGTCCTCGTGTATGTGTATTCCACCGGAAAGGTGAAGTTCTCCTCTTCAAGCAACTTCTTCGCCTGTTCAACATCGGTTCCTACCACAGACGGGATGACACGGCTCTCAGAAACATGAATGACAACCTCGGATCCGTTGGCGACGCGCGACCCCGCGGCCGGATCGGTCAAAAGCACCAACCCCTCGGTGTCATCGGACTTGACGTGGCTGACGCGGACAGAGAATCCCTCGCGCTCCAAGGTGTAGGTCGCATCGGCCTCGCTCTTTCCTTGGACGTCGGGAACCGGGTGACCACCCCATACACCGAGATAATAGGTCAGTCCGGCAACGGCACCTATCGCTGCAATGATGACGATGATGGCGACCACCAAAGCCTTGCGGTTGACGGCGTCCTTGGATCTTTGGGCGTCCTTGAGCTGCTTTCGGGCTTCCTTCTCCTGCCTCTTCATGGCACGACGACGTGTGCGCTCCTCCTTCTTGTTTGCCGGCGCCGAGACGGAGACGGCGGCAGCGGAGGGCATACCCTCGATCTTGGGCATCGACTCGGTATGGCCGGAGCCCCACATGGAGTTCAAAGGGATGGACGCGGTCTCGAAAGCGTTGAAGACAGCCGGGTCGGAAAAGGACGAGGAGGCATCCGCCGAGGAATCGACAAACACGAAGCCGGAAAGATCGGCCGCATGCCGTACGGGCTCTGCGTCCTCCGCAAAGGATTCCTCCACAGGTTCAGACCCCGCCCCTATAGCGCCAACTGCACCGCGTTCGACAACCTTCTCTCCAAAAGGTTGGGCGTCTGCGCGACTGCACGGCTCATCCTCGTCCATAGTCTGGGGAAGATTTGCAAGGTTTGCCACACGAGGATCCTCGGGAATCTCCTCGGCCACAACAGCAGGGATCGAGATTTCGGTAGCCTCCGCAAGTCGCCAACCGCATTCATCGCAAAACTTCGCTGAGTCGCGATTCGGCGTCTTGCATTGGGGGCAAATCATTTTTTAGGGTCCTTCGATTGTATGGCTGAAACATACGTATTTTAGCAGCACATTCATTTGCGCCCGTCGCGATGGCATCTCAACCGAAAGAATGCACATTTCATACAAAATTGAACAACGATTCAGTGCAATTCCACCATGGTGATGGACACTTTTCCATACTTACGCGTAGAAACCTCTTCCCAGCGTTTCCCCAATTCCTGCCTGAAGGCACCCATGTCCGTAACGGTGTTGTGCTCATAGCAAATAAGAGCACCCGCTTCCAATACGCCGTTTGTGCGCAACCGTTCGATGAAGGAGAGGACCTCTAGGGGATCCATGGCATAGGGCGGATCGAGAAGTACGAGGTCAAAACCGCGTGTGACGTTGGCGGGAGGCATCTCAAGAACGTCTGCTTTATGCAAAACCGCACGAGGCGCCGCAAGACCGAGCGAGACGAGATTGCGCTTTAGAACCCGCGCAGCCGCCTCATCGCGCTCGTAGAACGTACAACTGGCGGCCCCACGGGAAAGGGCCTCGATACCTAAGGCACCCGACCCTGCAAACGCATCGAGCACTGTCACGCCTGTAAAGCCGCCAAGCCGGCTGAACAAAGAGCTGAACAGGGACTCCCTTACCCTGTCAATGGTCGGTCGCGTTCCTTTGCCCTCCGGGGCCTCGATGGTGCGACCGCGAAACTCTCCCGCTACGACTCGCATGGTCATCCTCCAATCGCAATGGTGTCGTCGCTGAACGTTTGGCGTATCTCCCGGGAAAGCAAAAGGTGTTCCGGGCGCTCAAGCTCAGGATCGTTGTCGAGTATGGATCGGGCGTCTTCATGGGCCGCCTCGATAAGCACACTGTCGCGTGCGATGTTGACCAATTTCAAGCTGGAGGCGCCATGTTGCCTGTTGCCGAGGATATCCCCCTCACGGCGCAACGAAAGATCAAACGTGGCCAACTCCATGCCGTCATCGGTTGCCTCCATGGCATGAAGACGGCTTAGGGCGGTATCACTTCTGCTTGCCGAGATGAGGTACACCTCCGCGCTCTTCTCTCCACGACCCACACGACCCCGCAGTTGGTGGAGTTGGGAAAGGCCGAAACGGTCGGCATCCTCCACGATCATGACCGTGGCATCGGGCACATCCACGCCGACCTCGATGACGGTGGTAGAGACGAGAACGTTGATGTCTCCCGCCCTAAACGCATCCATGACCTGGGCCTTCTCCTCAGAGGCGAGTTTGCCGTGAAGCAGACCCACCCGATATCCCCTAAATACCTTATTCTGCAAAAACGCAGCATGATCAGTTGCCGCGGTGATGTTGGCACCCTCATAGTCGCCATCGTGTTCGATGGAGATGGAAGCGTACTCGTAATGCTCCTCAGCGCTCCCTTCCTTCTTCTCAGGCTTAGAGGGTGCAGCACCGATGAGCGGACAGACAACATAGACCTGTTCCCCCCGTTGGCAAGCGGCAAGGGCGGCATCATAAGCCTTCCCCTGCAAGCTTTTGGCAAGCACCTTCGTGCTGCGAAGGGCCGCGCGGGGGCGTTGGTGCAAGTAGCTCAGGGTAAGGTTGCCATACATCGCCAAGGCAAGGGTGCGGGGAATGGGGGTCGCCGTCAAATAGAGGGCGTCCGGCGCCTCGCCCTTCGCGTAGAGCTTCTTGCGTTGGGACACGCCGAAACGTTGCTGTTCGTCGATGATGACCAGGGAGCAATCCTTGAACACGACGTCGTCTTCGAGCAACGCATGGGTACCGATAAGAACGTCCACGACGCCTCCTGCGGCAAGGGCAAGAATGCGGGCGCGATCCTCTGAGGAGGTGGAGCCGGTGAGGACCTCCCAGGTGATGTTAGCAGAGTCGAACAGGGGGCCGAGACTTTTGCCGTGCTGTTGAGCCAAAACCTCCGTAGGCGCCATGAGGACCGCTTGCGTGCCGGTATCAGCAACGGCGGCCACGGCGAAAGCCGCCACGATGGTCTTGCCCGTTCCCACATCACCGAGCATGAGGTGGTTCGCGCAACGCGGCTCGGCAAGCACGCGGTTGAGGTCCTCCCAGGCCCGAGCCTGGTCCTCGGTGAGCGTGAAAGGCAGAGCGCTTTGGAGCGCGAGTTGGTGTTCGCCATTGATGACATGGCTGGTCGCGCGTTTGCCAAGCGAACGGCGCTCACCTTCCATCATAAGGCGCAATTGAAGCAGGAGAAGCTCCTCATAGGCCATGCGACGGCGCGCCTCGATTGCCTCTTCCAAAGTATGGGGGAAGTGGACACTGTTGAGCGCTCGCATCCTCGACATGAGGTTTCGCCGCACACGCACGTCAAGCGGAATCGGGTCGGGCGCGGCCTCAGCGTACACCAAAGCGTTCCCAATGATGCGGCGCATCATGGCGGGCGAGACCTTTTCACAAGCGGGATGGACGGGGATGACCTTGGCTTGTGCTTGGACAACCCCGTCAAGACGCTCAAGTATCGGGTTGGTCATGCGCTTAAAACCGTAGTTGAACTCCACTGCGCCCGCAATCGCAATCCGGTCTCCGGGAGAAAGTTGCTTGGCAAGCCATGGCATACGGAACATGGTGACGATGAGCGTACCGGTGTTGTCGACGACGGTGATCTCGGTGAGACTCAGGCGGGGACGGGGCTTCTTGAGCTTCGTCTCGTAGACGGTACCGAACAAGGTATAGCTCTCCCCCGCCTTCGCATCGGCGATTGTCGAGGTCTTCGTGAGATCGATATAACGACGCGGGTAGTTGAACAGCAAATCACGCACCGTAGCGACCCCCATCCCCCCAAGTGCCTTGGCCCTGGCGGGGCTTACCTGGGAGACGACGGAGACTTCGGCGTCAAAAGACAAGGAACCCGAGGTCCTGTCGAAAACAGCATCGTTGTTGCAGATGCTCGTTCCAGACGGGGCCTCGGGCGTCATATTCAATCCTTTAAGCTGCTTACTCTATGGAGAAGATGAGGGGATACAGGGGTTGCTCGCCGCGGTGGGCGTCGATCTCGAGGTCCTCGAACTTGTCCTCGATTTGGGAGACAAGCGCCTCGAAGGCATCATCGCCGTAATCCTCGCCTGCAAGAAGGGTCAACGTGTCCGCATCCTCGGCGTTCATGGCCTCAAGAAGGTCAAGGACCACACCCTCCAACGTCTTGCCAACCGCCTCGATGGAGCCGTCAGCGATGCCGATGACGTCACCGTTGGCAATAGGGTTGTCATGGGCGTCTTTGGAATCCTTGATAGCAGTGGTGACCTCACCGACACGGACATCGGCAAAGGAGGCGATCATGTTCTCGACGTTGTCCTCGAATGTACCTTCAGGATCGAATCCAAAAAGGGCGGAAAACCCTGCGGGGACACTCTTGGTCGGGACGATTCCGACAGGAATGTCCGCAAGTTCAGCGGCGCTTTGGGCAGCCATGATGATGTTGGAGTTGTTCGGCAGAATGATGACAGACTCGGCATGGCAACGCTCGACGGCGTCAAGCAGGTCCTTCGTGGAGGGGTTCATGGTTTGGCCGCCGGAGACCACGACGTCAACGCCTAGGCCTTCGAGAATCCCCGCGTTACCGGAACCTGCGGCGACGGCCACAAGGCCCAAGGGCTTCTTCGGGGCGTTTTGCTCGGCCGCGAGCTTGTCGTTGCGCTCCGCGCTCTGTAATTGCATGTTGTGGATGAACACCTCAAAGATCTGGCCACGCTCGAGGAAGTAGGCAAGGACCTTATCCGGCGTGTTGGAATGGACGTGGACCTTGAACTTCGGCGTCGCGCCGACACAAAGCTCGCAATCGCCCATCGTGGCGAGAAACTCAAGTGCATCGTCGATGACGAGGGTCTCGGAGTCGACAAGGAACTCGTTGCAATAGCGATACTTGGAACCCTCCCAGTCGTTGATGTGCTCAATCTCGACCTTCGGGGCGTTATAGGCGTTGACGATAGCGTCGGCACCAGAGGTCTGTTTGCCGGTGATGGAGCCGACGAAGGCGTCGATGAGGATGGCCAAACCAAAGCCGCCAGCATCGACGACACCGTTCTCCTTGAGGACCGGAAGGAAATCGGGGGTACGCTCGACAGAGGCAAAGGCCTCCTTGGCGATATGCTCAAGAGCCTCGGAGAGGCCCATCTTCTTCTTGTCCGCAAACTTCGCAGCAGCTGCGGTGTCCTCGAGCACGGTAAGGATCGTGCCCTTGACCGGTTTGCGAACTGCCTTGAAAGCGACCTCGACCGCACGCGCGAAAGCATGGTCAAAAGCGGCGACGTCGAACTGCTCGACATCGGCAGCACCTTCGCAAAGGCCACGAAGGATCTGGGAGGTGATGACGCCGGAGTTGCCACGCGCACCCATGAGGGCACCTGTGGTCACCGCCTTGCGACGCGCCGCCCTGTCGGCGGTTGCAGAAAGAGATCGAACGTTGTCGACAACGGACTTAAGTGTCAAGGACATGTTCGTTCCCGTATCGCCATCAGGAACAGGAAACACGTTAAGACGGTTTACCTCCTCCTTGCGATTGTCGAGGGCGGTGGCGGCGGCCACAATACCCTTGAGTACCTGATCCGATGAAATGGTGTCAAACATGTGGGAAACTCCTAGCGAACCTTAACGCCCTGTACATGAACCTCAACGCCGGCGATAGGCACGTTAGCGTAGTTTTTGAGAGCGAACGTAACCGAGTCGATAAGGTTTTGGGAAACTGCATTGATATTGGTGCCATACTCGATGATGACATACAGGTCAACACGGACACCGTCGTCGGTGTTTTCGAGCAGGATGCCACGACGAAGGCGGGACATCGGCAAAAGCTTTGCAATCCCATCGGCTGCGCTTGGCGCGGCTGTTCCCACGACACCGTAGCATTCCAAGGCCGCGTTGCCGACCATGTCAGCGAGGACATCGTTAGAAACATGAAGATTGCCAGGTATAGCGGTGCTCATATCTATCCTTTCATCAAAGCTAATGAAGCTCATTGTGCACATGACCCTAAAGTATAGCGCAATACGGTTTTCCTTCACACGAAGAGACTTTTTTCGAAGAAGATTGTGGTTGAGCAACAAATGATTGTGTGCTAGTATATTCGGGCTTTAGCAAAGGTTATGTACCCGAAATGTAAAACATGGAGTTGATAGAGATGTCCAAGGTTTGTGAAATCTGCGGAAAGAGCCCCGTTGCAGGCCGTAATGTTAGCCATTCCCATCGCGTGACCAACCGCGTGTATCGTCCGAACATCCAAAAGATCACCATCAACGACCACGGCACGGTTCGCAAGGCCAACGTCTGCACCAAGTGCATGAAGGCTGGCAAGGTCGTTCGCGCATAGTCAAACGCAGGTAGCTTTGTCTGAATGAGAAGGGCTCCCCTACGAGCCCTTCTTTTTGCGTGCCTGGAACCGAAATCGCTTGGTTTTGGGCTTTTTTGCTATTTAAGAATGTGCTTCTACGATGAGCGTTATGTGCGGTTTCTTTTTTTATGAACGTTTACGGACGCGATGCCTCGACTTATGAAGAGGACCTACGAGGAGACGACAAGCAGACGCTTGCAATGCGGGCAGATGGCCAAAGGCGCATTCTTCTTGATCTCGACCATGCGCTCGTTGTTGATAGGCGCGCGACAAGAACCGCATCGGTTTTCTGACAACACACCGATGGCGACGCCTCCGCATGATTGTGAAATTTTGTCATAGCTCTTGAGCAACTCGGCAGGAATCCCTTCGACCAAGGTCTTACGCTTGGCTTGTTGTGCAGCTATGGCGCGCTGGAGCTCGGCGCCCTCCGCCTTGAAGGACTCGATGGCAGCGATCTCGAGATCACCAAGCTTCTTGGTAGCCTCAACGAGCTGTTGCTTGACGGCAACGACACGCTCCTTCTCGGCCTCAGCAGCCTCAAGGTCAACGAGCAGTTTCTCTCGCTGCTCTCCTTGGGCGGCAAGCTCCCTGGTACGTGCCTCGAGGTTGCGGAAATCCCCACCGGCGTTGTCGATGTCCTTTTGAATCTCCGCTTGACGCTTGCCGAGACATTGGTCCTTCTCGACGATGGTGGCGATATCCTTTTCGGCCTTGGCCAACAAAGCATCCACCGCCTCGACCTTGGAAACAAGCTGTTGTTTCTTTTCACGTACATCCACGATCTTTTGACGCTGAGGAAGCCCGTCGAAGCGTTTCTTCAACTTCAAGGCCTGCAAATCGCATTCTTGCAGGTTTATCAGATTTTCGATGTCCTCGGGTCTGACGTTCATGGAAACCCCTTTCAAGCCCGGGATGCGGTTAACACACCGTCCAATTGCGTTGTCGGATACATTCTATCCCCACCTCAGGGAAACCGAGCGAGGATACGGCATCCATCAACACCTCGACAAACGGGTACTCGCTAACATCGTGGCCCAACGCTATGACGCTGACTCCCGCCTGGAGGAGGTCAAGGGCGGTATGGTACTTGATCTCGCCGCAGATGAGACACTCGACGCCTTCTTTAACGCAATCATGGGCCAAGCTGGACGCACTTCCCTGCCCTGAGGCGATTGTGGTGACCTCACGTCCAAGCTCTCCCCATACCTGCACCGGCGACCCAAAAGCCTCCCTGCACATACGTGCCAAATCTTCGAGGCGAATCTTGTCGTCGCCGAACGGCTTGCACAGGCAGCCATAGCCATTCTCACATAAAATCCCCGGGGTTTTTTGGAGCAAACCTGTCGGCTCAAGCCCCACCAACTCTGGGATCAACTTGTAACCGCGCGGGTTGAAATCCAAGGCCGTGTGGAAGCACAGCAACGCCACATCGTCGTGAATCGCCTCGTAGACCCCCGCGCCGCTCACAATGGCTGTGGAGTCGGCAGGCGAGAACACGTCCGGCGCGGACAGATAGGGCGGGTGATGGGTTACCAACACATTGCATCCGCGCGCGCGTGCTTCTCGAATGGCGACAACGGTGGGGTCAAGGGCGACCGCGACCTTCGTGATGACGTTGGAGGGATTGCCAACCTGCAGGCCAGTACGATCCCACTCGCCTGCATCCTCAGCGGGAAACAGGGCCAACAGCCCCCGCTCCAAATCACCAACGGTATAAGGTGTCACGTTTTCCTCACTAGGCATGTGAGCCTCCTGTCTCATCGGATACAGCTGAAGAGGGCCTCGCACAAACCGAGCACCTCGTCTTCGGTGGTATAGCGACCCATGGAGATACGCAATGCACCCTGGGCATCCTTGTCGGAGACGCCCATGGCACGAAGGACGTGGCTGGACTCAAGAGAGCCCGACGAGCAGGCGGAACCGCCGGAAACACAGTATCCGAGCTGGTCCATACGAAGGATGAGGGTCTGGCTCTCGACACCATCCACCATGATGTGGACGATGTTGGGAAGGTAGTTCTCACGGGTCTCGTCCGAAATCGTCACCTTGATGCGCGGATGGGACCCAAGCCTGTCGTAGAGCAGGTCGCGGATCGCAGCGAGGCGTACGCGCTCGTCTTCTTGCATATCCACCGCGCACTCAGCAGCAACCGCAAAAGCCTCCATGCCTGCGATGTTTTGGGTGCCGCTGCGGCGTCCGAGTTCTTGACCGCCACCCATGAGGTAGGCCGTGAAGGGGGTCCGGGCTTTGAGGTAAAGCACGCCTACACCCTTTGGCGCGCCGATCTTGTGGCCGGAGAAGGAGGCCGCATCGACCCCCATATCCCTCAAATCGATCGGGATCTTGCCAAGAGCTTGGACGGCATCGGTATGGAAAAGCGCACCGGATTTGTGAGCAAGGGCACAAAGCTCCCTGACAGGTTGGATTGCGCCCGTCTCGCTGTTGGCCATCATGACCGAGACGAGAACCGTGGCGTCGGTAAGGGCCTCCTCAAGGCGTTGCGGGGAGACAATACCTTTACGGTCCGGGTTCAAACACACGACATCAAAGCCAAGTTCAGCGAGGTGGTGGCAAGGTTTCAAAACGGCCTCATGCTCGATGGCAGTGGTAATCACGCGGGGTTTGTCAACCGGTTTTCCCGCCTTTCGACGTGCCTCGCAAACACCGGTGGCGATCCCGATGATAGCGGCGTTGTCCGCCTCGGTGGCGGAGGCGGTGAAAACGATCTCGTCGGGACGTTTCGCCGCAAGAGCACGACAAACTCTGCGACGTGCGGACTCCATGGTGGTAAAGGCCGAGCGCCCCAGGGAATGGAGCGAGTTCGCGTTGGCATTCAACGCAAGCCCCTCCACACCGGCAACCATGTGAGCCTTGAGGGTCTCAACGACCTCTTCGGTCAATGGGGCGGTTGCCGCATAGTCGAAATAGTGCGCATGAAACGCTTCCGTGGTCACCATACTAGTCAACGACGACTTTCTCACGGGCGGCATTTGCTGCCGCAGCGATCTCGGCGAGAGCCTTGATCGGATCATCCGCCTTGAAGAAGGCATTGCCCGTCACCAGGACGTCAGCTCCCTCAGCAGCCACAAGAGGAGCCGTACGCAAGCCCATGCCGCCATCGACTTGGATCAGCGGGTCGCAAAATTTCTTTCGCGCGATACGCACAACTTCGGCAACCTTTTTGTCCGTGCCCTCGATGTAGCTTTGTCCGGAAAAGCCCGGCTCAACGCTCATGATCAACACCATATCCAATTGAGGGATGAACTCCTCGATTACGGAAATGGGGGTCTTCGGCTTTACGCTGAGCGCCGCACGGACACCCGCATCGTGAATCATGTTGATAGCCATCTGCATCTCGTCTTCGTCGGCGAGCGCCTCGGCATGAACCGTGACGATATCGGCGCCGGCCTCCAAAAACCATGGGATCTGGGTCAGCGGGTTGGAGATCATGAGATGCACGTCAAGTGGCAGGTTCGTGACCTTGGGAAGTTGTTTGAGCAAGGGGACGCCGATGGTGAGGTTCGGGACGAAGTGCCCGTCCATGACGTCGAAGTGGACAAAGTCGGCACCCGCCTCCTCGCATACGCGAATGTCTCGCGCGAGATTCATAAAGTCAGCGGACAGAATGGACGGTGCGATTCTAACCGGTTGGAACATAGGATCTTCTCCTCCGTGGTTACATTCCGTAGGTTTCAGACTTCAGGGGGCGACCAAGGAGCTTGGCGGACTCTTGGATATCAGCCCCCTCCCAAATGATGCCACGCACGGTGTCGGTGATGGGAAGCTCGATATCGTAGCGCTCAGACAAGGTCTTTAGCGTCTTGCAGGCAAGCGCGCCCTCGACAACCATATGGGTACGTTCTTGGTAGGATTCCAAGCTCTCCCCCTGGGCGAAAGCACGGCCAAACGCACGGTTACGGGAATGCTCGGACATGCAGGTCGCAATCATGTCGCCGACACCGGCAAGACCAAGCGCGGTCAAGGGATTGCCTCCCGCTTCCTTGATGAGCCGGTTCATCTCGGCGATGCCACGCGTGATGAGCAGCGAGGCGGTATTGTCACCATAGCCAATCCCGTAGGAGATGCCGACCGCGATCGCGATGACGTTCTTGAACGCCGCACAAAGCTGCACGCCCGTAACATCGTCGCTGACATAGGTCCTGAAGGTATCGCAGGCGAAAAGATCTTGGAAGAACAGGGCCGTATCCTGCGATTGGCTCGCGATGACCGTGCCTGCCGGGACGCCTTTGACGACCTCCTCGGCATGGTTGGGGCCAGAAAGGACGGCTAAACGCCCAGGCGTGCCCATCTCGTCAGCAAACACCTCGGTGGAGAGCATGCCACTTCCCTGCTCGACTCCCTTCGAGCAGATGACGACGGGCAAGGACATATCGCAACATCCGTCAAGGGCTCGGGCGACGCCACGGACAAGGCTTGAAGGCGTCACGACGACAACCGCCTTAGCAAATTGCACGGCATCCCGGTGGGACAAGGTCGCAACGATGTTCTCGGAAAGCTCGATGTCGGACAAGTAGCGGGGGTTGTGGTGCTCGACATTGATGGCCGAGACCACCTCGGGGCGGCGCGCCCAAAGACTGACGTTATACCCCTTGTTGCCGAGGATGTTGGCAAGGGCCGTTCCCCAACTGCCGGCGCCGATGACTGCTATCTTCATGGCAATCTACTCCTTCTTCTCACCGATACGACGCTCGGTGCCGTTGAGCAGTCGCTTGATGTTGCCACGATGGGCCCACACAACCGTGAGAGCACCTGCAGAAGCAAAGATCACCGCGACGGGATTGCCCCAAAAGACGATGACGGCGATCGGAACACAAGCAAACGCGGCCGCCACCGAGCCGAAAGAGACGTACTTCGTAGTCGGAACGAGAATGGCAAAGATCAAAAGCTCGATGATGGCAGGAATCGGACCGTACATGACGAACTCGTTGCCGACCGCAGTGGCAATACCCTTGCCTCCCTTGAAGTTAAGCCATGGAGAGAAGATATGACCCCATACACAACCGGCGAAAGATATCGAGGTGGCGATATCGAGCAGGCAACCAACCGTGACAAACGGGAATGTGATGCTCGCCTCCGTCGGCAACATGTTCGCCGCATCGAGCGCGCTATAGACACCGCAGGCAATCAAGCCTGCGAGGACGCCCTTGAAGAAATCAAACAGGAATACGATGATGCCGGCCTTCTTGCCGTAGGTTCGCATCATGTTGGTCGTACCGATGTTGCCGCTTCCATGCTCGCGCACGTCGTCGTTAAACATAAACTTCGAGACGATGACGCCAAAAGGGATGGAACCGAGCAAGAACGAGACGGCAAAGATCGCTACAAGCGCTATACCGTATTCCATAGGCTAGTCCTTCTTTCTGAACTTCAGATAGATCGGGGTACCCGTCAAATCAAAAGCCCTGCGCAGTCTGTTCTCCAAGAAGCGCTCAAAATTGTCGGTGACAAGGTCGGGGCGATTGACGAAAAACGTGAACCGCGGTGGGCAGGTATCCGTCTGGGTCACGTACTTCATACGCAGAACGCGCTTGCCATTAGAGACGGTATGACCGGTCTCGCGAATCTCGGAAAGCCAGTTGTTGAGTTTGCTCGTGGAAATCGAGGTGTTATAACCCCGATAGGCGGTGTTGATGACCTCCCAAACAGCGTCGACATTCTTCCCGGTAAGCGCCGAGATCGCCTTCACGGGGGCATAGGAGACAAATATCATCTCCTCCTCCACCTGCTCACGCAGAGCGTGTTTCGCCTCGGTGTCGAGAAGGTCCCACTTGTTGAGGATGATGGCCATGGCCGTTCCGCGATCAGCGGCATAATTGGCTACACGCTTGTCCTGGTCAGTCAGACCGAGCGTGGAGTCGATGACAAGCAGGGAGACGTCCGCACGATCAATAGCGCGCATGGCCCGGACAAAGCCGTAATATTCCACATCTTCGTCGATTTGGCTCTTGCGGCGCAAACCGGCGGTGTCGACGATGACGTACTTTTGCTCGTCGTGCCACACCGGGGTGTCGATGGCGTCTCGGGTCGTGCCTGCGACATCGGAGACGATGGAGCGCTCGTTGCTCGTAAGCCTGTTGGTGAGAGAGGACTTGCCGGCGTTGGGGCGGCCGATGATGGCGACATTGATCGCGAACTCGTCGTCAGCCTCCTCCTCGTCGAGACCGAGCTCGGCAAGTTTGGACACGACCTCGTCGAGCAAGTCGCCGGTACCCGTGCCGTGAGTAGCGGAGACGGGCCAAGGGTCGCCAAGACCAAGTTGGTAGAACTCCCACACGTTGTCCATGTTGCCGGGGTTGTCGGACTTGTTCACCACGAGGAACACCGGTTTGGAGGTACGGCGCAGGATTCGCGCGACCTCCTCGTCATCGGCATTGATCCCAGTCTTCCCGTCCACGAGGAACAAGATGAGATCCGCCTCGTTAGCGCCTTCAAAGGCTTGGTTGCGGATGGATCCTTGGAAGTCGTCATCACTGCCCATCTCGATACCGCCAGTGTCGATGAGGGTGAAGTTGACGCCGTTCCACTCAGCCTCGTGATAGGAGCGGTCTCGGGTGACGCCACGCATCTCGTGGACGATAGCATCGTCGACTTGGGCGATGCGGTTTACAAACGTGGACTTTCCCACGTTGGGACGGCCGACAACGGCCACGATCGGCAAACTCATAGGTACGCTCTCCAATTATCTAGACGGCCGCAACGTGCGACCAGAAAATGAACGGTTCTAAAGGAGCTCAACAAGCTCGGTAAAATACTCAGACGGAGTACAGGATACCATGTGGAGCTTGGTACCTGCGGCACTTTCCATGTCTGCCACGGTCATTCCGTCAAGCAAAAGGCCCTCGTCGTTCACAACCACCTCAGGGAAAGCGAACAACAGTCGCGTCTCGCTCTCGGACTTGTCGAGTCTCCCGCGTACGGCACGAGCGATGTCCTCCCCCACGAGCAGGCCCGTCACGTCCACATTGCCGCCGAAGAAGTCGTTCTTGACGAAAAGGGGCTCAAACACATCCTCAAGAGAGCACGACCTCACCTGGGGAGTAAGCACTGGGACGAGCGCCTCGCCAGCGACCATCACCACCAACGTGTCGCTTTGACGCATCGCGTCAGCAAACTTGTCCACAAGACCGAGCTCACACGCCCTTCCCCAATCGTCGAAGAAGGAGCGGACGATACCGATGCCATCCTCGAACATGCTGAAGTCCCCATACCAACGGGTGGGAGGCAACAGGTCAAGCACCTTCTCATGGTAGGCGTTGAGGTAGAACTCGTCCGCAGCGAACACCCACGGGCTTCCGATTTCCTCAAGAGCACGCTGCTGGAAAGGGGTGATGGTCGAGATGAGATCAGAGGAGCTTTCGGGCTTGTTGAAGCTTTCCAAGAACCTGCTCTGGTGCTTCGTGTATCCCAAAGGCACGATGCCGACGTTGAGGATTCCCGGGCGTTTGTAGGCCCATTCCAGAGTCTGATTGAGAACGGCGCCGTCGTTGAGGCCGGGGCAAAGGACAATCTGGGCGTGAAATTCGATACCCGCGTCAAGCAGACGGTCAAGCGAGTCAAGACCTTTGTCGGCATGCTTACCGATCATCTCGCGGCGCACTGTCGCGTCGGAAGCGTGAAGGGAAACACGCAAGGGCGACAGGTGTTGCGCGATGATGCGCTCCTCGTCGGCGGGCGTGAGGTTGGTAAGCGTAACGAAGGTACCGGAAAGAAAGCTCAGACGGTAGTCGTCGTCTCTCAAGGTCAGGGATGGGCGTAAGCCCTCAGGCAGTTGGCGCATGAAGCAGAAGACGCAGGCGTTGCGGCAAAGCTTTATGGAGTCAAACACGACGCCGTCAAACTCGAATCCCCAATCCTCGCCCGCCTCGCGCCACAGTTCAACCTCGCCCGCCTCGCCATCCAAGTCGATATAGCCGACGGTAATCTCATCCTCAGCACTTAACCAGCGCCAGTCGATGATATCGCGAAGGGGCTCACCGTTAACGAAGGTGACAAGGACACCCGGGACAAACCCGGCATCATCAGCAGGGCTCTCGGGCAAGACATACTCGATGCGTGCGAAATTGACGCCCGTCGACGCACGTTCAATATCTTTTCCGGGATATTGCGACACAGCTCTACCAGAAAGCGGCTCTACAGGTAGTTCCATGGGCTGACGGCGCTGCCGTTCAACTCGACTTGGAAATGCAGATGCGCACCGAAGGAGTTTCCGGTGTTGCCCACGGCGCCGATGTTTTGGCCGCGCGTGACATACTCGCCAACGCTTACATAGACCGCGCTGGAATGCATGTACTTCGTCACAAGTCCGTTGCCGTGGGAAATGACGATCCAGTTGCCGGCGCCGCCGTTGTATCCGCCATCGTAGGTGGCGTAGATGACCGTGCCGGACTCAGCCGCGTAATAGGGAGTACCCTCGCTTGCTGCAAGGTCGATGCCTTTGTGGAAGGAGCTGTCGAAGTCACGGTAGCCAAACCCGCTGGAGAGGGCCGCTCCCGGACAGGGGTTGCAAAACTGGCCGTTGCCAAGTTCATAGCTATCCCCTGCTCCACCGCTGTAATCGGGATCAGAACCGATCCCTTGTTGAGCCGCAGCGGCTTCGGCAGCTGCAGCGGCGGCCGCCTCGGCAGCAGCTTCCTCCTCTGCTTCGATCTCCGCGATCTCAGAGGTTATCTGGCTGGCCTGCGCGACAAGCTCGGATTGGGTGGATTCGACCTGAGCGACAAGCTCAGTGCTGAGGGCTACCTGCTCATCGGCGTTTCGCTTCTGGTTCTCATACTCTGCCTTGGCGCTTTCCGCCTCTTCCCTCACGGACTTAGCCTCGGAGACAAGCTCGGCGTTCTTCGCAGCAACCCGATTGCAATAGTCCAAGTTTGTCAGAAACTCTTGGAAAGAGGAGGAGCCGAAGAGCACGTCGAGGAAGGACGTGTTCCCTGAACGATACATGGTGGCAACACGCTTGCCGAGCTGTTCTTGCAACTCGGTTTGGCGGGCCGTGGCCGCATCGGCGCGCGAAGCGGCATCTTCCATGGCGGCCTTGGCCTCCTCGCTGGCATTTTGGGCCTCGCCCAAAGCCGTGCGGGCCTCGTTCAGCTCATTTTGTAACGTATCGATACGTGCGTAGATGGCATCAGCCTGGGATTTGAGCTCGTCCTTGGTATCGGCATGTGCAACCTCGGCTCCAAGGAGGATGAGGGCTGCAGAAATTAAAAACGCAGCCGTCACCGCGGTGAAAGCTTTGAGCAAGGAGGTAATGCCTGTCGTGAATTGGGAGTGCATGTACATCAGTCCTTTACTGTGATCAAGGCTTGATTGTACCAGCTACGAGAAAAGATTCTCCAACGTGCAAATAATCTCTGCAATTTGGTCTTGGGGCGTACTTGCGCCGGCAGTGACCCCGACACGCTCGCATCCCGCAAACATCGCGCTCGACAACTCCTCGGGAGACTCGACATGGTAGGAGCGCTCACAACAAGAGGAGCAAATCTCGGCCAGTCGCCTCGTGTTCGATGAGTTCTTCCCACCGAGGACGACCATGGCGTCCACACGACAAGCCAACCTCATGGCGGCATCCTGGCGCTCGGCGGTTGCACCACAAATCGTGTTTACGACCTCGAGTTCCACCCCTTGGCTCTCAATGGCGTCAACCACCTCCTCTAACACGGCCTTGCGCTGGGTTGTCTGGACGACGACACCGACGCGGGCGGGGAGGTCAACCGGGACCTCTTGGGCACCGCCGACAACGACGACCGACGCTCCCTCACGCCCAGCCCACGCAACAAGACCCTCAACCTCGGGGTGGCTCTTCTCCCCTACCACGACGACCATACGCCCGTCGGCGGCAAGCCTCGCAGCTGCCATTTGGGCACGGAGGACGAAAGGGCACGTGGCGTCGACGACCTCAAGAGCCCTTGCCTCAAGCTCGGCACGGACCTCAGGAATCACCCCGTGGCTTCGTATCACCACCGTCGGTGAGGTCACTTCGGCCAGGGTGGAGGCCACGTCGATGCCGCGGGCGCGAAACCCTTCCACAACGCGGGGGTTATGGATGATGGGACCTAAGGTCGTCGCCGCTTTACCGGCATCGACGATACCGTTGACAAGGTCGATGGCACGTTTGACGCCAAAACAGGTTCCGGCATGGGATGCGAGGAGGACCTCCATGATCACTCCTTGTCGGACGCGGACGGGCGAGGCGCGCAGACGGCCTCACTACGCGAGACGACCCCACTACGCGAGGCGGCAAGCTCCAAGGCATCGTGGATAGGAATGGGGTGGGCCGCAAAGAGGGCCGTGTAATCCTTGCCATCCGGGAAGAGGGCGACCATGTCAACCTCCTCGCGATCAACCCGTTGGTTCAAGGCGAAGCACTCCCTCATGCAATACCACGTATATGCATCCAGGCGCTCCCTCTTATCGACGAACTCAAAGTCCTCCAGCAAGACGGGGTCGCCAAATTCCACCGAGAGTTTCGGGAAGCGGACAAACTTGCCCTTTTGCTTCACAAACTCGGCATTGCGCACAGTCAGCGGCATGATGGGAGCCTTGCCCATCTTGGCGATGAGACCGGCCCCGGCATGGATTTCAGGAGCGCGATCGCTCTTTCCGCGTCGGGTTCCCTCAGGCATGATCCCCACGATCTCGCCCTCCTTGAGCATGCGCGCAGCGCGCTTGATGGAGGTGCGGTCCGCGGTATCGCGCGAGACAGGAAAAGCGCCGACACGGGAGATGATTTGGCCGAGAAGGCCGCCTCCGTTGTCAAACAGGGTATCGCGAGCCATAAAACGCACCCATTGGGGCGTGCGAGCAGCGACCCAGATACAGATCACATCCAAAAAAGACGTGTGATTGCTCACGCAGACGAGTCCTTGGCCTTGGAACGCCCGCAATTTCTCCCGCCCGTCCACGCGAAGGCGAAAGCAAACCTTCAAGATCACGAGGAAGAACACGTACAAGACGTTGCCGCACCAATGGGGGATGTGCTTCTTGCCGTCGTGGCCACAAATCGGCATATCCCACATCTCTTTTGAGGAAAGGAACACGATATACTCCTTGGTTCATCGGGCGGTGCCGTTTATTGGGCAGCGTGACCGAGGGCGCAGATCTTCTCCACGACCTCGTCAAAAGTGAAGTCAGTGGAGTCGAGCATGACCGCATCGTCGGCCGGGCGAAGAGGGGCGGTCGCGCGGGTGGAGTCTGCCTTGTCGCGGCGCCTGAGATCGGCCAAGACCTCGTCGAAGTCAACAGACCCGACACCGCGCTCCTTGTTTTGGCCCACGCGACGGCGGGCGCGCTCCTCGTCGGTAGCGGTGAGGAACACCTTGACCTCGGCGCCTGGGAACACGACGGTCCCGATGTCACGCCCCTCCACGACGTAGTCGCCGGCAAGGCCGATGCGGCGTTGTTGTCCCAAGAGGGCCGATCGGACCTCGGGGGTCGCGGAGACCGGGGTAACCGCCTTGTCAATCTCGGCAGTACGGATAGCGTCGGTGACCTCGGTACCAGCAATGAATACGCGGCGCGGGATGGGATCGCCCTCTTCGTGGGCAAACGAGATCTCACACTCGAGGGAGATGCGCTCAAGCCCCGCTGCGTCATCGAGGGCGATGCCCTCATCGAGAGCCTTCCAGGCGATGGCGCGGTACATGGCGCCGGTGTCGAGGCAAGAGAACCCCAACTTCTTGGCAACCGCCTTTGCTACCGTGGATTTACCGGCACCACTGGGGCCGTCAATTGCGATGATCATTGCGCAAACCTTTCCATGTCGTTTTGGAACGTGGGGTAGCTGATCCCCACGCACTCGTAGTCGATGATGGTCACAGGCGCCGTGCCGGTCATACCGACAAGGGCCCAAGTCATGGCGAGACGATGGTCTCCTAGGGAATCGAAGGTAAGGGGTACATCGAAGGTAAGGGCGGGGTTGCCCTCGATGTGCAGGTCATCCCCCTCCCCCCAAGCCTTGACGCCAAGGATGGCGAGGCCATCGATGATGGCTTGGAAACGGTCAGTCTCCTTGACGCGCAACTCCCCGGCGCCACGAAACACCGTCTCTCCCGTCGCGCGGGCTGCGACCAGGGACAGGACAGGGATCTCGTCCACCATGCCCGCGATGGCTTTTGATTCGACGACGCAACCGCGGAGCCGTGGGGTATAGCGGACATGCACATCCCCGCTCGGTTCACCGGCCGCCATCGCCGTTTGCGTGGACTCGATCTGGACGCCCAAGGATCGCAGGACGTCGATATAGCCGACACGAGCCGCGTTGAGACTGATATTGGTGATAGTCAAGTTACTCCCAGGCGCAAGAACCGCAGCGCATACCGGAAACGCCGAGGAGGACGGATCGCCAGGGACCACGACGTCACAAGCATGCATGGTCTGGGGACCGGTGACCTCGGCCCAGCAAGGACCGTGCTCGACATCTACCCCAAAGCCTGGCAACATGAGCTCGGTATGGTTGCGCGAAGCCGCGGGCTCTTCCACCCTCGTCTTTCCTTGGGCGAACACCCCCGCCAGCAAAAGGGCGGTTTTGAGCTGGGCTGACGCGACGGGGCTTTGGTAGGAAAGCGAGCGGAGCGCCTTTGATCCGCGAACAACCAAAGGCAACGTGTCGCGCTCTTTAGGGGTAAACGTCGCGCCCATCTTAGAGAGGGGGTCGGTGATACGTCTCATGGGACGTGCGCTCAAAGAGGCGTCCCCCACAAGTTCGACTTCCTCATCCCAAGGGGCCAAAACGCCCATGAGCAGGCGCGTCGTCGTGCCAGAGTTGCCGCAATCAATCGCGTCGCCGGGACTTGACGGACCTTTATCTCCCCACCCTGTGACAGTTCCGGCAAGGCTACCGTCTTTTTGTTTTGCAAGGTCGACAACAGCTCCCAAGGCACGAACGGCACCGATGGAGGACCGGACGTCAGCAGAGTCCAGGACCCCTTTAAGGTGGGAGGCACCTTCTGCCATGGCGCCGAGGAGCACCGCACGGTGGGAGATGGACTTGTCCCCCGGCACGCTACCGACACCGGTCAGCGGGGCACCCAGCGGCTTGACGAGGGTGGCAGGCGGGGCGGGAGCGGGATTGACGAGGGCAGATGGCGGAGCGGCCTCAGGATTGACGAGGGTGGACGAAGCCTTAGACATTGCTGTGCTCCTTCGCAGAGAGCGGATGGAAGGAGACGCTGTACCCAGCTTTGATAAGTTGGAGCGACAACTTTCCGACATCGCCCTCGTCGGTAAAGATCATGGACAGGACAGCGCTGTCCTCGGTGACATGGTCGATCTCGATGGATTGGATGTTGCAACCCACGCTGCTCGCGATGGTAGTGACTTCCGCGACGACGCCACGACGATCCTCCATGGGGATGCGCACCTCCAACAGGTCCTCCGTAGAAGGAACCCACACGGCAGGCAGGGCGCGACGAGCCTCGGACGCTTGCTCCAAAAGCTGCGTCACCTGCTCCTTGTCGCCCTTCTCTATGGCCTCCCTGAAGGAGTCGAGGATGCCGGTCATCTCCGACAACCCGCTGCAAAGGGCCTCTGCGTTGTCGAAGGCTATGCCGCACCAAAGTCTCGGGCTGCCCGCAGCGATGCGGGTGGAGTCCTTGAAGCCACCGGCAGCAAGACGCATGAGGGCCTGTTGGTCATCAGCATGACGGCTCGCGAGGGTCACCAAGGACGATGCGACGAAGTGGGGCACATGGCTCACCACGGCCACAGCAGCGTCGTGGTCCTCGCGATCAAGAGACACCACACGGGCGCCAAGACCGCAGATAAGGGTGTGAAGGCGCTGGAAGTGCTCCGCAGGCGTGCTGGCGTCAGGACACAAGATCCAATGGGCACCCTTGAACATGTCCGGCTTCGCACCCTTGATTCCATTGATCTCCGAACCCGCCATGGGATGGCCGGGAACATAGTTCTCAGGATGGGGAAGGATCTCCTTGGCAGCGGTGCTGATGTGGGATTTTGTTGAAGCTGTGTCGGTGATGACGCCGCCAAAACCCCAATCCGCCAACAAGTGGAGATATTCGGGGACGACGGGCACCGGCGTAGCGATGATGACGAGGTCGGCAACGTTGCGGACAAAGGCGGCGAGTCTCGGATCGTCAGCGGCGTAGGCCTCGTCGGCCCAACCCTTCTCCTTCGCAATCTCGCAGGTCTCCTCACAAGAATCGACACCAACTATGGTCATGGCAGGATATGCGTCCCTTAAGGCAGCTGCCGTGGAGGCGCCTATGAGGCCAAGCCCCATGATGGCCACCGCGTTGAAACCGTGCTGCTTTTCTGCTTGTCCCATCTTTCCCTACGTCCTTGTGCGTCCTTACCGGAACTTAAACCGTTTTTATCAACCACCCATTGTAGCGCAAGGCAAGGGAGGCTACCGAGGTTTCTGGCATGCGCCGCGACGCTACATGCCCGCGGCCTCTCGAAGCCGAGCCATCTCATCGTCGTCCAAGAGTCTCCATGCCCCACCCTCAAGGCTGCCAAGGGAAATCGGGCCAAAATCGCTACGATGCAACTCCACGACGTCGTGGCCCACCGCTGCGCACATCTTGCGGATCTGACGGTTGATGCCCTCGCGAATGCCGATTCTGAGCAGGGAGTTTTTACCCGTCTCAAGCAATTCGACCTCAGCAGGTTGGGTCACCACAAGCTTGTTCTTCCCCGACTCGATGCGCACCCCCGTCCGCAACAGGTGGGTCTCATGGCGAGTCGGCGTCCCCTCCACTCTGACGAGATACTGCTTGAGGACATGATGGCTCGGGTGGAGGAGCTGGTTTCCGAGTTGGCCGTTGGTCGTAAATAGAAGCAGGCCGGACGTGTTGCGGTCAAGGCGGCCCACCGGATAGAGTCCCGGGTAGGTGTCCACAGGGATAAGACTTGCGACGCACGTCCTTCCCTGGGGATCGTCCATGGTTGTCACGACATCGAGGGGCTTGTTGAGTATGAGGACGACGTCCTGGTCGGAAACCACGACGGTGCGACCGTCTACCTTCACGACGTCCGTATCGGGGTCTATCTTGGTGCCGAGCTTGTCCGCGACGACACCGTTGACCGTGATACGACCGTCCGTGATGTAGGTCTCGCTCTCACGGCGCGATGCCACGCCCGCACGCGCCAAAAAGCGTTGAAGGCGCATCTCACTCATCGTCATCCTCGAACACAAGGGAATCGAAATCGATCTTTTCGACCGTGCCCGACATCTGGGCGAGCGCTTGTACCAACAAGGAATTGGGTGACGGCTCTACGGCGACATTGGCCACGTTAACGGAGTCGGCCTCGTCGTCTTCAAGATCAAACACGACCCGGTCAAGCGGGCTTGCGCCCTCCTCCAAAGGCTCCTCGTCCTCATACATGACCACGTCATCGGCGACGCGATGGGCACTCAGACGCTCGCGAATGAGGGTGCGGGTCTCCTCGTCGGGGGCAAACTCCTCCAACGGCGGCAAATCCGCGACGGAGCGAAGACCGAACTTCTCGAGGAATGCGGTGGAGGTCGCATAGAGCACAGGATTACCTGGGGAGTCAGCCACACCCGCTTCGCGCAACAGGCCCTTTTCCACCAGAGAGTTGATTGGGGAATCGGAGCTCACGCCACGAATAGAGGAAACCTGGGCGCGGGTCGTCGGTTGCGTGTAGGCGACGATGGCAAGGGTCTCGAGGGCGGCTGTGGTAAGTTTGCGCGTATCCCAAGAGATGACGTACTTCTCGATGAGCTCGTGGTACACGGGGTGCGTAAACATTCTCCACCCGCCTGCAACCTCGCGCAACTGCACGCCGCGATTGGCGGCAGCGAGGCTTTCTTGCAAGTTGTCCAAGTGCCTCTCGACCTCGATCACGTCGATTTCGAGCATCTCTGCCAAGCGCAGGGCGCTCACCGGCTCGTCCGTCACGAACAACAGGGCCTCAAGGGCGCCTTCCATCTGGTCACTTTGCAAACCTAGGAACATCTCACTCCTATCTTACATTCCTATCTTGAGTGTGTTGCATCCCTTGTCGTCAGAATGTCAAACTCGCTGTTGACCAGCGCCAACTCCCCCGACCCTTCGATATAGGACACGTCGATGTCGCCGAAGGTCTCCTTTTGACGCACACTCACATACCCCCGCTTGTGCAGCTCAAGGATGGCCAAAAACGTGACGACCACCTTTTCAGGGCAGGCATCTCCCTCGACCAGGGACGAGAATCGCACCTTCTTCTCCTTCGTCAGGCGAGAGAAGATCGTCTTCACATAGCGCTCCACCGGAATGGGTTTTGCAGCTATGTGCTCGCTCTCAAGAAGGACAATCTCGCGTTGGGACAACATGGAAGCGGCCTTTTTCGCCAGATCCTCAAGCCTCACTTTAGCCAAATAGTCCGGCATAAGCCCCGTGAACTCGTCAGAGGCACCTGCCATGCGCGCATGCATGCGGGACTCGGCACGTTGCTTGGAGGCGAGGGCCGTGCCGGCATTTTTGAACGTCTTGTACTCGATGAGCTTGTCGACGAGCATGTCGCGAGCCTCTGAAGGAACAAGCTCGGAGAGGTCCTCATCCACATCTGCCTTGGCTTGGGGCAACAAACTCTCCGCTTTGATCTTCAGCAGCGTCGCAGCCGTAAGGAGGAAATCGCTCGCCACATCCAAATCGAGTTTTTGCATACGAGAGATCTCTGCCAAGTACTGGTCTGCGATTTCGGTGATGGAGATGGTGCCGACATCGACCTTTTGTCGGCTGACAAGGTACAACAACAGGTCAAAAGGCCCCTCGAAACTCTCTATGCGAATGCGATACGACACGATCAGGGCCCTTAGAACGAGAGGAGCAGGTTGAACAGGTTGCCCGCCGTTGCGCGCAGATACATCGAGATCGGGTCGATCCCCGTGACGTAGGGCACAACGATGACCACGATGAAGAAGATCGGAAGAGCGTATTGTTGGATGCGGTAATAGGTGCCGAGGTGCTTGTTCGGTACGAGCAACGCGAGGATGGACGAACCGTCAAGAGGCGGAATCGGGATGAGGTTGAACATCATCAGGTACAGGTTGTACAACACGAACAGCATCAAGAATTGGAATACGTAATAGAGCAGGCCGTTTGATGCCATGGCAAGCGATAGGTGGGACACGCCGCCGAAACCGAGAACAAGCGCCCATGCGATGCCGGCTCCCAAAAGCGCTTGGAGCAGGTTGGTGAAGGGGCCAGCAAGGCCGACAACCAGGTCTCCCACCTTCGGGTTCTTGAAGAAACGAGGGTTGTAAGGCACTGGTTTTGCGAAGCCGAAGACAGGGCCGCCCATAAGCATGAGAATCGCCGGAAGCAACACGGTGCCGAAAGGGTCGACATGTCTCAACGGATTGAGGGAAAGCCGTCCGGCCATCTTGGCGGTAGGGTCACCCAGCAAATTGGCGGCAACACCGTGGCCGACCTCGTGCAACACGATAGCCGGGATGAATGCGAGAACGCAGCAGATGATGTAAGGAATGTCTAGGCTGTTCATAACTGTACTAGTATAGCGGAACCCGCGGCCAAGTTGGGTTGGAAGCCTTGCCGCGCGTCAATTGCGCTCGCACACGCACGTCGCGCACCACGACCGCTCGCACACGCACGTCGCACACCACGACCGCTCGCACACGCATGTCGCACCGTACGAGGAGGTCCCCGCGACCAATCGCCTCCGCGGGCCGAGTCGCGCGCCACGGCCCCCACTCGTGCCACGGCCCCCACTCGGACCACGGCCGCGTCAGGACAAGTCGGGAAAACCTTGTTGGCGGAGGGCCTCGAATGCAGCTATAGCCACAGCGTTGGAAAGGTTAAGGCTGCGGCACCCCGGCACCATGGGAATGCGCACACCACGATCGGCGTAGGCATCGATGAACCCATCGTCCAACCCCCTGCTCTCACGCCCGAAGACGAGGAAACACCCATCGGGATAGGAGACCTCGTGATAGTGCCTTTCCGCGCGTCCCGTAAACAAAAACAGCTCGTCTTGCCCATGTTTTTCCAGGAAGGCCCCCAAGTGGGACCAGCGAACGATGTCCACCTTGTCCCAGTAGTCACAACCCGCGCGTTTCAGGTTGCGCTCGGTGGGACGGAACCCCATCGGCTCGACGAGATGCAACCGGGCACCTATGCAGGCACACGTGCGAGCAATGTTACCCGCATTCGCCGCTATCTCGGGTTCCACGAGGACGATGTTGAGCATCTAGACCTGCTCCTTTTGACGGGCCAACTCAGCCTCAAGCTCCTCATTGAGCAAAAACCATTCTTCCTCAGCGGCTGCGATGCGCCCTTTAAGCTTGCCGTGCTCGTTGATGACGTCGCTTGTATCCGCCTCACGCGTGTAGAAATCGGGGTCGGCCAACAAAGCGAGGATCTCATCCATGCGCGCATTGTCCCGTTCCATCTGCTCGTCGAGCTCGGCGATGCGTTTGCGATGGTTCTTAAGGCTCGCATACGCCCGATTGCGCGCCTCGGCCTCACGGCGCTTTTGCTCCTTTGTCTTTGGGGCGCTGCCACGCGGAGCCGTGAGCTGGGCTTTCTCCGTCGGTTTCGCAGGAGGCTTCTCCTTGCCGTGCTTGTTGACGGTAACGGCGGTCCGGCCCTTGATTACAGGTGTCTTCTTGGCATCACCGAGGATGTCGTCTATAGCCTTGCCGGTAGCGACATCGCTAAGTTGCTCGCTCTTGAAAAGGTAGTAATCGTAATCCCCGTCATAGCAGGTCAACTTTCCGGGGCGGACCTCGACGATGCGATTGGCGACACTGCGGATGAGATGGCGGTCATGGGTGATGAACAAAATCGTGCCGTCAAAGGCGTTCAACGCCTGCTCAAGGATGTCGGCGCTTGAGATGTCCAGATGGTTGGTAGGTTCGTCGAGGCACAACAGGGGCGTTGGGGCGACCAGCATCTTGGCGAGGGCCAGACGGCTCTTCTCGCCTCCAGACAAGACGCTGACATGCTTGTCCACATCATCTCCGGTGAAAAGGAACGCACCGAGAAGGGAGCGAACCTGGGACATGGTCCAACCAGGCGCCACACTGTCCAACTCCTCGAAGACGGTGTTGCCGCTGGACAGCTCCTCGAGCTGGTGTTGCGCGTAGTAGGTCTTGGTCACATGGACGCCGTATTCAATCTTGCCGGCGTCAGGCTCCAACACTCCGGCGACCATCTTGAGCAACGTGGACTTGCCGGAACCGTTCGGACCGACGAGCGCGACCTTATCCCCCCGGTATAGGGTGAGGTCCTGACCGTCATAGATGACCTTGTCTCCAAAGCGCTTGGACACGCCGCGCACGCGAACCACCTCGTCGCCGGTGCGTGGAGGCTGTTGAAAATTGAAATGAACCGACTTCTTGGCCTCGGGCAAGACGATAAGCTCCGCCTTAAGCTTCTCGAGGCGCGCCGCACGCTCTTGAGCTTGGCGGGCCTTGGTCGCCTTGTAGCGAAACTTCTCCACGAACGCCTCGAGGCGCCGCATTTCCTCGATCTGCTTCGTGCGTTGCTGGCGCATGCGCTCCAGGCGCTCATCGCGCTGGTTGAGATAGGCGGTGTAGTTGCCCTTGTAAAGATTAACCTCGCCATTTGCGATCTCGGCCACCCGATCCACCATGCCGTCCATGAACGCGCGATCGTGGCTGACCACCAAGACGCACCCGGTGTAGCTTTTGAGAAAACCCTCGAGCCAACGGACGCTCTCCAGATCGAGGTGGTTGGTGGGCTCGTCGAGCAAAAGCACCTCGGGGTTGCGGACCAAAAGTTTCGCCAAGGCGATGCGCATCTGCCAACCGCCGGAAAACTCCGTGGTCATGCGCGTCATGTCCTCCTCCTTGAACCCGAGGCCAAACATGACGGATCGCACCTTGGACTCCAGGGTGTAGCCACCCAGGTTCTCGTAGGCGTCACGCGCACGCCCCGCAGCGGCGAGCTGTTGATCGGTGGGGTTCTCGCCCAACTCGAGCTCCAATTGCTTCAAGCGCTGCTCCGCCTCAAGGATCTCGGTCTGGGAGCTGATGACCTCTTCGAGGATCGGTCGCTCCCCCATCTCGATTGCTTCTTGTTCGAGGTAACCGATGGTAGCGCCCTTGGCAAGGTTTACTCGACCGGAGTCGGCACCGTCATGACCAGCAACGATATTGAGCATCGTAGTCTTGCCAGCGCCGTTAGGTCCAACCAAAGCGAGGCGATCGTACTCCTCGAGACGAAGATTGACGTTCGAGAAAAGCGTACGACCACCATAGGATTTCGTTATGTTTTCAAGCTGTAGAATCATAGTTTGTCCATGGTAGCAGAAGACCGCAGCCGCAGGAGGCATGGTAGCCATTGCGCCGTCTTCCCTCGCCGCAGTACACGACCTCACACTAAACAGGCAGAAGCTGTACACGCACACCGAAGACAAAACGCGAGAACGCCGCCCGCTACTCAGAATCGTACTCGCCGTACTCGCAGCCTACACGGTTGACCGCTATGTCATCGACAAGTTCCCAAGTCGCTCCCTGCTTCCTGTAGAGCTGGATGCGACCGTGGCCGTTTCCTCCATTCCAAAGCCTGGAGAAGCGCTTCTTGCCGTCGGGGCTCTCATAGTTCATGAGAAGCATGTCCACCTTGGGACAGCGGATGTCGGTGATGAGTCGGGCGACAAACGTCTCCTGGTCAACATGCCAAATAATCTCAGTATCGGTCTCGTAGCATTCAAAACTCGTCTGGCTTCCTGTCCAAGGCTTGCTGAAGTTGAACTCGAACTCCTCACCCTCGTAGAGCATGCAACCCAACAGCTTGCGGTCGAGGGCGTGACCGAAAACGACAGGACGACCGCCACCGATCTCGAACACGCTGTTCTCGAGGCGCTCACCAGTGATGTTGCTCACCAGGTCCCAGGAAGAAAGCCACACCCACGGCGTCGTGAAGTCGCGGCCCCAATTCTTGTCCGAGTAGCCATAGGAGGTTTCCGGCGAAACGACGTAGCGCCTACCGTTAAGGATGACCGTGCCGCTGACGAGGGTTTTGATGCCCTCGGCGTGCCAAAACATGTCAAAAGCCTGAGCGCCGCGCATCTTGTCATTCGCTCCATAGCCGACGTTGAAAGCCATCCGCTTGTCCAGGTGGAGGTCAAACACCATCGATCCCGCATCGCTCATCCACTCCGGGTGGGCGGCTGCGTCTTCTGGCGTCACCTCGACGCGCCCGATGAGGTCCGTCTCACAGCAAAGGCAATCATCGGCCTGGACGTAGAACGGCACACCCATGCCGACCTCAACGTCCTTCCAAGGAAAGAAGCGATGGAGCTGGCACTTGTCGTTCCCCCAGGTCCCGGCCTTGACCATGAGGTAGCTAGGGCGATGCTCCTCGTCCGCTGGACGGGTACCGTCCTCGGCAAGACCGAACGTTGGCTCATCCTTTGCGAGTTCGGGGTTGCAAAGGAAGAACTCGATGAAAAACGGCTTCGCGACACCTGTCTGGGCGTCCTCGGCGGTGAAGGAGTGCCACCACCAATCGTAACCGCGACGTGCAAAGTCGTTAACAAGCATGCATGCGTCGCGCGAGATGTCAGACGTGTTCGGATTCATGTGCGCCCCCTTTTGGTCTATTCGGGAAGTGTCCGTTGTGCCGGTTGCGGGCATATTTCCCGTTTGTCAAATATAATACCCTTTGAAAATCGGAAGGTGAATCGGAAGGTGCCAAAGCCTTCGAGTGTCTTTCAGCTGTTCCTTTCCGAACATAAAGTATCCACCCACATCAAGATGTGATAGGATAGCTCTTGCTTTTCAGGGCCCTTAGCTCAACGGTGGAGCAGGGGACTCATAATCCTTTGGTTGTCGGTTCGAATCCGGCAGGGCCCACCAACAAAAATACAGGTCAAGCGGTTATTTCGCCTGACCTGTTTTCAGTTTATAGCCGTGTTTTTCAAAAACCGAGTCAAGAGGCGCAGGTCGCAACCCCCACATCACGCCACCCCCATAAAACATCTTCTCGAAAAGTTATCAATAGTTAACTAATTCCTGCTATCATGTCTGATGCCCAACTCAGACGAAGAGAGCAACAGGACACACGCCGCATGGCAACCAACGAAGGAAACCTCAAAAAGGACGCAGACACCCTCTATGCGATGGGTGCGATCTACTGCGCTGGCCACCATGCCGACGCCCCGAAAAGCGAACGCGGTGTGTGCGAGGAATGCGAAAAGCTCATCGCCTATTCGATCTACCGCACCTCGGTTTGTCCTTACGAGCACAAAGGCAACTGCAAGGATTGCCCCATCCATTGTTATCGCCCCGAGATGCGCGCCGGCATCCGCGCCATCATGTCCTACGGCGCCCCACGCATGGTCTTCAAGCACCCCGCGATGACAGCTCGCTACCTTTCAAAGAAAATCAAAGGCGCCAGGGCAGCGAAAGCCGAGCGTCAAGGCTAGGCGCCACTTCCGCTCCCGAGGTTGGGTGCCGCAGCATCCGTTCCAAGGCCAGGAGCCGCATCAACAAAACCTCAGGAGTCGCCCTAGTACACCATGCCCATGGCGGCACGCACCTCGTCGAGGGTGGCATTTGCAACCTCGTTGGCGCGACGGTTGCCTTCATGGATGATCTCCTCGACAAAGCCCTTGCGCGCAGCGAACTCGGCACGACGCTCACGCATGGGAGCGAGATATCCGTTGACGGTCTCGGTGACGATCTTCTTCAGCATGCCGGAACCACCGTCGCCGATCTCGGCAGCAAGCTCGGCCTCGGTACCGCCGAAACCGCACAGGCACGCGGTGGTGAGAAGGGCGGATACGCCCGGGCGATTCTCCTGGTCAAAGGTGATGTTTCGATCGGAGTCGGTCTTGCTCTTCTTGATGAGTTTCGCAGTCTCCTCGGCGGTAGCGCTCAACGCGATGGCATTGCCGTAGCTCTTGCTCATCTTGCGGCCATCAAGACCCGGAATCAGGACCGCCTCGGTGAGCATGGCCTCAGGCTCAGGGAACACATGACCATAGCGCTCGTTGAAACGACGGGCGATCTGGCGGGTCTGTTCGATGTGGGGTAACTGGTCCTTGCCCACAGGGACGACATTGCCCTTGCAGAAGAGGATGTCACACGCCTGGTGTACCGGATAGGTCAAAAGCAAGCCAGTGAGGGCGTGACCAGAGGCTTCCTGCTCTGACTTGACGGTAGGATTACGCTCGAGCTCGGCCTCGGTGACAAGCGACAGGAACGGAAGCATGAGCTGGTTTAATGCCGGAACGGCAGAATGGGTGAAAATGGTGGTCTTCTCTGGATCGATACCGGCGGCAAGATAGTCCAAAACCATGTTGTACACGTTGTCTTGGATGTTCGCCGTGGTGTCGCGGTCGGTGATGACCTGGTAGTCGGCAATGACGATATTGGTAGGTACGCCCATGTCCTGAAGCTTGACACGCTGTTTGATCGTGCCAAAGAAGTGGCCGAGATGCAAACGGCCGGTAGGCCTGTCACCCGTGAGCATCAGGTACTTCTCAGGGTGGACGGCAAGATCGGCCGTAATCTCGTCACTGCGCTTTTTGCTCGCGTCGAAGGATCCTTCGTTCATGATTAACTCTCTTTTCTCCGCAACGGCGCCAATACGCCAACTCAGCCTCGCAAGGAAGCAACGACGCCGAGACGCCGATTCGATCTCATAGGGAAACATGATACGACATTTTTTCTATCATGCGGGATAATGGGCGGACAGCGCATCAACGAAACAAGGCACCCATATAGCGATTCCGCTCGGGGCGGCAAGAAGCAGCGCGATTCCGACCGCCACTAGCTTGCCCGCCACTAGCATGCAAACCAACAAGCGAGGTTGTGAGAGGAGGTCCCATGACCGACCGGTTCAGCGGAGGAAAGGCCTACCTCTGCATCGACCTGAAAAGCTTCTATGCAAGCGTGGAGTGCGCCGCGCGCGGCCTTGACCCCTTCACGACCAATCTCGTCGTCGCAGACCCGACCCGCACCGAGTCCACCATCTGCCTCGCCATCACGCCCGCCATGAAAGCGCTCGGCATTCGCAACCGTTGCCGTGTGTTCGAGATCCCAAAGGACGTCGACTACATCATGGCTCCTCCGCGCATGAAACACTACATGGAAATCTCTGCCCAGATCTATCGCATCTATCTTGACTTCGTAAGCCCATCGGACATCTACGCGTACTCCATCGACGAGTGCTTCATCGACGCAACCCCCTACCTTTCCCTGTACGACACGGATGCGCGCGGCCTCGCCGTCAAGATGATGGAGGCGGTCGAAAAAGCGACCGGCATCACGGCAACCGCAGGCATCGGCACCAACCTCTTCCTCGCCAAACTCGCCTTGGACATCACCGCAAAGCATGTGGAGGACCACATCGGGTTTTTGGACGAGGGCGAGTTTCGCCGTACGCTTTGGCACCACCGCCCTCTTACTGACATATGGAACATCGGCCCCGGCATCGCACGCAGGCTCGCCAAATACCACGTGTTCGATCTCAAGGGGATCACCGAGCTCGACATCGACACGCTGTACAAGGAATTCGGTGTGAACGCGGAGTATCTCATCGACCACGCTTGGGGTATCGAGCCGACCACAATCGCCGAGATCCAAGCCTATGAGCCCGAGACTACCAGCATCACCAACGGCCAAGTACTCCCTAGCTCCTATACTTGGGAGGAGGCTCGCCTCGTCATGCGCGAGATGGTGGACCAAAGCGTGCTCGAACTCGTCGAAAAGCGCATCGCGACCAGCGCTATCTCGTTGTATGTCGGCTACGAGCGCGACCGAGGTGCCGCCCCTGTCGCACGGGAGGAGGACGGCTCGATAAGGCCAAAGACCCGCTCCTTCGTCGGCGAGCACGGCGTCCGCGTCGGACGTTGGGGCGCCCATGGCGGAGGTTCGAGACGCATTCCCGAGAACACGAACTCCTTCTCCATCCTCATAAGACACTTCGAAAAGTTGTGGGACGAGACCGTCGACCCCCACATCAAGATTCGGCGCGTCAACATCGGTTTCGACCGCCTCCTCCCTGAGGAGTTCGCAACCGAGGACCTCTTCACGGATCACGGCGAGTTGGATAGGGAACGACGCCGCCAAGAGGCCGTTCTCGCAGTGAAGAGCAAGTTTGGAAAGAATGCCGTGCTCAAGGCCACGAGCCTCGAGGAAAAATCTACGATTCGCGAGCGCAATACCATGGTAGGAGGCCATCGTGGAGGAGAGTAAGATCCAAGCAAAGCGCAAACGGCGCATCGCCCGCTATGGTACCCCCGAGGCGGAGGGCCTCGACCCGCGCTATGTCATCGGCAAGCCCCATGCAGATCGAGCACGCCAGTTCGTCCCCTTCATGGCGCTTAAAGGCTATTTCGACCTGATTGAGCAAGCCGATCGCATGGAGAAATAACCGACGCTCCCCTGACACTCCCGTAACGCTCCCGCGACGCTCCCCTTCTTACCCCTTGCATTCCCCTTGCGAATAAGCTACCATGCTTTCGCGCAGTTGAGACTGTCTACGGTCGCTTGGCTCAGCGGGAGAGCATCGCCTTCACACGGCGGGGGTCACTGGTTCGAACCCAGTAGCGACCACCATCGAAACAACGGGTCGGGAGCTTTTGTTCTCGGCCCTTTTGATTAAAAAGCCCCGGGCGTGCCGGCGACGGGGCACGTCAACCGCAGGGCGTGCCGGCGACAGGACGCGCTAACGACGGGGCACGTCATAACCAGGACAGGACCTTCGAAGCCTAGAACGGAAAGCGAGCAGAAAGGAAGGCCATGGCGAAAGACGAGTTGCTCGAGTTGACCCAAGAGGATCTCGGACCGATCCCCTTTGAGGAGGTCGCTTGTCACAATTGCCGACCGAACTGCAAATACGAAACCCCGGCCCTATTCCAAGGTCGTCAAACCGTCATTTGCGCGAACCGCTTCTTGGACTCCATCGAGGTCCTCGAGCACAAAAAGAAATCCGGCCCTCCCGTGGCCGTCATAATCGGAATCTGCGGCGTTGCGCTCATGCTCATCATTGCTACAATTGTCAGCCAGTTCATGTAGCCCGCATACAAAACCCGCCCAAGCGCTCAACCAGTCCCGCGACCGGCAAACCCGCCCATGTAGCCCGCCCACACACTCACGAGAAACGCAGCAGCCCATCTATGAAACAAGCCATTCCTGTGGAACAAGCCATCTCCTTCTCCGACATGGATCTCACCAAACCCGTCCAAGCGGCCCTAGGCGAGCTCGGATTTGAAACCCCGACCCCAGTCCAGGCGCAAGCTATCCCAGCTGGCCTAACCGGTGCCGACGTTCTGGCCGCCGCCCAAACCGGCACAGGCAAGACCATCGCATTCCTGCTTCCCATCTTCGACGGCATGGTTCGCCATTGGGGAAGCAAGCGTCCGAAAGGCACACGCGGCCCCTACGCCCTAATCCTGACACCCACCCGCGAGTTGGCGACCCAAATCACCGAGGTCGCACAAATCCTCGCAAAACATTGCAACTTCCGCGTTATGAGCGTCATCGGTGGTGTCAAATATGAGAAGCAAATCAAAGGCTTCAAATCAGGGTGCGACATACTGATTGCAACCCCTGGGCGCCTGAAGGACCTTTTGGCGCAAAAGGCCGCGAGTCTAAAAAACGTGCGATATCTCGTCCTTGACGAGGTGGATCGCATGGTTGATATGGGTTTTTGGCCGAGCGTGAGCGCAATTTGCCGAGAGGTGCCGACGAGCCGCCAGACGTTTTTGTTCAGCGCCACCCTCACCCCCCTTGTCAACGGCAAGGCAAAGCTGCTCATGCGCGAACCCGTCCGTGTGGAGATCGCCCAAAGCGGTGAGACCGCCGAGACGGTCGACGAGTTTTTGTGCCCGGTAAGCTTCCAGCAAAGGCGCCAACTCATGCTCGAACTTTTAAAGGAGCAAGGCGCCGATCGCGTGCTCGTGTTTGTCCCCACCAAAAACGACGCCGACGCCTGCGCTCTTGTCCTCGAGCGTGCTGGAATCAAGACCGACTCCATCCACGCAGGCAAGCCCCAGGGCAAACGCGACGCCGCCCTGCGCAAGTTCCGTGAGGGCAAGGTCGACGTCCTCGTTGCCACTGACGTGCTTGCCCGCGGGATTGACATCAACGAGGTCAGCTACGTCATCAACCTTACGGTCCCGAAACCACCCGAGGATTACGTGCACCGCATCGGTCGTACCGGCCGCGCTGGCGTCGCTGGACGAGCCTACACGTTCATGTCTCCCGACCAATTGCTTGACCTGCGCGAAATCGAATACTTTACCGGCAAGCTGTTGGAGATACATGATGTCGAGGGGTTCCCCTATGACAACCAGCGCCTCATGCCCGATCCGACCCGTTCTGTCAAACGTGGTGCAAAGAAGACGACTCGGCGCTTCGGGGGTCTGCGCCGTCGCTAGACTACCATATTGACCCGCGCATCGCGGCGCAGTCGGGCCAGGTCCTGGGCTAAACCGCCGACCAGGCGCAGTCGGGCCAGCTCCTGCGCCAGAGCTGTCGCTTTTTTTCATATTGACACTTGCGTCATAGGTTGAAAAGTTGATACACTATTCGACTGAACAACTACGCCCAAAAACAGGCATGTTTTATGGGAACGGAACACCTACGTGAAAGGACTTCGTGTGGCTGCAGCTTCTAAGACGAAGAAGAAAGCAAAGGATGAGGCTGAAGAGATTGCTCCAGAAAAGGCCAAGGAGATAGAACCTGAATCCATTGAGACCAACGACGAAGACACACCCAAAGAAGATCAGGACATAGCATCGGCCGAGGTCGCCGCGAGCACGGCCGACGAGGCGCCCATAGACCCCGACGAGGACTTGCTTGAAGGCATTCCCGAAGAGGAGCTCAAGGCTACTACCGACGTCCAACTTCCCAAGGTTTCTTCTACTCGCACGCGCAAGACGACCCGCCGCAAGAACAAGGTCGATGCGAATATCACCATGCTTACGGGCGACCCCGTCCGCATGTACCTCAAAGAGATTGGTCGAGTTCCCCTGTTGACCGCAGCAGAAGAGATCGACCTCGCCATGAAGATCGAAGCTGGCGTCGCCGCCACCGAGCAACTCGAGAAGATTGATAACGGAGAGCTTGAGGTCGACCGCCGCGAGAAGCGCCGTCTCACCCGCGTTGAGCAGGTCGGCTTTGACGCAAAGCAAACCCTTATCGAGGCGAACCTCCGTCTCGTCGTATCTATCGCTAAGCGCTACGTTGGCCGCGGCATGCTGTTCCTCGACCTCATCCAGGAAGGCAACCTTGGCCTCATTCGCGCCGTCGAGAAATTCGACTACACGAAGGGCTTTAAGTTCTCCACCTACGCAACATGGTGGATTCGCCAGGCTATCACCCGCGCCATCGCCGATCAGGCACGCACCATCCGCATCCCGGTCCACATGGTCGAGACGATCAACAAGCTTGTGCGCATCCAGCGCCAACTCTTGCAACAACTCGGCCGCGAACCAACTCCGGAGGAGATCGGCAAGGAGATGGACATGACCGCCGAGCGCGTCCGCGAGATCCAAAAAATCTCCCAGGAGCCGGTTTCCTTGGAAACCCCCATCGGCGAGGAGGAAGATTCCCAACTCGGCGACTTCATCGAGGACAACGAGGCTGTCGTCCCGCCCGATGCCGCAAGCTTCTCCATGTTGCAAGAGCAGCTCCGCAAGGTCCTCGACGGGTTGGCCGAACGTGAGCGAAAGGTCATCATCCTTCGCTTCGGCCTCGAGGACGGTCATCCCCGCACCCTCGAGGAGGTCGGTCGCGAGTTTGGCGTTACGCGTGAGCGTATTCGCCAGATCGAGAGCAAGACGTTGGCAAAGCTTCGCCATCCAAGCCGTTCCAGCAAGCTGAAGTACTATCTCGAGGACTAATCCTTACCAACCACGCAATAAGGAAGGGCGCTCGCACCAAGATGTGGGCGCCCTTTTTGACCAAGGAGCCACCCATGGCCGACACCCCCTCCACAACTATCACCATCCCCGACGCATCCGGCGGAGCTGAGCACACGGTCGCCGTTTACGACAAGGGAGCCCTCCAATTCGCCTCGCGCTTGCGCAAGATGTCCAAGGAGCGGCGGAAGTGGGCTCGCAGCGAAAACATCGCCTGTTATCGCCTCTACGACGCTGACCTCCCGGAATATTCGGCCGCCGTCGATATCTATGTCAACCTCGATGGCCTAGAGATTGACCCCGATGCTACGCCTATCGCCTACCCCCCCATGCAGGAGTTGGACCCCGACGAGATCCGACGTCGCACCTACGTGCATGTCGCCGAGTACGCAGCGCCCAAATCAATCGACCCGGTGAAGGCCGAACAACGCTTCAAGGACCTTCTCGCCGTCATTCCCGCCTCGCTTGGCATCCCAGCAGACCATATCTTTTCCAAGGTCCGCAAACGCGACAAGGGCGGCTCGCAATATGCCGAGAACCGCAAGCCTTTCCTCTTTCACACGCAAGAGAGCGGTTTATGCTTCGAGGTCGACATGAACGGCTATCTCGATACTGGCCTTTTCCTCGATCATCGCACGACTCGCGAGATGGTCGAGAGGCTCTCCGCCGGCAAACGCGTACTCAACCTGTTCTCCTATACGGGATCCGCCTCGGTCCATGCCGCAGCCGGCGGTGCCGCCGCCACGGTCACGGTGGATTTGTCCCAAACCTACCTTGAGTGGGCCCGACGCAACATGGCGCTCAACGGTTTTACCCAGCGCAACCACATGTACCAACGTTCCGACACCATGGCATGGCTCAAAGGAGCCGCCGAGAAGGGTTATCGGTTCGAGTTGATCTTCGTTGATCCGCCCACCTTCTCCAACTCCAAGTCCATGGGCAAGACGGTATGGGATGTCCAGCGTGACCACCTTGAGCTGCTCCATCGTTGCGGACGCGTCTTGGCAAAAGACGGCCTTATCGTCTTCTCCTGCAACCGTCGCTCCTTCAAGCTCGACGAGGAGGGGTTGCGCGGCGACGGTTTCGTCTTCAAAGACATCTCAACCCAGACCATCCCACGCGATTTCCAACGCAATCCCAAGATTCATAAATGCTATCTACTAAAAAAGCGCATCTAGGCGAAAAACGCGTCTGTCACGACTATAGCCCGCGACCTAGCCGGGCGTAATTGTGTACTGCAAGAAGGGTCGATTGTGCCCAAAACCACGCGTACGAGGCGATCTTGGCGTAATCCGCGGCGACCGGGCACGACCGTTACGCCCAAATCACGATGAGCTGGCCCGAGTGGGCGTAAAGAACGTGTTGTAGCTAAAAAAACGCACCCGCCTACATCATGTAAACAAGTGCGAAGAGTTCAAAATGGCTCCCCGGGTAGGATTCGAACCTACAACCCTCCGGTTAACAGCCGGATGCTCTGCCGTTGAGCTACCGAGGAATCTGCCAATTCGGGGCACGCCCTTGCGAGCGCGCAAGAAAACATTATAGACACTTGAGGCAATTTGACAATACCCTATTTTGCCAGGGTTGAAAATTTTAATGGGGCTTTTCCTTGCCGGCCCTGTCAGGTTAGGCGTGCGTGGTCAGGTCGAACCGCGCCTTTCCAAGCCGAGCCGTTTCTTGCCAGGCAAGGCGTGCGTGGTCAGGTCGAACCCGCCCCAGAGTTTGGTGTTGTATTGGCGCAGGAGCTCCGAGGCTTTCGGTGCTAACGACGTCATGGTTACGGTGTCCTGGGAATCTAGCAATTCTCTGAACATCGCGTTTCCTGTCGCGTCGAGGAACTCCCGGAAACTCAGGGGGTAGAGGTCGAGCGATCTCGATTTCGACCTTGCTTGGCGATTGCCTCTAGCAGCATTTCCACGTCATCTGCGCGCGTCGCCCAGCTGGTGGCAAATCGGATTGCCGTGCATCCGTCCGCCATGCGCTCGCCATAGGAATACGTGGCAATCTGCGCTATTGCTTCTAGCTGTTCGTTGTTGACCAGGAAGAATATTTGGTTTGTAGGAGAGTCGAACAAGAGCCCGTAGCCTGCGTCATGCAGCCCCTGTTTTATGCGGGCCGCCGTCGAAAGAGCGGGTTCGCCGATGCGCTGGTAGAGGCCGTCTTCAAAGAGCACCTCGAATTGGATGCCAGTGATGCGCCCTTTGGCCATCAACGCACCATGCTGCTTGATTTGCGTGAAGAACCTTGGCACAGCCGAAGGGTCGGGGATGACTACGGCTTCGCCGAATAGGGCGCCGCACTTGGTGCCGCCGATATAGAAAGCGTCCGCTAGGCGCGCAAGGTCAAAAAGCGCCACATCGTTTCTAGGGGATGCCAAAGCGTAGGCAAGACGCGCTCCGTCTACGAAGAGCTTCATTTCGTGCGCCTTGCATACACGCGAAAGGCTCTCTAGCTCCTCGAGCGTATAGAGGGTGCCGTATTCGGTCGGCTGGGAAACATACACCATTCCGGGCTGCACCATATGGAAGCGGTTCTCGTCGATCTCCCAATCATGGGCGCAGGCTTCTACCTGTTCGGCCGTGATTTTGCCCAGGGCGCCGGGAAGCTCGATAACTTTATGACCGGTGAATTCTATGGCACCAGCTTCGTGCACGCTCACATGTCCGCTGGTCGCGGCTACGACGCCTTGCCAAGCGGGAAGCATGGCATCGATGGTCACGGCGTTCGCCTGGGTGCCACCCACCAAGAATTGCACCTCGGCGTGCGGGGCGTTGCATGCATCGCGTATGAGCTGCCTGGCGCGTTCGCTATGCTCGTCTAGGCCGTAGCCTGGCGTCTGCTCTAGATTGGTTGCAACAAGACGCTCCATGATGGCCGGGTGCGCGCCCTCCATGTAGTCGCTTGCAAAGCTCAATGGTTCATTCGTCATTTCTAAATCCGTTTCCTTGGTAGGTGCTTTCAGAAAAGCCTCTCTTACGGGTGAGCTTGAATATGCCTCTTCAGAGTATTGTACTCATCGATTGCAGACTCGGTTTCGGGTAAGGGACTGCGGTGGTTTTTTGGACCGTTTCAGGCTAGGCAATCAAGCCTAAATCCTTCCGATACTGCATCGGGCTTTTATAACCCAAGTCACTTTTAAATCAACGTATACATCAGCCAAACCCGACTAAAAAAGTAGGTATGAGGGACCGAGCGATGCTTGTGCTCCTCTACGACAGTGGCATTAGACTTAGCGAGCTAACGGGGCTGCGCATTGGTGACGTCCGTCTTAACGGCGACCCTCGAATTTATGTGCTCGGGAAAGGCTCGAAGGAAAGAGCCGTGGCAATAACAGATGCCACAGCGTCACACCTCAAAGCCCACATCGTACTCATTCGGGCTCATCCAACCCAGCGACTGCTTGATGCGGCCGTCATTGTAGAACTCGAGATAGTCGTTCAGCATCGCCATGAACCCGCCCATTGTAACCCCCTGCCAGTTCCTGAGGTAGAAGAACTCGTTCTTCAGCCGGCCAAAGAGGCCCTCACATGCGCTGTTGTCGGGGCTGCAACCCTTCTTCGACATCGACCTGGTTATGCCTGCCCGCTCGCATATCGATAACCATCCCGGCCAGCGGTAATGGGCCCCTCGATCGCTGTGGCAGGTAGGTTTCTCACCTTCCCTCAGCTGCGAGACCGCCCTGAGCAGGCTCGAGTTCGCGAGCTCCGCGTTCGGGCTCGTGCCTGTCGACTTTTGCTTGACTAAATACAGCTTGGCGACGGAGCGGGCGTCGTGCGTGCTGTCGCACATCCTGGTCGCCGTGGCCTTCACCGCGGGGTCGTATTGCAGATACCGGGCCTCCTCCCCGCGGTTATGCGCGGCGTCATCACGGCTCACCCACTTGTAAAGCATCGTTCTGGTGGGGTAGCCGAGCCTCCTGATGGTTGCAGTGACCGAGCCAAGCTCGTTGAAGAGGGCCACTGCCTCGTCTCTCTGCTCCTGCGTGTACTTTGCCATGCGGACGTCCTTTCCGAACCTAATTTGGTCCAACTTTTTGTCCGCACCCCTGTTTGTCTATGGAAATTGTATACTCCGCCGCATCTGATTTGTCCGTGTAAAGATTCCACAGTTGCACAACGGCGTAACCGACCAGTACAACAGCGAGAACTGCGACTACTAGAATTGCGACAGCTCTTCGCCACGAAAGCCCCGCCTTCTTATTTGAGGGCTGCGAGCGCCTCCTGGACACGCTTCACGACACACAGCCGCTCGAGCTCAAGGGCGAGTAGAAAGACGGCCGCAATTGGGAGGTGACAAGCGACCTTTCTCCCGTGTCAGAGCAGGCCCTGTCCCAAGCTAGAGCAGGTCTTCCGGATCGATATCGACCGCAACGCTCACATCCACCTCGGCCTTACGTGCGCGGAAGATGGGGCCGAGCAGAGCTGCGATGTCGGCATGGGCAGGCGCTTTCACCACGATGTGCCACCGATAGGTGTTGCGCAGTTTCGCAAGGAGGCAGGGAGCCGCTGGCATGACGAGCCATCCCTTCCCCGCATAGTCGCGCACGCATTGTCCGACCTGCTCCGCGAGGGACCCCGCAGCCAAGCGAACCCGTTCCTCGTCCTTGCCCCAGATAAGAACGTTTGCCATCTTGACAAACGGCGGATATCCGAGAGAGCGACGCTTTGGCAACTCGCTTTCCAAGAACAGCGGGCGGTCATAGGTCGCGGCCGCGCGCACCGGGATGCTTGTCGACTCATAGGTTTGGACGATGACATGGCCCGGCAAGTCCGCACGACCCGCACGGCCTGCGACCTGTTGGATCAAATCGAACGTCCTCTCCCCTGCCCGAAAATCAGGCAGGTGCAGCTGGGTGTCAGCATTGATGACGCCGACCAGGGTGACATCCTTGAAGTCAAGCCCCTTTGCAATCATCTGGGTGCCGAGAAGCACCGCGGAATCCGCCATGGCGAACTCGTCGAGAAGCTTTTGGTGAGCGCCCTTTTTGCCCGTCGTATCCGCATCCATTCGAATGACCCGTGCCGTCCTCGCAGGAGCATCGAATCCGGCAATGAGGTGTATCAACTCGTCCTCTACGCGTTGCGTACCGGCTCCGAACTTCTTCAGGTAAGGACTGCCGCACTGCGGACACACCGGCGGGGCCACGACGCGATAACCGCAGTGGTGGCACATGATGAAATTACCGCGCTCGTGATAGGTCAAGCTTGTGGAGCAATGGGGACACTCCGGCACAAAGCCGCAATCGCGACAAAGGAGGAATTTCGCAAAACCGCGCTGGTTCAGCAACATGACGGCTTTGTGCCCAAGAAAGAGTTGTTCGCGAAGGGAATCCGTCAAGGTACGGGAAAACATGGAGCGATGGCCGCTGCCGAACTCCTTGGACATGTCGACGACGGTAATCGGCGGCAAGGGCTTTCCGTTCGCACGCTTGGGCAACTCGACCCGGGTCCAACAAGGATCGACATCACATGCGACCAGGCTCGTTATCGAGGGCGTGGCGGATCCGAGGACCACCGCCCCCCCGACACGCCGCATCATCCAAACCGCGACATCGCGGGAAGTGTAACGCGGCGCGCTGTCCTGCTTGTAAGACCCCTCATGCTCCTCGTCAATCACGATGAGGCCCACGTTTTTGAGAGGGGTGAACAAGGCGCTGCGAGCACCTACGACGACGCGTGCGCACCCTGAACGGATGAATGACCATTGGTCATAGCGCTCCCCTTGGCTCATGCGGGAATGCATGACCGCCACCGCGTCCCCAAATCGCCCTCGAAACCTTGCTACCGTCTGAGGTGTCAAGGAGATTTCAGGGACAAGGACGATGGCGTTTTGCCCGTCTTCGATCACACGCGCAATGGCGCGCAGGTACACCTCGGTCTTTCCCGAGCCCGTGACGCCGTCCACAACGACGACGCGCCCCTCCCGGGCGGCAACCGCATCCCCGATCGCGGCGAGGGCGTCGCGTTGGCCGGGAGTAAGCTGTGGCAAGTCTCGGGGCGTCTCGCCTGTCGTGGTGAGTGAGTCGAGCGGCGAGCGCATCCTTCGGCGACGCTCGACCACGACAGCGCCCTTGTCCGATAAAGCCTTCACGGCCGCCGCAACGGCACCAAACTCGTCGGAGAGTTCCTGCATACGCACGTCTCCCGCAAGAACGGCACGAAGAACCGCTTCCTGCTTCACGGAACCCTTGCGCAAGACCACCGTCTCCGCGTTTGGTCCCCTCGTCACCCACCGGTCGTCGACCTTGCCGACGACGGGCCTCTCCAAGACCCAACGTCTCCCCTCCCGCACCACGCGGGGCACGGCCGCAGGGGGCACGAACAGGCGGATGCAGGTAGAAAGGGGCGCCAGGTAGTAACGGGAGAGCCAAAGGGCGCAAGCAACGCCGTCCTCGTCGAAGTATGGCTCGCTCAAGACCGCGATAACGCTCTTGAGCCTCTCAACGCATATCTCGTCGGCAAACAGGTCTTGGGGCGTCTCGTCTACGACGGACACCCTACCGTCCTCATAGGTCGCCTCGCCCACGATAAAGCCAACAGCCCGACGCCCGCCGAAGGGGACGAGCACGGTGGCGCCGATCACAGGATCGAGCTCCTTCGCAAGAGCCTCACTCAAAACGGGATCGTCTAGACCGATATCGGCATCGCTGAACAGCGCGCTTTGCATGCCTTCGTCGGATGTCTTGACGCAATAGGTATACGGGGCGTCAAGCGCCTGTGTTTGGATGTCGAGTATGACGGAAACGAGCCTCATAACTCGCTAGTATAACAAGGGCCCACGCAAAAGCCGGGCCCTTGAGGACGATTCTCTAGAAAAGCGCGACTTGGCGACTCGCAAGCTGCGGAGCGACTTGCAAACTACTGCGCGATTGGCAACTTGCAAACTACAGACCGCACGCGGAGCGAAGCTCCTCCACGCGATCTGTGCGCTCCCAGGTAAACTCAGGGAGCTCACGACCGAAATGGCCGTAGGCAGCCGTCTTACGGTAGATAGGACGACGCAGGTCAAGGTCGCGAATAATGGCGCCAGGGCGAAGGTCGAACACAGTCTTCACCGCGTTTTCGATATCCCCCTCGTCGACATGGTTCGTGCCGAAGGTGTCCACCATGATGGAGATGGGGCGTGCCATGCCGATAGCGTAGGCAAGTTGGACCTCGCACTTATCGGCCAACCCGGCAGCGACCACGTTCTTTGCCACCCAACGTGCCGCATAGGCCGCGGAGCGGTCGACCTTGGTGCAATCCTTGCCGGAGAAGGCGCCGCCGCCATGACGGCCCATGCCACCGTAAGTATCGACGATGATCTTGCGCCCTGTCAGGCCGGAATCGCCCATGGGCCCACCCACGACAAAGCGGCCGGTGGGGTTGGTATAAATCTCTAGGTCATCGGAGGTCTTGACGCCCTCGGTCTCAAACACCGGGTTGATGACATGCTCGATGAGGTCGGCGTGAATCTGCTCCCACGTCGCCTCCTCGGCGTGTTGGGTGGAGATGAGGACCTTTTCGACTTGGACCGGCTTGCCGTCGATATAGCGCACGGACACCTGGGTCTTGCCATCGGGGCGAAGATACTCGAGGGTCCCGTTTTTGCGAACCTCGGTAAGTCGCTCGGCGAGACGGTGGGCCAAATAGATCGGCATGGGCATGAAGGTCGAGGTCTCGTTGCAGGCATATCCAAACATCATGCCCTGATCCCCTGCACCCACCTCGTCGATCTCGTCCAGACCCTCGCCGTGTTGGGCCTCAAAGGAGCGATCGACGCCTTGCGCGATGTCAGCGCTTTGCTCGTGGATGGCGTTGATGACGCCGCAGGTGTCGCAGTCAAACCCGTACTTGGCACGGGTGTAGCCAATCTCGCGAATGGTGTCACGGACGATTTGTTGGACATCCACATATGCCTCGGTACGAATCTCGCCGGTTACGACGATAAGGCCCGTAGAGGTCATCGTCTCACACGCACAACGGAAGTTCGCAGGGTCGGCGGGGACGCCCGTGGGAGAAACGTAGCCTGCCTTGGCAAGCTCAATCTCCTTGGCAAGTATGGCGTCAAGAATGGCGTCGGAGATCTGGTCGCAGATCTTGTCCGGATGGCCCTCGGTCACCGACTCAGAGGTAAACAAATAGTTGGATGCAGAAGTCATTGGTAAATCCTTTCGATTGTCTCTGCGTTTAAGCTTGCGCCGAACGAACCGCCGTGGACGTCGCGGGACACGACAACGGTCATCCGACCCTGTGACACATCGAAGGCGCACGTTGTGGCCATGCGCTCATCCCATGTCGTGTGCGCGTATCGGTGCACGCACACCATCCCTGGATGATACTCGTTTAGCCCGAAAAAACAAGGCAGGGGCAAGATAATCCCCACTTTGCGACCGCTTGGTGCATCAAGACACCAAAGATGGCTTTGGCGGCCACAGAAACATTGCGCGTACTGACATGTAGCGCAGCAGCAATGGTTTCTTGGTTGGAATCTCCTCAACCGACGCATCCGTTGGCTGGTTGCAAGGCCGCCATAAGCGGTATCGCAAGCCCGCCCGTGGTATGCTGTAGTGGTTAGAAACACGTTGATTCGAGGAGTGCTTCACTATGAAGACCAACACCGAACTCACCCAAGAGTATTTCGACATCATCACCAGGCTCGAAGGCGACATCGAGGGGCGCCAGCGAGCAGCTGAGTACATGGCCCGATCCACAGCCATCGTCCACGACAAGCACGTGGCGTGCTCGTTTATCCCCCGCCTGTTCAACGACCGCACCTACCGCGCCATGAAGGAGTGCGCCGAAACCGCCCACCGCATCCTGTGCAAGGTCATGCAACACTACCTTGACGACCCCGACTATCGCGATGTCTTCAGTTTCGATCCGCGTCTGGAGGAAATCATCCTCATTCCGCGTCGTTACGACTCCTTGCTCCCCTTCGCACGCGTGGACACGTTCATGAACGAGGATGACTACACCTTCAAATTCTGCGAGTTCAACGGCGACGGCTCAGCCGGCATGAACGAGAACCGCGAGATCACCCTGTCCGTCGCAGGCACGCCAACCTTCCGCGAATTCGTCAAGAGCTACCGCGTTCAGACGTGTGAGATTTTCAACCAATGGGTCGGTGAGTTCATCGATATCTACGACACCTTCGAGAACCGCGTGAAGAATCCCCGTTTCGCCATCGCCGACTATCTCGACCATGGCGTCGTCGCGGAGTTCAAGCACTTTGCCCGCCTGTTCGAGTATCGCGGCTACCCCTGCACCGTTGTGGACGTCCGCGAGTTGACATTTGACGGCGAGGTCTTGCGCGACAAGAACAACCAGCGCGTCGACGCCATCTGGCGCCGCTGCGTCACCAATGACGTCCTGGAGTTTTGGGATGAGACCCAACCCCTCATCGAGGCGGTGCGTGCAGGCAAGGTCGCCCTCATCGGGTCCTTCGCCGGCCACATCATCCACGACAAGCAGATAAACAAGGCGCTGTTCCACCCCAAGACCCGCGCCTTCCTCACCGATGACGAGGCCAAGTTCGTCGACGAGACCGTGCCCTTCACCGCCTTCCTCAACGACAACGAGGTCAATCTCGAGGAAATCCGCACCACCAAGGACAAGTGGATCATCAAACCCACCGACGCTTACGGCGGAGACGGCGTCTACGCAGGTGCCCAGGTCGACCAACAGACATGGGACGAGGTCATCGACAAATACGCCAACTCAGCCGCAGGTGCGCCCTTCATCGTCCAAACCTTCATCTCCCCCTACAAGACCGACACGCTGCCCTACGAGACCGTGGAGGAACTTGCCAAGGGTGATAAGCCCGTCCTGCCCGCGCAGTACAACAACCTCAACGGCCTCTACCTGCTCAACGGAAAATTCGGAGGCGTCTTCAGCCGCTTGGGACCCAAGCACATCATCACAAAGCCCATGGGCTCCATAACCGCTGCAACCATCTGGGTCCACGACGAGCAGGATCCGTTCGTCTTCGAAGAGGACTAGATATTGGCTACTTTCAAGACAGTCATGGGCTCGAAGCCCGTCGTGGCTCTGGTTCGCGCCGGAGCCACCCTTTTTCTTGCCATAACCCTCGTCGCGGCAGGATTTGCAGCATGTCTATTGCCCCAAACCACCGCGATGCTCGCGGACAGGACCGTCAACACGGAGTTGTCCTCCTTTGACCACGACGAACTCGTCAAGGGAGCCTTAGCGACAAGGGACTATTCCTTCTTCGGCCACGACAAGCACGCCCTCTTGGCCACCATCTACGAGATGAACCAGGATCTGCTCGCCGACGGGTTCACCTATCCGAGCTATTTGAAGCACCCCAAGATCGACACGACGGCAAACGCCCAGTCCATGACCACGGAACAACTTCAAAGCGCTTTGTATGGCAGCAACGAGATCTATGTTCTCGACGACGAGGCGACCTCCCATCTCGACGATGTCTACAACGTAGCCCGTGTCGCGTTCGTCGCCCTCGGCGCCATAGCCATCCTCACCATCGCCGGCATCGCCCATGTCGTCTTCTATCGCCGCTGGCGCGGGGCGTGGTCGGTCTTTGCCTTTGCGGGCGGAGGCCTGCTTGTCCTGTTCTTGGCCTTAGGCATCGCCGCAGCGGTTGATTTCACAAGCTTCTTCGCCACGTTTCACAGCTTCCTCTTTGCAGAAGGGAGTTGGGTGTTCTCCATCGACAGCCTGCTCATCTGCATGTTGCCGCAAGGATTTTGGATAGGCATGGGGGGAGTTTGGCTCACGGTGAGCGCCCTGCTCTCAGCGATATCGCTGTTCCTTGGTGTAGCGCTGCGCAAGCGCGGACGCCGCTGAAACTAGGACATCGTGACCAGGACATCGTGACCAGGACATCGTGAACGACGCTGTCAAACGTCGCTGAAGCCGAAACGACAGAGGACGCGGGCGCCATTGGCAAGCACCGCTGAAGCCGAAACGACAGAGGCGCAAACCGATCGCGCCCCTGTCGTTGTGCGTCCTTGGCGTATCGTTATCCCTACACCTGCACTGTGGCAAGCGCTGCGGCAAGACGCTCGATAGCAGCTTTGACACGCTCGATGGTCTTATCCTTACCCATGATGGCGGCGAGGTCGGTACCGCCGCCGGGAGTCGACTTCATGCCGGAAAGAGCAATGCCAAGCGGATAGAGCATCCACCCGTTCTTGACCTCGCATTTTTGCGCCATTCCGATGCATACCTCGGATATCGTGTCCCGATTCCACGCCTCGAGCGCCTCGAGCTCGGGTAAGAGCACGCGAAGCGCCTCGAGTGCGGTCTGCTCCGTCGTCTTGAACTTCTTGTTCTTGTACAGCTCGAGCTCGTACTCGGGCATCTCGTCAATGAAACGGACGCGATCGGGGATGTCGCTTAGGATCTCGCATCGCGGCTTGAGGTTGCGGCTCAAAAGCTCCGCGTTGATCTCGCTCTTGACGACAGTGCGGATCCACGGCAATGACAGCTCGAAGAACTCCTCGTCGGTCATGTTGTTGATATAAGTCGCGTTGATGTAGCGTAGCTTCTCGATGTCGAAGATAGCTGGCGACTTGCTGATGCGGGAGGGATCCCATGCCTTCACCATCTCGGGAAGCGTGAAGAACTCCTGGTCATCAGGGGAACCCCAACCAAGCAAAAGCAGATAGTTCACAATCGCCTCGGCAAGGTAGCCTTGGGCGACGAGGTCTTGGTAGCTCGCATCGCCGTTGCGCTTCGAGAGCTTGGTGTGCTTGTCTTTCATGACCGGCGGGCAGTGGATGTAGCGAGGCGTGTCCCACCCGAAGGCCTCATACAGCAAGTTGTACTTCGGCGTCGAGGACAGATACTCCTGGCCGCGAACGACATGGGTGATCGCCATGAGGTGGTCGTCGACCACGTTTGCGAAGTTGTAGGTCGGCATGCCGTCGCTCTTGATGAGGATTTGGTCCTCAAGCAGGGCGTTATCGAACTCGAGATGACCGTAGACGATGTCATCATAACCCGTCGTGCCCTCACTCGGCATCTTTTGGCGGATGACATAGGCCTCTCCGGCGGCAAGCTTCGCCTCGACCTCCTCTCGGGACAAGCCGCAGCACTTGCGATCATAGTGACTAGCGTCCTCGCCGTTGGCGATCTGCTCCTCGTACAGGGCCTTCAGGCGCTCTTCGGAGCAAAAGCAGTAATACGCGTGACCGGCCTCAACAAGCTGCTTCGCGTAGTCGAGGTACATGCCCATGCGTTCGCTTTGGACATAGGGACCGTACTCACCGCCGACATCGGGGCCCTCATCCCAGTTCAAACCGGTCTCCTTGAGCGTCGAATAGATGACGTCAACCGCACCCTCGACGTAGCGACCCTGGTCGGTGTCCTCGATGCGCAATGCGAAGACGCCGTCCTCATGTTTAGCGGTGAGGTACGCATACAACGCGGTGCGCAAATTACCGACATGCATATACCCTGTGGGGCTCGGTGCGAAACGGGTTCGGACAGTCATGGATTCCACCCTTCTACCTCTCATCTGTCTCTCAAAAAAGACTCGCAATCAAATTGTCATGACTTTGCATTCTATCACGACCGCGACTCCGCTCGCCTTTCCTCCCGACGTTGAACAGAAAGCGAGGGGGTTGAACGGGGGGAAGTTGAACAGGGGACGGAGGAGTGTTCAACTTCGTTGAACACTCCTCCGTCCCCTGTTCAACTTCCGCGTCCCCTGTTCAACTTTCCTCCCGACGGCGAGCCATTCTTGGCGGATAATACGAGAGTCCCTTTTGCACCAAACCCCTTAGAAAGGAATCCCCCCTCATGGCACCTTTGGTCACGTCCTCCATGTCCCTCCAAGAGATTCAGGCATTCTTCGCAGGCGACAGGTTCGCAACAAGCGCGGGATGCGTCATCATCTCGGCCGAAAAGGGACATGCCGTGTGTGAGATGTTAATCACCGACGACCACAACAACGGCATGGGACGCGTCATGGGAGGCGCGATCTTCACGCTCGCGGACTTCGCAGTCGCCATCGCATGTAACATCGACGAGGAGCCGACGGTTTCTGTCAGCAACACCATCGAGTACCTCTCCAACACCAAAGGCACCAAACTCATCGCGGAGTGCGTCGTCGACAAGTCTGGCCGCTCGCTTGGCTTCTACACCGTCGACGTCACCGACAATACCGGCCGAAGAATTGCCCGCATGACCGCCACCTGCCACCGCAGGCCATAAGGTGCTAGGCCCCGCAACGGGCATCCCGTCGGCGCACACACCCCGCACACAGGCGCCTTATGCCCATGCGCGCTACCCCTCGCACATCTCCTTCAAGAAGTCAAACACCGCCCCAAACATCGCATCGTCTTCGGCAATCTTGAAATGGCGCACCGGAAGACTCAGCTTGCGCTTTTCACTAAGGTAACGCCCACCCGATCGACGAAGCGGGGTCATCTTTGCGCGCGGTATGTCGATGGGTTCCACTATAAGCTTACCTGCCACCATCGAGACAAGGTTGATTCCGTGTTCGTTGGCGAATGCTTTGATGCGGGCCTTGGCAAAAAGGTTACGGGCTGCTGCAGGCATCTCGGGACGCTTTTCGCCAAGCTCGGACTCAAGCTCGTCCACCTCCTTCACCGTCGCGGCGAAAGCGATTCGGCGATACCAAAGTACGCGCTCGTCAGCAGCAGAAACGTACTCCTCTGGCAGGTAGGTATGGCCCGGGAGGTTGACCGTGATGTCGGAGAGCGCAGCAGGCTGGGCGCTGGCTTTCTCAACATCGCCCTCGCGGGTGGCATTGACGGCCTCGTTGAGCATCTGGGCAAACAGGTCAAAACCCACGGCACTCATGTTTCCGGACTGCTCAGCTCCAAGCAGACTGCCTGCGCCACGAATCTCCAAATCACGCATGGCGATGCGCATACCGCTGCCAAGGTCTTGGTGCTCATCCAGCGCAGTCAGGCGGGCAATCGCCTCCTCGGTAAGCTCCACATGCTCAGGGAACATGAAGTACGCGTATGCTTGGGCACAGGAACGACCGACACGGCCCTTCAGCTGGTACATCTGGGCCAAGCCGAGTCGTTGGGAATCCTCGATGATGAGGGTGTTCGTGTGGGGATTGTCGATACCGCTCTCGATGATCGTCGTCGCGACAAGGACATCGAGCTGTCCGGCGCTGAACTCCTCCATCACGCTCTCGAGCTGGTTTTTATCCATCTGGCCATGCGCCACGCCAACCCGGGCCTCCTCGGCCGCCGCCTTCACGCGCTTGACGGCCTCCTCGATGGAGCGCACACGGTTGGAGACGTAATAGACCTGCCCGCCGCGCTCGAGCTCGCGCCGAATCGCGCCGCTCACGATATCAGGATCCCACTCACCCACCGTTACTTTCACAGGTCTGCGATCGTCCGGCGGCGTCATGATGAGGCTCATATCGCGCACGCCCGACAAGGACATCTGCAGCGTACGGGGAATGGGCGTGGCAGACAAGGTCAAAACATCGATGGACTCACGCAGGTTCTTGAGTTGCTCCTTGTGGCCGACGCCGAACCTTTGCTCCTCGTCGATGATGACAAGGCCGAGGTCGTAGGGGTTCACATCGCGAGACAACAGGCGATGTGTGCCGACGAGCACGTCAACGTCACCTTCCGCAAACCCCTTGAGCGCGACAGCCTGTTGTTGGTCCGTACGAAAACGCGAAAGCACCTCCACCTTGACACCGAAGGGGGCAAAACGGTCGTTGAAGTTGTTGAAATGTTGTTGCGCCAAGATCGTCGTCGGACACAACACCATGACCTGACGACCGTCCTGTGTCGCCTTGAAGGCGGCGCGCAACGCGACCTCCGTCTTGCCAAACCCCACATCGCCGCAGATGAGCCGATCCATGGGTCGGGGTGATTGCATATCGGCCTTCACGTCCGCGATGGCGGCGAGTTGGTCTGGCGTCTCTTGGTATGGGAAGGACTCCTCCATCTCCCGTTGTGCGGCGGTATCGGGTCCGAATTGGAACCCCTTCACCGCGGCGCGACGCGAGTATACGTCGACAAGGTCGAAGGCAAGCTTTTTTGTAGCACGATGAGCCTTGCCGAGCGCACGGGTCCAATCGCTTGTGTTGAGGCGGGTCAGGCGGGGGCTGGCACCTTCGGGACCGACGTAGCGCGTGACGCGGTCGAGTTGCTCCACCGGGACAAACAACTTGTCACCGTCAGCATATTCCAAGAAAAGGTAGTCGCGGACCGTGCCATCGACCTCCTGTTGGACGATGTCGCGGAAAAACGCGATGCCATGGGAGGCGTGGACCACGTAATCACCGGGCTTGTACGGAAAGGTCATCTGGGTGATATCCACACGGCGGCGAATGCGGCTGGCGTTTCGCGAACCTTGGGTGTCGGCGACGCTGATGAGGGCGAGCTTTGCCTTCGGGAAGATCATGCCCAAGGGGATGTCGGTGTCCGTGACGTTGACGACGCCGAGGCGAAGACGGCGCTTCTCAGCACCAGGAGTATCGCTGTGGCGGCTCGTCTTGCCTTGTGTGTCACCGGAATATCGCTTAGAGCGCTCCGTGGGTACCACATCCTCCGAGAGGACCTCTTGCACAGGGATCCCCTGTTCGACAAAGGCAAGCATCATGTCTTGGCGCACGCGGTAAGACGGCGCGCTGAACACGACGAGGTTGTCGCCGTCGATCAGTGAGCGGCATTTTCCGTAGAGTTTGTCGGGGCTTCCCGCGACGTCCACGCGCTTCACCGGCAGGTCATCGTCAACGCTGCCCCCTGTGCGCATGATGGAAAGGTACGTCCCGCGTTGTCCCCGTCCGAAATTGATCTTCGTCGGAGGACATAAAAGTCCCTTTGCGTTGATGTTGGAACCTTGGAGGCGGGCAATCGCGTCCTCGTAACAATGGCTGGAGTCGTCGAACAGGGAGCGCGGCTCAACAAGCACGCTCATGGACTCCGACGTCGTATAGTCCCCCAAGGTCACCAGCTTGTCATAGATCAGGGGCAAAAGCACCTCGGAGCCGGGAAAGCGAAGGCCCCCTTCGAGGTTCTCAAGAAGTTCGCGCAAGACAGGGTTGGACTTCGCAGGAACCTCCAACTTCATGCGTGCTTTGGCCAATGACTTCGCCGTAAAGCGGAACTCGGTCACCGGGAAGATGGCGACGTTGGCCAACGAGCTGATGGTTTGGCCCGTGCCGGGAACGATGCGGCGGATCTCCTCGAGATAGTCTCCGAAGAAATCGAGGCGGACGGGATAGGTAAGGTTGCCCGGATACACATCAACGGTTCCGCCGCGGCGGGCAAAGGTACCAGGGCCATCCAAATCTACCGTGTTCTCATAGCCCATCTCCTCAAGGACACGGGTGAGATCCTCAATCGTCTCCGCCAAAGATAGCCCTTGGTCGCATATCTCGCACTCTGCCGCCAAATTGAGTGGCCGTGCGGCGTTTGCGCCCGCAGGGGCCAAGGAGCGCACCAACGCACGCGCACTTGCGACCACGATTTTCTTCTCGTTGGATTGCAATGCCCACGCCGCCTCCATACGGTGGGCGATCATCGCGGGGTCGCCAGGTTTGTCCCGGTTGAGTCGCTCGAGGCGGGCGGGAAAGCGCAACACATGCTCCTCCCCCACATAAGCGCTGAGAGAGCGGGCGAAATTCAACGCCGTCTCCTCACCCGCCACGATGACCAGGGTCGATTGGGGCTTGCGGGCAAACTGGGCCGCCACAAGCAACGCTCGAGCCGAGGAGGCAACGCCAAGAGCGGCATCCTCACCGGCGTCAAGTTTGTCCCAAAACCCCTTGAGAGCGGCGGTCATTTCGAATCGATATGCAAGCGAATCGATCAGCATGCCTACCCGGTCCTCCTCTTTCTCAAAAACGCATCTGCCCAACGGCATCTGCCCAAAGCACGAAAGCCGCAGAAAACCTGCGGCAGCCTCGGAGAATGTACTTTACCATAGAAGGAACAGGGAAACCCCGTTCGAAAAGAGTCCTATGCCTCGCGAATCCAAAAAGAGCAAGCTCGCCCGCGCCCTCCAAGTCTGTCAGCGCATGGACGAGCGCTACCCTGCCGCAAAGTGTGCCTTGAACTATTGGGACGACCCGTTCAAGCTCACTATCGCCGTCATGTTATCCGCCCAGACCACCGACAAGGGCGTCAACCGCGTCACCCCCCTGCTTTGGGAGCGCTACCCCACCATTGGCGACCTTGCGTCCGCTGACGTGGAGGATGTCGCCGAAATCATCCACTCGATCGGTTTCTACCGCAACAAGGCCTCCAATTGTGTGAACATCGCCCGCATGGTGTTGTCCGAGTTCGGCGGGGAGATTCCTCGTGACATGGACGAGTTGCAAAAACTTCCTGGCGTCGGCCGCAAGACCGCCAACGTTGTTGCCAACGAGGCATTTGGCATCGTCGAAGGCATTGCTGTCGACACCCATGTGTTTCGCATCGCCCACAAACTACGATTCTCCAAGGCCCAAACACCGGCAGAAACCGAGAATGACCTGCTCGCCTTGCTCCCTCGGGAACTTTGGGGCCCGGTAAACCACCAATGGGTGTTGTTCGGGAGGGAAATCTGCATTGCGCGGCATCCCAAATGCAGCGAATGCCCCATCGCGGACCTTTGCCCGAGCTGCGAAAGGGAGGACTAGCGGCTGCGACACGCGCGCGCGTGAACAGGGGACGGAGGGGTGTTCAACCTTCATTGATAAAAAAAATGAACACTCCTCCGTCCCCTGTTCAACCCAAAATGAACACTCCTCCGTCCCCTGTTCAACCCCCCTGTTCAACCCCCGTTGACCCCCTTCGCGACCACGAGGAACGCCCCATTGACCGAAAGCATGGTCGCCGCGAAGACGTGGTGAAATCCTTGAGATGTCAAAAGAATAGAAAGATATAGTTTAGCCCCACCACAGAAACAGCACCGATCAAAACCATTCCGAACAGCATGACGCGGCGCAACGCGGGAGTCAGGAAGGGATCTTGTTGGAGAGCCTCGGGGCGGGCAGAAGCCCTCTCACTCTTCAAATCCTTGAAATAAATCGGCTCGGCATCGGCCGGTTGGTTTTGCAAGAGGACGAGCAAGACAACGGCCACGAGGGTGGCAAGGATTGCTTCAAACGCATAAGACCAGGTCAAACCAAAGTTATTGATAATTATCGTCGCGACGAGCTGGGGAGCCCGATATTCGTAAACAACAGCAAGAAACAGCAGGCACAGACAACAAGCCGGTATGTGGCTCGGCTTTTCACAAAGGGCCATGCTACTGCAAAAGACTGGGCAAGGGCTTACCCCTTTGCCAACAATCCAAATTAATTTGCGAACGCTACCTCTTAGCAACAGGAAAGCCGCGGCGGTCAAGCTCGGCGGCCACCGTCTCAACCAGCAGGGGTAAAGCTTGCGCGCAAGGCTCGGTCAGACCGATCATAAACTCCGCAGGCGACATGTTTTCGATCTGCATGCCGACACACCAACCTTCGCACTCATACCCGAGAAGCATCGCCGCGTCGAACAGATCGGCAAGCTTCAGGTCATGCAAGGAATCCCTAGGACCTGAGGTACGCGCCATATCGTCCGGAGAATAACGAAACACGGTACCCGCCGCTTGCCCCGACCCGTCAACCGCATCCACGGTCAAAATGAAATCGCACTTCTCAACGTAGGAGATCATGTCAAGGCTTAAACATCCCACGTCGAACAGCTCAACCTCCGCACCGACGTCGTAGGTCTCACAGAACAGGTCAAAAGTCGCAGGCCCGATTCCGTCGTCGAGCTTGAGCTTGTTGCCGACGAAAAACACCGCGGCGCGACGGGAGCACCCAATGTCGTCCGCGGCGCGACGGGAGCGCCCACAGTCCTCCCTCATAGTTACAACCCCGCCTTGACAAACAGGTTGTACCAGGTCGCAAGAGCAAGAAACACCAAAGCGACAACGGCCATCCCAATAGCCCACTTACGTTCGGTTGCGAGGTATTGCTCCTTGGTCTTGCCCATGTCGTGGGCGCGATGCCAAGCCCTCGGTTGGGACAGGCGGCCATAGACAAACGTGAACAAAGCCATGGTGACAAACACGACAAGGGCGACCGCGACGGAAAACGGTGAGGGTGTCGAATACGCCGCATAAAACACGTTGTCGCAAAAAATCCAAAGCGGATAGAACAGGATGGTGATCACCTGGCCATGGCCTGGGCCCCAGATGGGAGGCATGAGGAACGCACCGATATTGAGATACGGAACGCCCTCCATAAACGCTGCCTCGGCAGCGATCTCCTCGTCGGAAAGGCCAACAGGGCCTTGCGAGGTCTCTATTGATTGCTTTTCAGACATGGAACTCGTCTCTGTTGTTTGGATCAAAACACAGGAAGGGAGCGATCGCCTCGCCCCCTTCCCTATATCGCACTTGTGCGTCTAAGGCAAAGCCCTAAAGCAGAATCTAGTGCTCCATCTCGTCGATACCGTCGATAACATGCTTCTCGGCATCGTAGGTGAGTCCGCCATGCTCACGACCAAAGAACATGAGCTTCGTCGGCTCCGTGCCCTCGACGTTTGCAAGGTAGATGTGAATGAAGCAGAAGATGATGAACACGTACATCAGGAAGTAATGGATGATGCGCATATTCATGGCGCCGCCGACAAGACCCAGGAAGAACTGGCAGAAGCCGGAACCCATTGCAGGAGCCCACAGGGAGAGACCGGTGATGAACATGATGATGATCAAGATCGGAATCAACAGGTAGGACAGCTTTTGGGGAACGCCGAGCTTTGCACCCAAAGGATGGGTCTTACGCAAGAACAGGTAATACTTGACCCACTCAATAAGCTGGTGCCTATTGTCGGCCTGAGGCATCCACATGATGATGTCCTTTTTCACCTCACGGGAGCCGCCGGTGGCAGCAGCGTCGATGAAGAACGCCATGACGATGCGAACCACGCAATTGATGAACAGGACGAAACCGCAGAATACATGGATACCGCGCGCCATGCTCATGAAGAACGGGAAGAACGGGAAGTGGATACAAAAACCCGTGAAGATCAAGAACACCATAGCGATGAGGTTGATCCAGTGGGTGATACGGAACGGAAGCGGATGGGCCTCCTTGTAGTGTGCGAGATGTGCCATTTTACTTCACCCCCCAAGGATTGGTGACGGTCTCGAAATGACGACCGGTCTTGGGCTCGGTCACATGGACGGAGCACGCAGTACAAGGATCGAAGCTGTGAACCGTACGCAAGCAGTTGATGGGCTTCTCGATGGTCTCGACAGGGCAACCGACAAGCGCCTGCTCGAGGGGACCATAGGAGCCGTCCTCGCCGTGAGGCGCAAGGTTCCAAGTGGACGGAATGATGATCTGGTAACCGTCGATCTTGCCGTTGGTGACCTTCTGGGAATGATAGAGCGCGCCACGGGGAGCCTCCCAAAAGCCCGTGCCGGAACCGGTGTGGTTTTGAGCGGCCTTGAAGTAGGAAGAATCGCCGTACTTGACAGCCTCGATGAGCTCGTCGCACCACTCCTCCATGAGTTGGGCGATGTAGACGGTCTCGATCTGGCGGATAGCGGTACGACCGAGGGTGGACTGCATGTCAGCGATGGACAGGCCGGTGGTCTTGAGCACGGAGTCGACGTTTTGCTTGACGAAGGGTACGCCACGCTTGTATGCGACAAGCATACGGGCGAGGGAGGAAGCCTCCATGGCCTTTCCGTCGTACTCAGGACGCTTGACCCAAGAGTAACGATCCTTGACATCGTACTTGGTGAACTCGGGCTCCGTGGTGAAGTACGGAGACTGGTAGGTCTGATCGCCCTTGTACCAAGAACGGCCGACGTACTCGGTGATCTTGGACTCAACAGGATCGGTAAGGTTGAGCTTCTCGTCGAGAACGCCGGAGGGCAGGTAGCGGGAAGCCATCTGCTTCGTGTAGTCCTCGTAGGGCCATGCGTTGCCCTCGAAAACACCCCAAGAGATATAACGGCCAACACCCTTGCCAAACGTGAGCACCTCGGGATAACGGGCGGCAAGGATCAAGGTGTCGGGAAGCAGCGTTGCGTCGACCCAGGTCTTGAGCTCGTTGATGAGGTACTTGAGGTCGTCAAGCTTCTCCTCGGTGGGAACAAACGCGGTACCGCCGGGGACGATGGTCATGACGTGAGGCATCTTGCCGCCGAGAAGGGCAGCGATCTCGGATGCCTTGGACTGCATCTGGAGCGCCTCCAGGTAATGGGAGGTCAGAAGCAGGTCCTCTTCGGGAGTGAGCTTGTAGGCACTTCCGCCATCGGCGTCAAACCAGTTGCCGGAGAAGATGGAGAGCTGGCCATTGGCAGCAAACTTGCTCAGACGCTCCTGGAGGGCGACGAAGTCGGTACCCGTAGAGGTTTGGTAAGCCTGTGCAACCTCCCACGTCGCGCGGGCATCAGCGGACAGGCCGTTGATGGGGTTGACATAGTCGAGGCCGGCAAGGTTGTACATCCAAAGGATGTGGGAATGCAGGAACTGGGCACCCTCGATGAGGTTGCGAATAATTCGAGCATTGTTGGGAATGGAGATTCCATACACCTTCTCAGCAGAGATGGCAGATGCATGGGAGTGGGAAACGGGGCAAACGCCGCAGATACGCTGAACGATGTGAGCAGCGTCCTCGGGGGTGCGGCCCTCGACGACGAGCTCCATACCGCGGAAACATCCGCCAGAAGCCCACGCATCGGTTACAACACCGTTCTCGACTTCCATCTCAACGCGCAGATGGCCTTCGATACGGGTTACGGGATCGATTACAGAGCGAGTCATTATTCAGCACCACCTTTCGCGTTCTCGTTCTTATCCTCAGAGAGGTTGACGCCTTCTCCGATGGGCATGGCGCCATAAATGCCATCCTGCTGGAGCTTCTTGGCGTACGCACGCTGAGCCTTGTCGCCTTCGAGCTTTTCGGCCTTCTCGTCGCGGGCTCGGGCAGCGTCGGCCTTGTCCTTCTCGATAACCTCGTAGATGTCATCGTATTGGCCAATGGCTTTCTCGGGGTGCTTTGCGTCCCACTTGCGAATCTTCTCAAAGGGCGCGCCACCATCCATACGACCGGACTTCTTCATGCCGAAGCCATGGCAAACCAAAGCAGCGGCAACAAGGACGGTCAAGCCGACAGCGGGAACGTCGGGAGAGAAGAACATGCCGCCGATGTGCAAGTCGCGTTGGCGGTTACGGAACGGCGTACCGACCTCGACCCAGTTGTCGTTGGGATTGGTGGGGTCGGCCTCGCAACAACCGATACAGGGAGAGCCGGCCTTGACGCACCAGCTACGACGGTGGTTCCAAAGGGTCACGCCGCAGTTTGCGTAGGTCTGGGGACCACGGCAACCCAGCGGGTACAAACAATAGCCCTTTGCCTCTTCCTCGGAACCGAATTCGTAGACGAACTCGCCGTTCTCGAAGTGGCCACGACGCTCACAGTTGTCATGGATGGACTGGCCGAAGATTTGGCTCGGCTTGTTCTTGTTGTCGAGCTTGAGAGCGGAGAGGTCGCCCGTGTCGAGCATGAGGGCGTCGACGAGGGCAGCAACAAGCCACTCGGGGTTGGCGGGACAGCCAGGGATGTTGACAACAGGGGTCTTGATGCCATTCTCCTTGAGATACTGCTGGACGCCACATGCGTTGGAAGCGTTGGGGTACGCTGCGCACCAACCACCGTTGACCGCGCAGGATCCCAAAGCGACAACGGCATTTGCACTCTTTGCGGCCTCGAGAAGATGCTCGGTGCCGGGGGCATCGGCGACGCGAAGCGCCTGGCCTTCCCAACCCTTCAGCACAGCACCCTCATACACCAGAATGTAATCGCCTGCCTTGATGGTCTGCTCCTTAGCCTCCTCCATGGAGTAGCCTGCTGCTGCAGACAACGTCTCGGAGTAGTTAAGGGACAAAAGTTCGAGGACGACCGTCGCCGGGTCAGGCGTATCGACCTGAGCGAACGACTCGGTGCAGCCCGTGCAAGACGCACCCTCGATCCAAATGACCGGGTACAATCCACCGGTCTTGGCACCGATGACGGACTCCTCGACAGCTTGAGCAACCTTGGGAGCCGCAAGCTCGGTCAAACCGGCTGCGACTGCCAAAGTGCCGCAGAGTTTCATGAAGCTTCGACGCGAAACCCCTCTCGCCTCGAGCATAGACTGAAACTCCGTGGAACAAGTCATAGTTCCCATGTGCACACCTCCTCAGTGTGTACTCGCCTACTACTACTGAGCGTATTTTCCTTCTTTCCTTCAAGGGGTTTTACAAGAAAACGGTGTAGGTCACGATAATGTTACTAGGACCAATAGCAATAACACGATTGTTACCTTTGGCTATCTTTTTATCGTGAGCAACCCGGCTCTTGGAGAGTCGGGTATCATAGTGCGACGTACGACAAAGAGACTCGAACTATACGGGGTGAGCAAGATGAACGACAAGACCATAGCGTATCTGGGCCCTGAGGGAACCTATTCAGACGAGGCGGCGCGCGCCTTTGCCGCACGTATGCAACTTAAAGATGCCGAGTATCTCCCCTGCGCCACCTTCGACGAGATCTTTGAGTTCGTGGATCGCGGCAAGGTCGCCTTCGGCGTCGTCCCAACGGAGAACTCCTTGGAAGGCGCCGTCACCGCCACCATGGACAACTTCGCGTTCAACAGCTCCGCGGTCATCCTCGGTGAGCATATCGTCGACATCCACCATTGCCTGCTCATGCACCCTGACGCCACCCTCGCCGACATCACCCAGATCGCCAGCCACGCCCAAGGCATCGCGCAATGCCGCCGTTACCTCGCTGGCCACTTCCCCGGCAAACCGACCACTACCACGAGCTCGACCGCCGAAAGCGCACGCATCGCCGCAAACGACATCCACACCGCTGGCATCGCCAACAAGCTCGCTGCGGAGATCCATGGCGCCCGCGTCGTCGAGGAGGACATCGAGGATCGCTTCGGCAACCAGACGAAGTTCGCCCTCATCGGTCGTCCCGGCACCTCCAACGTGTTCACGGGAACGAAGTACAAGACGAGCCTCGCCCTCTTCCTCCAAGCTGACCGAGTGGGCGCGCTGCTTATGATCTTGGAAGAGTTCGCCTACGCAAACGTCAACCTGACGATGTTGCAATCCCGCCCCACCAAGCAAGCCTTGGGTGACTACATGTTCCTCGTGGACATCGAGGGCTCCGTCAACGACCCCGAGGTGCAGACCGCGCTGAGTTGCCTGCGCCTGAAGCTTCGTGAGGTCAAGGTGTTGGGTTGCTATCCCGTGGCGTGACAAGGCTTAACCCGGCCCGACTCAGGGGAATAGCCGGTCCTCGGGAGAGCCGTCGCCCTCACGCTTGAAAAATCCCTCTGAGACAAGATCGGCCAGAATGGATTCGAACAGGGCGGGTTGGACTTCGGGGCGGCCTTGACCTGCCTCCAAGTCATTGAGCACACGATGGGCCGCAACCACCGAGGTCCCTGGCGTATCGAGGACGATGCGCACCAACTCGGCACGCTTTTGGCGACGTGAGCCAAGAAAAGCACTCTGGCGGGTATAGGTGGCGCTGCGACGTGAGGGATTTGTGACCTGACGCTTGAGGTAGGCGCCGAAATCGAGAAGCGCGTAATACCAATCACGGACATCCTCTTCGGGACACGTCATGGCCACAAGAGGCACGAGGCGCTTGTCGCTTACCTTCGCCTCCTCGGGGAACAACAGATGAAGAAAGACGGTGCGCACGTTGGTCTCAAGGTAGACACCCCGTCGGTTGCGGGCGAATGCTTGGACCCCGGCAGCAGTAGCAGGACCGACACCGGGCAAGGCAAGCAAACCCTCGTAGGTATCGGGCAAGTCGTCCAAGCCCGCCGCGACACATTCCTCCGCCGCACGTTTGAGAGCCAATGCGCGACGGTTGTAGCCAAGGCCTTGCCAAGCGAAAAGAACCTCCGAGGTGGGGGCGCAAGCCAAGGCCGCAAGGGTCGGAAACAATTCCATGAACCTCGGCCAAAAGGACAACACCCGCTTGACCTGGGTCTGTTGAAGCATAACCTCGGACACCAACACTCCGTATGCGTCGTCGATATAGCGCCAGGGCAAGTTCGGTCGGGCGCAGACCGCTCCCTCAGCGCGTACCAGTTCGCAAAAGGATTGCTGGTCAAGGACGCCATCGGGCCAAACAGCACAGGGCCGAAACGCCCCTTTAGCCGCCATAGTCGCCCCTACAGTGCGAAATAGGGATTGTCGAGGCCAAAGTCCTCATCCAAACTCAGCTTCGGTTGGCCTGCGTCCCCATCCCCATCACCTTCCACGTCGCTTTCGAGGCCGAGGAGGGAGTCCACCGAGTCAAAGGCATCTAACTCGGAGCGCAACCTCTCAGCCACCTCGTCCTCGAGGTGTTTATACTCCTCAGATTCCAACGGCTGGTAAGCGGAGAGCTTCTCGAGCAGGTTGTCATAGGTGACCGGCATATAGGTGCGGGTCGCCAAGCTTTGCTTGTAGGCCTCCTCGATCGCCTCGCGCACCGCGATGTAGATGTCGTCGCGAGGGAGGTTCGCGGAATACTCGACCAAGGATCGCAGGCGCAGGTTGGAAAGGGACGGATGGGACCTCATGAGGGACTTCCAAATTTCCTCGCGCTCCAAATCGTTGGGAACCTCAATCTCCACGACGCTGAAGGGGGTGAGCACGTCACAGAAGAACCCGTCCATCTCACCGAAGGATGACATGGTGGCAAGAACGTAGACCTCGGGATTTTCCACCGCCGAGCGGATAAGGCGCACCGCCTCTTGGGCGCCACGGGTCAAGCGTTGGGGCCAAGGAGCCGCGTCATCACCCACGGGATCCATCGGCGCCATCCAAAGGTCGACATCCTCAAGACAAAGGACCGCCGGCTCCGTGAACTGGGGGCGGGCCTTGTCCATCTTCGGAGGATTGTCGGCACGCACCGTCAGACAAAGCGTTACCGCCCCTTGGAGCGTTTCGTCCATGCTCATTCGAATCACGGGCAGGCCAAGCTCGTTGGCGGTTGCCTCCATGAACTTGTTAGCATCCTCACGGGCGACGGAGCGCATCAAAATCGTGTCCGTCGCCGGCATATTGTCGATACCGTGGAGCTCGTTGAGCGCCTCGACCAGGGACAAAAAGTCAGGATCGCCGCGCAATCCTATACCAAAAGTCTGCATGATCTCGATGGCGCGGTCATAACCGACAAGGTCGGCAAACGTGGCTCCCTCGGGCAACTCACCAGGCGCGACAATGCCGGTACGGGGACGCGTTGAGGAAGAGGCAGCATTGCTCGCTACCGGCTCAACGACCCGCTGGCCGTTGTTCTTCTCGAAGTTTGCCATCATCTCGTTTAGAGAGCTCACCATTTGTCCGAACTGGGAAGCCTCCTCGTCTACCTCCTTGGGCGGCAAGCGCAACCCGAAACCGGGGCCTAAGCTTATGCCCTCATCGGTGATCTCGAAGGAGCCTTGGGGGTTGAAGACCTCTAAGCCCGGGACAGGCTCCCCGTCTGGTCCCGTTTCCTGCGCATCCACCTTGCCATGAACTTCATCGAACGCCTCTTCGAACTTTTCCTGCAAGGCAGGCTCGTTGAAATACTCGTCGACCGAGTCCTTTGTATCCTCGCCTGGGCTCTCCTTGGCAACCGCGCCAGCGCTCTCCTTGGCAACCGCGTCCAACAACTGGTCAACCTCGTCGATACCGTCAATGGAAGACAGGTCGTCGGGAAAGGACGGCACACGAAAACTGCCGAGATGCATCAACTTCATGGGACCGGCAACCGCCTCGCCGCCGGTGGCCATGTTCGCGAATTGCGACAGGCGTTCCCGGGTCAAACCGAACTCGGCAAGCTTGTCAAACGCCAAGGATTGCAGCTCGCTCGCACAATGGGACTCCTCTGCCGAGTTCAGATACGGCACCATCTTCTCGAATACATACTCCGCCAACGGGCGCTCGCGAAGGTTGCACGCAATCGACCAGGCACGCTTCAGACTGGTGATGGCCTTCTCGTTGGGCACACGAGAACGGGCCGTCGCAAAACCGAAAGCCGCGAGGTACAGGTGCATGCCGCCAACAACGTCACCGTTCTCGCACGCCTGCTCAGCGCGTGAGAAGTATTCGACTACGGTGTCCTCGGCGTCTTGCGACCTTTGTGGTTCGAATGCATCTGGCAAGGTTATTCGCTACCTTTCTTCTCGGTATCAATCTCCCAATCGAGAATGTTCCACCCATTGTCCTCGGCATGTTTCCTAAGCGCCGTGTCCGGGCACACCGCGTAGGGGTTTTGCGAGAACTCCAAGAGCTTGATATCGGAGTAATGGTCCGCATAGGCAAACTCGCATACCCAATTACCCTCGCCAAAACGACCGTCGGAGAAGGAGCGCAACGCGATGAGTTTCTGCTCGCCCTCGATAGGCAAGCCGTCCACCGCATTGGTATAGCACCCGTTCGCACCCACCTTCATGCGCGTAGAGATTTGGTAGTCCACGTTGTGGCGCTCGCAGGCTCGCAAGACGATGGGCTCAAAGGACGCGGACACGATCATGACCGTGCGACCAGCGTCGTGGTGGGCATCGATCTCAGGTTGTACCTGGGGGCGCCAGATCTTCTCCACGACCCGGTCGAAATACTCACCCATGAACGCGTCGGCCTCCTCCTTGGGCTGGCCCTCGAAGGCATGGAACAGCTTAGCGCGCACCCAGCTCTCGTCTTGCGGAAGCTTGAACTTGTATGCCAAGCCCCAAAACCCGATCATCAGGCCAGTGCCGATCCCCAGGTTTCTCTTCTTCAGCAAATCGAGCACCAAGCGCACGGTTGAGCTGCCGTCCAAACAAGTCCCGTCAAGGTCGAACACGGCAAGGCGCACCTTGTTGTCGGTGTTGGCCTCGGCTGTCGGCATTGCCATGTTTGGTGTGTCCGTCATAAGACGACTCTCCTCAAATGCGGTCTCATCGAGACCGAGTTTCTCCTCTTTCCCCTGCGCCGACGGTGATACCGATCGACACAGTTCTTAAACCGTGTATTATACAACTCCGCATAAAAACCGTGAAGGTCGAGCAGCTCATCGCCAGAACTCGAGAAAGAGGGTTTCTCGATGCGATCCCTACTCGACAGTGAGAGACGAACCTCTCCCCTGGGTGCTTCCGCTGACGACGATCCGGCGGTCGATGTTGCGTTTGAGCTCGTCAACATGGCTGATGATGCCGATGAGTTTCTGCTCGCCGGACAGGTGCATGAGCATGTTGATGGCACGGGTGAGAGAACGCTGGTCGAGACTGCCAAAGCCCTCATCGATGAACATGGCGTCAAGCTTTATGCCGCTGGCATGCCTTGCGACCACATCGGATAGACCAAGGGCAAGACAAAGCGAGGCCTCGAAGCCCTCCCCGCCGGACAAGGTGGAAGCTGCACGGCACTTGCCGGTATGGTGGTCGTAGACATCGAGATCGAGGCCGGATTGGCCACGGCGGGAGGTCTCGTCTTTGCGGCGACGCATCTCGTAGCGATTGTCCGTCAACACCTTGTAGCGACGGTTGGCCGCGGCGACGACCCGGTCGAAATACAGCGCTTGGACGTAGGACTCGAACTGCAGCTTCGCCTGGTCGCGCAATTTGCCGTTTGCAACGTTAGACACCTCGCTCACAAGGCCGTAGCGTTGCTCGATGGCCGAAATCTCCTCCATCTTGTGCTGCAGGACAAAGAACGCCTTCCCATTCGCCTGGCGACGTCCGGAGACGATCTGCTTGGAAACGTCCGCCTCCTTGCCTTTTGCCTCGATCTCCCCAAGCAGGGCTTTCTGCTCCTCCACGTTGACCGCCGGCGCTTCGGCGATTTGCTTGTCGAGGCCCGCGATCTCGGTTTGGGCGACTCGGATCGACTCCTCAATCTCTCGCAGGGCCCGCTCAGCCCGCACTCGGGCTTTCCGGGACGCTTCGACCTCAGACGTGAGCTTGGCGATACGGGACTGGGCCTCACCGACCGTTGCAAACGGCAACGTGCTTCCCAATTGGTCCACGATGGCTTGGGCGGCCTTGCGCTTGGATTCGAAATCCGAAGCAGCAGCCTGGAACCGGGAGACGGACGCCTGATCCTTTTTGAGGGTCTCCTCGAGGTTTTGCACCTCCTTGGTCACCACACAAAGCTCAACGTCACGGGCACTCGCAACCTCATAGCGCCTCTTGGCTTCAACGAGGCACTCGTCACATTCCACGACACGCTTTTTGGCCTGCGTGGCGGTGGTATCGGCAAGGGCGTCCCTTCTCACCTGCAGGACCTGGGACTTTGCGGATTCATCTGCTGCCATGGCAGCCTTGCGATCCATCGCGACCTTCTCGGCATCCCGGGCACCCTCCAAGCTTCCGCGCAGCGTTGCGAGATCGGAGCTGACCTTGGTATATTTGTCCATCAACTCGGTGGCGTCAGACAAGCGACTCGACATGTCCGCATGAATCCGCCTCGCCTCAGCCAAGGACGCATCAAGTGCGTCCTCGTCGCCGTCGTGATCAATCGCCTCGGCCACAACCCGCTCACACGATTCTTTGTGGGATTTGGCTCGCGCAAGGACCTGCATCGCCCGCGCGACCTCGGTCTTGCACGCCTCCACGGCGGCCTCAGCCGCCTCCATGTCTTCTTCGGTGGGAGCACCCTCTGCGCGGCCTGCGATATTTGGATGGCTCGTCGAGCCGCAAACCGGACAGGCACACCCCTCCTCCAATTCGGCACCGAGCAACCCGGCCATGTCCGCACGCTGAAGTTTGCCAAGCAAGGACAACTTCGCCTCCGCAACTTGTTGGGCATCGTTGGCACCCTGGAACGCCTGCGCCGCATCCTGCTCCGCGTGATGGGCGGCATCGACCTCCGCACGCTGTTTCGCAAGCCGCTCAATGTCCTTTTCCACCTCACGCACCTTGGTCGTCGCGACGACAAGCTCTGCCTGCGCGCGCTCCTTCAAGATCGGCGCCTCCTTGAGCAACGCTTCCTGGGCCTCCATCTCTGCGATGCGCCTTTGCAATTCCTCGACAGCGGCCGTGCGCGCCTCGCATTGGGAACCGATGTCGACAAGGGCGGCGTGCGCCTTTTCAAAGTCATCCTCGGCTTGGGCGAGTTGGGCAAACCGATCGAGAATCTCCCGCGCCTCCTTCAACTGGCGCTCACACGCCTCCACCCCAATGCGGGCATCTGATAGCTCAACACGGGCATCCTTGAGTTGCTCGCGGCGTTTTTTAGCCAAAGCGAGGCGCTCACCGGTCTTTGCCTCCTCATCCTTGGCCTGAACAAGGAGGGCATCGACCTCACGCCCCTTCGCAACCATGTCGGCCACGATTTTCGTCTCTTTGGCAAGCGTGTCGTATTCGGCGATGCGTGCCTTGAGGGCCGCAGCCTCGTCCGCCTTTGCCTGGCGTTCGCTGTCATAGGAACACTGCTGGTCAAAGGCAGCTTGGGCAAGCGGCGCGTCCTCCTCAAGCTTGGAGAGTGCGCTTGCCCTCACCTCCCGTTGCCGCTTGATGACAGGAAGGTTCTCCACCGATCCGATCAAGGTCTTCACCCGGACATACTCGTCACGCAAGTGGTCGTAGGTCGCGGCGAGCTCGGTTGCGGCACGGGCATCACGCTCCTCTTGGGCCTCCAGGGCACCAAAGAGCCACTCGGCCGTCGCCGTCCCGCTCTCGAGGCGCCGCTCTCGCTCGAGCCCCTCCTCGGAACCTGTTTCGAATTGGACATTGGTGGCAAGTGCCCAAACCTGGTTGTTCGCCTCGTCGTATTTGCCGCGCAACCTGCCCTCCTCAGCCGAGAGCCTGTCTTGGAAGTCGCGATAGAGCTCCGTGCCGAACAGGCGGCGAAAGATTGCCTGGCGAGTCTTCGTATCGGCGGTGAGCAGCTTGCGGAACTCCCCTTGGGCAATCATGACGATTTGACCGAATTGGGAGCGGTCGATACCAAGCAACTCCTCGACAGCAGCATTGACCTCGCGGTCTTTGGTGAGCGTCGGCTTGCCAGGGCGCTCAAACTCCACGCGAGCGATTTGTAGCGTCGTGCCCTCGCCGCGCTTCTTCGCACGGGCGTACTCCGGGTTGCGACGGATGTGGAACACCTCTTCGCGGTACTCGAACGTAAGGTCCACGAAGGTCTCCATGGCAGGATCGGCAAAGTCACTGCGAAGCTGACGCGGCTCTCGCTTGCTGGTATCATCCGCCGAGACCTCGCCGTAGAGGGCATAGCTGATGGCATCGAATAGCGTGGTCTTGCCAGCCCCGGTATCGCCGCAGATCAAATACAGGCCGCAAGTGCCCAATTGCTCGAAATCGACGACGGTCTCCCCGCCATAAGGCCCGAATGCGCTCATGATCAGCTTCAACGGCCTCATTGAGGACCACCCCCTTCCTCGTCCACCCCGTCAAAGACGTCCACCCCGCCCGTCTCGCCTGCCACGTCCTCACCCGTCTCGCCTACCGCAACCGCCAATTCCGGCTCCTCGACCACCCCGTCAAAGACGTCACGCTCACCTCGCACGCTGGCCTCCTTGGCCTCATGCAACGCTGCCTCTGCCAGGGCGCATTGCTCCCGTGTCATATCCTTGCCGGTTTGCCTTTGGAAGAAGGCGCAAAAGGCATCGAAAGGGTTAAAGTCGTCGAGGTCGATCAATTCGTCATCGTCGGTTCCGGCACCACTCACACCGGCACGCTCCTCCATACCGAGGATGTGGGGGTAGACGGCACGAAGCTTCGCCATGGCGTCGATTTGGGGATACTCGTCGGTCAGGCGCGCAAAAACATAATCGTCCGCGTTTGCCGCGCCCACGACCTCCGGACTTGTCAACATCTCAAGGGGGCCCTCGATGACACGCAGGTCGCGAAGGGCCGGCATGTCGACAAGCTCAAAGGTCACACACGCGCCCGCCTCATCGGAAACCTTCTCCCCGATCTCGACGAAGGCGAGACTTTTGGGGCGCAATGCCTCGGAAACGGAGTACTTGAGGAGGCTACCGGCATAGCGCACCACGTCACGACCAACGCGCTGGGGACGATGGACATGCCCCAACGCAACGTAGTCAAAGGCGTCGAACAGGCTTACGTCCACGTTGTCGACGCCGCCAAGGTCCAACTCCTCAAGCGCTCGCTCCGTGACGACGCCAGTAGCGGTCACGAATTGGTGGGCAACAAGCACGTTACGGCGCACCGGGTCGATCTCGCACGCACCGAGCACCGCAGACACCGCCGCGGTGTAGTCATTGCCAAGTTCAAGGTCGGGAAAACACTTGCGCACCATGGCAGGTTTGATGAACGGCATGAGCCACACATCCACCTCGCCCCATTGGTCGCAAACGGGAACCTTCATGAGCGTCCCGTCATACACAGGGGGAAAGTAGACCTTTTGGCGTTTAAGGATATCTTGGGCAAAGGATATGCGCTCGGCAGAGTCATGGTTGCCCGGAATGGCGATCACTGTGATGCCCGCATCCACCACCTCAGTCAAAAAGTCGTTGAAGAGAGAGACCGCCTCGGCGGAGGGGGCGCTCTTGTCGTAAATGTCGCCCGCGACTATAAGCGCATCGACATTGCGCTCGCCCATGAGTCCGACGATTCTCTCCAACGTGAAACGTTGGTCCTCTATAAGGGAATAGCTCCCGATCTGCTTGCCGATGTGCAGGTCAGCCAGATGCAAAAACCTCATGTACCCACCATGCCTTCCCGGGCGCAAAACCCCTCACGGGCCAAAA
>CAVIKF010000001.1:228926-268452 GCA_963643505.1 Eggerthellaceae bacterium
CACGGGCCAAAACCAGCCCCGATCTCTTACTCCTATTGTACGCGCAATCTTTATAGAGTCGGCGCGCTACAATACGGTGCAAGGAGGACACCATGAAACAGTCACGCTACGCGCTTTTGTGCAAACTCGATGAGGATTACGCCTTGTTCAACTCCGCAACAGGCAGGTTCGCGACCTGCGACGAGCGCTACGCCAACGCCTTCGAGACGATGGAAGGCGACAAGGAGGCGTTAGATGAGCTAACGGACGCCGGCTTCCTCGTGGAGGACGACCGGGACGAGCTCGCGGAGCAACAGCGGCGTTTCCTTTCCGCCCGCACCGACTGCGACCAGTTGTTTTTGTCCTTGGCACCTACCTATGCGTGCAATTGCCGTTGCGCCTATTGTTACGAACAGGACAAGCTTGCTGCGAAATCCCTCATGTCCCCTGAGGTCGAAGACGCGATCTTCTCCTTCGTCGAGAAGAGGTTTGATGCCACTGGCTTTTCCCGGTTGTTTGTCGAATGGTACGGCGGCGACCCCCAGCTTTGTCTCAACCTCGTCAGCCGCATCAGCGACCGCCTAATCGGTTTTTGCGACGCGCATGGTGTCGAATACGACGCCATGATGCTCTCCAACTCCACCCGAATCGGGGAGGATGAGGCCGACCTGCTCCTCGGCTCCCGAGTCAGCTCCATGCTCATCACCATCGACGGGCCCGAGGACCTCCACAACAAAAGACGGCCTGCGGTAGACGTGGACAACCCCTACCAAGCCATCATGTCCGCCATCGACGCACTCCAAGAGCGAGGCATCGCCGTAAGTGCCGCCATGAACGCGGATAAGGTCAACATGGCCCGCCTTGGTGAGCTCCGCCGCGCCCTCGCTTCCCGCAACGTCTCCGTCACGCCCGCGAAGCTCAACGACTACGCCCACACCTTCAACTGCCCCGGGGAACATCGTTTCTGCGAACCGGGTTTCGACCTATACACTCACGAGGAGTTCGCCCACGCCAACTATGAGGCCCTTGCGCAGGAAGGCTTTACCGCGCCTCGCCTCGCCGGCATGCTTTCAGCCAGCGACCATTTCTGCTCTGGGCATCTTGAGTCGTCCTTTGTCATCGACGCCTTCGGAGACGTCTACAAATGCGACGGATGGATGGGCGACAAGTCCCGCTCCCTTTTCAACCTTCTTGATTGGGCGTCTTCCTCCGACCCCGACTCAATCGCCGTTACCGACGCCATCACCTTCAACCCCCTCGAAGACCCCCAATGCCGCAAGTGTAACCTGCTTCCCGTCTGTTGGGGCAACTGCAGTTGGGAGCGGGAACTTTGCAATTGGCCTTGCCATCCCTTGCGCTATGCCCTTGACCGCTATTTGCGCAGCTATCGTGACTGCTTTCCGCCGCGTAGCGCCCCGTTTGCAGTCCTCGCATAGCAATCGGGCAGAACAGGAAAGGCCTGGTGCGCATGCGTGGCGCAAAAAGAAAAGGCCTTGCAAGGAGTGAGGTCGCAAGGCCTTTTGGGCAAGGGGAGCGGAACCGTGTCCAAGCGCGGATGCCGATCGCTTCCACCAATCCATCCAGGGTAAAGGGGCCCCTTCAGAATTGACTTGGGCTCCGGAATCCGCTGCCCCTCTTGTTACATCCCATTATGACGCATTTTCGAGATTTTGTCGCGCGAACTTATTCAAGCACCACATAACAACACGAATTAACGTTTCCCCTATCAAAAGAAAGGGGCTCTACGGCACTTTCGATAAGGCAAACTATTCAGCAAGGTATGCCTTGATTTGGTCCACCATGGCCATGGTATCGTTATATCCGAGATGGTAGAGGGCGCCAAGTTTCTCCATATCCTTCTCTAAACGGGTAACCTCAACCGGCTCGGAGGGGTAAACGACAAGCAGACGGCCCTCGCACTCAAGCTCCTCAAGGCGCGCACATTGCTCGTTGTAGGCAAAATCGCTCCTGCCAAGCGCCTCGGCAAAGGCAGGAAACTCTTTGCCATAGGTTGCCTTCGCCATGCGTTCGGTCGACTTGCCGGTTTCCCTGCGGAATGCGCGTTCACGCGTACGTACCACGATGATCTTCTCGTAGCCTTCGTCAATCGCCCACTGGAATGGGATCTTGTCAGCACAACCACCGTCAAGATAGCGGCTCGCGCCTACCCACACCGGTTTGGACACATAAGGCATGGATGCGGAAGCGCAGGTAGCTGCAATGATATCGTAGCAGGGACGATGGTCCACATCGCCCTTTTCGAGATACTCCGCCTCTCCCGTGTCAATATTGGTCGCGACAGCCACGAAACGACGCCGCTCGTCGAAGAAGCGACGGCGCTCCTCGGCGGTCTGCAATTGGATGCGACCGAACAAGAAATCCCAACCGAAGATTCCGTGGTTTTTCTTGAGTGCTCGAGGACCCACATAGCGATTGTCATGACGATACCGCAGGTTGATGCGGGCACTGCCCAATTGCGCCCCGGTGTAGCAAAAGCCATAAAGGGCACCTGCAGACACGCCAACAGTAGATTGCAGGTTGATGTCGTTTTCCATGAGGGCGTCAAGAACGCCACTCGTATACAGGCCGCGAAACGCTCCACCCTCGAGGACAAGACAACCTTTCGTGAGATTCTCGGAAGCAAATCCAAGGGGCAGCTCCTCAATACCGGAATACACCTGACCACGGCTGCGAGGGATGTGCTTCTTCTCCGCAGCTTGCTTCTTTGCTCGCTTCTTCTTGGAGACAACGGGACGAATGTCTGCCGCTTTGGCCTTGTTCGCTTTGGCCTTGTTCGCTTTGGCCTTGTTCTCCTTGGCCTTGTTCGCTTCCGCCATGGGAAGTCCTCCTTGTGTATGCTTGCGAGAATAATTACGTTACCGGGATTGCATTACCGAAGTCGGAGGGCAACTTACTTCATCAGGTTGTTGAGGAACCCACGGACGAGCGTACTTGAGGCGGTACGGCCAATCTGGCCAATGACGCTGCTCGCCGTCTTCATCATCTGGGCCTCACGCTGCTCCTTCTTCTTCTCCTCCGCCCGCTCCTTGGCTTCCTTCTCCTTCTTCTCTGCAGCTGCCTCCTTAGCCGCTTGGCGCTCCTCGGCGGCCTTGGCCTTCGCGGCCTCTCGCTCCTCCTTGGCCTTCGCGGCGGCCGCAGCCTTCGCCTCGGCGTCGGCAGCCTTCTTTTGATCTTTGGTCATGATTCCCTGCTCATAGGATTGCCCGCAGGAGCTGCAAAACTTCGTACCCTCGTTGGTGTGGCCGCAATTGCACTTCCAACTCACACCGGCAGAAACGGGACGTCGCGCGCCGCAACCGGAGCAGTACTTGCCATCATCATTGGTTTGGCCACATTCGCATGTCCAGGGACCATCCGTGCCACCCTCGGGGCGAGGCGCGCCACAACTCGGACAAAACTTCCCACCCTCGTTAGTGTGACCGCACGCACATGTCCAAGGACCATCCGCAGCAACAACTGGTGATGGACGCTCCTTGCCACACTCGCGGCAAAACTTGCTATCGTTCTCGGCACCACACTCACACGTCCAAGGGCCCATCGGCGCGACGGAGGCGGTCGAAGGCTCATGCGTTGAAGTCGGGTCATTTGAGCCCTCCCCCATCGTTGGCTCATTGGCATTCCCAAGGCCGTCGTCGCCATCAGGGGCCGCCACACCCGTGATCTTCTCGTAGGCGGAAGTGCGATCGATGGAGGTGGCGTACTTGTCGTACAGTTCCTGCTCGGAGGCGACAACTGCCTCTATGGTCTCGAGGGGCGCCGCCGCCATGAGACATTGGGGCGGGAGGATCTTGGCACGCTCGACCACGGAGGGACGACCGTCCTCGTCGAGAAAGGACACAAGTGCCTCGCCGGTACCAAGGTCGAGAATGGCGTCTTCGGACTTGAATGAAGGATTTGCGCGAAAAGACGCAGCTGCGGCCTTCACCGCCTTTTGCTCAGCGGGCGTATATGCGCGCAGGCCGTGTTGGATACGATTGGAAAGTTGGGCCAAGACCTCGTCAGGGATGTCGCTAGGGCTTTGGGTGATGAAATAGATGCCCACGCCTTTTGATCGGATGAGTTTGACCACTTGGATCATCTTGTTCAAAAGCTCCTTGGGCATGCCGTTGAACAGCAGATGGGCCTCGTCAAAGAAGAAAACGAACTTCGGTTTCTCAGGATCGCCGAGCTCGGGCAAATTCTCAAAGAGGTCACCCATCATCCAAAGGAGCAACATCGCATAGACCTGGGGACTTTGGATCAAACGTTCGGCGTTAAGGATGTTGACGTAGCCAGCTCCCTTCTCATCGCAGGCGAACCAATCGTCCAAATCGATTGCGGGCTCACCGAAAAAAACGTTTCCGCCCTGATCCTCGACGGTGATGAGGGCACGTTGGATGGCGCCCACAGAAGCCGCGCTCACGTTGCCGTAGGTGGTAGTGTATTCATCGGAGTGCTCGGCGACATAACTGAGCATGGCACGCAGATCTTTGAGGTCGATGAGGAGCATCCCGAGGTCGTCAGCCACGTGGAAGACGATGTTGAGCACCCCTTCTTGGACATCGTTGAGGCCGAGAAGACGCGAGAGGAGTGTCGGTCCCATCTGGGACACCATAAGACGAACGGGAATACCGTTTTGGGCGCCATTGACTCCGGCACCCACGCCGGCCACCTCCCAAAAACGGGTGGGACAACCCGCAAAGGTCCAATCCTCGATGTTAAACTTCGCGACACGCTTCGTGACGTTATCGTTCTCCTCTCCTGGTTGGGCCATGCCCGTAACGTCGCCTTTGACATCAGCCATGAACACGGGAACACCTGCTTGGGAAAATCCCTCCGCGAGCACTTTCAACGTGACGGTCTTGCCCGTTCCCGATGCGCCGGAGATAAGACCATGGCGATTGGCCTGGTTCAGAAGCAAATAGCAGGGGTTTTCACCCTGTCCTGCCCAAATCTTGCCTTCACGAAGCATGAAACACCCTTCCTCGATAGTGGTGAGCATAGTGATATGCATAGTGGCATTCATAGTGACATGCATCGAACTTGAAACGCATGTTACACGCCCCAATTATACGTTTCCCTAGATGGATACCACTCCGAAATCGAAGAAGACATACGCAGATGAACGGGCGAGGCGACCTCCCCCATCACCAAAATCGTGCCCACAGCGCGTGGCCCCATCGCCGGGCACATGGGTCGCCTGTCGCCGAGCACGCAGCGCCACCGCGAAGCACAATACGCAAAAGGGGCGACGCTCTCGCGTCGCCCCCAATCGCGCTTTACGTTCGCTCGATTTCGTTAGGCACGTGCCCTACGGCCTTCGAACTTACGACGAGTACGGAGGAAGCCAAGGGCCGCCATGCTCAGAACACCGAGCATTCCGAGACCCGCAGTAAGCGGAGCGGACCCATCACCGGTCTTGGCGGTCTTGGAAGGCGGCACGTGGGTGTTGGTTAGGACGAAGCCCGTCTCGGCATCTCCCGTGACCTTCAGCGTGTAGCCAGAGGCGATTTCCTTCTCGGTGACGGTGTAGACGATCTCCTGGCCGTCGGTGTAGTACTTCGGCAGGTTCTCAAAGCTTGCCTTCCAGTTCTGCGCCGCACCAACAGTCTTCTCAAGCGTCACACAAGTCGTCTCGAGACCGTCGACCGTGACCTTGCCAGTCATGACGAAAGTGATGGAGCTCGGACGGATCTTGTCAACGTTGTTCTGGTCGTCCCAGACCTTCTCAGCGTCGACCTTGGTTACGATCTGAGTGTTATCGAAGTCGAAGGTGAAGTGCTCAAAGCCCTCGTCATCGGTGTAGGAGCCAATCTCCACGTCACCCTCGTAACCGGGTACGTCATCCTCGAACACTTTGTAGGTGATCTTGGTGCCGTGCTCAGCATTGACGGGCAGGTCGGCAAAGATCGCGGACCACTCATCCTCAGAGGTGATCGTGCGCTGATCCTGGTAGACGATCTTTTCGACCGAGCTGAACGGCGTGGGAGCAATCGCGTAGTCATCACCGGAGATGTCAGCGTCGCCACTCGCGTCAATCGTGATGGTGCCAATCAAGGTAACCGTGATCTCGCCAGGACGGAATCCATAGAGGTCGTCCTGATCCTCCCAAGCCTTCGTGACATCAGCAGTGGTCAAATAAGGATCATGGGTGTTGGTTGCGGTCCAAGCGTAGGAGCTTGCACCGGTCTTGGCGATGTTGACTTCATACTCGGGAAGCTCGGTAAGCTCCTCGATGGAGTACTCAGCTATTCGTGCAACACCGTTCTCGTACAGATACTTCGGAAGCTTCGTGAAGGAACCGCTCCAAGCATTCTCCTCATTGCTGCCGCTCAACGTCTGCGTAAACTGCTTGCCCTCATCCAAGAACTTCTCGTTGGACTCAAGCAGGCCGATCTCGATGCTCTCGGGACGGAGACCGTCGCGATCGGTGTCGTCCTCCCAATCCTTGGTGATGTCGACATCGACGATTTGCAAGGTGTTGGTGAAGTTGTAGGTGTAGGTCAGGACGCCGGGCTCGTCGACGCCCGCGGGGGACCTCTTCTGGGCGGTGGCGGAGGCGACGTCGGTGTCGAAGCCGGCGACCGGCTCCTCGGCGACGGTGTAGGTGATGACCTCGCCCACATGGCCCTCGGCGTACGCCGGGAGGCCCTTGAAGGTGTGGGCCCAGTTGTCGTCGGCGCCGACGGTGCAGGTGTCGGTGTAGACCGTGGCGCCGTCGGCGGTCTTGCCCGTCAGGTCGAAGGTGATGGACTCGGGCATGACGAGCTCGATCAGGCTCTCGTCAACTCCGCCGTACTCCCACGCCTTCTCGACAAGGACCTCGGTCGTGAAGGGCTCGTGGGTGTTGGTCACGACGTAGCCCTCGGAGGCGGTGCCGGTCGTGGCGGCGGTGTACCAGTCGGGGACCTCGTCCTCGCTGACGGTGTATGCGACCTCGACGGCCTCGCCGTCCTCGTAGAGGTACTTCGGCAGCCCGGCGAAGGTCGCCTTCCACTGGCTGTCCCCGTTCAGCTTGGCGGTCTTGCCGAGGAACGCCTCGTCCGCCCCGTTCGCGTGCAGGCTGACGACGATGTCGCCGGGGCGCAGCGCGTCGCGGTCGTCGTCGTCATTCCAAACCTTCTCGACGTCGACGCCGGTGGTGACCAGGGAGTTGGTGAACGAGACCGTGAAGACGGTGTTGCCGTAGGAGTCGGTGCCGGACTTGGCGGGGCCGGCCTTGGCGGTGGCGTAGCCGGTGACCGCGGCCTCGGCGAGGTCGTAGGAGATCTCGGCTCCCTGGCAGCCGGGGGCGTACTTCGGCAGCCCGGCCCACTCGACGCCCCAGCCCTCGTCCTTGGACTTGTCCGCGGGACGGGCGGTCTTGGTGGCCTCGGTCGGCGCGTAGGACCTCTGCTCGCCGCCGGCCGTGTAGGTGCCGGTGAGCGTGTAGGTCAGGGAGTCGGGGCGCGTCTGGCCCTTGAGGGAGTCGACCTCGTTCGCCCACGCCTTGTTGGCGAGGACCTTGACGGTCTCGGGCGTGTAGTGGTTGGTGAAGGTGGTCTTGTTGCCGTCGACCCTCACCTCGGTCTGCGTGTAGGGGTCGTAGCCGGTCTCGGTCACGGTGTATGAGACCTCGTGGGGGGTGCCGTTGGAGTAGATGTACCTGGGCAGGTTCTCCCACTTGTGGTACCAGCCGGTGTTGTCCGCGTTGCTGCCCTTGGCGACGTAGCTGTCGGAGAGCGCCTTGAACTCGACGGCCTGGCCGGCGACCGTGATCTCGGCCTTCAGGTCGTAGGTGAGCTCGAGGGGGCGCTTGCCGTCCTGGTTGGAGGCGTCGTCCCAGACCTTGTCGGCCTCGGCGTAGGTGTAGTCGGCCTTGTTGGTGAACGTGAAGGTGGCGCCGTCGGCGGACTGCTCGACCGCGGTGGCGTAGCCGTCGACCTCGACCTCGGTCACGGAGTAGGCGACGAGCTTGCCGCCGTGGTACTTGTCGAGGCCCTCGAACGTGTAGCCCCACCCGGCGTCGGCGGTCTTGTCGTCCGGTGCGACCGTGGCGCTCTTGCAAAGGGCGTCGACCGTCTGGCCGTCGACCTTCGCCGTCAGCTTGTAGGTGATGGAGTCCGGGCGGGTCAGAGCCTTGAGGGCATCAACCTCGCCGTCCCACTTCTTGACGGCGGAAACGCTGGTGACCTCGGGCGTATAGTGGTTGGTGAAGGTGGTCTTGCTGCCCACGGTCTCGGTCTTGGCGAGATCGTAGACGGTCCCTGCGCTGAGCTGCTCGGTCACCGTGTAGGTGACGTCGTAGCTCTCCTTGTCGACGTAGGCCTTCGTGGGCAGGTCCTCCCACTTGTAGTACCAGTTGTCGTCGGTGGTCTTGCTGCCGGTGACGGTCTGGGTCTTGCACAGGGCGCCGACCGTCTGGCCGTTGGCCGTCGCGGTCAGGACGTAGGTGATGGACACGGGGCGCTTGCCGTCCTGGTTGGACTTGTCGTCCCATGTCTTGTCCGCCTCGGCGGTGGTGGTCTTCAAGGTGTTGGTGAAGTTGTAGGTGTAGGTCAGGACGCCGGGCTCGTCGACGCCCGCGGGGGACCTCTTCTGGGCGGTGGCGGAGGCGACGTCGGTGTCGAAGCCGGCGACCGGCTCCTCGGCGACGGTGTAGGTGATGACCTCGCCCACATGGCCCTCGGCGTACGCCGGGAGGCCCTTGAAGGTGTGGGCCCAGTTGTCGTCGGCGCCGACGGTGCAGGTGTCGGTGTAGACCGTGGCGCCGTCGGCGGTCTTGCCCGTCAGGTCGAAGGTGATGGACTCGGGCATGACGAGCTCGATCAGGCTCTCGTCAACTCCGCCGTACTCCCACGCCTTCTCGACAAGGACCTCGGTCGTGAAGGGCTCGTGGGTGTTGGTCACGACGTAGCCCTCGGAGGCGGTGCCGGTCGTGGCGGCGGTGTACCAGTCGGGGACCTCGTCCTCGCTGACGGTGTATGCGACCTCGACGGCCTCGCCGTCCTCGTAGAGGTACTTCGGCAGCCCGGCGAAGGTCGCCTTCCACTGGCTGTCCCCGTTCAGCTTGGCGGTCTTGCCGAGGAACGCCTCGTCCGCCCCGTTCGCGTGCAGGCTGACGACGATGTCGCCGGGGCGCAGCGCGTCGCGGTCGTCGTCGTCATTCCAAACCTTCTCGACGTCGACGCCGGTGGTGACCAGGGAGTTGGTGAACGAGACCGTGAAGACGGTGTTGCCGTAGGAGTCGGTGCCGGACTTGGCGGGGCCGGCCTTGGCGGTGGCGTAGCCGGTGACCGCGGCCTCGGCGAGGTCGTAGGAGATCTCGGCTCCCTGGCAGCCGGGGGCGTACTTCGGCAGCCCGGCCCACTCGACGCCCCAGCCCTCGTCCTTGGACTTGTCCGCGGGACGGGCGGTCTTGGTGGCCTCGGTCGGCGCGTAGGACCTCTGCTCGCCGCCGGCCGTGTAGGTGCCGGTGAGCGTGTAGGTCAGGGAGTCGGGGCGCGTCTGGCCCTTGAGGGAGTCGACCTCGTTCGCCCACGCCTTGTTGGCGAGGACCTTGACGGTCTCGGGCGTGTAGTGGTTGGTGAAGGTGGTCTTGTTGCCGTCGACCCTCACCTCGGTCTGCGTGTAGGGGTCGTAGCCGGTCTCGGTCACGGTGTATGAGACCTCGTGGGGGGTGCCGTTGGAGTAGATGTACCTGGGCAGGTTCTCCCACTTGTGGTACCAGCCGGTGTTGTCCGCGTTGCTGCCCTTGGCGACGTAGCTGTCGGAGAGCGCCTTGAACTCGACGGCCTGGCCGGCGACCGTGATCTCGGCCTTCAGGTCGTAGGTGAGCTCGAGGGGGCGCTTGCCGTCCTGGTTGGAGGCGTCGTCCCAGACCTTGTCGGCCTCGGCGTAGGTGTAGTCGGCCTTGTTGGTGAACGTGAAGGTGGCGCCGTCGGCGGACTGCTCGACCGCGGTGGCGTAGCCGTCGACCTCGACCTCGGTCACGGAGTAGGCGACGAGCTTGCCGCCGTGGTACTTGTCGAGGCCCTCGAACGTGTAGCCCCACCCGGCGTCGGCGGTCTTGTCGTCCGGTGCGACCGTGGCGCTCTTGCAAAGGGCGTCGACCGTCTGGCCGTCGACCTTCGCCGTCAGCTTGTAGGTGATGGAGTCCGGGCGGGTCAGAGCCTTGAGGGCATCAACCTCGCCGTCCCACTTCTTGACGGCGGAAACGCTGGTGACCTCGGGCGTATAGTGGTTGGTGAAGGTGGTCTTGCTGCCCACGGTCTCGGTCTTGGCGAGATCGTAGACGGTCCCTGCGCTGAGCTGCTCGGTCACCGTGTAGGTGACGTCGTAGCTCTCCTTGTCGACGTAGGCCTTCGTGGGCAGGTCCTCCCACTTGTAGTACCAGTTGTCGTCGGTGGTCTTGCTGCCGGTGACGGTCTGGGTCTTGCACAGGGCGCCGACCGTCTGGCCGTTGGCCGTCGCGGTCAGGACGTAGGTGATGGACACGGGGCGCTTGCCGTCCTGGTTGGACTTGTCGTCCCATGTCTTGTCCGCCTCGGCGGTGGTGGTCTTCAAGGTGTTGGTGACTGAGAAGGTATAGGTGTTGCCATTCTTTGTCTGCGTCATCGCGCCCTTGGTGTAGCCAGGGATGTCGATCTCCTCGACGGTGTAGGTGACTTCACAACCCTGCTCAAGATACTTGGGCAGGTCGGTCATGGTGGCATGGTAACCGTCCGCCTTCATGCCCGTCATGGTTCCGTAGTCGATGGTCTTTACCTTGTCGTCCTTGGTGTAGGAACCCTTCACCGTGTAGTTGATGGAAGCCGGGCGAGTAACGTCCTCGTAACCAGTATCTCCGGCCCAAGTCTTCTCGGCGTTGATGGTCACAACCTCAGGCGTGTAGTTGTTGGTATGGACAACCGTGCCGTTCACGAGAGTCTTGTTGTCGGTATAGGAGCCGATAGTGTTCTCGTCAACGGTATAGGTTACAAGTTTGCCATTGATGTACTTCGGGAGATTCTCGAAGGTATAGGGCGTGGACCAACCAGCGTTGTCAACGGAACTGCCGGTAACGACATGCGTGCCACCGGCCTTATCAGCGCCGTCGTAGACAATGGAGCTCCCAACGGAACCCTTCACGGTGAAGGTGATGGACTGTGGGCGCTTGCCATCCTGATTATCATTGTCCTCCCACTGCTTCATGGCAGGGATGCTCGTGCGTTGGAGCGTATTGGTCGCACTCAGAGTAACAGTTTGGGCAACACCGACCGTGAATCCGGTGTTGGCGTACGTAGGATCGTAGGTAACGTCATAACCGTTGATAGGAGTCTCTTCGATAGACCACGTGCTGTACGTCTCGGTACCGCTTTGGTACACGGGCACGTTGGCCCAGGTGTAGGTCCAGTTGTTGTTGGCTTTCAACGTCTGGGTATCGTAGAGGGCGCCATCGCGGTACAAATTGATGGTGACGTCCGTACGATCACCATAGGCGTTGTCCTCATCCTCCCATTTCTTGGAAACGGAAATAGAGCCGGAGCTCAGCACGTTAGAGGAATTGGCCTTGAAGTCGGCAACGTTGTAAACGCCGTTGTCCTTAGCGCCAACATTCCCGTCGAATGCACCCGTCTGCTTAACGTTTGTCCAATTGGTGCCGTCGTAAGTGATGGACTTCTCAAGAACTCGGTATTTGATGGCATTGCCGCTCTTGTCGTTTTGGGGGACCTTCGCATCCCACGTCACCCCAGTCGTGCCAGCTTTCGCAAGTTCGATGGTGGAGAAGGACTTATCAACAACGCCAGGAACTGCCGCCCAAGCACCGTCAACATACCATTGGAGCCCATACATGATGGACTTGGGGAGCGAGCCCTTGTTAACAAGGTCTGTCACCGTCGCAGCATCAAAGGAGTCGCCACGAGAGTTCGCCCAGGACTTTGTTACCTGGACAGACTTGGTCTGCAGCTCGTTGGTAAGGGTGCCGGCGTTGACATCCTCGACCACCGTATTGTCCTCAGAGTAAGGCGTGTAGGTGGAAGGGGTCTTCGGGTTGGCAGAAGCTTTGTAGCTGTGGGTGTCAAGGATGTTGCCGCTTGCGTCAAGCAGATCCTCTTGGATCACGTAGACGATGCGCTGGGGGTCTCCAGCCTCAGAAGCTTCGAGCTCCCAATATTTGTTCAAACCGCTCCATGTGACGGTACCGGTGTTGTTCGTAATGGGGACTTCCTGGACACACTCGAAGCTATTGACATATTCCTTGCCAACATACTGACCCTTGTTCTCGTCCGTAATCTGAGTCAGGTCAGTACCGCCCTTTTCCTGGACGTAAATCTTGAACTGGACACGCGTCTGGGTAACAACCTTGACGTCGGAATCCTTCGAGAAGGTTTTCGTCGCGGAGACGTTCACAAGCTTGCGATCATCGTCGGTAAGCTTGTTCGTGACCGTGTAGGTAAGATTGTCGTTATCGATCACGCCGTAGTCAAAGGTATAGAGCTCGAACAACTTTTGGTTCTTGCCCTTCTCCTCGCTGAGCGTGTACACGTCGGACAGATACTTGGAATCATCCCACTTCGGCAACGTAGCAGTCGTCGTCCACTCGTCAGTGCCAGTCGCAGACTTGGTAAGCGTGAAATCCCTGGAATAGTTTTTGTTGATTTTGCTCGTAGCAGTGATATACAGCTTCTCGGGGCGCGTGTTGTCGCGGTTGAGGTTGTCACCTTGCCACTTCTTGATGAGCTTGATGCTCGCCGTCGGGATCTTGTTGGTGAACGCATAGGTCTGCTGCATATAGACCGTACCGGTCTTGTTGACACTTACGCTACCGATTTCAGGAGCATAGTTTTTGTCTGTCGCCTGAAGCGTATCGTTGTTTGCATTTTCTGCGCTGTACCAAACGGTATCGTTGGTCGTGTCGTCGGCATTTTTCCATGTCAGGATCTCAACAACGCGATACGTGTAGGAAGTCGTACCATCAACGCTCGTCTGGGGAAGGTTTTGCCAAGTTGCCTTGAGGGTGTTCCTGCTGTTGGCGGTGATGTTTATTGTCTTTTTGAGGACGTTGTCGCCAGTGTAGGCATCCACGCGTGTTCCGCTACTTGTAACGTATTGATAACCGTCACTGTTGTCGGAACGTTGGACCGCAAAGGTGATTGCCGTCGGGACGGCATTGATGCTTTGCAACATCGCGAAGTCAGCAGCCGAAATGTTTGCGTTGTTCGCCCAGGTAAACAGCTTATTAGCAGACAGCGAGGAAACGCGCCTCAGCGTGTTCGTGCCCGCTGTACCGTTCGGGGTGAAGTAATAATCTGTTGTCAACCTCTCCTGGTCATCTTCGTTGGTCGCCTTCTCCTCGGTAACCGTATAGACATACTTGCTGGCATTAGGAGCATACTCTTGGACCTTATAGGTTTTGCCATCGGCACCCTTGACCTCGGTAATCTCCTTTTCCCACACGTTGGTGGTGCCCGCCTTCAGATCGGCTTCCGTCAGATCGACGGTGCAGTACACCTCGTCTTTGCCGCCCTCAATATATTGGCCGTTGACGGTATTTCCTGCCCAAGAGCGAGAGACGGTCAGCGTGACAGGAACGCGGTAGTCCTTACCATAAGCATTGTCATCGTTCCAGGTTTTGGAGACCTTGAAGGAGGTGCTCTTGCCGTACTCGTTCAAAACCTTCGCACCCGCCCCGATGCTACCGGTATGAGTCGCACTCGCAGTGAGTTCTACAGGATTTTCAAAGGAGCTGCCCTTAAGGCTTTCCCAGTCGGAGATATAGCCGTTCGGGATGGAAACTTCCTTTACATAGTAGACATACGCAATGTCGTTTGCCGCATAGTATGGAAGCGTATCATAATTGGCTCCGTCAAAGCCTTCAGCATTGGCATCCTCACCCTCGGTGATGTACTTGAAGGTGAAGGAGGACTCGTAATCCTCGTCGACCTTCATGATCGCCGTGCTCATGAGTATCTCGGAGCCAATCTTGTTGCCTTGGGAGTCAACGGCCTGGGCGTAAAGCTCAAACTTCGCAGGAGCGGCAGGTTCCTGGTCGGGGTTTTCCGCCACATTCTTCTGCCACGTCTTGTTGATCGTGATTTCGACCGGCTCGTTCACGGAATAAACGTTGACGATATGGAAGTCAGTTGCTGTGATCTGGGTAGCCTCACTCGGATACGCAGAATCAAGGTCCTGCGCAGTCGAGGCGTCTTCGAATACGTAGTAATGGTACTCTTGGCCCCACTCGTCATACCTCAAGAGCGGGGAGTAGTCTTCGTCGCTGAGGAACATGAAACCATAGACGCCATCACCGTCGGCATTCAGCGTGGCGGTGTTCACGAATGTAAGCTCGGATTTGTACGTCTCAAGCAAATCTTGTGCGTACGTCCCATACTCAAGCTCCGGGATGGAAACAGAGGACCGATACAAGTTGACCGTGACAGCAGGCTTGTTTACATCGGGAATGTCAAGGAGGCTCGGCATGACGTGCCAGATCTTGCGGCCGCTGACCGTACGGGTATCGTAACGGTAGTTCACCGTCGTCTTGGAGTATTGGCTCGTAGCGCCATCGGCCAAAACGAGACAGGTGGTAGAAAGGTCCTCCGAAGGAGTATCGAACACCTCTCTGGTGGAGGTCACGTCCGAATCTATGTTCGGTACCTTGCCGGTCTCGTTATCGTATCCTTCGACATAGACTCCCCTGCTGCTGGTATACCTCTCAACAAGGAAGTAAACATAAGGATAGCCGTCGGCGTCGTAGCGCTCTACTTCGCCGAGGTCACAACCCCAACACCAATCATTGTACGTGGTATTCCAGAAGCGATCATGGACTACCGAGTGATCAGTATTTGCGTATTGACTGATGACCTCGGTTAACCCCACCTTGTCGCCAAGCTCAACGGCCGCCTCAATCTCAGGGTTCTCAGCATAGGAGACACGATAGACGTCAAAGGAGACGTCGGGGCGAGCAGTGACTAGTGACGAAGTGCCCTGATCACGCCATACCTTATAAGAGTCAAGGCTAAGCGTCTCCTGCTTTGTGTTGTTGGAATCCCAAACGTACAGGTCACCGGAATGGTGTTCGGCTTTGCCGTTGATTATCGTCTCGTTCTCGTTCAATGCGACGGAGCTGACATAAGAGTCGCCGTCAACCTCAACGCGATTATTTACGATAACCTGGCCATTAAGCGTCGACTCAACAAGCGCGTAGTGATACTCGAAGCCGTCGTTGTCGAACTTGTCAAGACCAGAGATTTTCACCGTGTTCTTGTTGTCAACGGCATCGCTGCCTGCAATTTGGATGCCGCCATCCGCGGTCAGGGTCGCGCCGCTGAGCTCTACCGTTACGTCGCGGAGATCGAACATCTCACCGTCACGATACACGAAGAACTTAGCGTTGAGGTTCGCAATTGAGTCACCGACGTTCCAATTCTTGGTCAACTTCATGTTGAGCGTTGCGTCACGTTGGTTGTCGATGAGGTACTCGGCTGACGTTTCGCCCTCGTTTTGGAGCGACACGTACACGTTGTAGACGTAGTAAAGAGCATCCTCCGCCTCAGGGTTGCCAACGGTACCGATACGGTTGGAAACGTCTACGTTCTTGCCAGCCGCAGCCTTGGCGCGGATGGTGTCATAGTCATCCGTCAAGGCAACGTTCACACCGTCGACAGCAAGCTCGACAATGACATATTCAGATGCCACACGGTCTTCAGACTCGGGAGCATAGGAGAAACTCTCGTACCAGTTGTTGCTTTCGCTGAGCGTGCCCGCCGCACCGATGGAAACGAGCTTTTTGTTCACGAGGTCGTAGAGGCCATACGTGACAGGAGCATGGGCAATCGTATCGGAGCCGTCCAACCACTCTTTTTGGACATCAAACGTCAACGTATAGCCGGGATCCACGCTAACGACGTTACGATACTTGATACCCCTGTTGAGAAGCATATCGCCCGTAGCGGCCTGCTCATCGACGGTCGTTTGGTACTCGAACGATTGTCCCCATGCACGACCCTGGGGATCGGTGATGCCGACCTCCTTGATCATCCAGGTATATTCGAGGCCATTCGCATCGTAGCGATCAAACGACAACTGCTTGAACCACTCGTCGGTCCCGTTATAGTCATTAAGGCTGAGGGTTACCTTCTGGAAGACCTCGCCGTTGCGGTAGATGGCGAACGTGCACGTCACGCCATCCAAATCGCCCTGCGATCCAGAGATGTTGACGCCATTGCTATCGGTCCAAACCTTCTCGATGGTGACGAGAACATCGGATTCGAGAACGTTGTTGATCGTGGTTTCGTCAACCTGAACGGGAGAGAAGTAAACGGTGGTCTTCTGGTCCCCGACACCAGGTGCGACAACGCCTACGTTGACGGTTTGATAGGTGACGTTGCCGTCTGCGTCAATGGTAGACGGAACGGTTACCCACTCGCCACCGTTAACGGTCATAGCGGTCTCAACGTATTTGTATTCCATACGAGCGCCCGTATCGACGTCGTATTTCTGAACAACGGGACCAGCAGCGGAGAGCTCCATGGCCTCGGCCTTGAAGCCCGCAATGGTGGTGACGATCTTGCCGTCAGCAGCAATCGTAGAGTTATCGCCGAGGAGCTTGACTCCGTTCTCGGTTACGATGTCGTCCTTGGTTGCGGGCGCCCAACCATCCGCAGTCTTCTTATACAGCGTGTATTGGACAGCCGTGTTCTCCATCTCCTGGAGGGCCTCAGCCGTAAATTGCTTGGTTGCCGTGATGGTCTGGGTCGCCTCGCGGTCGTTGGTGATCGTGCCGCCATTGAGAACGTACTTGGCGAACCCGTCAGAGTTCTTGATCTTGTCGAAGAACGCGATGACGGTCTCGTCTTCCGAGGCGGCCGTGTTGTCGGTTACCACCTTGTAATCACCGGTCACACCCGTTTCGAGTGCGAAATAGATGTAGCGATGGCCTTGGTTGTCGTACATAGGCAACATGGTGCCGTCCACGGGGAAGTCGATTACCACGACATTCTCTGATGTCGAGATGTCTTGGTAGTCGTTGCCCTGGACAGGGTTGGCGTGGCTGACCGCGTCATCCTCAATCGCGTGGTTCGCGCCCTCGGAAATGCGGTACAAATACAACTTGGTGTTGGGGCGGCTTTCAGTCTCGTCGCCGTCCTCCCATTTCTTGGTGACCTTGAACTCGGTCATGTTGTCCAAGACCATCTGCAAGGTACCGTTCTCATAGAGCTCGGTAGTGTTCGTCGCATGGTTGTCGACGTTCCTGATCTCAGTCAGGTAGTCACCGATACCTGCAGGATTGGTCGCAAGCGTGGAAGCGCCGTCGTTGTTGCGCTTGTCAACGATGTAGTACACATAAGGATCGCCGTTCTCATCAAACGCCGGAGCATTCGAGAACTCGGTCTTCCATGTTCCGTCTTGCTTCTCGGAGACCGTCAGACCCACGGTCTTCGCATCGAGTTTCTCGACGGTAGAAGGCTTTCCAGAAACATAGCGATAGACCTCGAAATACGTGTCCGGGTCATTATTCACCGTCGTGGCGGAAACGCGACTGTTGTAGAGGTTGTCGTTATCGCCCCAAAGGACAGACGCATTCCAATCGGAAAGGAGCGTGTTCATGATCGTCGAGTTATTGCCGTGGAACTCGTCCACAGGGTCAACATAGCCTTCGACGGCCTTCTCCTTGTAGTTCCACGTAACGTTCTTGTCAGCGGACGTGCTTTCACCAGACGTGCCAGAGCTCGTCACCGCGATCACGGAAGGAAGAACATACTTATAGCTCACAGAGCCGGCATTCGAGGCGTAGGTTGGGGTGGGCATCTCAGTCAGACCGACGTTGCCCATGTTAGAGGTCGTGAGTTTCGTCCACTCGCCCGCTCCATCAATCTTGTAATATAACTCGACTGAATTCTGTGCGAAATTGCTCGCACCAGGACGAACGTTACCCTCATTGTTGTTGTCGTTCCACTTCTTCGTGAAATCGAAATCAGCGTTCGTCTTGACCGTCGTGCCGTCATCTGACGCCGCCAACAAAGCGATGGACTCGGAAGCCATCATGACTCCGCTGTCGCCATCGGACGTCGCGCCGTTGTCTACCTTCTCGCCTCCCGTCGAACCATCCACGGTCTCTCCGGTCACCGAGCCCTCAGCAGAAGTCACAGCATTTTGGGCTGCAGACGACTCCTGTGTCTGCTCGAAACCAGCACCGACGATCTGCTCACGCGCGAACGCGATCGCCTGAGTCGGCACTGAGAGACTAAACGACAGACAGAAGGCTAACAGCGTGGTAAGCACGCGCTGCAGCTTTGAGTGGCCAGCATTCATCTCGACTCTCCTTCTAAAATCTCACAGGTCAAGTACGACATAGTACTGCAAGTTGGCAGTATACCCCCCCTTATCTTTAAACGAAAGAGCTGCGTTTATTTATTTTTTATTTAACGGAATGAAACAACGCGAACTGCGGATAAACGAACGAACGAACGCCGGTCGCGGATAAATTCGAACTCTTATTTGCGGGCTTTGAACGCCCCTTGTTTTGAATGCCGCGCTGATGTTGCGCACGAATGCCACGCGGTTGCGCGGTCGCGCCCGAGGCTGTCTTGGCCGAGTGACATCAAAAAAAATCAGCCATCGGATTTGACGGCTGATCTGAGAGCTTTAATGGCGGGATGTACGAGACTTGAACTCGCGACCTCCGACGTGACAGGCCGGCGCTCTAACCAACTGAGCTAACACCCCTTAAAGTGCGGGAGTAATATTACGGGAAACGGGAACTATACGCAAGGGGGCATTTAAAAAGATTTGCTGTTCTCTCCATTCGCCGCCCTTGGCGAAGTTGCCGCCCTCAGCGATTCGCCGCCCCTAGCGAAGTTGTCGCCCCCAGCAAAGCCACAAAGCTACATGCGCGACAAACCCGCAACCCATGCGTCCAAGCTTTCTTGGTCGCCATCGATCTCCAAAAGCTTGTGGTGACTGGTGTCTCCCCGTTTGACCGCTATCGCGCTCTTAGGAAGGCCAAGGCTTTTGGCAAGGAGCTTGCATACCGCCGCATTCGCCTTTCCCCTGTCGGGTGGCGCAGTGACGCGAAGGCAAACCTCCATTGTGCCATCAATCTCTTGAACACCGATGACTTGATCCTTGCTCGATTTCGGCGTTACCTTCACAGCTAGACTTGCCGCCATTGACTTCCCTACCTGACTTCTCTCGCGTCGCCTGTAAAGCACCGAAAAGGGCAAATTGGCACAGGAACGCCAAACGAAATCCAATCGCGTTCTTCTCGGGAGCATTATAAGCCTTAATGGCATCGCATAGTGTCGCCGAACATTTCGACGCGCAGGCCCGAGTGGGCGTAAAGCACGGGTAATCCCAGAAAAATAAAAAAGTCAGCTAACAAATAATTAGCTGACCGGGAGTTTAAATGGCGGGATGTACGAGACTTGAACTCGCGACCTCCGACGTGACAGGCCGGCGCTCTAACCAACTGAGCTAACACCCCGTTCCAGGCGACTGCTTAAAGCAGCGAAAGGTATATTACGGTAAACCGAGCTTTGGCGCAAGAGGTATTTGCAAAAAAGAAACATCTCGTGCGCCTTACGCCCTCCGACGGACACCCCTCGCCCTGCACCCCGCTCGCCTCGCGCCCCTCGACTCGCATCCTCCGCGCAGCGCCACTCACCCCTCGCCTCGCGCGAATGGCTCTCCGCCCCGCACCTCTCAACCTCTCTCTCATTTTTCACCAGACTGTAACGTAAGCGGACATTTCTAGCGTTACAATCACGAGAATATGTAAAAAACTGCGCTTTCAGCAGCAAACGACCATTTTGGAGGTGTGTGCGATGGAAAAGAAGGACATCGATTGGGCTTCCCTTCCCTTTTCCTATATGAAGACCGACTTCAGCTACTATTGCAATTACAAGGATGGCGCTTGGGGGGAGGACAACCTCACCGAGGACCATACGCTTGTGATGAGTGAGTGCGCCGGCATTTTCCACTACTGCCAGGAAGTATTCGAGGGCCTCAAGGCATACACCACCGAGGATGGCAGCATCGTGTGCTTCCGCCCCGACCTCAACGCAAAGCGCATGGCCGACTCCGCCGAGCGCCTTTGCATGCCCGCCTTCCCCGAAGATCGCTTTGTGGAGGCTGTCAAGCAAGTAGTGCGCGCCAACGCAGCATGGGTCCCGCCCTTTGGCTCCGGCGCCACGCTGTATGTCCGCCCCTTCATGATTGCAACGGGTGACGTCATTGGTGTCAAGCCTGCTGACGAGTATCAGTTCCGCATCCTCGTCACCCCGGTTGGCCCATACTTCAAGGGTGGCGACACAGCTGTGACTTTGGGAATCGCGCAATATGACCGCGCTGCCCCCCATGGCACCGGAAACATCAAGGCCGGCTTGAATTACGCCATGAGCCTCAAAGCGGGCATGGAGGCACACGCCTTGGGCTATGCCGAGAACATGTATCTCGACTCCCAAAGTCGCACCTACGTCGAGGAGACCGGCGGTGCAAACATTCTGTTTGTGGACAAGGAGGGCAACCTCGTCGTCCCGTGCTCCGCGACCGACTCCATCCTCCCCTCCATCACCCGCCGCTCTCTCGTAGTCGTCGCGAAGGACTACCTGAAGCTGAACGTCATCGAGCGCCCTGTAAAGTTCGAGGAGGTTCGCAACGGCGACTTTGTCGAGTGCGGCCTTTGCGGTACTGCTGCCGTCATCAGCCCTGTTGGTCATGTTGACAACAACGGCGAGATCATCACCTTCCCCGACGGCGCTGAGTGCGCGGGTCCGGTCATGAAGAAACTCCGTGCCACACTTGTCGACATCCAGGCAGGCAAGATCGAGGGCCCCGAGGGCTGGGTCGTCAAGGTCATGTAGCCTTTGCGCAAAGCCCTATAAATGAGAGGTGGCGGGATCGAATGATCTCGCCACCCTTTTTGTTGCTTACGATTGCGCTATACCTACTGTTGGGCGATGCGGGTAAAACTCACAATCACGAGAGGATCACCCTCCCTGGTCTCGTTATAGTCCGCAAGGGCCGCCTCAAGCAAACGATCAGGGCGCAAAGAACCGGTCTGCTTTGCCTCCAAGGAGAACAGGGCGGCATTATCCTGGATTTGAAGCTCGCCAACGAGGAACTCTGAGACCACGAGGGTCTTTTCCTTTTTCTTGCGAACGACAGTCACCGTCTCAGGAAACGCAAGACCCTCGGCGGAGCCTGAAAAGCGCACAAGATAGGTGCTGATCGGATAGGCAATGCTTGCCGCTTTCGCCTTTTTGTCAATGTAGGCGCACTCCAAAACCATAAGATCGGGCACACTCGCCTTTTGCAATGCCCCAAGGACCTTGTCAGGAGCCACGTACTCACGAAGCGTAAGATCGAATATTTCACAGGTACCGCCAACGCCCACGGGAAGAGCGGCGCCAAAGTGGAGCAACATATGGGGCGAGAACCCTTGGGAGATTCCAAAAGGCAAGTTTGCGCGACGGACGGCACGTTCAAGGGCGCACGCCACCTCCAAGTGAGACAACATGGCAAGACGACCCTGTTTGCAAAAGGTGCAACGGATGGTGAAACGGGGCATCTCCTCAGCCATCTAGATCGCCTCCTCTCCCCTCGCCTGGTCTTCCAATACAACGACCCCGCCAAGTTGTTCCCCAACAGGAGTCTCGGCGGCGCCGGCACCAACAGCGTACGTTGATCCGACGCCGTCCCCATCAGCAACTCCGGCGGCCTCGGCACCGGCGGCGCCGTCCCCAGCAGCCCCAGCAACAGCGGGTTGTGCGGCGTTGGAGCCTTTGCTTGCGCGAGGGGCGGCAAGCTCGTTGTCGTAGCCCAAAGCTTGACACGCGCCGCAACCGGCGCACTTCTCGAACGTGCAATCCGGCGTGGTCCTCTCCTGCTCCGCCTTCTTGCGTTCATGGGCCAGAAACTTCGTGGAGACACCGGTGGAGATATGATTCCAAGGCAAGACGTAGCCTATGTCAAAGGCGCGCTGTGCTACCTCGTCGGTATCGATACCACACGCCTTTGCCGCCTCTTGCCACGCCTCCTTCTTGAACAACTCGGTCCACGCGTCGAAGCGGGCACCACGTCGCCAAGCCTCCTCGACCCAATCGGCACACTCACGCCCGCCGCGGCTCATGACCGCCTCCACGAAACTGGTGGCAGGATCGTGCCAACCCACGCGGATAGCGCGATACTTCACGCTGTTGCGCAACAAAGTCACGCGGCGCCACGCCTCCTCGGGATCAATCTGGCCATCCCATTGGAATGGGGTTTGGGCCTTGGGAACGAACAAGGCACAAGAGATAGAAACCTGGAGCGCGCCACGTTGATCAGGGGGAACAATTTTTCGCATGCGGTCTAGGACGCGTTGGCTCAAGGACGCGATGCCCTTGATATCCTCATCGGTCTCCGTAGGCAAGCCGATCATGAAATACAGCTTGCAACGGCGCCAACCCGCCTCGATAGCTGCGTCAAGCGCCCCGAACAGGTCCTCCTCGGTCACGTTCTTGTTGATCACGTCACGCAAACGTTGCGTACCGGCCTCCGGCGCAAAGGTAAGGCCGCCTTTTTTCGCACCCGCTACCAGGTGGGCCATCTCTACGCCAAAAGAATCGAGACGCTGAGAAGGAACAGACACGCGGATACCGCGACCAGAGCACGCGGCATTGACACGCGTCAGGATGTCAAAGATTTGGGAGTGGTCCGTGGAGGACAGGGAGGTCAGACTTACCTCGTCATATCCGGTCTCGGCCAAACCGGTGATAACGCTGTCGACGATGTTGTCGGCGCTGCGCTCACGGACGGGACGATACATCATGCCTGCCTGGCAAAAACGGCACCCGCGTGCACATCCACGCAAGACCTCCACGTTGAGGCGATCATGGACAACCTCGGTGAAGGGTACGATGTTGGGCTCCCATCCTGAGCTTTGGGCAAACCCCTCGAACACGCGCTTCTCGATGGTGGTCGGCAGCCCCTCCTCGAGCGGCTCGATCCAAGAGCCTGCCTTTTGGGCCTCCTCCTCTTCGCGCCAACGATACAACGACGGCACATAGGAACCCTTGACCTCAAACGCCAAGGTGCGCAAGATATCGGCACGACTTGCAGAGGCGTTGCGCAGACGCTTCACGCTCCTACAAAGCTCGGGTGTCATCTCTTCACCCTCGCCGATGCTGATCACGTCGAAAAAGGGAGCGTAGGGTTCCGGATTGAAAGCGCAAGGACCGCCTGCGACGATGATGGGGTCTTCCTCGCGTCGGTCCGCCGTGCGCAACGGGATGCCTGCCAAATCGAGCACCTCAAGCACGTTGGTCGCGGCAAGCTCATGGGGCAAGGTGATTCCGATCACATCGAATTCGCCAAGAGGGGCGCAACTCTCGATGCTGAACAGGGGGATACCCTGTGCGCGCATCAGGTAGATCATGTCGGGCGCGGGCAAAAACGCACGCTCGGCGGCTATGCCCTCGCAACGGTTTACGCAATTGACGAGGATTCGCAAAGCCTGGTTCGCTTGCCCAAGCTCATAGGTATCCGGATACACCATGCAAAAGCGAAAATCCGCCTCGGGTTTGTAAACGCAGCCGAACTCGTGGTTCAAATACCGCGCAGGACGCTCGATGTGGGCAAGCAAGGGCTCGATACGGGGCCACAAATCAGTCATGAGAACCTACTTCGATCGCCGGCGAGAGCCGCCCAAAGACGTCAAGATGGAGTTTGCACCATCCGCAAAGGAGGAAACGGCGACCTTTGCGGCGGCCCCTGCCGCGGGAGCCACCGTGGCCGAGGCGGTACCAGCGAACTTCGTGGCGCGTTGGGCGACCTCGAAGACTCGCTCCATGGGATCTTTTTCCTCGGGCTGATCCTCCTCGGCAGGCTCACCCATCGCTTGGGAGACCGCCTTTTGCACCGCGCCGGACAACTTGGACGTCAAACCGGCGACGCCCACAAGACCGGCCCCGGACTCGAAATACTCGATGGCCGCCTTGCCCATCGCAAGGGTGCCGGCATAGCCGATGGCACCTTTGGCGACCCATCCACCCACCGGCAATATCCCCACAATCTGGCGAGCGAGGCTGCGACAGGAAAATCCTCCCGCGACCACGGCAACAAGCTCCTTGGCACGTTCGATGGTCATAGGTTGACCGTATGCCGCAGCAATCTGGAGCAACATCTTGGCCTGGTTGAGAGTCATGATAGGCATATCGGCCCCAGGGATGAACAAGACTGCGCCGATGCCGGCGTTTTGCACCGAAGTTACGTTGACGAGCTCGTTGGCATAAGGACGACGCACAAACGGGAAGGCCAAAGACAGGGGCAACGCCTTGCCCTTACATGCCGCAATGACCCATTTGCCCATGCGAACGGACACAAGACGCGTGTTCTCCTCGTTCATGGGGCAATCGGCGTCAAGTCCCTCCGGGACATCGGCGAGGAACGGATTGGCAGGCTCCTCTTCCTCGGTAGCGCTCGCAACGGCCGCCGCGGCAGTCCTACGCAGCTTGCCCGCGGTTGCGCCCGCCTTGCTCAACAGGGAGGAGAACAACCCGTTACGCGCAGGACCGGCAGCGCGCAGAGTGCCTGCGACTCCCTCTTGGGCGACCTCGCCCGCCGAAGAGGGCTCCCCGGTTGCCTCGCCTGCCGACTTCTTGCCCGCCGACGTGGACCTACCAGCGCCCGCCGTCTCCACGGCACTCGCCGACGTCTCGTCAGGTGATGTCTCGACACCCTCCGCCGTTTCCACCGGCGCGGACCCATCGGCACCCGCCGGCGCCGCCTCATCTCGCCCATCCTCGCGCGCGGCATCGGATTTGGGGGTCTCGAACACCTCCTCGATGTCTACTACCACGCCTTCCGAGCGCACAGGCGCCTCATCGCCTCGCTCATCGTCTTGTTCATATAAGGGATGTTGGTCGGCTCCTGCGTTGATGGGAAGGCTCGCCAAGATCTCCGCAGCCTCGGAATCTTGGACCGTCAAGACCTCGGCGGTGACGATATCGCCATCAGGAATGGGGTGTTCCTGCTCGTTTGCGACCTTCTCGACAAGGTTGGGAGAGGTGGTCACAATCATGGCAGGAATGCCCGCACAACGAAGTTCCTCCGCCCGCGCCCCGACGCGGATGTCGCGCCCGGCGACGATAACGGCGAAGTCGTCGGACGCGTTGATGATGAAATCGGTATTGGACAGATATGCGATGGAGATGCGAGCGTTTGCCGCCGCGCTCGCATAGGCGTTGCGTGTAAACGCGATGACGTCATCGGCCGCAGAGTCGTCGATATAGACGCTCACAGAGACCGGCGTCTTCTTCGCCTTGTTCAAATCCATAGCCTCATCGAGGATGGCCTTGAAATCTACCGGCGATTGAACTTTAGCCACGGGAGCTCCTTCCCTTTGCTGCGTTGCTGTGACCCCAAACGGAGCCGACAAGACCCAACATGACGAAATTGACAAACATGAACGATGATCCATAGCTGAAGAAAGGCAACGGAATGCCGGTAATGGGCATAATTCCCAAATCCATACCGATGTTCTCGAGGATTTGGAACAACCACATGCCGACGACGCACATGACGATGAGCATACCGAACAAATCGGATGCCTCACGAGCGATGCGCATAAGCATCACGATGAGGATAGCGTACAGAATGAGCAACGCAAGCACGCCCACAAAACCGAGCTCCTCTGCAAGAACACAGAATATGAAGTCGGTAGGGGCCTCCGGAAGGAAGTTTAGCGACGCTTGGGTCCCCTGGAGGAGGCCTTTGCCAAACAAGCCGCCCGAGCCGATGGCGATTTGGGCTTGTTGCAGGTTGTATCCAGAGTCCGACGTGTCACCCTCGGGATCAAGAAAGACCAGCAAACGGTTACGTTGGTAATTCTTGAGCAGGTGGTACTCGTAGGTGCCATCCGACAAGGGAGTCTTCATGACCTCATCGACTGCCAAAAGCGCCACGACGCACAATGCCATGACGATCAAGGTGATAAGCAGGAACTTCGGGCGAGCGCCGCCGACAACGAGGGCGGTTGTCGCGATGAACAGGTAAACCAGGCCCGTACCGAGATCAGGTTGGGTCATGATGCACAAAAAGGGAACGCCCAACATCACAAGGGCCTTGATATACTCCTTCGGATCGTCAAGCTTGCCGCCATAACGGGCCATGACGCTCGCAGCCAACAAGATGACGGTAACCTTGGCAAACTCGCCAGGTTGGAGTTGAATACCGATCCTGATCCAGGATTGCGCTCCCTTCGCCTCGACACCGATAACGGGCAGGTGGGGAGACAAGATCAACACCACATTGATGACGAGGAACAGCAAGGCATAGTCCGAGAGCAGGCGATAGTCAAAACGCCATAGCGCCACCATGACCACGGCGCCGATCACAACCGTGACAAGCTGGCGTTTGAAGTTGTAGTCTTCGTTTGTGGAAGTCGCCGAGAACACGACGATGAGACCATAAGCGACGACGAGAAGGATGATGACGCACAAGGGCACGTTCACCCGCGGCGCGTCCTTGCCTCCCGTGGCGGATTGGATCATCTGACCCGAAGCCTTCTTGAAGTTGTCGATTTGGGGCAACGCCATGCTAGTCACCCCTTCCCGAGGAGGAAGCCTCAGTGGTTTCAACCGTGATACCCGAGGATGCGGGGACAGGACCCGCCTCGCCTACCTCGCCCGCCTCGTACTGGATGGCGGCCGCAAGAACTTCGACGGCGGTCCTCACCACATATTGACCGGAGTTGCCGCTCTCTTCGCAAACGCATGCGACGGCATATTTCGGATCATCATACGGACCGTAACAACAAAGCCAGCCATAGTCGTTCTTACCAGCAACCTCGGCCGTACCCGTCTTGCAAGCGCCATCGATGCCATACTCGGCAAAGTAGTTCGCGTAGACCGAATTCTCTTGGGCAACGCCATGGAGCGCATCACGGACATACTCGAAGTACTCCTGCTTGATCTGCGGCTCCACCACCACCTCAGGCTCATAGGATACGACAGTCTTTCCTTGGGAGTTGCGGACCTCCTTGAGAAGGTGGGGGCGATACATCTTCCCCGTGGCAACAGCCGCATAAGCCGCCGCTTGTTGGATCGGGGTCACCAGGACGTAACCTTGGCCGATGACCATGTTCGTCATGTCGCCGCCTCGCCACTGGGCTTCCTCGGGGACATCCTCGAAGTACTCCGCCTTCCATTTGGGGGTGGGAATACGACCCGCCGCCTCGCCCGCAAGGTCAACGCCGGTCTTCTCGCCAAAGTTGAAGCGGGCAACAACCTCCTGCATCGCCGTCTCGCTCAAACTTCCACCGCGAGTCACACTTGCATTGAAGAACTCTTTCGCTATCTCGTAGAAGACGACGTCGCAGGAGTTCACGATACCGCCGCGCAGGTCAAGGGTACCATGGCCGGAGAGGTTCCAGCAATTTTGAATGTCGCCGGAATTGAAGCCGTCCCAAGAACCGGAGCAGTCCCACGTCGTTTTGTCGTTGGCAAACCCGTACTCGAGGCCCGCAAGTCCCGTAAACGCCTTATAGGTTGAGGCTGCGGGGTAGGTACCCGCGATGGCACGGTTGATGAGGGGATAATGGGACTCCTCCGTGTTGTAGAGTTGCCAAATCTCGTCAGAGATGCCTCCTATAAAGGTCTCAGGCGAATAGGTGGGATAGCTGCTCATGGCCAAGATGCTGCCGTCGCGCACGTCGATGCAGACCAAGGCGGACGCCACGCCGATACCGGTACCGATGTCGCCGCTCGGAGCAACGAGGTTTTTGAGCGCCATGTCGGCGGCATATTGCACCGGCGCGGAGATCGTCAGATAGACGTCGGAGCCCTTGGAGGGTTGGGTCTCGTTGATGACCTTGCGCACGTTTCCCTCCGCATCGGTGAGGACTGTGCGTTGGCCGTGCTCGCCCGCGAGCAGGCTGTCGTATTGCGCCTCGATACCGCTTTTGCCAATATCGTCGCCGCTTTCCAAGTCGCGCCCGGTCGGCACGTCCGCCAACTCCTCCTCAGAGATGGTCCCCACGTAGCCAATGGCGTGGGAGCCAAGTGCACCGTAGGGATATTCGCGCACCGTACGGGTCTCGACGGTGACGCCCGAGAAGGCATCCGAATGCTCCGTGATGAACGCCACATCGCGCATGCGGACGTCTTTCGCGACGACGCGTTGGCTTTGGGCTCCTGCCGAGGTGTCGCTGATGCGGGCTCGGACGATGTTGCGCGGGACACCAAGGACCGCAGACAGGCGAGCGACCACGTCGTTGTCCTCAGCGACGCTGGATTCCGCCAGCACGGTCAAGCTGGAGCGATTACGCACAAGGATGATGCCGTCGCGGTCGTAGATGTAACCGCGCGGCGCCGGCGTCGAGACGGTGGCGTAGGAATTCTCATCGGATTTTGACGTAAAGGATTGGCCCTTGAGCACCTGGGTTTGGAACGCTTTGAAACCGAGGACGGAAAAGACCGCCGCTGCAAAGACGCCCACGGCGGCGAAACGGTTTTTGAGACTAGGCGTGATATCCCCCGCGTCGGTACGATCTGATTTCACGTGGGTCGCCATCGCGCCTCCATTGCCCCCTGGCAGGGATGTGCTTACCCCGAGGGAGTCGATGGAGGAAACGCTCTTCTTCTTTGTCGGGACACGGGAATCCCCGTTGGAGCGCGCCATGTACACCGCTACGATAATGGCGACGACGGCCACCGCAGCCAACACGCCAAGGATGATCGCCAATACCATGGCAACCTACCTAAGAAGGGTCGGGCCGTCGATAGGTGGGATTTCAGCCTTCGGCTCAGCCGCGATACGGGACATGAAGAGATACCAGACAAGGCCGGCGATGATGTCGTAGACGGTGCAGGGAAACACACGTAGCGCGAAGACGCTACCGACATCGGTCATGGTGCCTGACAAGATCAAGGTGATGCCGTAGACAAGCTCGACGAACAACAAGCCGACAGCGGTGAGCGCAAGGGGCATGAAAGAGGTGTCGTTGTCTAACGCCATCATGGCACGACCCACGACGAAGGCCACAACCGTCAAGGCGAAAGCCATAGCTCCCACAGGGCCTCCCTGAAAAAGGTTGTAGCACAGGCCGAGGATGAACGCGAGGATGTCGACGCGGTTGCTCATCTTGCGCACGACGGCAATAACGATGACGTAGGCAGCGATGATGTTGGGGGTCACACCGTTGATTGCGACATAGGGAGAGAGCATGACCTGCAACACCACTGCGATGATCGCCATGATGATGATGAAGAAGTTTTCACGCGCAAGGCCCATCTACTCCCCCTCCCCATCATATGAGTAGTCGGAGTAGTCGTACGAGTCGTAGGAATAGTCATACGAGTAGTCATAGGAGCCGTAGGAGCTGTCCTGGGTATTGCCGGACATGAGCGCCTCAAGCTCCTGCTGCTCCTTGGCGGCCTTTTCCGCCGCAGCACGCTCCTCGGCCTCCTTTGCCGCAGTCACCGCGGGGTCGATGGCGCTTTTGACGATGATGACCTCGGTGAGGTTGCTCGTAGGCTCGTTGGGAGAGACCACGATGCGACGAGCAGACGACCCCTGGCTGTTGTCGATGCGGACCACCGTCCCCACGAGCAAGCCGGAAACGTAGCTGCCGCCAAGACCGGAGGTGACGACGACATCGCCGACCTGGACATCAATGTTCACATCGACATTCTCAAGATAGAGCAAGCCGTCGAGAGAGCCGCGGATGACACCCTCGGCTCGGCTGGATTGGAGCAGGACGGCACAACCGGATTGGGGATCGGTCAAAAGACGGACCGTACAAGACGCAGGCGCCACAGAGACTACCTGGCCGATGACGCCGTTGGACCCCATGACGGTTTGCCCCACGTCAACACCGTCGTTGGTGCCAGCGTCAAGCGTGATAGTTTGGCTATAGGCCTCGCCGCTGCGCCCGACGACGCGCGCCGTAGCACCCTCTATGGTATAGATATCGCGGATCGAGACAAGGCCCTCGAGGCGTTGGGCCTCTTGGCGATATTCCTCCAATTGGGACACGAGGTTGCGCAACTCCCTGTTTTGCTCCTCGAGGGCAGACAGGGTGTTCGCGTCCGCGAATTGGTCGCTTGCGGCCACGGAAAGGTTTTGGGCGCTTTGGCTCACCGAGTTACCGGCGCTGGCAAACGGGGTCGCTACGGATTGCGCCACACCCTGCAAGGAGTGGAGCGGTCCCGATTGCCCCTCGCGATCATAGACGACCGTGAGCAGCAGGGACGTAACTAACAAAATGATGAGGAGCACCCCAGCATGGGGCGCTCGTTCGGTTTCCTGATAATTAAACGGCATGAAACGTCAGGCCTATTTGGTGCGCATAAGCGTCTGGCGAAGAGTGGAGGGGGTCTCCAAGACGCGTTGGCAACCGGTGACGACGTTGGTCAATGCAGTCTCGCTCACCCACACGGGAATCTCGAGGCGGTCGGTCAGATAGCGATCAAGACCGGAAAGCAGGCCGCCTCCGCCCGTCAACAAGATACCGTTTTGGATGATATCGGAAGCGAGGTCGGGGTTGGTCTTCTTGAAGGTCTCCTTGATATGCAGCACCATTTCATGACAGGGATCCACAAGCGCGTCACGGACGTCCTCGGATTGGATCGTGACCTCACGAGGCTGCTCGGTGACCACGTCTTGACCGGAGATGATCATATCGCGCTCGCGACCGTCCTCGAAGGGAAGGATGGAGCCGATCTTTATCTTGATGATCTCGGCCGTACGCTCACCGACCTTGATGCCAAGCAATTCGCGCAGGTGGGTGGCGATGGCCTCGTCCATCTTGTTCCCCGCAAGACGCAAGGAGGAGGAGGTCACGATGCCGCCAAGGGAGATGACCGCAACCTCGGTGGTACCACCGCCGATGTCCACAACCATGGAACCCGTTGGCTCCGTGACCGGCAAATCGGCGCCCATCGCGGCTGCCATAGGCTCCTCGATCAGGTATGCTTGGCGCGCACCCGCTTGGATCGCCGCCTCGAACACGGCACGCTTCTCGACGGAGGTAGCCCCGCAGGGAATGCAAATGACGATGCGCGGCTTGGCTTGCCAAGGATACCTGCGCGGAGCGGCCTTGTTGATAAACGCCGAGAGCATCGCTTCGGTCACGTCATAATCAGCAACCACGCCGTCCTTGAGAGGGTGTTCCGCGGAGAACGCGTCCGGCGTGTGGTTGATCATGCTCTTGGCCTCATGGCCAACAGCGAGTACGCGATGGGTGTTGCGCTCAATGGCGACGACGGAAGGCTCGTTGACAACAATGCCCTCGCCCGCCACGGCGACAAGCGTGTTGGCGGTACCCAGGTCAATAGCCAGGTCGGCAGACATCTGACCGGTCAGGTTCGAAAACCAGTCCATAAACGACATATAAATAAACCCCTTGAATCAAAGGTCAACTTGTACACAAAAACAGATGCTAGGATTTTATCACAGCATGTCTTCGTGGATTGAATTTCACACAACTTATTTATCCAAAACGCCCGCACAGCGGTTGGACGAAAAGGGCGGCCAAACGGTTTTCCCCACAAGGAACTATGTCCTCGTCGGCGCCTTCTTGTCGATGAAATAGATGCGATACCACATGAGGAACATATACACGATCCAAATCTTGCGGCTGTTGTCCTTGCCCGCGCGGTGTTCGTCGAGAAGGCGGACCAACTCGCCGGTGTTGAAGAACCGCTCGGCAAGCTCGCTCTCAAAACACTCCCTGATGAGGGCGTAGTAGCGGTCCTCTCGCAACCAGTTGACGATGGGGACGGGAAAACCGAGTTTTTCCTTTTGGGCCCAATCTTTGGGAATTGCACGCTTGGCGGCAGCGCGCAGGGCGACCTTGGTCTGGGACGGCGTCACCTTGAACTTCGTCGGAATCGTCGCGGAAAGCTCGAACACCCGCTTGTCAAGGAAGGGGACACGGCTTTCCAAGGAGTGAGCCATGGACATCTTGTCCGTCTTGAGAAGGATGTCCCCCACAAGCCAAAAGTACAAATCCACGTACTCCATACGCAAAATCTCGTCAAAACCTGCCACCTCGGCATACACCGGGGCGGTAAGCTCTTGGGGAGTCGGAGCGTTTTGCACATGTCGCAACAGGGCACGGCGCTCCTTTGCGGAGAACGCCACCGAGTTCGCGTTGGTGTAGTACCAATCCTCCACCCTCTCACTTGCACGTTCAAGGTAGTTCGCGCCGCGGATGCCTGTCGAATGCATCGCCTTCGACAATCCCCTCAAAAGACCCTTGGGCGCCCAAGAGAGTCTTGCGTTGGACAAAGGCGCTTGATAGACGCGGTATCCGCCGAAAAACTCATCGGCGCCCTCGCCCGATAAGACCGCCTTAACCTGGGTCGCAGCGAGTTGGTCGACAAAATACAGGGCAACGGCGCTCGGGTCGGCCGAGGGCTCGTCCATGTGCCATTGCACGAAGGGAAGACTCTCCCAATACTCCTCCTCGGAGATGTACTTGCTCGCATTTTCAACGTCGAGCTTCTCGGCAAGCTCGCGAGCCCAAGAGATCTCGTCGCGCTCCCCCTCGTACTCAGCAAAGCCTACGGTGAAGGTCTTGATTGCAGGGTTCTCCTCGGCGAGGCACGCAGCCATATAGCTGGAGTCGATACCCGAGGACAAAAAGCTGCCCACCTCCACGTCAGCGACGTTGTGATATCGGACCGAGTCGCGCATGGCCGCGTCAATCGCATCCACCGTCTCCTCAAAGGAGCGATCCTCGTCAAAGGTATAGGTCGGGCTCCAATAGCGGGTCATGGAGAGCGACCCGTCGACGCCAACCCTCATGCAATGGGCCGGGGGAAGCTTGAAGATTCCCTTGAAGAAGGTCTCGTCAAGAGCAGAGAATTGGAAGCAAAGATACTGCTCGAGCGCGGCCTCATTGAGCTCCCGTTGATAGGCAGGGTGCTCCAAAATCACCTTGATCTCCGAGGCGAAGATGAACTGTCCGTCTTGGACCGTGTAGTAAAAGGGTTTGATGCCGAAGAAATCACGCGCGCAAAACAGCTCGCGCGTATTTCTGTCCCAAATCGCAAAGGCGAACATGCCGCGCAACCGGGTCAGGGCATCCTCACCCCAAGCGAGATAGGACACGAGCAAGACCTCGGTGTCGGAGTTGGTCTTGAACGTCCATCCTTGCTTCTCGAGGTCGCATCGAAGGTCTCGGTAGTTATATATCTCTCCATTGAAGACGATGACGTAGTCACCGCGGGACAAGCCGGCGGCGTCTCCTTGGACGAAGGATCCGTCAGCGGCAAGTGCCGGACTTGTCACCGCCGCATCATGCTCCCCTGTTGCGCGGACAAGAGGTTGGTTGCCACCTTCCAAGTCGATCAGGGAGAGGCGGCGATGTCCCAAAGCTATGCCATCGTCGAGATATTGCCCCTCACCGTCCGGCCCTCTGTGTGTCATGACATCGCACATGTCCTTGAGCACCGAAGCGTCAAGCGCGCCCGGCGTGATATCCATCCCTGTAAGCGTAAAACCGCAAATGCCACACATTGCAAAAACCATCTCCCCGTCATCGTCTCGTCCCCATCCTACCCACCAACAACGACCTGCGCCACCCTCCCCGCCCAATCTCGCCGCCCCCGCATCCAACAATTAACGTGCAGGCAACAAAAAGGAGGGTCCCGAAAGACCCTCCAAGTTCGATGGGAACTGTTTGACGCTTACTTCCCGAAGGAGCCGTAATGGACGTAATACTGGATTGCACGGGCATCGAGAGCATCGACGTTGCCGTCCTCGTTTACATCGACATAGACCTTGATGAGGTCAAGGGTGGCACCGTTGCCCCAGCAAGCGATGAGGGCGTTCAAAGCCTCGCCCTCGACGTAGCGATTAGTCGCGATGTCGTAGGCGATCTGGGCATCAGCAATGTTGATCACGCCACTGTTGTTCACGTCACCCAAGGTACCGTTGAGGTTGACGGTACGCTCAAGAGAGGTGGCATCCGCAATCTTGTAGTCACTGACATCTCCGGAATAGCCAGCGGGACCGCCTGTTGCTCCAACGGAGGCCTTGCCAGCTGATACGCACGTGAACGTCGCGACGGCGATCGCGCCATCGCTGGCGGACTCGTTGGCATAGAAGGAGAAGAAGCCCTTGTCCTTCGTGACCTGGAAGGAAAGACCGTCGCCGCTCAACGCGCCACCGGCAACGATGTTCTCAAGCTTCAGGTTGTCGGAGAAGGTAATCGTGGCTTCACCCGACGCGCTGATATCGGCCATGTTGACTGCCACGGTAAGGGTGTCACCGACTTTAAGGTTCTCTGACTCGGTGGACAGGGTCAAAGCCGGGACAGGAATGACATCCTTTTCCCAAGTAAGCACAGGGTAGGAGCGGAAAGCCGACTTGTAGGCAGAGCCGAGCTTCGAAGCAGCAGCCTTGAGCTCGTCAGAGGACGACAAGGTGCCGTTCTCGGAAGTGCCCGTATAGCCTTCCTGGTTCAAGGCGTAGTTGTTGGTGAATTCTTTCAAGGTGCCGACACCGTCGTCCGCATAGCAGATCAAACCGCCGTTGCCTTTATAGGGATCGCCGATAACGCCGGCATTGTAGCAGTTCGTGACGCTCGCACCCCTCGTTGCGAATCCCGCGATGCCGCTGACCCAACGCCCGCTGGGATTGGACACGGAACCGAGGTTGTAGCAATTGGTCGCAACGGAAGCGGTATCGACAGCATCTTTGTTTCCGAGGCCGCCGACGATGCCGCCAATCTGGTCCTTGCCCCCGCCGCTACCGACGACATCGCCACGGTTGGCGCAATTGGAGATGACGGCGTTTTCGCCGTAGCTACGTCCGCAGATACCGCCAACAGCCTTGAGACCCTTGATGTCCGCGTTGTTTGCACATGCAGTGATAGTGCCCACGTTTTGGCCAACGATGCCGCCGATCGCGTAGATGGAGCTGGTATCGACCGTGATTGCGACATCGTTCACACAACCGGAGACGGTACCGGAGTTGTAACCAGCGATACCAGCGATGTTGTCTGAGCCAGCAGAGAGGGTGCCGATGGAACCTGAGACGTTGACGTTCTTGATGGTGCCGGCGTTATTGCCAAAGAGGCCCTTGTACCCGTCGGTGCCGTTGGTGACGGTCAGACCGGAAATGGTGTGGCCCGCACCGTCGAAGATTCCGTCAAAGGCATAGGTTGCGTTACCGATGGGGGTCCACTCGCCCGTAAGCTTGATGTCGCTGCTGAGAGTAACGGTCACATCTTTGTAATCGACGCCAGCGTTGACGGTCTTCGCAAGTTTCGCGAGGTCCGCAGCGGTAGCGACCTCGGTCACGGGCGCGAGCTCAAGGAACTCGCCGCCATCGGCGTCATAGAGATAATCAGTCGTGACGCCATTGACGGTGACCGTGTGGTTGGCCTTGGTCAGATACAGATAGAGGTTGTTCTCGGGAACGAAAGAGGAACCGCTCTTGGTCGGATAGGCAGCGGTACCGTAATCCGCCTTGGTGACAAGCCAATTTGCGTCGTTGGAAAGCCAATTTGCCTGGGTATCAGAGAGGGCTCCGGTGGTTTCGGCGACAGTGGGGTTTTTGACCTCGTTGGTGACATAGGTATAAGTCCGACCGGTATAGAAGTCTTTGCCGTCGACCTGGACTTTGACCTCCCCGTCTACGCCTGAGACATCTATCGGGAGAATCGCGTAGTTCTCAATTCCGGTAGCGATGACGCCGGAGGTCTCCACCGAGGGTTGGTGGTACGTGCCAGCTTCGCCCTTGTTAGCCCAGGAGTTCGCACTGCGGACCGTCTTGAGGGAGCCGCCGGTGATCGTGACATTGCCGACGTTGGCAGAATTGCCAGCGCCGATCGCAGGGCCGGAAAAGTCTTGGAACAGCTCGATGAGGCCGCCGGTGATGACGACATCGCCCGACAGCCCCTGATTGGAGCCGCCGATCAGAGCGCCTCTTGCGACACCCTTGCAATACAGCTCACCGCCGCTGATGGTGATGGTGTCGCCCTTGTCGGTCGTGGAGTCGCCGCCGATGACCGCACCGGTCTTGGTACCCTTGAGGTGCCAATAGCCGCCCTTGAAATTGATGGCACCGTTCGCCTCATTTGTGTCGCCGCCGATATAGGAGCAAAGTGCGGACTTGTAGCCATACAGCAAACCGCTACCGTCGAGATCCAAGGTGTATCCCTTGCCGATATGGATGACGGCCGACTCGAGGCCACCGCTTTGCTTGTCGTTGTTGATCTCGTTGACTCCCTGGACCGACAACTTGCCGTTGCCGCTAAAGTAGATTGTGCCCTTTTCTTGGGAGCTCGTCTGGTTAGCGTAGAAGTCCTTCAACGTCAGATGGGTGCCTTCGCCGATTTGGAGGCTCACGCCTGAATAAACCTTGCTGGCGCCTTCGCCGACGATGACGACGTCAAGCCCTTCTCCGATCTTATAGGTTCCGCTGTAGGAGGGATCGAGCTTGTAGACTCCATCGCTGGTGATCTCTTGACCACCAGTCAGTTGTGTGGTCGAGGCCAAAAGCTCGGTCACTGCTGTAGTGTCGCTCCAATCGACACTCTCCGTCAACGCAAAGGCGAAACTCGGCATGAGGCCAACGACCATCACGCCGCTCAAGAGGCAGTTGATGAGCTTCTTCGTAACCTCCCCCCGATATCGTCTACGGGTAACAGTGCTCATGACAATCTCCTTTCCGTTGGTTTTCTGTTCTTTTGGCTGGAATATGCATCAAGCATTTTTATTTCAGCTTGTGGATAATGATACTACAAACTCTTCGTTGTTATTCTTGTGTTGGAATATTTTTCCGGCGATACCCTCTGCCACAAAGACCCCAAGCGCCCCACGTGCCCCCAGGCGCCCCAAGATCCCCCGAAAGGCCCCAAGCGCCCCCCAAACAAAAAAAGGCTCCCCCGAAAGGAAGCCTTGAAAACCGCGTGTACGATTGCGCCGCCAGCGCGTTTGCGCCGCTCGTGCGCTTGCGTGCTTACAGCGCTTGCGCATTTGCGGCGTGTGCGCTGCTTGCAAGCGTGCGGTAATCGTGCGTGTGCGCCGCGCGTATGTTCTTATGCGAAGAAGATGCCTATCTCGCGCTCGGCGGACTCAACGGAGTCGGAGCCATGGATGACGTTCTCGTCCATGATCAGACCGAAGTCGCCACGGATGGTGCCAGGAGCAGCCTCGGCCGGGTTGGTTGCGCCCATGAGAGTACGGACCTTCTTGACAGCGCCCTCACCGGAGACGCACATCTTGACGACCGGGCCGGAGAGAATGTAGGCAACGAGGCCCTCGTAGAACGGCTTGCCTTCATGCTCTGCATAGTTTGCCTTGACCTGCTCAGGGGTCAGGTTGCAAAGCTCCATGCGCTCGATTTTGAGGCCGGCGCGCTCGAAACGGTTGACGATCTCGCCAATGTGGCCATTACGGACGCCATCAGGCTTGATCATGGTGTAGGTCTTCTCGATTGCCATAGTTATTTTCCTTTCTTTAACCCTTTGGGGATTGACGACTTAGTGTTGACTGTTGAAATAGAGTTGGACGTTGGCCACCTTCCAACCGATGCCTTCGCGGGACATCGTAATCTCGTAGGTGAATTCACCGCCTTGGTTGTTGGTGGTGGTCGCATAGACCTTGGACTCGTTCATAGCGCGGTTCACGCCGTCGATCGTGACATCGCCATCGGATACGATGATGTCTTGGAAAGAAGCGATCTTATCCGAGCTTAAGCCCTGAACGTAGTTGGAGGCATCAGAGGGATTGTTGAGCAACGAGGTGGCGACGGCGTCCTGCATCGGGTAACCATAGCCTTGGGTGAAGGCAAAGATGACGCCACCGGCACCGATAATCACGATGATGAGCAGGACAAGCAGGAACTTGAGGACGGGATGAGGTCTCTTGCCCGCCTTCCCCATATTCTTCTCCCAATCAATGTTGGCCTGACTTTGGAAGAAGTTGTCGGTGTCTTGGGGGAGTTGGAGGCCGGGGGCCGGCTCTTGCGGACGGTAGTCGGCAAACTCGTCGTAGTCGCCATAGCCATAATCGTCATAGCTAGCGTCTAGAACCGCCGTACCGTCGGAAGACACGTCCAAGCCGGACAGGTTTGCGTCGGCACCGTCGTACATCTCGGCATCAGCCTGCGCTGCCAAATCGACCGTGACGGGCATGAACTCGTCGGTACCCTGGGACACCGCACCGATTGCCTTTTGATAGTCTACCGCCGCGGAGTCGGACAAGAAATAGGTCTTGTCCGCCAAGGCAGACTCGAAAGCGCCGACCGCCTTCTTCATCTGGCCGGTGGCGACATAGGCCTGGCCTAAGTTCGCATAGATCTTGTTGCGGGTCGCCGCATCGGTATCGAAGGGCAATGCGCTCTCGTAGCTCGCAATCGCGTCCGCCGGACGGTCGAGGGCCATGAAACAAACACCAAGGTTGAGCAGGGCTTTCGTCGGATCTGGGTTGCGCTCGTCAAGAGCGGCCTCGCGAAACGCCACGCCAGCCTCGGCGGAGGAGCCAGTCTTCAACAACGCTGCGCCGAGCGCGGAGTAGGCCTTGTATGGCGTCGCGTACTTGCCGTCAGCCACGGCGGATTGGTAATGCAGGATCGCGTTGTCGTAGTCGCGAAGAGCCGCATAGGCCTGGCCAAGGTTATAGTGGAGCGTACCCGTTGCGTCGTACATCTGGTCCGAGAGGGCCTGGGAATAGGCGTTGGTCGCCTCGGAGTAGTTGCGCAAACGCACAAGGCAGTTGCCGATTTGGTGGTAGATCCGACCGACCTCGCCAGCAGCCGGCACGTTCTCGAGGTCTTGAAGGCATTGGGTATACAGATTCAACGCGGAGGCGTAGTCCCTCGCGCTCGCTGCTTCCTTAGCCTGGTTGAAGAGCTGATTGTTCATTGAATGCCTTTCCGTCCTTTTGTGTTTTTGTGTTGCGTGGGACGAATGCCGCTACTCGTTGAGGTTCTCGATCTCAATACGTTCGATGACATCACCGGCGCGAAGCTCCCCGATGACCTTCTTACCTTCGATCGTGTCGCCGAACACCGTATAGCCGGAGTCCAGGAACGGTTGGTCGCCGAGGCAGAAATAGAACTGGGAGCCCGCGGAGTTCGGCATGGAGGAACGAGCCATGGCAAGCGTACCGTCCTTGTGGACGTTGTGGGGATTGGTGGTGAACTCCTCTTGGATGGTGTAACCGGGATTGCCCGTGCCGGGGCGACCGTTCTTGCCAGGACGGCCGGAGGCCACCTCGGCAGAGGTCATGTCGCGGGTGTTGGGGCAACCGCCTTGGATGACGAAACCGGGAACATAGCGATGAAACTTGATGTTATCGTAGAAACCCTTCTCGGCGAGCTCGACGAAGTTGCCGACATGGATAGGGGCATCCTCGCCGTGAAGCTGGACGCGAATGGTCCCCTTGCTCGTGGTGAACACGGCGATTTCCTTGCCGTTGGGCTTGTATTCAGGCGTGTATTTAGCCATAGAGTTTCCTCCTTGTTTGTGTGCATACGAAAGGAAATTCTACCAGCAATGGACACTTCTGGGAGAAAAAACAATCGACAACCACACACTTGGCATAAGTTCACTCGACATAAGTTTTTTCACGGGCGCAAAAAAGCG
>CAVIKF010000001.1:268544-310296 GCA_963643505.1 Eggerthellaceae bacterium
TATCGATCCTGCGACGAGCCTCCCAAGCGACAGTGAGGACAAGGCCGACAAGTGCGGCGAGCGAGACCACACCACCCGCAAGGAGACCAGGAGGCGTGAAGGTCGCGACGACGTCGTTCTCCCCCGCCTCAACCGGCACAAGCATGAGGGCGCCGTCATACGCTTGCGCCACCTGGACCGGCACGCCGTTCACCGTCACGCTCCAACCCTCCTCGCAAGGCACGGTGACCAGGAGATATCCCGCCTCAAACGCCGTGACATCAGCTTCGATGTGTCCGTCCTCAAACACACTGACATCGGCGAAGCCCTCTTGGAGACGCTCGGTCACCTTCTCCACCGTCGCCTCATCCACCGCATAGAACAAGACACAGGCCCCGTTGACAGTGGCCCCGGAAACCGTCATCGTCGCCGTGTGCTCGGACGGCACCGCAGACGCGTCACAAACCGGAAGGATTCCGTGGCAGAAGTTATACGCGTCCCTGTGGGGCGTCGCGCCATCGATGGACAACATCAGGTTGTCAACGTAATCGGACACCATCTCGCCCTGCACGTAGGCGTATAGGTATGCCCCCGCCGAAGCAACCACCTCGTAACTCACCGAACCGTCTGCATTGGACGTCTCTTTGGCGTAGACACGATAGTAGGCGACGGTGTCATCGCCCAGCAACGCCCTCACAAGTTCGTTTTGCTGTTCGAAGGGATTGCGCTCTTGTCGAAGGTGGGTGTTGGCTGCCGCCTCGTCCACAAGATAGGCAACGGATGTCGCGTACTTGTTCTTCCAAAGCGCAGCGCCATCCACCGCAAAGGCGGGATCGGGGACCTTCTCGTATCCCGGGACATCCTCGGAGCTCGTGTTGATATACCTCACGCCGAGGAGCGCGTCGCTTAGGACCACTGGCCCCTTGTACTCCGTGGAGAACTCGTCTTGGTCGCCATAACCGAGGGAATTAAGAAGGGCAATGGCGCGACCGTTGTGGGCAGAGGTATAGGAAGACAGACCGGCGTACCCATACGCCATGCCATCGGAGAGAGCCGAGGCTTCCGCACGGGTGAAGGTCTTATCGACGCGATAGGCGCCCTCATCGGCCTTTGAAAGGGCGCTATAGGCCGCACGGGCATCGCCGACATATTCGTTAAGGCCATAATGGGAATAGGCATCGACGTGGGTTTGACCCCAAGCGAGGGCTCCACTTGCAGAAAGCTCTGCGACCACCGCCAAGACGAGCATCACCGAGCACGCCTTGAAGGGCACCGGGGCTCTCCCCTTATCTTGGGAAACACGCATCAGAACATACCCCACCACGCAGATAACGATAGTGCCACCGGCAACCTCCACGCTGTTTTGGCCGAGAGCCACCGTGAGTGCGGACATCACAACAGGCACCGCGAACCCCGCCTCAAGACGAAACCGCTCGACGCCCCCCTGCTCAAGATCGGACCAGGCCGTCGCCGCGGCAAAGAGCAGGGGAATCGCGGCGAGAAACGCGATTCGACAATAAAAGCCGCCGGGGGCGCGCATGCCACACCACACGCAATACAGCATAGTGTTGCAACAGCACGCCATCATAATCGCAAGGAACACACCTAAAGCGACCTTCTTCTTAGTGGTGACGCGACCGCTGGCGAAAAACATGACCGCAAGAGCAAGGGGTACCGTGCCCACGTAAAACCCGGGTGTGCGCCAAAGGGCGTAGGAGTAGGGCAACCACCCTGCTAAAAGCTCGCCTAGGGTTACATATCCCATAAGCCTTGCCGTCACGACGACAAACACCACCACGACGAGCAAAAGGACGACGACACGAAGCGCAACCGGTACGCGTTTGCATAAGAGGAAAGCGATGACGAGGACGACGAGGACGATTACGCCCAAAAGAAGCGCCGCTACCTCACCTGAGGACAGGGAGAATCCAAGACGGGCAAAGGCCTCTTCGATGAGGGTGAACAAGGACCTGGACTCCAAGCCGTCATCAGAGGATATCATCGCAAAGACGCTCGGAACGAAGGTCACAGCGCTCAAGGCGAGAGCCCCCACCATGGCGACGGCGTAGCGCGCAGCCGACGACAAGACGAATCTCAAGCCGATTCTTTCCACCTCGACATGGCGCAGATACATCTCGAAGAACGTGTAGAGCAATGCGAAGATCAGCAACATGTAGGCGGTATACCAACAGGTGATGACGGCATAGGCCGCCGACAAGGTCAGCACCTTCCACGAGCTTGAGGTAACAAAACGGTAGCACCCATAGAGCAACAGGGGCAAAATCACAATCGCATCGAGCCACATGATGTTGCTGAACTGGCTCATGGTCCATGCGGAGCATGCATACCCCGCGGCAAGCACCTCCGTGGCTACCGATCCCGTTCCGAAACGTCGGCGCAGGTAGAACCCCATGGCCAAACCCGCAAAGGCAAGTTTTGCGACCGAGACGACAAACAGGAAGTCCTCCATGTGGTCTCCGTCGAAAAAAAGGAGCAAGACGTTGAAAGGGCTGCACAGGTAGTACCCGAACAATCCCCACGCGTTCGACCCAAGACCCTCGGACAAGGTGTAGAACAGGCTCGCCTCCCCCGCCATGACCCGCTTGAGCCAAGCGAAGAAGTCGAGGTATTGGTATTTCTCGTCCCACGTCACAAAGGCGATGTCTCCAAACGGATACACGCCTGCCAGGGACGTCGACGCAACAACAATGGCCACGGGCAACAAAAAGCACGCGAGGCCAATCGGCCACGCGAGACGGTTTTTAGTCGGGATGTCGCCATGCACACACATGGTCGCCATTTTAGCGCATCATTCTCCAGCGCATCAGAAGGAATACCCCGCGGACAGGTTCACGCGGACAGGGAGGGCTCACGCAGACCGGCTGGAACGACGGCGCGGGCCGGGGGTTCATCGAGGCTCGTAGAGGGTCGGGAGCTCGTAGAGGGCACAAGGGGAACGACGGCACGAGCCGGGGGCTTCACGTGGGCCAGGGCAGTCGGAGCGCCCATCGCGGACAAGCCCGCCCCTGTTATCGGGTGAAGATGCTCACGACCTCGCAATGGAAGGTTTGGGGGAACAGATCGACAGGCTGCACCGAGAGGAGATGGTAACCCACAGCTTCCAGGCGCACCACATCACGCGCCCACGTCTGGGGGTTACAGCTGACATAGGCGACACGGGATGGACCAGCCGCGGCGATGTCCTCCGCAACACCTTTTGCGAGGCCGGCACGCGGTGGGTCGACCACGAGCGCGTCGAGGTCCGCGAGTTCTTGGATCTCCCGAGCCGCATCACCGCCGACAACGTCCACGAACACGCCCGCACGCTCAGCGTTGCGCCGCAAATCGCGCACGCTCGCGCCGACGCTCTCGACCGCGACCACCTCAGCCCCTGTGGCAGCGAGGGGAATCGAGAACGTTCCCCCGCCCGAGTAGAGGTCTGCGGCGTAGGAGCCCTCATCAATTTCGAGGCCCGCGAGGACAAGCTCGATGAGTTTCTCGGCTTGCGCGGTGTTGACCTGGAAAAACGCCGGGGCGCTCGTAAGGAAGCGATTGCCGGAGAGCTCCTCCTCCCAACATCCCTTACCCGACAACATCTCCACGTTCTTGATCTTGCGGGCCCGACCAGGATCGGCAACGACACGCACAACGCTTGTAGGCTTAAGGGCTCCCTGGATCATCTTTGCCGCCTGGGTGCGGGGAAAGGGACCGGGGGTGGTCCAGAGCGCGACCTCGACATCGCGTGTGCGCAAGCTCGCACGCACGCCCACCCGATATATCCCCAAATCGTTTGCACCTTGAAGATAGCGAAGGGCTCCGCGCAGAGCCTTAGGGGCTTTCTGGATCGATTTCACCGCGATCGGACAGGTATCGGGCGAGAAGAATCGGTGGGAACCCTCTTGGGCGAAACCGAGCTGGAACTTGCCGTGCTCATCGTTATAGGCGTTAAGCTCCAATTTGTTCCGATACCCCCATTGGCGCTTGCTGCCGCACACCGGGGCGACAAGCCTTTGGGCTTTCTCGGGGGGAACATGGGCCGTATGGGTCAAGGCGGCGATGATGTTGTCGCGCTTGGCGTCAAGTTGTGCTTGATAGTCGAGATGTTGCCAAGGACAACCGCCGCAAACATCACCATAGGGGCAGGTCGGCCTCACCCGTGCCTGCGAGCTCTCGACAAGCTCGACAATAGATGCCCTGGCAAAGGACCCCTTGTCCTGTCGTACCTCGATGCGTGCGACATCCCCTGGTGCCGCTCCGTCCACGAACACGGTCAACCCGCTTGAGAGATGGGCGACGCCTTCGGGGCCGGTCGCCATGCGCTCGATGGTCACCTTCTCGATCGTGCCGATAAGCGCGCTCTCGGGAACGTCCGCATTTGTCTGATTCTCGTTTTGTGTGTGTTCGTCCACGTCTGAAACCTTGCCTTATCGGGGTTACCTCTCAAAAGATTCTAGCGTATAATCGTCCTCCGTCATGCCCTCGTAGCTCAGGGGATAGAGCGTCTGCCTCCGGAGCAGAAAGTCGCAGGTTCGAATCCTGTCGAGGGCACCAATAAATCCTGGCCAACCGTCAAATTTGCGGTTGGCTTTTTTGTTGCCCGAAGCTTTTCCGAGCCCGTTTACGCCCAATCGAGCCCAAAACCGCGCAGCTGGGCGTAAACGCGCGCGGCGGGGAGGACCGTTTACGCCCAAAACCGCGCAAACGGGGCGAACTGGGCGTAACCCGAGGCGCCCGTGCGCGACCTCAATCGTTGCGATGTCGATTCCAATCGTCATAGGCGCGGGTCACCTGGATCTGGTAACTCTTGCGGGCATTTTGGACCGAGGTGTCCAAAATGAGACCACACACGAGGCTCAACGCCGAAAGGAAGATGAAGCCCATGGTAAGGACCGCGCTGGGGAGGCGAGGCACCAAGCCAGTGGTGGCATACTCGGCGATGATGGGGACACCGATGATGAGACCGATGACGAGCAACAGCAACGCGCACAAGCCAAAGAACGCGAGCGGCTTGCAGTCTTTAAACAGGTTGGCGATGGCCATGAGGACCTTGGCGCCGTCGCCGAACGTCGACAGTTTGCTCTCGGAGCCCTCGGGGCGGTCGCGATAGGCGATGGGCACATCCACCACGCGCCAGCGGTGGTCGACCGCGAAGATCGATATCTCGGTCTCGATTTGGAAACCGGCGGACATGACAGGCATGGTCTTGACAAAGACGCGGTTGAACGCGCGATAGCCGGTCATGACGTCTTCGAAGGCGAAGCCGTAGATGACCTTGATAAGCCAACGCACCAAGTTATTACCGAATCCGTGGAATGCGCGATCGTTTTCCTCGCCATAGGAGCCGTTGGAAAGGCGGTCACCCACCGTCATGTCGGCCAAGTTGTCTTGGAGCGGCTTGAGCAGCTCGCGGGCGGACTCAGCGGGATAGGTATCGTCGCCGTCGACCAAGATGTAGTAGTCGGCGTCGATATCGCGGAACATCTGACGCACGACGTTTCCTTTGCCCTGGCGGCCTTCGAGGCGCACAATCGCGCCGTGCTCGCGTGCGATGTCGCCCGTGCCGTCATTGGAGTTGTTGTCGTACACGTAGATATCTGCCTCGGGCAACTCGCGCTTGAAGTCGTCGATAACCTTGGCGATGGTGATTGCCTCGTTATAGCAAGGGATTAGTACTGCTATGCGGTCTGACATGGTTTGGTTCCCTCTCGTCTTGTTTGAAACACACGGTAAGAAGTGTAGCGTAAAACCTCCCGCACAACCTGCGAATTTGGTGCCTGTGGCTGCTGTCTAAGCGAAAAGCGCGCGACGACGGTGCACAACGACGACACGACAAGCGTCGTCCCTTGCCCGAACGAAAAAGCACGCAACGACGGTGCGCCATCGCCGGCCCGACGCATTGCGCGACGACGGTGCGCTAGGCCAACGGGACGTAGGGCTTGAAGTCAATGGCGCGCAGGGATTCTCGCTCGAGGGTGCGGTGGGGCGACAGGTAGAAATCGGTGAATCCGGCAAGCTTAGGGTCGAGGCATTGGGAGATGTCGTCGACACCTCCCGGATGGAAGAGGATCTCGGTCGCAGTGTTGCGCTTGGCGGCCTCGTCTTCGAACGCCTTAACCATGGCGGGGGTCGCTGCGTACTCCATACGACCCGACAACATCAAGCCGTAGAACGTGGCGGATTTTTCCCTCACAAAAACATCGGCGTCACACCCGAGGCGCTTTCTCACGATAGAGCGGTCTTGGGACCACAAGGCATTGAGCAGGCGATTCTTGACAAGGTTGATAGGCGGACAGTTCTTGCGAGTCTCCTTGTCTTTGCGATAGGGGGCAATAGGCTCGGCGGGAATGCGCAAATACTCCAGGGTGCACCCCCGCTCCTTAATGGCACAAAGAAGCGCGTCGAACACGGCGGGGATAAGGTGAAAGTGTTGGTGGCTGTCAACACGCAGGTGGTCCCGCTCCCAGGGAAACAGCTCCAAGAAACGGTCAAGTTGCGCCCCGATCTCTCGAGCAATGTCGCTTTTGAGGGGGGCAGCACCGGGGAGGCACGTCTTGGCCAACATGCCTGCAAATCCCAGGCTCAACATACCCCGATCGTCGACGAGGGTATCGATTTCGGCAGCAGAGGCGCAACAGGGCCCCTCGACGAGGTTGAGATGGAGGCCGATGCGGATGCGTCCCGCCTTGACATAGGGGGCGACCATCTCGGCGCATTCCTTTGCGGCGGGTGAGCCCACCAACATGCTTGTGCTGTTGAGGGGGCCGCATCCCCCACACCCTTCGCTGCAAGACAGGATGAGAAGGGATTGTTCTAAGTTGATTCCAAAGTCATCTGCGTGGAATATGAACTTCATACGCGCCTTTCGGGTTGCTTCTTTCGATACCAGAATGCTTGCGCTAAACTTTAACGGTTATTGACGGAACAGAGAGACGGGAACACATGGATTTCTCCCTTATCGTGCCATGCTACAACGAGGAGGGCAACATCGAGGCCTTTCTACGTGAGGCTACCCGGGTGTTCGATGCCCAGGAGTTTTCATACGAGATCGTCATGGTGGATGACGGTAGCTCCGACAAGACCATGCAGGTTCTGCGCGGTTTGCGGGAGGGTTGGCTCAAGGAGACGCGCGCCGAGGTGCAGGTGATCAGCTTCAGCCGCAATTTCGGTAAGGAAGCGGCAATGTATGCGGGTCTTGAGGCCGCTCGCGGTGAGTGCATGGGCTTCATCGACGCCGACTTGCAGCAACACCCCGAGACCTCCCTTGAGATGTATCGTCACCTGTTGGAGGATCCCGACTGTGATTGCGTTGCCGCAATTCAGTGCCAACGCAAGGAGGGGGCGATCCTCAAGTTTTTCAAAGGATGCTTCTACCGTGTATTCAACATGATGAGCGATACCGACCTCGTTGCCAACGCCAGCGACTTCCGCGTGTTCCGCCGTATGGTGGCTGAGGCCCTGCTTTCCATGAAGGAGAGCTACCGCTTCTCCAAGGGATTGTTTTCCTGGGTCGGTTTTCACCTCTACACCATCGAATACGAGCCAGATGCCCGCTTGACGGGTTCGAGTTCCTGGTCCTTCAAGAAGCTCATGAACTACGGCCTCGGCGGGATTCTGTCCTTTTCCACCATGCCATTGCGAATCGTGTTCTTTTTGGGAATCATCGCCGCCCTCGCGGCAATCGCATACCTCGTCGTGGTGTTGATTGAAACCCTTGTAGTGGGCGACGCACCCTCGGGCTATCCGACCTTGGTGTGCTTGATTTTGCTGTTTGGTGGCATCATCCTTTTGGCGCTCGGCATCTTTGGCGACTACTTGGGCCGCATCTATGTCGAGGGCAAGAACCGCCCAGTCTATATCGCCCGCGAATCCTTCGAGATGGGCTGCTCTGGGCGCGCAACCCATGGAAACGCAAACCCTGGGTGCGCAAATGAAGAGGGGATCCGTCGGTGAAACGCCTTCTTGAGCAACTGATGAAGTTCGGTATCGTCGGCATCATCGCATTCATCATCGATTACGGCCTGCTGGTCCTTTTGACCGAGGCGTTCGGAATCAACTACCTCATCAGCGCGACCATCTCCTTCACCGCCTCGGTGGTCTTCAACTACGTGGCGAGCATGCGTTTTGTCTTCACCCACAAGGAGGATATGTCCAAGACGCGCGAGTTCGTCATCTTCGTCGCGTTGTCGGTTGCGGGCCTGCTTATCAACAACGGCCTCATGTTCGTCGGCGTCGAGATGTTCCCATGGCCGGAATGGCTTAGCTCCCACGCATACATGATCGTCAAGATCTTCGCGACGGCGGTGGTCATGGTTTGGAACTTCGTGACCAGGAAGATCTTCCTTGATGCAGGCGACCAGGACTAGACGTCAAGGCCGAGCGGTTGCGCGTGGTCGCGGTCGCGGTTGGACGCGTACGGTGACGCACGGCGGCGGTCGCGCGTGGTCGCGGTCGCGGTTGGACGCACACGGTGACGCATGGCGGCGGTTGCGCGTGGTCGCGGTTGGACGCATACGGTGACGGTCGCGCGTGGGAATCCCGGATTACGCCCAGCTGGGTGATTTTTGGGTCAGTTGGGTATAAATGGTCGTGTCTGGGCCCCTCGGATTACGCCCACTCGGGCTAGTTCGCCCCGCGTGTGGGGCAAGACGCGTCACCTACGGTTGGGGGTGAATCTTTTTGGGGATATCGTCAGTTCCCCAAAGCTTCTCGGTGACATATTCGGACACCGCGTCAGCCGGAGAGCCCTCGCACCCTGAAACGACCTCTATGCCCGCGCTGTGAAGCTGCTTCTCGGTATCCTTCTTGATTGCGCCCACGATGAGCACGTCGATTCCAAGGGATTTCAGGGTCTTCGCCAAGTCGTTGGTTGACATTTTAGGAAAAGGCATGTTCTGGCATCCGACAATGATGCCACGATTGATGTTATAGCACGTAAGATCTTGCGCAAGTTCGTAGCGATCAGCGATAGGCAAACCGCTACATGCAACCGCAATACGCACTCGAGAGCCTCCGTTCCGCCTACCTTCCTCCAATACAAAAGCATAATCCCCCTCTCCCTCGACTCGATACCCGTTTCGTTAAAGGGCATGTGCTTGGCGGCGAGTGACGAACACGCGGGCGACGACGCACGGGCGACGACGCCCCTCGCACGGAACGCCTTGTGCGACCCGTCGCGTCGCTCCATCGCTTCGGCGCAGACGCCACACAAGTCATTCGACCCCCCGATTCGGCCCGCAGTTTCGGCGCAAAAGCCGCGCAAACCAGATACAGGGAAAACACACAAATCACAAAACTCCCTATAGCCGCATCGTTCAAAGGTCACATGCGCTCACCCGCCGTCCCCAACGGTGTGTAAATTAGAGCAAGCGGCGTTTTGTGGTACCATAAGTTGTTCGCAAAGGCATTTCGAAGAGTTCCGAGGAGTATGCCATGCAAAACAAGATGACTATACCGTTTGGTGCGAAGATCGCGCTTGGCGTTTCGGGGTGCCTCCTCGCCGCCTCGTGCACGCTTGTCGCACCGATGGCCTACGCGGAGAGCGCCGAGGAGGCCCAAGCGGCAGCCAACGCCGCCTTCGCCCAGCTCACCGAGCTCCAAGCCGTCCAAGACGAGAAGTCCGCTGCTTACTTTGAGCACCTCACCGAGTACCAGACAGCCGTAGCCAATCGCACGGCTGCACAACAACGTATAGACGAGATCCAGTCCAAGATTACCGAGATCCAGGGCAACCTTGGCAATCGCGCCCGCACGATGTATCGCGACGGACTCTCATCCTTCCTTGAGGTGATCTTCGGCTCTTCCTCTTTCGAGGAGTTCGCCCAGACATTGGCCATGCTTGACCGCATCAACCAAAACGACGCGGACAACATCCAAGAGTCCAAAAACCTGAAGGCGGAGGCCCAGGTCCAACATGCGGCCTACGAGAAGGCGGCCCAGAAAGCCGAAGCTGCAGCCAACGACGCTGCTGCCGCCTATGAGGAGGCCGCCGCTGCGACCGCCGAGATGGAGGCAACCTACAACTCCCTGAGCGCCTACGCACAAGAGCTCTACGCCGCGCAAGCCAACGCCGCAAACGCCGCTTCCCAAAACGCGCTCGCGCAGGCCGCCGCCGAGTATGGTGCGACCTACAACGCCGACGGCTCAATAACGGACGCTAACGGCAATACCTACGCAAGCGCCGCCGCCTACGCAAGCGCCACCGGCAACTCCATCGTTGACCGCGCCCGCTCGATGATCGGTTCCAACTACGTTTGGGGCGGCGTCGGCGGATCTTGGGGCGGATTCGACTGCTCCGGTCTTGTTAGCTACGCGCTCACCGGCGAGTACTCTCGCCTTGGCAACACCACGACCTTTATGACGTGGAACCAAGTCAGCAACCCGCAGGCTGGTGACGTCGTCGTCAACGACGGCCATACGGGCATCGTCTCCGGCGTCAACGCAGACGGATCCATCACCGTCATCCACGCTATGGACGAGAACAACGGCGTCGTTGAAAGCACCTGGAGCCACGACTACTGGTCTTCCCGCGGCTATATCTTCGTGTCCGGCAACTAATCTTTCAACCGGATAAACCGAACACCCATATAAACCAACATGAGAGGGGCGCTGCTGGAGCGCCCCTCTTGTTGTGTTTCTTGTTGTGAGGCCCAAGTGGACTACTTGTGCTTACGCGTCCCTGAGCTCTTGTAGCCGGGGCGCTTCGTGCCTCCGCTCTTGTAGCCGGGGCGCGCCGTGTCCGAGCTCTTGGAGTTGTCGCCCTTCTTGGAATTGGTTCCCTTGGCGGTTGAATACTTTGCCTTCATCCTGCGTCGATGTTGGGAGTGGTCCTCCTCCACAGCCGCAAGACGAGCCTCGTAGCGCTCCGCGGAGATCTTTGCCGCCTTGCCGGTAGCCTTCGCGGGAGGACGCCCGGCACTGACGCGTTTCAAATACTTGTCGTCCTCTGCCATCCTCGCAGCGCGATCTCGCTTGCGCTTGATACCAGATTGCTTCTCCCCAAAAGCAACGATGTCGTTTTGGGATGCACGCGCTTGCTTGCGTGACTGCTTCGCAGACCCCTTGGCGGCACTCTTCGCGATACCCTTCTCGGCCTTGGCGACATTAGAGCCGGCCGTCTGCTTCGCGGTCTTCGTGTCACCCTTCGCGGCCTTCACGACTTTAGGGCCTGTCGTCTGCTTCTCGGTCTTAGCAGTCCCCTTCGCAGCCTTCGCGGACCCCGAGCCAGTCGTCTTTGCATTGGACCGCGCCTTGTCATCGGCGGCGTTATTGCCCTTCTTGTTATTGCCCTTCTTGTTGTGTCCGTTCTTCTTTCCCTGCTCGGTAGGGCCTTTCCCGCGGGATTTTCCCCTCTCGCTATGGTCATCCACGCGGGATTTTCCCCTCTCGCGAGACTCCTGTGCGCGCTGTTGTTTCTTTCGCTTTGCCTTATCGGCTGCCGCCATCTCCTTCATGACTTGAGCCACCTCCGGGTCCTTCTCACGCCTCAGCGAGTTCTGCAGCACACGATCCGCTGCCTCCTCCTCGGCTTTTTCCTTATCGTAGCCCGCTACCTCGATCTCCTCGAAGCGTTGCTTGGTCAGTTTCTGAATCTCTTTCAAGTTCGCCTTGTTCTCGGGGCTCACAAAAGAGATTGCCATGCCCTCTTGGCCGGCGCGACCAGTTCGCCCAATGCGATGGATATAATCCTCGGGAGTCTCGGGCAAGTCATAGTTGACGACATAGCTGACCCGATCGACATCGATGCCACGAGAGAGCACGTCGGTGGCGATAAGCACCCCGATCTTGGACTCGGCGAATTGCTCCAAAGCTTTCTTCCGCTGGTTTTGGGACCGGCCGGAATGGATGACATCCGCCTTGAATCCCGCCTTCTTGATGCGTCGACATGCAGCTTCTGCGCGGTATCGCGTGCGGGCAAACACGATGACCCGATCCCCTCCATACTCCTTGAGCACAGCGGCGAGGCAGGAGGGCTTTGCCGCATGCGCGATATGGACGACATATTGCTTGACGGTATCCGCCGTCTCCCCCTCTCGAGCAACCTCCACAAGCTCAGGATCGCGCATCATACGTTGGGAGACACGACGGACCTCCTTGTCGATGGTGGCGGAGAACAACAAGGTCTGGCGTTCGGGGTTCGTCGCCGCGGCGATTCGATTGACCGAGGGTAAAAACCCCATGTCAAGCATGCGGTCCGCCTCGTCGAGCACCAACGTAGTGACAAGCGAGAGGTCCGCCGCGTCTTGGCCGATGAGGTCCTCAAGGCGGCCCGGAGTCGCGATGAGCACGTCGCAACCGCGCCTCAACCCCTCAATCTGGGGGCGATAGGAAAGGCCACCGACCACCGTCAACACCGAGTGCTTCGTACGCTTTGCCACGGTTTGGCACACCCCACCAATCTGCGCCGCAAGCTCACGGGTGGGAGTGATGATGAGCATCGCAGGTCCCGCACCCTTGCCCGCAGGCTCCAATTTGTCAAGGCAAGGCAGCGCAAATGCCGCCGTCTTGCCCGTGCCGGTCTGCGCCGCCACAATGACGTCGCGCCCCTCCAACACCAAAGGAATGGCCTTCTCCTGGACAGGGGTAGGTTGTTCATAGCCCAAGTCGCCCACCGCCTTCAATGCGGCGCTGCCAAGGCCCAAATCAGCAAAGGAACTCAAAAGTTGGCTCCGTTTCTCTCGTCGTTGAATTGACACTCTCCATAGCTAAAGCAAGGGGGTTCTTGCTTCATTGATTCTCGTTTCGTTGATAAAGGCGAACAGGTCGTTACTGGTCCGCAGTGTTGTTATGTCCGCCGACCGCGCGCCCGTCAACCTGCGTCGGCGCGCCCGTCAACCGCATGCCCGTCAACCGGCGTCGTCACACCCGCCGACCTGCGCCGCATCCGTCGCCTCAAGCTTGACACTCCCCGCCGGAGAAGACCCGGAATCACGGTCTTGCGTGGATTTGATGACCACCGTTGCCATGGTCTCATTCGGATCGCCATAGTCGAAATGGTTAACAACGATCGTCGTGATCATACCGGTGACGATAGGCAGGTAGAACGTAAGGAAGCGCCAGATGAACGTGGACAGCGCCACCGTGGCGGCTGTCGGATAGATCATGCCGAGAAACGCCGCGTAGCTTCCCTCTGCCGCACCCATGGCACCCGGCGTCGGAACGAAAGAGGAGATCATGTACACAAACGCCTGGCACGCGACGACCGTCAGAATATCCGCGTCGCCCACGCCAAGACCGCGAGCGATGACGTAGGAGATGGAGAAGTACTCAAAAAGCTGGACAAAGGTGATGCCCATACTTTTTGCGAACAACTTCGGCTTGCGGAACAGGTAGTGCATCTCGACATAGGAGTCATCGATGGTCTTGATCGTGTTGGCGATCTTCTCCTCGTGGTTTTTCACAACACGGAGCTTGCCACCGAGTTTGAACAGGGCAGTCACGACCTTAATGATGCCGGAGCGCCAAAACGCGATGGCAAGCAGGCACGCAAGCAGACCGAGGCCGCCGACAAAGCCGATGATGACAAGGACCATGAGCTGCGGATAGTCCTCGAAGAAGAAGCTTATACGCAAAATGAGGACCACCGCACAAAACGTGGTGGTCGCAATTTGATAGGTCACGAAACGGCACAGCAACATCGGCATGGACTTTGACAGGGGCATGCCAAAACGGCTGTAGTAATAGGCTTGGAACGGTTGACCGCCGCTGGAAAGTGGGGTGATGCAGTTGAAGTATTGGCCGATGACGGTGCACAGGAAGGTCTTCTTGAACGGGAACCCCGGAAACATGTCATGGGAGAACACCTGCAAGCAACAGGATTCCAACACCCAATACAGCACAACCATGAGAACGCTGAGGAGCAACCAATGCCACTCCATCTTCGACATGGCGTTGGCAAGATCCTCGCCCTCGCCCGCGAAGACGAGGTATCCGATCAACATGCCGAAAGCGAATACGCACAAGATGATGTTGAGGAGGCGGCCCTTGAGGTGGGGGCGCTCCATCTTCGTTTCCGGGTCGATCTTGTCAAGCAAATTGGGCTCGAGCAACACGGACTCTGCTACGCTCGCTTGGGGTTTTTGTTCAGGGGCCATGAGGCTCAACTCTCGAATTAGGCAAACTTGAAAAGCTTGGCGCCGATGTTATAGCCGAGCAACGCCGCCGCGCGTCCGAGCGCGGTCCTTCTGTGGACAAGTCCGGCGAAGGAGGCATGGAGACGACGATAAAGCACCTCGTCCTTGCTCTTCAAATATTCCCAAAGCTCCCGGTCCTGGGCGATCGATTCCGGAGTGTTGATCTGGTATAGATGAATCGAGGACACCGTCATCATCGCCGAAAGGTAGCGAAGGCTGCAACTTGCCAAGCGCGGGCTGATCGACTGGAGCTCGTCGTAGTCGAACCCGTCAATGGCCGTCTTCGTGGCGAACAGCTGCTCGTTGATGTGCTTTTTCAAGACGTCGGTATCGATGGATTGGCCCTCGCGCCCGATGGTGTACCAATACAGGTTGCAATCGTGATAGTACAGCTTCCTCACCCCGCGCAACGGCACGAGCATCATGAGGCTGTCCATGTACGACATGCCCTCAGGAAGCACAAGCCCGCTGTCACGGATGATCTGGGTACGGTAGATCATGCTGTGGATCATGAGGTACTGGTCGATCTTTGGAACGTTGAGATCGTCCCAACCGACGAGACGATCGGCAGGGATGAGCTTGCGGTATTGGATAACGTGGGAAGACCCGTCCACGACATGGTTGTATATGTAGTTCACGACGAACAGGTCGATGCCGCAATAGATCTGGTCGATAGTGCGCAACTTGTTGACGACGTCCTTGAGAACCTTTGGATCAAGCCAATCATCCGAGTCGACGATGTAGAAATACTTACCCGTAGCGAGCTCGATGGCGTGGTTGACCGCCCCTCCCCAATTGCGATTCTTCTGATCGACCGGGACGATGATGTCCGGATAACGTTGCTGGTACTCACAAGCCACCCGCAGCGTGCCATCCTTCGAGCCGTCGTTGACGACAAGCACCTCTACCTCAGGACCCCCGGCGACAAGCGTATCCAGGCACTTGTGAAGGAAGGCCTCTGAGTTGTATGCAGGCACGGCAAGCGTGAGAAGTTTGCTAGTTGGCATGTAAGCCCGTCTCTTCGTGATAATCTCCCCAACCGGGACAACCGATGAGGCTGGCCCGACTCTTAACTTGGCAATTATACCCTAAGTCACTGATATGCCCGAATCGTTGTCGGTGGAAGACCTCCATTGCCACACAAATAGCTCAACCTTTGGGAGTTTTGCCCCATAAGACACCGTCGCCCACGCCCCTCGAGAAGATAACCGCATGTGCTTTTGCACCCGCCCTTCGGGAGGATGATCACCCCCCGCAAAAGCCGCAAGCACATGATTCTTCCTGTATACTGCAAAATTATCATCGCAAGATCAGCTTCAAAAAAACAGAGTAAACCGAACAGCATAGCCAACCAAGAGGAAGATCCATGGACGCAAAACCAACCGACACGCAGACTAAGAACGGAAAGGTCAGCGGAGAGCTCGAGGACATCAAGGGCAAGATCTCCGAAAAGCGAGACGACCTCAAAGGGCGCACCAGGATTCCGCGTTTCATGAAATTCCTCATGATCATGTTCTCTTTGAACTTCATCCTCACAGCGCTTTGCCTGGTCATCACGTCCCGCGACCTGATCGACTACAACGATCAGACACTCTTCGACTTCGCAAACATCGTGTTTGAGATGGTGTTGCTTTGGATGCTATGGTGTCGCTTCAAGTGTGCGCGCGCATGGGCGCTTATCTTTACCGCTGGCAACATCATCGTCGGATGGTCGCTCAACTTCTTCGTGTTCAATGACTTCAATCTCGTCACTGAGCTGATATCCTCCTCCTTCGATATCGTGATGTTTCTCTACTTCCTCACGTCCAAAAAGGCGCGGGCCGCACTCAACCAACCCTTTGGCATCGACAAGCAACGCGCAACGCCGCAGTCTAAGGAGCTTGTCATCAACCGCTGCAGCTGGCCGTTTTGGCGCAACCTCGGCATCTATTTTTGCGTGTTCTCCCTCGTCGGCCACTGGATGGAGGCAGCCCTGTCCCAACTCATGGCACTTGGCATCATCCAGGGAGAGGTTGATTACACCAACACGATGCTGTGGCGCGATTGGTTCTACCCTTTCCCCATGGAGGGCGCGGCGGTCGTGTTCATCGCCTTGTTCCTGTACCCGTTCTGGCGTTGGCTCATGGGCAAGCTCAAGATTCCTGGGTTCGCCTATCTCCTCAGCTTTTTGGCCAACATGCTACTTTGCGTATGCATCGAGTTCGGGATGGGCATGGTCGTCAACGCCGATCTGCAACTTTGGGACTACACAAACATGCCGTTCAACTTCATGGGCCAGGTCTGTGCGCAAAACGCCTTCGGCTTCGGCCTTGTCGCTTCCATCATCACATGGATCGTCTACCCCGCCCTTGAGCGTCTTTTCGCAAAGATTCCGCTCAATGTCATGAATCTCGTGTTCGTGGTCGTTTGTGCCGCCTACATGATTCCCCAGACGCTCTACCTCATCGATCCTCCGCTCACCACCGAGGAGCAAATCGAGTTCGCCATCGAAAGCGGCGCGCTCGACGAGCAGACCACGGAGAAATACCAAAACATCCTCGACGAGATGCACCAGCGTCAAGAAGCGCAGGCCGCGAAGCGAAATCGGTAGGCTCCCATGAAGCAATCAAGCTCCACAACCGCGCAACGCTTCGACGCTCAACGCACTGACGGCCAATGCCTTGACGCTCAACTCCCCGACAGCCAACTCCCCGACGCCCAACGCTTCGACACTCCCTTCAAGCACGAACCCTACGCCCCGTTGCCCATAGGTTTGAGATTGGTCCAGGCGTTCTTTGCCGCGATGTTGTTGGTGGCGTTGGCAAACGGCGCCATGTTCGATCCCGACAACTATGACTACGACCTGAGCATGCTCGTCTCCCTGTTTTTGACCGGCACCGCCACTGTGTCCGTTTGGGTCATCCAAATCCGCTCGAGTCGTGCGCGCGTCTTGGCGACCATGAACGTCGTCATCGCTTCGGCGCTCGTCGGCATCGACATGGCGCTTGGCACTTTCAAGGAAATGGCAAACCAAACCGGCGTGCCCCTTGCCATCGCCCTACTCGTCGTCGGCGCTATCCTTGCCCTCGCGGTCATCGTCTACCTGCTCTCCTCGAAGAAGGTGCAAGGCATCTTGACCCGCGTGTACAACTACGATGACGCCCCGGGTGGTCAGACATGGGAGCTTCCTTTGCCCAAGCGTTTGCGTACGTGGGAGTTTTGGCGCGACCTCGGCATCTACTTCGTAGCGTTCTCCTTCTTGGGACACTGGGCGGAAATGGCGTTTTGCCAACTCATCCGTCTCGGTCTCGTCATGGGCGATTACGACCCCACCAATGCCATGTTGTGGGATCAGTGGCTCTACCCCTTCTCTGCGGAGGGCATCGCCGTCGCGCTCATCGTCTTGTTGCTCCACCCCTTGAGCAGGTGGCTTTTGCGCAAAACCAACGGGCATATGGTCCCCGCGGTCATCCTGAGTTTCTTCGCGAACGCACTCGTTTGCACAAGCATCGACTTCACCACCGGCATCACGGCCAACTACGACTACCACCTGTGGGACTACTCGAACCTGCCGTTCAACTTCATGGGCCAGATCTGCCTGCAAAACTCCATGGTGTACTCCCTTGCCGCGACCCTTATCGTTTGGGTCGTGTACCCGCTCATGGACAAAGGGATGCGCAAATTGCCGAAGTTGCTCGTGGACGGGTTCTTTTGGTTTTTGGCCGGCGTCTACGGCTTCCTTGCCCTCTTGCATTTCATGTATTACAGCCCCGCAGGCTTCATCTTCGGCTAGTTTCCCCGCATGCGATATCTTCCCCACATGCGATAGAATAGGGGGGACACCTAAACGAACCAGATACATGGGGAGCCTTGTTTCATGGAAAAGCTCAGCATCGTTGTCGTCACCTACAAGCGACAACAGCTCTTGTCGGTATTGTTCGATTCCTTGCTCGAGTTGACGACGCCGCCTTGGCGCATCGTCTTGGCAGACAACGAGAACTCTGCGGAAACGGAAGCGATGGCCGCAAAGTTCAACGTCCGCGCCCGCGAGCTTTGGGGACCTGCGGACATCGACGACATCGGCGGCTCCGACTATCTCCACTACGCTCCCCAAAAAACCAACGGCGGTGGGTCGGGCGGCTTCTCCGCCGGAGTCAAACGCGCCTACGAGCTGGGCGCGGAGTGGTTTTGGCTCATGGACGACGATGTCGCCGTCCTGCCAGACTCCATCGACAAGCTCTCGAAATGGACCGATCGCTTCGACGTCATTCAGGGACGCCGCCTCGACTATGATGGCGGTCCCTTCTATTGGCAATACGACTTCATCCCCAAGGTGGGCTTTCTCAATCCCCTCGCTCCCGAGAAGTTCAACAGCGAGGGTTACCTCATCATGAACAATGCGTGCTTTGAGGGAGGCATGTTCCGTCGTCGCATCGTGGAGCGCATCGGCATCCCCGACCCTCGCTTCTTCATCTATTGGGACGACGCCGTATATGGCTACCTTGCAAGCAAAATCACCACCTGCGTCCTCGTGGACGAGTTCGTCCTCCGTCGTACCCGCGATATCCAAAATTGGGACATCGCCGGCAAACGCCAACTCAACTCCACCAGCGATCTGAATCGCTACCACATCATGCGCAACCGTGGCTACATCGCCCAATACTTCAAGAAGCATGACGACTACAATCCGCTTGCATTCGGGTTTGGCACCTTCCTCACCTTCTCAAAGGAGGCGGTACGCATCGCCATCGTCGATCGCAAGAACGCGAAGTCCGGGATCAAGCAGCTCCGCCGCGGTTGGAAGGACGCTCGTAAACTCATGGGCGACCAGGATTGGCAACCCATGCCGCCCCTGTCCGACACGCCGGCGTCTGGCACGCCGTCTGGCACGCCGTCCGACTAGCAGGGTCCCTCTCCCAAGGGATCCTCTAAGACCCAGGGTCTCGTTGCAGGAATCCCCCGACAAGCTACAGCTCCTCCATAACGCCACGCGCCGATGATGTGGGCGGGCGCCGTCTGATCAACCCTCCACAACACCCCCGACAAAGCCGTGGCTCCGCCGATTGACGGAGCCACATTTTCAGGTCGACGAGCTTGTCATGTTCTTTTTGCTCAGCGGCTTCATTACTACCAGTGAAAATCCCCGTCGACCCACTGACAAGAGTAGTGGCCAAAGGTTTTGAGAATAAGGCTTGTTTTTGATTTTTATATAGGGGAAGATAAAAGGTTTTTGTGCTTTGAACTGGGATTATTCGGGTTAATCTTTATACGGTGAAGTATAACGCATCATGAAAGCCGCGTCATCAGGAGTTCTGATTTTTTTCGTACAGAATCCTGTGTTATCCAGAATAAAAACCTGACAAAACCAAGACAAAACCACCCCTAAAACCAGGATAGAATCCCGCCTCATCCCTGGCAAAAATGCTACATATAGTATGCAGGTGTGCGGGTTAAATCTCCCAAACGGCACATCTTGGCAAGGATATTGCCTCCCTATGATGGTCAACCAAGCCGAGTCCCACCGAAACCGATGTCCGGAATCGACCAGATCGGGTCTCAACACTCGACGATCATGTAAGGAGGCGTTTATGAGCATCACGGTCATGGGTTTACCCGTTGTCTGTTCAGCGTTCATCTTGGAGGCAGGACCCCTCGCCAAGGCAACGGACACCTTGTTGCGACGCAAACACAAGGCAATGGAACGCTATTGGAACGACATGCTCCATCAGTGTCTTTCCGAAAAGGACCCCTCTCCCGCGACCTCCCGGTGGCTCAAATCCCAACAAGTCTCCCTCGCTAGCGGAAAGCTTTGCCGCGAGCGCGCCCAAAAGCTCATCGAGTCAAATCTCATCCCTGGTGCGGGAAGCACTACCCCGCTCACCACTTTGGAAAAGGAGCGCGAGGCCTTTGCATACACCCCTCCTCTCTATCAACGTATCGGATATGCCCTCCTCCCCACCTTGGCTCCCCTTGTGCTTATCGCAAGCGGCGCATCCCTTGAGGCTGTGGCATTGTCGAGCATTCTCGGTCTTATACTCACGCTTATCCTTATCTGCGACGTTCGTGCACGCATCATCCCTTACCAGGCCTGTATCGCCTACGGTCTCGCCTCCATTGCGTGGGTTATTGTGACCCAACCGTTTGACGTCGTGTTTTCCTCGTGTTTGTTGGCCCTCGCAAGCGCCGTTGTGCTCTCCCTTGTCGAGCGCGGAGCACTAGCCCTCACCTCCGTCTCGGCCATAGGGGCAGGAGATAGGCGCCTCATCCCCCTCATATGTTTTCAAGTCGGCCTGGCAGGACTCTTCCCTGGGCTTATCGGTCTGTGCCTCGTTGCGGGCATCATGGCATCCATCGCCCTCTTCCACGGGGCATCGCGACGGGCCTATCTCCCCTTTGCCCCGGCGCTCGTATCCTTCGCCCTCGTGGGGACCCTTTGGCCCATGCTCCCGTTCGCATAGCGGCCAAATGGGCGCGCTGCTCCGGCGTGCCCGCCCAGTTTGGCCCATGTTCCCGCTCGCATAGCGGCCAAATCGGTATTACGCCCGTTAGGGCTGATACATAGAAAGCCCCCCAGGGGCACCAATGCAACGGACGCTCACACGTCCAAGAAAGGAAGAACCATGGAAAAGACCCTCGCATTGCGCTATGAGGACGACTTCGAGAACGGCGCTGAAACCGTTGAGATCGTGTTCGGCATCGTCTTGGCGGTCGGTCTCGGCGCCGCCCTCATCGCATTCCAAGGCGTGATCTTGGAAGCTTTGGAGGTTGCCAAAGATACCGTCTCGAATACCTTTGGCAAGCTCGCTAGCGGCACCGTGGGCTAGCAGGAAAGGCAAACCTCAAACGATTTTGCCGGGGGTGATTGGTCGAATCGCCGCAGCCTGTGTGAGAGCGGGCTGCGGCAACCCCGTCTGCGGCAACACTAAACGCCACGCCCCCAACTAAACGCCACGACCCTCGACGAGGTTTCCCATGGACATCTCCCTTCTCCCGCCCCACAACGAACATGGGTCTGCGGCCCTAGAGCTTGCCATGGCTGCACCGCTGCTCGTCCTCATGATGGCATTTTGCCTCGATCTCGGCACGTATCTCCAAGCCATGACGACCTCGAGTTCAGCGGCGAGTGCAGCCGCGCGCTATCTCATGAACCACCCCAAGGACACGGATGACCCGGGCACCGTCCGGACCTATCTCGACGAGTGTTTTCCTGAGCTGGGTTTTGACACGGGAGAAGCACGGGTAGAGGTCCTCGTCAGCGATAACGAGTCGCAATCTTATTCGTATCGCCTGTATGACGGCGACACACTCGTGGAGTTTCCCGCAACAGACGAACACGAACACTTCCGCGTCACCGTTGCAATCACGACAACGTGGCCCGCAACGCTTCCCTTCCTTTCCGATGAGAACGGGACCTTCACCACCGAGGTGACGCGAGAAGGCGACGCAGACAGAACGGACGGGACATCATGGTAGGAAAGACATGGACAAGAACGGAAAAAGACGAGCAGGGTTCCGAGGTCCTCCAACTCGCATTGGCGCTCCCCGTCCTTCTCCTGTTGTTCGGCATAACCGCACAGGCCGGTATATGGATATTCAGCGCCATCCAACTTGCCGGTGCGGCGGAGTCGGTCGCATACGATGCCGATCTTGGCAAGATTATCCGCTACCAGGAATCCAACGATGAAGGCGCCTCTTCCTACCTTGCTCAGGAGATCGCATCGCGCATGGTGGGAACGGACGCGAGCCGCCTTGCAGTCACCGATATCACGACCACAGCGAGTTCCTCCTCGCAAAGCGCGCCTATCGACAAGACCACGACAAACGGCGTCGTCACCCGCCTCACGCGGACCGAGACGACCGGCACCCTCACGTTCACGGTCAGCTATCGTTGCCCTACGCTTGTCGCCATCGGGGAACCCCTCACAATCGAGGGGCGATGGGTGCGAGACCGTCTCGTCAACCGCAAGGCGGAGGTGGAGTGACATGGCGAGGTACACACCTCGAAAAGACGCGGGAAACATCACCGTCACCTGCGCCTTTATCGTCATACCGCTCTCCTTGTTGCTTGTCGGCGCAATGTGTTGCTCGATACTTTTCACCCGATGGAGCATGCTCTCCTCACAACTAGCCACTGCGCGTGAGACCACTACGACCTCCGGATTCCAGATGATGCTCAAAAGCAGCGAAGAGCCTGGGCGCCTCTTGGCCTGGAAACTTGCCGGCGAGCTGCGAAGGGCCGGGGTTGACGATGAGCTCGTGGTCTGGTTTGCCGAGTCCCAAGACACGACGTTGGGAGATGGTACGAGGGCATTGGCGTATTACGCGATTCTCACGGAGACCTACGGCGAGAACACGCTGCTCGGCCCCTTGAACATCCCCTGCTCCATCACCGCCTCCATCATCGCGTATGCGACCGAGCGCGTCTACCGACCGAGCAGCAGCACTTCAGTCCAGATGTATCGTTTCGCCCACGGATCGACCACGGGCACCACCGCCACGCTCGCGCCCACAAGCCAACTTCCGCAACCACTCATCGATGCGCTCGCGGAATCAGAGTCGCTTGCCCGTTCCCGTTAACCCCTACTGAAAGGACCCCCTCTCGTGCCCACATCCCCTCTCAAAACCATCAGCCAGACCTTGGGCAAGCGTTTTCCCAAGTCGAAACCGCCCTCTCACGGCGTCTCCCGCGAACGTCCCATGTCCCCAGGGCCAACCGAGGCAGCAACACGTCTCGAAAGGCTTTCCCGCGGTGTCCTCGTCAGCACGGTGGTCGCAGTGGGATCGGTCGGTTTCGGAATCGTCAGCGGCGTTTCCGCGCAAACCCAGATCGACAAGGTGACGGGAAACATGTTGCCTGTCGTCGTGACCGCGAAGACCATAGAGGCAGGCACCCTCATCGACGAGGGCGATGTGAGCGTCGTTGAGATCCCAGGTGCCTATCTTTGTGGTGACGTGTACACCGAGACCTCCTCCTTCGTCGGAAAAACAGCAAGCGTCACCATCCCCGTCAATACGCAGATGAGCGTCAACCTCGTTGCCGACCTCGGAAACACCTCTTCCCTCGCTGCCCGCATCCCCGCAGGACAACGTGCGGTCACCGTCAATGTAACGTCAAGCTCAGGCCTGTCGTCGTTGCTTCGTTGCGGGGACAGCGTCCAGGTATACGCCACGACGCGGGATGGGGCTCTCTACAACATTGCCTCCTCTGTGCCCGTATTAGCACTCGACGGGGCACTTTCAGGTCCTGCGTCGGGCGTGTCCTATTCGACGGTCACGCTCCAAGTCGGCGACGGAGAGGCACAAGCGATCATCGCCGCAGAGCAGGACGGTTCGATCCAGCTCGTCCTCAATCCCTTGGCAGAAAGAAGATCGGAGTAACCATGGATAAGACGACGAGGCGGCGCATCCGCGAGTCGATGCAAACCCTTTTGGCAGATCGGATTGCCGACCTTCCCGAGCACGCAGAAGACGACGTTGTACGCGCCCTCATCGTGGACACCGTCTTTTCCGAGGCGCAACGGGACAGCTCCTTGGCGCCTGGAGAGATCGAAGGCCTTGCCACCGAGATGGTCAACGAGTTTCTCTACCTGGGCCCCCTCCAACCCCTCATGTCCGACCCCGACATCACCGAGATCATGGTGAACGGCGCGGGATTCGACGAGCACGGAGTGCTTCGTACCCCCATCACCTGGGTGGAAAAGCACGGTCTCTTGCAACGACGCGATGATGTCACATGGGATGATGAGGCGCACGTGCAACGCATCATGAATCGAATCCTTGCACGCCAAGGACGACGCATTGACGAGGGCAACCCCATAGAGGACGGCTCATTGCTTGACGGATCCCGCTTCAACGGCACGCTCTACCCGGTCGCGGTCGACGGATCGACGTTCAATATCAGACGATTCAGAAAGGACCAAGTCAACGCATCCCAATACCTGGCGTTCGGCACCGCATCCCTCAAAGAGATGACATTTCTCGCGACGTTGACCGCAGCCAAGGGAACCATCTTGATCTCGGGCGGTACCGGCTCGGGGAAGACGACCTTGCTCAACATTCTCGCATCCTTCATCCCCGAGGGAGAGCGCATCATAACCATCGAAGACACCTGCGAGTTGCTGGTGCACAAAACCCACAGCCATGTCGTCCGTTTGGAAGGCCGCAAGGCGAACGCGGAAGGAGCAGGAGAGGTCACCCTCGAGGACCACCTCAAGTCGGCCTTGAGAAAAAGACCCGACCGCATCATCGTGGGCGAATGCCGCGGATCGGAAGCATATACGATGCTCGAGGCCATGAACACAGGCCACGAGGGCTCCATGACGACGATCCATGCAAACGACCCGGTGTCGGCGCTGCGTCGCCTCGTCACCCTCGTAAAGCAAGGTGATCCCACCCTCTCAGAGGACATCATCAAAGAAAAGATCGCGAGCGCCCTGGACTGCATCGTCCAGATTCGCCGCCTCCCCAACGGGTCTCGCGTCATCACCCATATCGAGGCCATCGGCGGCTACGTCGACGGCGCCATCCAACACGATACGTTGTTCCTCTACCATCTCGACCAAGACGACGGTGCGCAAAAGGGGCGACATATCCCGCTCGGTTTCCAACCATCCACGTTGCGGGAGAAAATCACCCAGGCTGGATACGAGTACGATCCCGCATGGTTTTTCGAGGAACCCCGATGAGCGCCACCTTTTCCTACCTTGCCCGATATCCGCTTGTCCTGGGATTGCTCGTGATGGTGTGCGCCACCCTTGCTTGGCAGATAATCCTGTTGGCGAGGGCACGTGCGGCGACAAGGTCCCAAGGGATCCCGGCGTTCAGGGCACGAACCGATACGGACAACGAAGCCTTAAAGAGACCCCACTCCCGCAAGGTCATCTCACAGGGCTCCGGCAAGACCGCCAGGGCACTCAACGACGCGGGACTGTCCTTGAGCGTCGCGGCATGGACGACGATACGCGCAGGAGGGGCACTCGCCGTCCTTCTCACCTGCCTTGTCCTCAACGCCCCCCTTGCCGGCATGGCGTTGGCAATCGCGTTGATCGCAGGTACCCGCTTTTGGCTTTCGGGACGGTGCCGCAAACGATCAGCCGAGCTCGAGGCGCAAGTGCTCCAACTCCAGATGCAGATGGCGGAGAACAGCCGCGCAGGCCTCTCCGTCGAGAAATCCCTCAAGACGTGCCTTGAGCACGCCGACCAACCCATCAAGGACCATCTCGAACGTCTCGTCAATGAGCTTACCTACTCCAACCGCACCCTCTCGGAGGCATTCGCCTCCTTTGCGCAACGCACCAACTCGAAAGATGTCGCAATCCTGTCTAGCATCATAGCCGTACAACAGGAAACGGGCGCAAACCTTGCCGACACCCTCGATTTCCTTTGCGAGACCATCGAGGAGAAACAACGAATGCGCCTGACTTTGCGAAGCCGCATCGCCGAAATGAGCCTCACCAAGGCGATGGTTGCATTGGCCCCCCTTATCATCGTGGGCCTGTGCTGCCTGTTAATCGAGGGGGTCACGGCGTTCTATGTCGAAAACCCCCTCGGGTGGCTCTTGCTGGGCGTGTGCGGAGGAATCGACCTATTAGGCGTCGCAATCTTGGGCAAGATGTCCGACATCCCCATCGACTAGAAGGAAGACCCATGAACGCAATCCTGGTCCTTATTGTCCTCATACCCGCCCTTGTCGCAGGGTTTGGTGCGCGCTATCTCGTCATGCGACACTACGACCCAACCCCCTCCACTCCGACATTCCCACAACCAAGGGGTGCAACAGAGAAGCGAAAGGGTTCCCTGATCGAAGCCCTTCGCAAGGCGGGAGCCCTAGCTCAACCCGAAATCAGCGAAGAGTCCAAGGTACGTCTCGAGCTGTTGCGTGCCGGTGTTCGCCTCGACCCCCTCACGTGGCGCGGCATCCAACTCACCTCACTTCTTTGCGCTGTCGTCTTGGGTGCCGCTATACTCCTTTTCTCCCATCTTGAAACGGTGCATGCCCTTGGATGCGCCGCATTGTGTCTCGGCATCGCATGCGGTGCCCCGAAACTCTATCTCTCCTGCCGCAGGCGCTCGTACAAATCCCTTATCGGCTCATCTCTTCCCTGCGCCCTTGAGTTGCTCAACACCTCCATGCGCGCCGGATACTCCATCGAGCGGGGAATCCGTCTCGTCGCCAATTCGACTACCGGTCCCCTGTCCCAAGAATTCCACAGAGTAGATCAAGAAGTAAACCTTTTGGGCATGCCGTTGGACACGTCGTTGCTCCGCATGAAGGCACGATGCGACACACCCAGCGTCTCCTCCTTCGTCAATGCGGTGGTCCAAGCCCACCACCAGGGCACCTCCATGGGTCGCGCTCTCAACTCCCAAGCCAGGGCTGCCCGTTCCCGACACTATGCCGACCTGCTCGTCCTGATCAACCAGTTGCCCAACAAGATGGTCCCCGTCATCTTCGTCTTCTTCTTCCCCATCATCATCGTGCTCGCTGTCGCCCCGGTGGTCTACAACGCGGCCGTCCTTCTTACGAAAATGATGTAAAGGAGCCTCCTATGAACCTCTACCCGCCCCAAAAAGAGTCCCCTCAACCCCAAGATGGAACCAAACCACGTTGTATCAACCGGCGCCATGCCCTCATAGCCACAGCCTCAATACTTGGGGCGGTGGCTGTCGGAGGGGTCGCTTGGGGCGCCACCCAATACGCACACAGCTCCTCCAAAAACGCTTGGAAAAAGCCCCATATCAACATCCTTGAGGACGGGGCAAACCTGCTCAAGCCTGGAGACCGACCCCACAAGGACATGGTTGCCACCTGCACCGCCGTGAACACGTCCTATACCCTCGGAAGGTCGCGCTCCTATTGGGGTTCGGACGTGGGTCTTGACTATCTCAACGACGACCAGCGCGATTGGCCCTTGCGCTCCCATGCGTTCGGAAACAACACGTTTTCCCGCGTTGAAGCTGGCTCCAATGCCTGGACCGATCGATGGCTGGACCCCATCACCGACGCGATACTTGCCAACAACTCAAGCGGATGTGGTCGCAGCGGTTACGGCGCCCACCACCTCGTGTCGTTCGCCATTTGGGATACCTCCGCCTTCGGCGGAATCATCCCCACCTCCATAGGAGCTTGGAGCCTCCACAATGTCTCGGGCCTCACCTGGGGAACGTACGGCCAGTACATGAGCGCAACCTACGCAGGCGGCGTCACACCCCCCGACTCGGCTTGCGTATTCGAGGGCGCATCCGCCTTCGCGCGCATCACATGCTTTTCGGTGGAGCCCGAACTCCATGAGTCCGACTACCGTCTCAACTACTGCCTCTATTGCTTTTTGAACTTCACGGATATTGGGGTGAGCGTCGGCCGGGGGTTCGACAACTACGCAGGCCTCGCCTTCGCATGGGCCACCGCCGCCGGTATCAGTTGCACCCTGACCCAATCCGGCCTCGGCAAGGTGGCCTCCATCCTCTTAGACAATCTCAACCGAGGGTTTGCCAACCTCACCATCCCCGCAGCAAAAATGCATTCTCTTGCCGGCCTTGTGGAGGCAAAAATGAAAACCGTCCCCGCGGCAGTCGTGGAAGCGTTGGATGACTTTGCCTGGGAAGAGTCGTACAAGTCGCTCGCCGCGACTGCAATCACCCTCGTCAATGTCCTGTTGCAACGAGACCCGACGGTCGAGGAGCGGACGCGCATCGCGGCAAGGATCCGCTTGAAGGGGTGTGGCGCCACTGCCCGGGAGATCCTCGAGGAGGAGGCAGCCGCAGGGGCGTTGCCCTATCCCCTCAAATACGGCACCTACTCTTGCTCCATCGGTGAGGCAGATGTGGCCGGAGATGTCCACACCATCGAGCTCGACCAAACAGGAGAGGGAAAAACCGGGCGCGTCTACACCTATGGCACCTATTCCGCAACGCTGTCCTCCGAGGCACGCGGGTGGACTATAGCGGGAGGGCGCGAGGCGAGCGTCACGATTCCCGTCAACGGCGCGGCATTGTGGTTTCCTGTCAGGTTCGAGGCAAAACCCGCGGCCTATCCCGATATCCTCGAAGTCGAGTTCACCGTCACCTACAAGCGCGACGCGCGTGCCGCCGCCCGCCTTGGGCTTGAGTCCGTATGCCATACCGAGACCGCCCGCGCCAACGCGGCATTTGTGCCCTCCGATCAGGCCGACGCAGCGGGCAAGCGCCCCGGATGCGTTGCTTGGCAGGGGTGGTTCATCGACGAGGAATGCACTGAGCGCTACACACAACGCGCCCTCACCGGGGACCTCGTGCTCTACTGCCTCAACACGGTGGCGACCTCTTGGGACCTCACCGACAATGCGCGCTCCCTCGAAAAACGCTATGAGGGGGCAACCTACGCCGACGAGGCCCTTGCGCGCAAGGCATCACCTACAGAACTCCTCCCCTCGCCCGAAGAGCAGCTTTGGGGGTCAACCTATAAACCTCCATCCCTCCCCACCCTATGGTGGCAAGCAGCGTCGACACTCCGATCAAGTCCTGGAGTCCCCTATCGTGATGCAGAAGCGAACACCCCCTTCGAGAGCGAGGTAACCCTTCTGCGGTCAACCACCTTTTATGCCAATTGGGACACGCCGTCCCTTGACGGGGTGAGCGTCTCATGAGGAGAGATGGGAGGTTTTGACTTGTAATCAGCACTCGAGCAGGGCGCGAGAATCAGTGCTTGAGCAGACTGCGCCTACCCGATGACAACGCGAACTTCGTTGCTAGAAAGCTCTACGATGATCAACACTTGCGCAGGCTGCGCCCGTTTTGCGAGAATCAGTGCTTGAGCAGACTGCGCCCGGTCATCTCTGCTGGGACCTCAAGGCCTATCATGTCCAACAGCGTGGGAGCAAGGTCGCACAGAGCACCCTCGGTACCGTCAAGCTCATACCCGTTCTCAGAATAGTCGATAAGGGCAAGAGGGACCAAGGCGGTGGTATGTGCCGTGAAGGGCGTGCCGTCCTCCGCAAGCATCTTGTCAGCGTTGCCATGGTCGGCGGTGAGCAAAGCCATGCCGCCACGGCGCTCAAGGGCACCAAGCACCTTGGCAACGCCGGCATCGACCGCCTCGACCGCCTCGATGGCGGCAGGGATGACGCCCGTGTGTCCCACCATGTCGCAATTGGCAAAGTTCACGATGTAGACATCAGCCTCGTCCGCGTCGATGGCGGTCATGAGTTTGTTTGCGACCTCGGGGGCGCTCATCTCAGGTTTGAGATCGTAGGTAGCGACTTTCGGGCTTGCCACGAGCTTGCGCACCTCGTTAACCTTGGGAGCCTCCACCCCACCATTGAGGAAGAAGGTGACATGGGCATACTTCTCGGTCTCGGCAATGTGGTATTGCTTGAGACCAGCGTTTGCCAAGACGTCAGCAAGGACGTTGTCGGGAAACTCCTTTGCAAAGGCGATCGGAGCAGGGATGGTCGGATCATACTCGGTGAGACAGACAAAGAACACGTCGCGCATCTCCCGATCAAATCCGGTAAACCCATCGTCTACGAAAGCGCGAGTCAGTTGACGTGCACGATCGGGACGGAAGTTGAAGAATACGACTGCGTCGCCATCCTTCACACCGCGGGAGTCAAGGGCACCCGGCACCACGAACTCGTCGGTAACGCCGTCGTCATAGGAGCGCTCCATGAACTCGACACCGGTCACGGCGTCGATCGCCGGTGTGGCATCGACGATAGCGTCGTAGGCCTTCCTCACGCGCTCCCAACGATTGTCGCGATCCATGGCATAGTAGCGACCCTCGATCGTCGCGATCTTGATGTCGCATGTCCCATCGACAAGTCCGTCGATGATGTCTTGGAGCTCAGCGATGTAGCCCGCGCCGCTGGAGGGTGGAACGTCACGGCCATCCATGAAACAGTGGACGCGGATGCAGGGCGCCCCTGCCTGCTTTGCCATGCGGATAAGGGCATACAGGTGGGCGTTGCTCGAATGGACGCCACCGTCGGACAAAAGGCCCATAAGATGGAGGGCGGCACCAGGCCGGGAAGCCCTCGCACATGCCTCGAGGAGTACGGGATTTTGCGCCAAGGAGCCGTCCTCGCACGCGAGGTTGATACGAGTAAGCTCTTGGAACACGACACGACCGGCACCGATATTGAGGTGGCCGACCTCGGAATTGCCCATCTGTCCCTCGGGCAAACCCACCGCCAAACCAGATGCGGACAACACGGTATGGGGGCGATAGTTCAAGACGTTGTCGAGACAGGGCTTCTCCGCCTGGGAAATGGCATTGCCGGGGCCCTCTTCGGCCAAGCCGTAGCCATCCATGATGATAAGGGCCGCAGGCAGGTTCAGTTTCGTGGTACTCAAAAGGAACTCTTTTCAACAAGATTTTGGGACACGCCAAGAACGTGGGGGATAGATTCTATCGCAACAGGGTGGACAGAATCAAACGAAAAGGAAAAGAAAGGGAGACCTCCTGCATGGATGGGACACAGGAGGTCTCCCCTGATGGAGCGGCCAGTTAGAGGCATGCCTTAATCAACTCGACAAAGGAATCGGCCTTGAGGGCGGCACCTCCGATAAGGCCGCCGTCGATATCGGGTTGGGCGATAAGGCGCTCGACGTTGCCAGGATTCATGGAGCCGCCATACAACACCCGCATATTCTCAGCAAACGCATCGCCATAGATGTCGGCTATCGTGGCACGAATGGCCGCGCAAACCTCTTGGGCTTGTTCGGGTGTGGCAGTGCGGCCCGTACCGATGGCCCAGATGGGTTCGTAGGCCACAACGGCCTTAGCGGCCTTGGTGGCGTCGATGCCCGCAAAAGCGGCTCGAACCTGGGCGCACACATATTCCTCGGTGGTGCCCTCATCACGGACGGCAAGGCTCTCGCCAACGCATACGATGGGCGCAATCTTCCCCTCAATCAGGGCCTTTGCCTTGCGGTTGACATCCTCGTTGGTCTCCCCGAACAGCGTACGGCGCTCGGAATGGCCGACGATGCAATAGGTGCACCCGATCTCGGCAAGCATGGGGACGGAGGTCTCGCCCGTATAGGCGCCGGACTCCTCCCAATAGACGTTTTGGGCACCAACGTTGACCGGCATGTTGTCGAACTCGAAAACGTTCCACACGCCTTTGAGGTCGATGGTGGGCGGACAAACAAGGATATCGACCTTGTCCTCCCAATCTTTCTCGATGTTGTAGGAGATATGCTGGGCCAAAACCACGGCCTCGCCATAGGTCTTGTTCATCTTCCAATTGCCAGCCATAAGCGGTTTTCGAGCCATATGCCATCCTTTCATCAACTATCATCGCCATCGAGGCGAAGCGGCATACTCAACGACGGGTGGATGCCGTCGCGTCCACACCGCGGTTTACGGGTGGATGCCGTCGCGTCCACACCGCGGTTTCAAACTACCTCAGCAAACCTACCTCAGCGCCTCAACACCCGGCAAGGCCTCGCCTTGGACGAGTTCCATGGAGGCACCACCACCGGTGCTGATGAAGGTCATCTGGGAACCGAGATCGTACTTGTTGACCGCAGCAACGGAATCTCCGCCGCCGATAACGGTCTGGGCCGAGTCGTTCGCTGCGACGGCAAGCGCTACGGCCTTGGTACCTGCCTCGAAACTCGACATCTCAAATACACCCATGGGACCGTTCCAGAACACGGTCTTTGCACCTGCGATGACTTCAGCATAGGCTTTGACGGACGCCGGGCCGATATCGAGACCCATCATATCCTCGGGAATCGCGTCAACACCGACCGTCTTGACCTCAGCATCGTTGGCAAAACGATCAGCAACGACCACATCGGTAGGAATGAGCAACTTGACGCCGAGACGCTTGGCCTTCTCCATCATCTCGCCGGCGCGCTCAACCCAATCCTGCTCCATGAGGGAGGTGCCCACGGCAAATCCTTGGGCCTTCAAAAACGTAAAGCACATGCCACCGCCGATGAGCAGGGCGTCGACCTTGTCAAGCAGGGCGTCGATGACCTTGATCTTGTCGGAGACCTTGGAGCCGCCCAAGATGGCAACAAAGGGGCGCTCGGGGTTGTCAAGCATGCCCGTGATAGTCTCGACCTCCCGCTTCATGAGATAGCCCGCATAGGCAGGAAGCAGGGAGGCGACACCGGCGGTGGAGGCATGGGCGCGATGTGCCGCACCGAAGGCATCCATGACATAGACCTCGGCAAGCTCTGCAAGCTCGGCACAAAACTCCGGGTCGTTTTTCTTCTCGCGCTTGTCAAAGCGAAGGTTCTCCAACAGGAGGATCTCGCCGTCGGCCAAGCCCTCGGCCTGGGCTCGTGCGGTCTCACCCACCGTCTTTGGGCAAAAGAACACCGGTGCATCCACAACGGTGGACAGGTAGGCGGCGACAGGCTTGAGGGAGTATCTCTCCTCGTAACCCTCGCCGGCAGGGCGGCCGAGGTGGCTCATGAGGATGACGCGCGCGCCCTCTCCGACCAGCTTGTTGATGGTGGGAAGCGCGGCACGGATACGCGTATCGTCGGTGACGGTCTCGCCGTCTAAGGGGACATTGAAGTCGACGCGGACGAGAACGCGCTTACCGGCGGCATCAAGCTCGTCGATGGTGTTCAGCTTGGACGTGGTTTCTGCCATGGTGCAGCTCCTATTTTGATGAAACGTTGTGGGCGGGAGCACGCAAATCGCCTCGTCCCGCCCTTGAAAGATGTGACAACCCCCTGTGTGACAACCACCAGGCACTTGTCATACCCTACTTGTCATACCCAGACAAACATGCCGCCTCAACGGCAGCACGCAGTGCCCGGGCTTTAGAACATGATCTTCGCAAGATCCTTGACGCGGTTGGAATAGCCCCACTCGTTGTCGTACCAAGCGACGCACTTCACGAGGTTACCCTTGCCGCCGAGAACTTGGGTCAGCCCACCGTCGAAGATGCAGGAGTGGTCGTTGTGGATGACGTCGGAGGACACGATCGGATCCTCGGTGTACTCAAGGATGCCCTTGAGGTTGCCGTTCGCGGCGGCACGCATGGCGGAGTTGATCTCCTCGACAGTGACCTCGCGCTCGAGCTCAACCGTGAGGTCGACCATGGAACCGTCTGCGACGGGAACGCGAGTGGCAAAGCCATCGAGCTTGCCCTTGAGCTCAGGAAGAACCAAAGACACGGCGCGCGCGGCACCGGTGGTGGTGGGAATGATGTTTTGGGCTGCAGCACGAGCGCGGCGCAAATCTTTGTGGGGAAGGTCGAGAATCTTTTGGTCGTTGGTATAGGCGTGGATGGTGTTCATCATGCCGCGCTTGATGCCAAAGTTCTCGAGCAGGATCTTGGCGAACGGTGCCAAGCAATTGGTGGTACAGGACGCATTGGAAACGATATGGTGCTCGTCCTTGTTGTAAAGATGGTCGTTGACGCCCATGACGATGGTGATGTCCTCACCCTTTGCCGGAGCGGTGATGAGGACCTTCTTGGCGCCCGCCTCGAGGTGCCATGCGGCCTTCTCGCGGTCACGGAACACGCCAGTCGCCTCGATGACGAGGTCGACTCCCAGCTCTCCCCAAGGACACTTTCTCGGATCGCGCTCGGTCAAAGCGATAACCTTCTTGCCGTCAGCGATGAAACCGTCGTCCACGATCTTGACATCGTCAAAGCTGCGGCCGTGGACGGTATCGTACCTCATGAGGTGAGCCATGCACTCAAGCTTGGTGAGATCGTTAGCCGCGACGACCTCGATCTCGGGATCTTTTGCCATTGCACGGTAAACCAAACGGCCGATTCGGCCAAAACCGCTGATGCCAACCCTGATAGTCATCGTATCCCCTTTCGAAAAGACACTATGTATGGTGGCGGCGCCCAAAAGCGACCGCGATCATGCTGAAAAAGGACAGACTGTACGACACAGTCGAGTGGTCCCTTTGCGTCAAAAACGCACCTATCGCATGGGATTCATGATAATACTTTACCCCTCGATGTCTTGCGCCATCTCCATCATACGCCGCACACGGTGGTAAACGGCGGATTTCGACAACGGAGGCACCGCGTGGGCACCAAGCTCCTTGAGGCTTTCATCCGGATAGGCGACCCGCAAACGGATGAACTCCTGAAGCGCTGGGGAAAGGTTCTCCAATCCGTACTTCTCCACGACCTTGCGCGCGGCAAACACCTGGTCCACTGCCGCGTTGGAAGCCTTGCGCTGATTTGCCATGTCCGCGTTCGTTTGGCGATTCACCTCGTTACGCACACTCTTCATGACACGCGCCTCCTCCATGCGTAAGGCGCTGGAATGGGCACCGCTGAAGGTGAGAAAGTCGACGATGTCGGCCCCGCTCTTGAGGTACACCGTGGTGGAATTACGCCTTTGCACCGTGCGCGCGTGAACTCCTTTGAGCTCCATGAGCCCGATGAGACCCCGGGCCAACTCCTCCGTCTCCACCGTGATCTCGAAATGGGAGTCGCTCTTCGGGTCGGACACGAATCCCGATCCGAGGAACGCCCCGCGCAGGTACGCGCCAGCGCAACAGTTCTTCTCCACGAGGTGGGGGCTTATCCCCAACTCGATGCCGCCCTCCAAGTTGAGGACGCCAAGGTCGATTAAGGCCTCGGTCAATCCGGGTTGGCCGGGGATATCGACCAGATAGTTGACGTTTTTATGCAACACGCTTCGGCGCATGACCAGGTTGGTTTGGAGCGCATACATCTCGTGGAACAGGCGGGTGGCAAGACGAGCCACCGCCGCGACATCACTTGCAAACTCCAAGGAAAAGCGACCGGAACCCTCGAAGTGCAACGTGCCCTCGATGCGGACGAGAGCCGCCAACACCGCCCGCTCACAATGGGAGCACTCGGGACCTACGTGGGTCATCTCCTCCTTGACGTCACTGGAAAACGACATGCTATATCGCCTCGCGCAGTGTGTCCATCGCCTCGCGCAGTGCTGCGCCCAATGTCGCCTCGCAATGCCAGGTCGGCATGTCCTCACTGGAAAGGTCCGCCACAATGACGCACGTACCCCGCGCTTCGATGGCGCGCCGGTCCTCTTCCCCGAATGCCACAGATTCCGCCTCGGGGCACAACGTCGCCCTCGTATTCTCCTCGGCACATCGCACATCGGCGGGCCAATTCACCAAGATCGCGTCGATGCGGCCATCCAAACCGTAGGAGCACAGCGCGTCGTAGCAATCCCGAACGGACAAGCCCGCGGTCTCTCCTTGCGTGTCCGCGATGGGGCAAACGAAAATCACCTTCGCGGGACTGTTGAGAATCGCCTCGACGATACCGGGGACGAGCAGGTTGACGATGATGCTGGTAAACAGGCTACCGGGACCCAACAAGATGACGTCAGCCTCAAAGAGGGCATCGACAGCAGGTTGGTAGGCCAAGACCTCACCACTCCCTTGCAACCATACGCGCCTCAACGCCTCGGGCGCGTGGCTTGCCTTCGATTGGCCTGCGATGACGGTCCCATCGGAGAGCTCCGCCGAGAGGGAGAGGGGGGACAAGGTTGAGGGATAGACGTGGCCGCGCGCGTCCAACAAACGCTCGCATAACGAGATCGCCTCGGGAAAGCTGCCCGTCTGCTCCTCCAACGCGAACAACAACAAATTGCCCAACGCATGATCGTCGGCAAACTCGAATCGCCGACGAAACGCACAGGTCAACGGGGCATCCTGATCGGCAGCCATGGCAACAAGGCACTTACGGATATCCCCTGGCGGTGTGGCGTTTGCCACCTGGCGCAAAATACCCGTCGAACCGCCATCATCAGCCATAGCCACGACGCAAGACGTCTCGAAGCCCATGGACAACAACGTGCGGATGGATTTTGGCGCACCGGTTCCGCCACCGACGACGACACCCCTCATTTGCCCGCCAACTTCAAGTCGCGATGGGCTACGCTGACGCGATAGCCCTGGGACTTCAGGTAATCCCCCGTAGCCTCAGCAAGGACGACGCTGCGATGTTGGCCGCCCGTGCAACCCACGGCGATGGCGAGCTGTTGCTTGCCCTCGGAGACATAGCCGGGCATGACGACGTCGAGCAAGGCCTTCCACTTGACAAGGAACTCCTCGGTCTCGTTGCGGTACATGACAAAATCCCTTACCGGCGCGTCAAGGCCGGTAAGACGACGCAGATTCGGATCGTAGTAGGGATTGGGCAAAAAGCGCACGTCGATGACAAGGTCGGCATCAAGGGCCGCACCATGCTTGAACCCGAAACTGTATACCGAGACGGCAAGACCCTCACGCTCCCCGCCTGTCGCGAAAATCTGGCGCAGCGTGGAGCGGAGCTGTTGGGGCAACATGTCCGTCGTATCGATGACGTGGTGTGCGTTTTCGCGCAGGTTGAACAAGAGGCTGCGCTCCCGTTGGATGCCCTGGGCGATGGTCATGCCGTCCTCGCAAAGCGGATGACGGCGGCGACTGGACTTGTAACGGGCGATGAGTTTCTCGTCGTTGGCCTCGAGAAAAACGATTTGGTAGGTCACGCCACTCTCGCGCAACAGGCGCAACTGCTCGGAGAGATCCTTGAAATACGTGCGATTGCGCGCATCGCACACGACAGCGATATGGCTATCCGTCCCGTTTTGGCCGGGAAGGTCGGTCAGGCGGACGACCTCACCGATAAGGCTGGAGGGAAGGTTGTCGATGCAGAAGTAACCCAAATCCTCGAACACGTGCATCGCCTCGGTGCGGCCGGCGCCGCTCATACCCGTCAGGATGACGAGCTGGGGCATACGGGACAACACCTCGGGCTCGAGCCTGTCGTTGGTCATGTCCTGCGCAAGCACGGTGGTTTCCTTTGGCGTATCACCCATGGCTTCCATCCTCTCCTGGCTCTTTTGCTGGCTCTTTTGCCTCGACGTTCTCATTATATTGCCGCAAGACGCGATATAGCTCGTTGGCAACCTCTTTCGGTAGGACTTTGGCCGCAAGGATGTCCTCCAGGGAGGCCGAGCGCAAATTCTTGAAACTCTTAAAGTGCCTCATGATCGCTTTTTTACGCACAGGGCCCAAGCCCGCGACGTCATCGAGGATGCTCGCAGTCATCCCACGACCTCGCAACTCGCGGTGGTAGGTGATCGCGAAGCGGTGTGCCTCATCACGCACCTGCTTGACAAGATAGAGACTGGCGCTGCCGCCGGGCAACACCACCGGTCCCTCTTCCTGCCATGGCACGAACAGTTCCTCGTCGCGCTTGGCAAGGCCGCAGATGGCTATGTCGTCGATGCCCATCTCCTCGAACATGTTGAGCGCAGCCGTCAACTGGGGCTTGCCGCCGTCAAGGATGATGAGGTCGGGCTTGGAACCGAACCGTTCATCGGCCATGCGCTCCGGTGCGTAACGACGGCTCATGACCTCCGCCATGCTCACGAAGTCGTTCGCCTCGTCGAGAGGAGTCTTGATCTTGAAGCGGCGGTATTGGTTCTTGTCGGGCAAGCCATTGGTGAACACGACCATGGAGGCAACCGTGTAGCTGCCATGTATCGTGGAGATGTCGAAGCACTCGATGCGCAAAGGCGGACCGTCCAAGGCAAGTGCGCTCTCAAGTTGGAGCAGGGCGTTGTTGACACGCTTGTCGTCGAAGTTGGAACGGACCTTGTAGCGCATGAGCGCGTGCTTGGCGTTGGTCTGTGCCATGGCGAGCAGGTCGGCTTTCTCCCCCTTTTGCGGCGCGACAAGGCGAACACGGGCGCCGTGGACGTTGCCTAGCTTCTCGGTAAGCCACTCCCCCATGGCGTCCGCGTCCTCGGGCACCTCTTGGACGACGACCTCGCGAGGGATGGAGGTGGTCGTGGCGTAGTAGCGCAACAAGAAGTTGTGGAGCAGGTCCTCGTCAGGAACATCGAGACCACGGTTAAGGATGAACTCGTTGGAGTTGATGACCCTGCCCTCGCGGACTTGGAGCACCTGCACGCCAGCGATGCCGAACTCGCGAAACACGCCGATGACGTCGGCGTTGAGGTTACGGGAGGAGACCACATGTTGACGCATGGACAAGGAGTTGATCGTGTCGATGCGCGCCTTGATGCGACCCGCGCGCTCGAAGTCGAGCTCAGCGGCGGCATCCTGCATCTTTGCGGAGAGCTCGTCGAGAAACTCGCTGTGGTTGCCGGCGAGGAAGCGCTCGATGCGCTTAACGTTGCGGCCGTAGTCTTGGGGGGTTATCTGGCCGCAACACGCGCCTGGCCCCAATCCCACATGGCAATCGAAGCAGGGACGCACCGTACCGTCGTTGGTAAGGAAAGGGTTGACATCTCCCTTTTGAAGGCGACGGTTCATCTGGCGCCAATCGGCACACCCCGCACTGCAAAGGGGGACCACCTTGCGGGCGATGTTCACCATCTCGCGTGCGGCGCGACTGTCGGTGAAGGGACCGAAGTAGCGCGTGTCCGGGCGGTGTTTTTCGCGCGTGTACTTGATGGCGGGGAAGACGTCGCCGCGCGTGATTGCGATGAAAGGGTAGGTCTTGTCGTCCTTGAAGTCCGCGTTGAAGAAGGGGGCATGCTGGTTGATAAGGGAATGTTCGAGAACCAAGGCCTCGTGCTCATTCTCCACGACGATGTAGTCGAAGGAGTCGATCTGGTCCACAAGGAGGGGGATCTTCGCACGATCGTCTTGGAAGTTGACGTATTGGCGCATGCGGGCACGCAATTGCTTGGCCTTGCCAACGTAGATGACCGTCCCGGACGCGTCTTTCCAAAGGTAGACGCCGGGCAAAGCGGGAACATGGTCGAGCTCGCGCTTGATACGCGTAATCTTGCCCTCGGAGCTCTCTTGTGTGATCTCCCGATCTTCGTTTTTGTCATCGCCGTATTGCATGAGAAGAGTATACGACAAGCAAAGGGGGCCATGGGTCCTTGAGCCCACGCGAGAAGCGCCAGGGTCTCCAAAACGAAGCAGACCAGGAAATCCCTGGCCTGCTCGCATTCGAGATGGTGCCCCCAACGGGAATCGAACCCGTCTCTCAGCCTTGAAAGGGCCGTGTCCTAACCGATAGACTATGGGGACAGCTGTAAACAGCCATGACATTATCGCAAAGCAAAGACGCGTTCGCAAGTTAAAAATAGGGAGAAACCTATTTGATTTTCGTCTTGTACTCGACGGGATCCCGAGGTTTGCGGGGGCCGACCCGCCCCTTGCCCTCGTAATAGTGTTGCAAGACCGGACCGGCAGCGCCGAGGAAGATGGTGACGGCGAACCCCAAAAGGATGACGACGACTGTCGCCACTGACCGAAGAGGCCCCGTCATCGTATCGAGAAGTACGGCAACGATAGCCATAAGCGCCGTGATGGCGTACAACACGAGCACGGTAGCCCGATGGCTCAACCCAACACGCAAAAGGCGGTGGTGGATGTGGTTTAGGTCGGGCTCACCGATGGACTTATGGTTCAAAAGGCGCCGGACGATGGCGGAGGCGGTGTCGATAACGGGGACGCCAGCGATGATGATCGGCACGACGAGCACCACCACCGAGGACATGCGGGCGACGCCAGCCAAGGATATGATTCCGAGCATGAGGCCAAGGAAGTGGGAACCGGAATCGCCCATGAAGACGCTTGCCGGGTTGAAGTTATAGCGCAGGAACCCGAGACATGATGCAAGCAGGCAAACACACACGCAGGCAAGGGTGACCGTGCCGCGCTCCAACACCAAGAACATAAGGGCAATCGAGCAAATTGCGACAATGCCGGCGGCCAACCCATCGAGACCGTCGATCAGGTTGATGATGTTGACGAAAATGACAAGGTAGAGCACGGTCAGGGGGATGTCGAGGATGCCGAGGTTGATGAACCCACACCCGAACAGGTACACCGACCCGATCGACACGCCCGAGAAGGCGACGATGGTCGCCGCCACGATTTGGAACAGGAATTTCACGCCGGCGTGGATTTGGCGGATATCGTCCACGAGACCTAAGATGAATATACCGGTCACACCCACGAACAGCAAAGGATAGTTCAAGGATTGGAGATAGTAGGTGTTGTGGATGTCCCAATCCCAGCAGTTCGTACCCACGTATAACAGGGCGAGACCGACCATGAAGCCGCAATACAGACCGATGCCACCGCACCGGGGAACCGGCTCCTTGTTGACCCGGCGGTTGCTGGGGTAATCGACGGCGCCGAGAATGAATGCGATACGCTTGGAGACGGGAACCATCACCAAGGTGACGACAACCGTGACCACGAATACTATGACCGCTTGTAAGATCGCGCTCATGCAACCTTTTCTCTCTTAGACCCCCGGAAGCGCCCTCGAAAGGCTTCCCCCGCTTGTTGGGACCCGCTAAACGCGAGCCCAACTAAGGGATTATACCCGATACAGAGTCAACGTGCATTGTCCCGACGACGTGCACAAACTTGGCGTACATATCAGATGCGGGCGGACTCACCGAAGAACCAGCTACCCTTGGTCTGCGTCTGCGCCGGGCTCACTGCTAGAAGCGGGCGGACTCACCGAAGGACCAACGCGGCTCAACAATCGCCTTGCGCACCGCGGCAAGTGTCCGCTCCTCCCCGTTTTCCGCAAGATACTCGAGCATGCCCTCCAGGATCGCCATGGTGTCAGGATGCATTTTCACGACTTTGCGGTTCTTCAGGAAATACTCCAACGGGCTTCGATCGGTATATCCGTCGCCTTGGTATACCTTGCATGCGGCGACGCGGTCACAAAACATCTCCACGATGTAGCGAGTGGGCATGGGCGCCGCCGTGACAGGCTCCCCCGTCAGGCGATCGGGCACGGCGTCAAGCCAATATTCGAAGTGGTGGCGATTGCGCCCCTTGTGGTGGAGCCACGCCTCGGTGAATCCTCGGAAATCGCGCTCGGCGGCGTTGGGGCTGCGGGTGCCTTGGTAGAAGCGCGCCCCGACCATAAACTCGGTGGGAGTGTATTTCGAAAAGTCGTGGACAAGCCCTTGACGATACAGGCCCACGCGAAAACACAATTGCATGACCAGCAGTTTGTGCTTGGTTATCGTCGTCATATGGCCTTTGAAGTTCTCCCAGGTGACCGGCGGCAGACCTGTCTGACTCACGTTTCCTCCCCTCATCTTTTGCCAAACAGGGTACCACGGAGAGGGCGCAGGCGGGGGTGGCTAAGTCTCGCCGACCACGGAGAGGGCGCAGGCGGGGGTGGCGAGATTACGAAACCCGCCGACCACTTGTCGACATAACCTCTTCTCAGCTTCTCGGCGCAACCTCTCGTCGATGTATTTTGTTTCTAAATGTTTAAAAAACCGAATCGAGACGCTTTCCCTTCCGTTTCACCCTATTATCAAACTCAGGTTTAATGTCTAACCCAAACACGGGAGGTCCTAATGAGTTATGTAGAGCGCGTCCTTGAGGACGTGAAAGCAAAGAATGCCGACCAGCCGCTGTTCATCCAGGCTGCCACCGAGATTCTTACCACCCTTGAGCCGGTCGTCGAGGCTCACCCCGAGTATGAGCAAGCTGCTCTTCTCGAGCGCTTCGTCGAGCCCGAGCGCATCATCCAGTTCCGCGTCCCCTGGATCGACGATCAGGGCAATGTCCAGGTCAACCGCGGCTATCGCGTCGAGTTCAACTCCGCCATCGGCCCCTACAAGGGCGGCCTGCGCTTCAACCCCACCGTCAATCTCGGCATGCTGAAGTTCCTCGGCTTCGAGCAGGTTCTCAAGAACTCCCTGACCACCCTCCCCATGGGCGGCGGCAAGGGCGGCTCCGACTT
>CAVIKF010000002.1:0-281654 GCA_963643505.1 Eggerthellaceae bacterium
GCGGCACCGGAGGCCTTCATGCCCTCGATCTGGACGGCCTTGCCGGCCTCGTCGGCTGTGCGGCCGAGCACGTTTTCGTAGAGACGATCGACGAAGCCCTCAATGAGCACCTGGGCAGGGTCGTGATTGTAGTGCCAGGTGGCATCGGTCAGGCAAGAGTTGTTGTCGCCTACCGAGACGCCCGCCCTGTCCGACTCCGAGCCCGCGTAGTACACGTCGGCCAGGGACGTGCAGCCAGAGAAGGCCCACTCTCCGATCGAGGTCACGCCCTTGAGGATGGTGACCGAGGTCAGGGACGTGCAGTGGTAGAAGGCGACGTAACCGATCGAGGTCACGCCCCCGGGGACGGAGTACGAGTCGCCGCTGCCGCCCGCGTACGCGACCAGCTCGCCGGCGGAGGAGACGAGCTCGCGGCCCGTGGCGGTCCGGTAGGTGTCGTTACCCGGGTCGACAGAGAAGGAGGCCAGGGACCTGCAGTCAGCGAAGGCGCCGTAGCCGATCGAGGTCACGAAGGCGGGGATGGTGGCCGATGTCAGGGACGTGCAGCCGGAGAAGGCCCACTCTCCGATCGAGGTCACGGAGGCGGGGATGGTGGCCGACGCCAGGGACGTGCAGTCAAAGAAGGCGTCGTCGCCGATCGAGGTGACGGAGTCGGGGATGGTGACCGACGCCAGGGACCAGCAGCCGCGGAAGGCGCCGTAGCCGATGGAGGTCACGCCCTTGGGGATGGACACCGAGGCCAGGGACTCGCAGCCATCGAAGGCGTAGTCGCCGATGGAGGTCACGCCCTCGGAGATGACGACGCGCTCGAGGGGAACGGAGCCGAGCCCTGCGGCCCTCCAGCCGGGGGTGTCATAGTCGCCTCCGGCCATCGCGCCCTCGCCGGAGACCGTGAGGGTCTTGGTGTCTGCGTCGTAGGACCAGGTGAGGTCGTCCCCCCACGTCCCTGCATAGGAGGCCACCAGGGAGGACTCGAGCCGCCCCGCCACCTCCCCGCCCTCGGCGGTCGCGGGCTGCGCCCACGACGCCAGGGGCGCCACAGCCGCGACCGCGGCCAGCGCCAACGCGAGCAGGGCCTTCCTCGCCCCGCAGGCAGACCTTCCAAACATCTTCCTCTCCCTTCTGATCGGGTGCGAGCAGTTACCGTTGATCCTGATTGTACACGACGTCGGGGAGGGGAAGAGCGGAAGCGGTTTTTTCGAAATTGAAGCAGAACGGACCCAAAATCGGACCCCGCAAACCGGACGCGGGGATCGGCTTCCATGTGACAGGTGCCATTGTGACAGGCACCTGTCACATCCTGGCACCTGTCACATCCAGAATCGAGCTTCTAGCAATTCTGCCACCCGTATTCCACTAGGGAAAGATTACCCAGTGGCGAGCGAGGCCTTTTGGTATTTTAGTTCAGCTCCATGAACGAGAAGACGTATGAAGACTACTCGACCTCGGACAAATCCTTGGTGGAGTGCTCGTGGCTCAAGATCATAGCGACAAGAGCGATACAGGAAATGACGACCAGATAGATCGCAGGTGCCAATGTGGAGCCACTCGCCTCGATAAGCAGTGTACAGATCAAAGACGCCGTACCGCCAAAGATGGCGTTTGCGAGGTTGAACGAAAGCGCAAAGCCCGTATAGCGCACCTCAGTGGGGAATGTCTCCGTAAGATAGCTGGAAAGCGTACCGTCGTTGATGGTGAGGATGAGGCAAAGGACGAGCTCGACAAAGAGAACGACGAAGAAATCCGCCGTGTTGAGCAACATGAACGCCGGCACCGTCAAGACGATGAACGCCAAACATGCGATGATAAGCATCTTCTTGCGGCCGAAGCGGTCGGAGAGCCAACCGCTCGCAAAGATAAACAGTACATATGCAACCAGGCTGATGTTGGTAGCCATGGTCGCAGGTCCCGCATCCATGCCAACCGCATCGGTCAGGTAAGTGGGCAAATAGGTCAAAACCGCATAGAACCCGACAGCGTTGAGCATACATGCGCCGAAAGAGATGACGAGCTTCTTGAGGTGTTTCGTGAACAAATCGCGAACAGGATGAAGCGTCTCACCGGGCTGGGCGGTCATTGCGTCTTGCATGGCCTGGTAAATCGGGCTGTCCTCAAGCTTGGTACGGATGTAGTGAGCGATGAAGCCCAAAGGACCAGCCAAAAGGAACGGCACGCGCCAACCCCAGGACAGGATAGCATCCTCGGGAAGCATGAAATACATGAGAGCAACGAGGCCTGAACCCATAAGCAGACCGACCGACGTGGATGCAGGGACAAGCGAGCAATAGATGCCGCGCTTCTCCTTGGGAGCGTACTCCGCCAAAAACGTTGCAGCGCCAGCGTACTCGCCCGATGCGCTGAAGCCCTGGACGATGCGGCACACCAAAAGCAAAAGCGGCGCAACAAAACCGACCGTTGCAAACGTGGGCAAAAGGCCGATGCAGAACGTGGCGCCCGACATCAGGAAAATCGAAACGGAAAGCGTCCACTTACGCCCCTTCTTGTCGCCGAGGCTGCCCCACACGAACGCGCCGATGGGACGTGCGACGAACGAGATGGCGAAGACCGCGAACGTCATGATGAGGCCTGAAGTGTCACCGCTTGCAAAGAACACCGTTGCGATGATGGTGGCCAAATAGCTGTAGGACGCATAGTCGAACCACTCGATGAAGTTGCCTAAAAAGGAGCTGATAGCGACCTTGGTTACGGTCACCTGGCGCTCTGCCTGAGTTGCCGAATCCACTGCCATGTCCCCCTCCGATCTGGTCAGCGCGTTTGGCAACATGTTGCCAATGCGGGTGTACTAAAACGCGCTTATACTACCGCACCGCACACGAAACAGCGACAAAAATCTTGCTATTTGCTCAAAATTTCTTATATTTGGAACGATTTTTGCAAAATTATTGGCGATTTTTGCAATTTTATTCGTTTTTCCTAGTTGTTATTGCAAGTTGTTATTGCAAGGACCCGGATGATCTCAAACTTGCTCCGGCTCAGAACCGTCGATGGATGTACGAGGGTCATGCAAGTCGTTCGGCATAACGCGAACCTGACCCAACCCCATATCGACAAGCCATTGATGGGTGCGCCACGGCGCCGCGACGTCATCGTAGCGGGAGCAATAGCAAAGCGCCTCAACGAGCGTGATGTTGTGTTGAAGGTCCTGGATCGTATCCACGTCCGGGATCGGGGGAAGCCAAAGCGCCGGTAAACCCAAATCCTGGGCTTTTTGGATATAGGCGGGCAACACAGTGAGGCCATTGCGACAATAGTACACACCACTGTGATTGAAGTCGGTCTCGCGCGTCCATCCCACGGCGGAAACACCCATCTCCTGGTCGGGAGAGATCACGATTCCGCCTCGTTTCACGCCATCAAGGCGATGGAGCGCCTCGAAACCCACACGGACGTCCCTCTTTGTCAAAGCCGGCATATCCGCCCCCATGGACAAGACGCAGTCCGCCCCGTCGGCCCACGCCTTCTCAAACGAGCAGTTGTAATGCTCGTCGAAACTGGCGCCCTCGTCGAAGATGACTTTGACTTCGCGGGGAAATCCCTGTTCAGCAAGGAGATTCTCCATCACAGAGACATTCGACTCAGGAACGGTGGACACAACGAGCTCATAGGTGTCGAGAACATCTGCCCCTAAGGCTTGAGCCTCCTTTGCCTCGCGCTCCAAGTCGTTCATGGCAAGGCAGATGATTTCCACGACATCGAAAAGCATACAACGGTAGAGCGCGCACGCGTCCTCGGGAGCAAAGAGACCGTCCTTCAAGACCGTCAAACGCGTCTTGACCATGCCTTCCTCGGGCACCTTGCTAAACAAAATCAGGGTGTTTTTGCGCGCGCGCATCATCAACCTCCAAGACAACCAGGTGCCACAATATCGGGACCTGTCGGGACTATGCAAAAAAAACGAGCCTGGCGACAACTCACCAGGCTCTAAAGTGTAGCGTACTTTTCGAGGGCAACCTAAACCATCAGCTTGGAAACAGCGGTGGCAAACGCAATCGGGTCGTCGACAGGCAAGCCCTCCACCATCAGGCTTTGGTTGAGAAGCAGAGCGGCATATTCGCCCACCTTGTCCTTTTGCCCCAAGTCGGAAGCATTCTTCAGCGCCTCAAATACGGGGTGCTTTGCGTTGATCTCAAGAACACGCTTCAAATTGAACGCAGGCGCGCCAGGCATGGACTTCATAACGCTCTCCATGCCGAAGGACATAGGACCGTCGGCGGTGATGCAGGCAGCCATATCCTTTTCAGACGTGAGACGCGTGGAGATGGCGACGCGCTCGACCTTGTCACCAAGGGCCTCCTTCATAGTCTCAAGCAACTCCTTGTTGTCCTCGGCCACCGTCTCGGCTTCTTTCTTCTCCTCCTCGGTGGAGACGTCGGTATCAGCGGCAGAGGCGTTCTTGATATCTTTCTCGGCATAGGTACCGAGCATGGTGAGACAGAAATCGTCGAGGGACTCCGAACCGAGAAGGACATCGTATCCGCGGTTCATGACGCCGACGACCGCCGGCATCTTCGCAACGCGCTCGAGGTCGTCGCCCGATGCGAAATAGATAGCCTCCTGGTCCTCGGGCATGGCGTCAACATACTCACGCAGCGTGACGAGCTTGTCCTCCTTGGCGGAATGGAACATCAGGAAGTCCTCGATGACGTCACGGGCGGAACCGTAGCTGTGATAGATACCAAACTTCAGGACATCGCCGAATTCGCCCCAGAAACCCTCAAAAGCCTCTCGGTCGGTCTTCAGGAGATTCTCGAGCTCGGCCTTGATCTTCTTCTCGATACGGCGAGCCATTGCCTTAAGTTGGCTGTTTTGCTGAAGGGTCTCGCGGCTGATGTTGAGAGTGAGGTCTTGGGAGTCGACAATGCCGCGAACGAAGTTGAAATAGTCAGGCAAAAGCTCCTCGCAATGCTCCTGAATCATGACATTGCTGCTGAACAGTTGCGGGCCCTTCTTGTATTCACGGGCAAACAGGTTGTCCGGAGACTTGGAGGGGATGAACAAAAGGACGTCGTAGTTGAGACTGCCTTCGGCGTGGAAGCTGATGGTACGCAGCGGATCGTTGACGTCATGGAACTCGCTCTTGTAGAACTGGGCATAATCCTCGTCGGAGACCTCAGACTTGGAGCGTTTCCAAATCGGAATCATGCTGTTGACCGTCTCGACCTCGGTGTAGTTCTCCCATTCCGGCACATAGTCCTCACCAGCGTCCTCGGGCTTCGGCTTTTGACGAGAGTGGGTGACCTCCATGATGATGGGGTAGCGCACATAGTTGCTGTATTTCTTCACAAGCTCCTTGAGTTTGTAGTCGGTGAGATACGCATCGTAGTCTTCCTCGGCCGTATCCGGCTTAAGGTGGAGGATGACGTCTGTGCCATGCGTGTCACGTTGGCTCGGCTCGATGGTGTACCCCTTGATGCCGTCGCTTTTCCACACCCATGCCTGATCATCGCCAAAGGCACGAGAGACAACCTCGACCTTCTCCGCGACCATGAAGCTGGAATAGAAGCCAACGCCGAACTGGCCGATGATGTCAACATCCCCACCCTGTTGGTCGGAATTCTCCGTCTTGAATTCCTGGGAATCGGAATGAGCAATGGTGCCAAGATTGCGATCAAGTTGCTCTTGGGTCATGCCGATGCCGTTGTCTGAGATGGTGATTGTTCGGTCAACCTTGTCAAAATTGAGATGGATGGCAAGGGTGTTCGAATCGACAGAGACAGACTTGTCGGTCAAGCTGCGAAAATGGAGTTTGTCAATCGCATCGGAAGCGTTGCTGATCAACTCGCGAAGAAAAATCTCCTTGTTGGTGTAGATGCTGTTGATCATGAGGTCGAGCAGCTTTTGGCTCTCTGTTTTGAACTTTTTCATTGTTCTCTCCTTGTACGTACGCTCTATGTGCATCTTTTTGATACCAATATCAGCGAGGTCGTAGGCCTGTTTTAGCAGTCAAACCCCTCGAGTGCTAACAAGAGATTGTAGCCCTGGCTACCTTAATGTCAAGCCGCACGACACGATATTGACCACCAACTCCAATGCACAATCACAATCGGTCTCGACCTCGAGAAGGTTTTGCGCTATAGTATGTTCTCGCTTGCCCGGGTGATGGAACGGCAGACATGTCGGTCTCAAAAACCGATGCCGAAAGGCGTGTGGGTTCGAATCCCACCCCGGGCACCATTTACTAACCGAGTCCGCTTTGATGCGGACTATTTTTTGCCCTCGTGGCACTTGTGGGCCCTCGTGACGCGCACAGGAGCGCACAAGATTCAAGGGATAAGGCAAAAAGCGAAATCCTTCGCTAAATCGAGCACCCAATCGGGCCGCAAACGAGGGGACCTGGACAAACCCCGCTCCTCCTAAACCCTTCAAACCGCCCAATCCAAGCAGGCCGCAAGCGAGGGGACTTGGGCGAACTCCCTCGCAACAAAAAGACCCGGAACGGAGATCCATTCCGGGTCCAAAAATCTGACGAACAGACGAGCAGATTAGATTGCAAACTCCTTCTCGCCGTTGAAGACTGCGAGGGCGTCCTCGACAGAATAGTCAGCAAGGGTAATGGCGCTGATGGCCTTGGTCAAGCGCACAGCTTCCTCGGTGGAACGCATATGGATATTGCGACCCGTTGCATTGCCGCAAGCGCCACCGATATGAATCTGGTCATGCAATTGCTGCAGGAATGCTTTGGGATCGGCTTTGGAGCCACCAGCGCAAACAAGACCGGTACGGCCCGCAGCCTTGGCAGCCACAGCGAGATTCTCAGCGGAGGTTCGTCCATTGCCGTCCGTCGGAGGATTGACCTTGACGAAGTCGGCGCCGAGGCACAAAGCAACACCTGCAGCTCCCGCAATCAGGTCGGGGTCCTTTTCAGCGGTGACCGCCTTGCCGCGAGGATAGATCCACAAAACAACGATAAGGCCTTGGGCATGAGCCTCGGCAATGAGCTCGCCAGCTTCAGCAAGCATGGTGGACTCATACTCGGAGCCCAGATAGATCGTATAGCCAAGACCGACGATGTTAACACCGGCGTCACGCATCGCGAGAACAGCGTCAAGGCTGGTCAGTTGGGGAGAATAGGGATCCTCTTGGGCGGTCTTGACCAAGTTGGTCTTGGAGTTCATCTTGACCAGGTAGTTGATCTCCGGATAATCGGCAGCGTATTGGGCGATAAGGCCGCGCTGGCCAGCAAGGACGCCACAAATACCCTGAGACCCAATCTGGAACAGATGCTCAGGTTCTGCATCCTCGGGGTGGATGCCCTCGCCGTAGAAGTCCTTATTGAGATGCTCGACCTTTTGATCGCATGCGAACAGCATCAAGCGGCCGGTGCCACGAGTTGCCTTCATGTAGTTGTCGACGTAGATCTCGCGAGACTCCGGCATGACATCAGCCGGAATGCGGACCTGCTCACGGGTAATCTGGGGCATAGTAGCTTCCTTCCATTCGATGGTTAGATGTGATCGCACCACTCGTGTAACCACAAAGTTCTTTCATTCTAGCAAACACTCGCCTACAAGCAGCCCTTTCAGGCAAAACGAGATGCCAGACGGCACAAAAGCTTTGTCAGTCGTCCTCGTTGCGAGCCTTTTCAAACTCCTCTTTGAACGCAGAGAACATCCCGCTGGCACGGCCGAGCTGGCGACCCGTTGCAAACAACGCCTTCTCCGCAACCTCACCAGCTTTTTCTGTCGCTTCGTCAACCTTAGGTTGGGCCTTCTTTTTCACAACGCGGACCTTTGCGCGAGTAACGGCTGCGGAGGCGCCAGCTTTCTCTGCGAGACCGCCCTTAGTCTTTTCGCCCTTCACTTCGTCCGACACAAGGATGGCTCCAAGCATTGGCTCTTCATCCCACTCGCCGTCCTCTGTCGCAACCGCATGTCCTAAGCCCTTCTTGAAACCGCGAATCTCGGTGGCAGAAACGACACGTCGTCCGAGAAGTGCGTCCTTCGTCAGGCTGCCTTCATCAAGGGTCACCTCGATCACAGCGCCGGTTTCGAATTCGAACGAGATATCGCCAACGAAGCCGAGGGTCTCCCCGTCTTCGCACACAACCGGCATACCGCGCCAAATGACGCACTCGTCGAGATCGACCCCGAGAGCCTTCTCGGCCGCCCGATCGGTGGCATCGGCGCAATCGGCAATCTCAACCCAGCCCTCATCGTTGAGGGAAAAGGCGCCGAGCCGCACAAAAACATCCTTGCGGTGAAACATCATTGCAGCGTCTGGACGCCTCACCAACATTCCGACTACACGTTTTTCGCTGGGATGAAAAACGAAGCTGCGCACCTTACCAACCTTGCGCAGCTTCTCCTTTTTTGTCACCTCAACAACACGCTTGCCCTGCAAGTCGCTTGTCAACATGGTGCATTCCTTTTCGTGTGAATCGAATTACTCTTCGGTGGCCTGTTCGGCTGTCTCAGCAGCACCGGCCTCTTCAGCATCTTCAGCATCTTCGACATCCACGGCTACCTCAGCAGCGCCGGCCTCTTCGGCATCCTCGACATCCTCAACAGCCTCGACGACCGCTTCCTCGACCTCGCCAACAACAGTGCCGTCGACAGCCTCGTGGGACTCCTTGGCGTTCTTCATGACCTGGTCGACGATGCGAGAACGAGCCTCTTCGATCTTTTTCTTGAGATCGTCGGCGTCAGCCGTGCCCGTGATGTCAGCAGCAGCGTCTTGGACGCGAGCCGTAGCAGCAGCAACAGCCTCCTGGCCTCCTGCCATGACGTCGTTGGCGATGCTCTTGCCCTTCTCGGCAAACTGAGTGGCAACCTGAGCAACACCGCCCTCGGCGTTTGCGGCAACAGCTTGGTCCTTGACCTCGCTGAATGCGTCTGCGACCTGCTTGCGAGTTTCCTTGCCGGACTTGGGAGCCGTTGCGGCCATGATGCCTGCACCAATGAGGCCTCCGACAACAAATGCTGCGATCCTACCCATTGATTCCTCCTAGCTTTGAGGTCCTTTGAAACGTGTATCGTACAATCCTTACACTCGAACTCATTATATTGCAGCTTTTCCCCACGCGGCCAAGAAACACACTCGTCGCAATATTTGCACAGATGGGACCGTTGCCATAAAGATTGTTGCCAGAGAAAGACAGCAAGAAGGGACAATTACCGCTACAGGGTATTGAGGAAGTCAACCGCTTCCCGAATTGCGGCGAGGGCGACAACGTCATCGAGAAAACTGACCTGGATTTGCGCGACCCCCCTTTCCCTGTCGACCCATTTCGTCACGCCAGTCAAAAGCGGGGAGCCACCCGATATGCCTCCTGGGTTTGATCGCGTATAGGCATCAGCCTGCAAATCGATAACAAGATGCTCGAGCACATGGGGGATGGACGTGTGGTCCATCACGTCTCCAAACTGAGGACCCTTTGCGTTAACGCACGAATGGAAAGGCAAGTCGGGAAATCGTTCGAGAATGCGATCAACCAAGGAACGCGAGGTAAACCAAGACGCGCCCTCATCCATACGGACCACCATCACGATACGGTCGCGTCTGACCACGATGGACTCCACGTGCAACATGGGAACCTCCCGTCGATGCCCGCCTGTCTACTCAGAGGCAGATGGGGCCTCCACGCCGTTGCCCACGTCTGCCAAATCCACTTGCGCGTCCCCCTCAGCGGCGGCCTGTTGCCCAGTGTCTCCCTCAGCGGCGGCCTGTTGCCCAGTGTCCCCCTCAGCAACCTCGGTCGTCATGGTCACCACACCAGGGGCGTCATACCCTGCGCGGTACATGATGACGCCAGATTCCCCGCCGAGCAGATCGGGCGACTCCCCGCCGAAAACCTTGGCAAGCGCACAATCAACATACCACCTGAGGTCAATCATGGCGTTGTTCAGCCAATCGCACGAACTGTCGTCAAAAATAGCGACGCTGTTGCGGTCCTCAGAGAACCGATAACGGGCCGCACCCTTCATGTTTCCCAAGGTTTCATTGATGACCTTGGCCTGCGTATCCATGGTATAAGCGTAGGAGACCTCATCGGCAAGGTTCATTTCGGTGTCCGAGATGACGACGCTGACCGGCTCGGCGGACAAGTGCCATGAACCCTTGATGTCTGCTGCGTCATCCACAAACACCCAACGGGAAAGGCTTGCGTAGGCAACAAGAGAGACAACGACAACGAGGAGGAAAACAACGATCGCCAAGACGACTTTCCACGCCGCGAGGCGCTTGGGCCTCACAGACTTGCGTAACTTGCCGCTCGCTTTCCGGTTGTCAGATTGGTCAGGCTTTCTTCTCGACGGTTTTTTTGGACGATTCCTCTCAAAAGTAGCCTCGGCATCTCCATCGACGAAGCCCTCGGCCTCCAACGGCGGAAAGTCGACGATCGAGCCTGGATAGACGGGTTCGTCCCTGATATCGTCCTTCGGCCGACCCGAACCTTCGCCTTTTGAGCCTTCATTTTTGACAGGAGCGGCCTCCTTAGGCGAAGCGGCCTCCTTAGGCTGAGATGCCTCCCCGGGCGAAGCGGCCTCCTTAGGCTGAGAGGCCTCCTTAGGCGGAACGGCCTCCCCGGGCGAAGCGACCTTGACAGCAATTTTTGATCGCTCCTGAGGGGTCGCGTCGTCCTCAGCGAAAGAATCCGACACGCTCTGAACTGAGGCGGGGTCAATTGATGCCTTCTTCGTCTCGATTGTGGGAAGAGCGGCGATTCTTTTGCGTCTCTCGGCTTCTTGGGCGGCAACTTCCGCGGCTTTTGCCGCCTCAGCGGCCTCTCGCGCAGCCGCCGCACGGGCAGCCTCAGCGGCCTCTCGCGCAGCCGCACGGGCAGCCTCAGCCCTCGCTATCGCGTCCGCCTCGCGCGCAGCCGCCTCCTCACGCTCCTTGCGCTTCTTAGGATCCCAGATATCGGCGAGGGCCTGTGCCTCAGCCTCATAGGTACTCCGAGATCGCGCTTCAGAACGCCTACGCGGCCCATCGGCACGCGCCCCAGAAGAGGCGGCCTTCCCATATTCGGAAGGCCGTCCTGTCGATTGGTTGTTTTCGAATTCCGTGCTCACTGATTATCCAAGGGTCCCCTACGGACGGCGTGCATTTAATCTCGCCTAATCCTGGGCCTTGATGTATTCGCAGCCCATATAAGGAACCAAGACCTCGGGGACCTTGATGGAACCGTCGGGTTGCTGGAAATTCTCGATAACGGCGGCCATAGTGCGACCGACGGCAAGGCCGGAACCGTTCAGCGTATGGACATAGCGCGTGCCCTTGAAGTTATCGGGATCGCGGTACTTGATGTTTGCGCGACGAGCCTGGAAATCCCAACAATCGGAGCAACTGGAGATCTCCTTGTAGGCGTTGTAACTCGGTAGCCAAACCTCAAGGTCATAGGTCTTGCAGCTCGAGAAGCCGATGTCACCGGTGCAAAGGGAGATGACTCGGTGGGGCAAACCGAGCAGTTGCAAAATGTTCTCCGCGTCGGCGACCATGGACTCGAGGTCATCCTGGGATTCCTCGGGCTTGGCAAATTTGACCATCTCAACCTTGCTGAACTGGTGGACGCGGATGATGCCACGAGTGTCGCGACCAGCGCTACCGGCCTCCTTGCGGAAACAGGGCGTAAACGCGCAATACTTCATGGGTAAATCGGCGGCCTCAAGAACCTCATCACGATGAAGATTAGTGAGCTGGACCTCGGCGGTAGGAATGAGGTACATGCCATCGGTGGTCTTGAAAAGGTCCTCTTCGAACTTCGGCAACTGGGCAGTACCGGTCAGCGTCTCCTTGTTTGCGATCGCCGGCAACCACCATTCCTTGTATCCGCGACTAGTGTGGGTATCAGCCATGAAGTTGATGAGGCTGCGCTCGAGCCGGGCACCCAAACCACCGAGACAATAGAAGCGGCTATGGGCGAGTTTCACGCCGCGCTCGCTGTCGATGATTCCAAGCTCAGCACCGAGGTCCCAATGGGGCTTTGCCTCAAAATCAAACTCGGTGGGCGTGCCCCAGCGACGGACTTCGGGGTTGTCGTTCTCGTCAGCACCGACCGGGGTGGTCTCGTGAGGGATGTTGGGAGTAGACATCAGGATCTCCGTGAGGGAAGACTCTGCGGTCTCACGGCGAGCGGTAGCGACCTCGAGCTTCTCGTTGATGAGGCGAACCTCTTCCTTGGCGGCGTCCGCCTCGTCCTTCTTGCCCTCCTTCATCAAGGCTCCGATGGCCTTAGACTGGGCATTGCGTGCAGCCTGAAGGCTCTCTTGATCGGCGATGGCAGCACGACGCTCCTCATCAAGTTGGGAAAACTTCTCTGCATCCCACTTGGCATTGCGGTTTTTCATGGCGTTTGCCACAAGCTCTTGATTCTCGCGAACGAACTTGATATCTAACATGCGTCGCACTCCTTATGCTTTTATTTCCATACTACCCAGCACGTGGGCAAGACAATTGTCTCACAGTATACAACCCCTCGTCTGTACGCGGATGCTTTGTTTCTGTTTTCGGGACGCCAAGCTGCCTTAGTTCTCGGGACGCCAAGCTGCCTTAGTTCTCGGGATGTCGAGCCATCCCCAAACCGAGACACCCCAAAAGCCGCTTCCAAATAATGATGGGCTTTTCCGCGTCTTGTTATCTCATCGCAATCGAAGCGCTATACTTCAAAACAGCTAATCACAAAGGGCTTGTCTCTGTGTTTAGCTGGTGCGGTACGTACAATCAGAAACGGTGTCGACGTTATGGACTTTACGCAGATTTATCACTTCCTCTTTGAGACTCCTGCAGGTGTCGGACTTCTCGTCGGGGCATCACTGGTAATCTGCATCATAATCTGCATCATCTGGGAAATCCGTACACGTAAGATCTATCAAGACCGCGGCCCCGCCAAAGACGAATGGGCCCTCTTCGACGACGAGGAGGAAGAAGGCGAGTAGAGTGCGTATCGCCACCCCCTGTATCGTCACCCCTTAAAAGAGGTCAATGCTCCACGACCGATTCGGAATTACCACTTCAAGCGCGTAAGAGAATGTGAGCAACCACGTGGATCGTCAAGAAAAACGCATACATTACGGACGCCAATCCGCCCGAAGCGAAAGCGCAACGAGCGAACACGCACGCACTTCCCGCTACGAGTCATCGAGAGATGTCCGTCCCCGTCCGCAACCCGTTGAATACAACCCCGCCGAGCGCAATCCCACTGAATACAACCCCGCCGAGCGCAATCCGGAAGAGCGCAGGCTGTCAAGCTCCACCTGGTACAGCAAGGACTCTGCAGAGACCGAGCGCGCACGCCGTTACAATCGGAGCGAGAGCGTCTGGGCCGAACCCGAAGACGCAAGGACACGCCAAGCAGAACGGCAAGGAACCGTCCAAGATGCGCGCCGAACCATCCAACGCCACAAAAACCGATACCATCGTACCCAAAATCGTCAGACTATATACAACACCGGCGGCCTTCAAACAGACTCCGACATGTTCCAAGCTGTTGCTGCGGAAGACCGCGACCGCACAGGCAGCCGAAGAGCCCACGAAGGCATAAACTCCCATGGAACATGGCGGTCGAACAACGGATCCGACTACCCTGCCCTTAGAGACCATCACCGCACGGACTTTCTCCGCCTCGCGCTTCCCGTCGTCTTGTTGGTTCTCGTCGTTGTCGCAATCGTGCTCGGCATCCGAAGCTGTACCGGAGCATAAACGCCCGATCCGGGACAGTCCGATCCGGGACAGTCCGATCCGGTCCGATCCGATCCGACCCAGTCCGATCCGATCCGACCCCGTCCGGCCCGGCCCGAACAAATCTATGCGAGGAAGTAATTCACACCACCCTCGATAAGGGGCTGGTAGGTTGCGTCCGGAATGTTTTTATACAAGCCAGCACCGCTACGCTCCGTGTGACCCATTTTGCCCAAAATACGCCCATCGGGGCTGGTGATACCCTCGATAGCAAGGACGGAACCATTGGGGTTAGCGTCCAGATCCATGCTGGGGACGCCTGCCTCGTTGACATACTGGAAGGCGATTTGGCCGTTGTCCTTGAGCTGTTTGAGCACCTCGGGGCTTGCCACAAAGCGACCCTCACCGTGGCTGATAGCGACAGTGTGGATATTACCGACATTGGTCTGGGACAACCAAGGAGAGTTGTTCGTTGCAACGCGGGTGCGAACAAGACGGCTTTGGTGGCGGCCGATGGTGTTGAACGTCAAGGTCGGACACTCGGCGGTCATCGGAACGATGTCACCATAAGGAACGAGGCCGAGTTTGACGAGAGCCTGAAAGCCGTTGCAGATGCCGAGCATGAGGCCGTCACGCTTTTGAAGCAACTCGCGAACCGCCTCGGTGACAGCAGGGTTACGGAAGAACGCGGTGATGAACTTCGCGGAACCGTCAGGCTCGTCGCCGCCGGAGAAACCACCGGGAATCATAATGATGTTGGCGGCATTAATCTCCTCGACAAGCTTCGCCGTGCTCTCGGCAACCGCGGCGGGCGTCAGATTGTTGACGACGAAGGTATGAGTCTTTGCACCGGCTCGCTCAAACGCGCGGGCGGTATCGAACTCGCAGTTGTTGCCCGGGAAGACCGGGATGATGACGCGTGGCTTCGCCTGGAGTAAAGCCGGGGCTTTGACCTTGGGGGCCTCCGCCGTAAAACTAATGGCCTCGACCTCTTCGCCCGCTGCGCGATAGGGGAAGACGCTCTCGATACCGGATTCCCACGCCTCTTGGAGCTCGGCCATGCACACGCTTTCACCCTTGACGGCAAACGCATAAGCTTCGGTCGTCTTGCCGATGACAACAACGGAGGCGCCATCGGCCTCGGGAAGCTCGGCGTCACGGGCAAGTTCGACGACGAAGGAGCCATAAATCGGCGCAAACAGGTCGATATCGGAATCGAGGGAAACGCCGATACGGTTACCGACGCACATCTTGAACAGGGCCTCTGCGAGTCCACCGTAGCCGGGAGTCGCAATCGCCTTGGCCTCACCGCGACCGATAAGGCCCTCGACCATCGCGATGGCGGCGTTGAGGCTTGCGACTTGCGGGATGAGACCTTGCCCGTCATAGGCGGGCTTGATGCAGATGATTCGGTTACCGACCTGCTTGAACTCAGGGCTCGTGACGCGATCGATGGAACCGACGGCGGTCGCAAAGCTCACAAGCGTCGGGGGAACGTCGAGGTTGTCAAAGCTACCGGACATGGAATCCTTGCCGCCGATCGCTCCGACACCGAGATCAACCTGGGCCATCAGGGCACCGAGCAGACTACCGGCCGGCATACCCCAACGCTCGGGGACATTGCGCAACTTGCCGAAGTACTCTTGGAATGTGAGGTACATGTCCTTCTTGGCAAAGCCGGAGGCGACAAGGCGGCACACGCTCTCGACAACGGCGTTGTAGGCACCAGCGTATTGGTTTGCGGAAGACAGGTAGGGGTTGAAGCCCCAAGACATACCGCTGACCGTGGTCGTCTCGCCGTCAACGGGGAGTTTGGCGACCATAGCCATGCTCGGGGTCAATTGCTTGCGACCACCGAAAGGCATAAGGACCGTTGCGGCGCCGATGGTGGAGTCGAAGCGCTCAGAGAGGCCCTTGTTGGATGCGATGTTGAGATCGGTGACGAGGGCGCCCATCCGCTCCTTGAGCGAACCGTTGGTCTTGGTCGCCGCGGCTTCAAAAGGTTCAGCGGCGAGAATGTGGACGCGCGCGCGCTTCGGGGCGCCGTTGCTGTTGAGGAACGCACGGCTGACATCGACAATCGTATCGCCTCGCCATCTCATGACGAGACGCGGGTCCTCGGTGACCGTCGCGATGACGGTTGCCTCAAGATTCTCCTCGCGCGCATAACCGAGAAATTCCTCGACATCCCCAGGGGCGACGGCGCATGCCATACGCTCTTGGGACTCGGCAATCGCCAACTCGGTGCCATCAAGACCTTCGTACTTCTTGGGAACAAGGTCGAGGTTGATGTCGAGACCGTCAGCAATCTCGCCTGTGGCGACAGAGACACCACCTGCACCGAAGTCGTTGCAACGTTTAATCAGCTTGCAGGCATCACCGCGACGGAACAGACGTTGGAGTTTACGCTCGACGGGAGCATTGCCCTTTTGGACCTCAGCACCGCACGTTTCGATGGAGGTAGCGGTGTGGGCTTTGGAGGAGCCGGTTGCGCCGCCGATGCCGTCACGCCCCGTACGGCCACCGAGCAAGATGATGGCATCTCCTGGAGCCGGGGTCTCGCGGCGGACATGCCAGGCGGGAGTTGCGGCGACAACGGCGCCGATCTCCATGCGCTTGGCGGCATACCCGGGGTGGTACAACTCGTTGACTTGAGAGGTCGCAAGACCGATCTGGTTGCCGTAGCTTGAGTAACCGGCGGCAGCGGTTGTGACGAGTTTACGCTGAGGAAGCTTGCCGGGGATCGTCTCGGAGACCGGAACGGTAGGATCGGCAGCACCCGTCACGCGCATCGCCTGGTAGACGTAGCTGCGACCGGAGAGCGGGTCGCGGATCGCGCCGCCAACGCAAGTCGCCGCCCCGCCGAAAGGCTCGACCTCGGTCGGATGGTTGTGGGTCTCGTTCTTGAAGAGATAGAGCCAATCCTCCTCCTTGCCGTTGACATCGACCTTAACCTTGACCGTGCAGGCGTTGATCTCCTCGGACTCATCCAGATTTTTCAAGACCCCCTTGGACTTGAGATACTTGGCTCCAATGGTGCCAAGGTCCATGAGACAGATCGGCTTGGCGTCACGTCCAAGCTCGTGGCGCATCTCGAGATAACGCTGGAAAGCGGCCTTGGTGACCTCGTCGTCGATTTTGACGTCTTCGAGGACCGTGCCGAACGTGGTGTGGCGGCAATGGTCGGACCAATAGGTGTCGATCATCTTGATCTCGGTGATAGTGGGGTTGCGATGCTCCTCGTCACGGAAATACTTTTGGCAGAAGGTGATATCGGCCAAATCCATGGCCAGCCCGCGATCGGCGATAAACGCAGCAAGCTCGTCTTGGGAAAGGGCGCCAAACCCTTCGATAACTTCCACGTCTGCGGGCTCGGGATAGTCGACCTTGAGAGTGTCGGGAAGCTCGCTGCTTGCCTCGCGTGCCTCGATGGGGTTGATGACGTAATGCTTGATCGAGTTGACATCCTTTTCGGACAAATCGCCGCTGAGCAGGTAGATCTTGGTGCTGCGGACGGTGGGGCGCTCGCCTGCGCTGATCAGTTGGACGCACTCAGCAGCGCTGTCGGCACGTTGATCGAACTGACCAGGCAAGTACTCGACCGCAAAGATCTCCTCGCCCTCACGTAGCGGGACCTCGAAGGTGACGTCGTCGGATTGCGGCTCGCTGAAAACTGTCGGAACGCACTGGGCAAACAGCTCGTCGCTTATGCCCTCGACGTCGTAGCGATTAACGAGGCGCAAGCCCGCAAGACCCTTGATGCCAAGAACGTCGCGCAGCTCGGCGGCAAGTTGCTTAGCCTCGACGTCAAAACCAGGTTTCTTCTCAACGTAAACACGGGAAACCATCTCAAACCTACCTTCCTGGAGAGTAACCAACACTCCAGTTGGAATCAAAAACACAGATGTATTCATGATAAAGGTTGGAGACGGCTTTACCACGCTCATTGTGACCCAACGTGCACCAATTGCGCGAAGTTCGGAAGGCGGGGAGGAGTGAGAGGGGGAAGCCTGTGCGCTCATGCGGCATCCATGAGTGACGCGGCGAGGGGCGCGGCGTGGGTCAGCGCGGCAAAGGCGACGCCCCCGCGCCCCTACGCCCCTGTGTCGCGACGACACCCCGGGCGACGCGGCAAGGGAGACCGCATGAGTCCGCGCCCCTACGCCCTTACACCACGGCGACGACCGTCAAAACGTTGCCTGCGACGACAAAGCGAACATCCCGCCCCGCAAACGCCATCGCGTAGACGCGCTCAGGGTCGTCGTGATACTGCGGACGGGGATCTTGTTGCAAGACCTCGACAAGGGCGACCCGCTTGTCCAAAGGAATCAGCTCGAGCAGCTCATCGGGAAAAACAACCGCCACCTCTCGACGGGGCTCCGTGTCCGTAAAACCTCCGCGCGCATCCGGATGGGCATCGGCGTAGGGGATATAGGGTTTGATGTCATAGATCGGCGTGTTGTCGCGCAGATCCGCGCCGAGAACATGGAGCACCGGGCCCTCAGGCGTCGAAAGCTCAACACGCTCGAGCTCCACGACGGAGAGACCAAGGCTGTTCGGGCGGTTGGGGCTACGTGTCGCGAAGACGCCCATACGCTCGTTGCCTCCGAGACGAGGGGGACGCACCGTCGGTTGCCATGTCTTCGGACGCGTCATTCCGTCAAATTCCCATATCAGCCACAAATGGCTGAAGCCCTCGATACCACGGAGCGCGTCCGCATTTGCAAAATCGGGCTCGAACACAATTTTCGCTCGCAGATGGGGAGCGATACCGCTTTGGCGCGGGATGCCGAATTTCTGGTCGAAATCCGTCCTAATCCTCGCAATGGGAACGATTTCCATTTTCCTCCTCCAGGGATTGTGCGTTCTTGTCCTGACCTTGCACGAAGGCGGTTTTGCGCTCAGCCTTCTTGCGTGCTTCCTCCTTTGCGACAAACGCGTCGAGCTGTTGTTCCACCGTGCTTTGAATACCAAACAGTGTCCGGGTCGAAGAAAACACACGTGGCGGCTCGCCGCGGGCTTCGGCGCCGAGCTGTTGTTGGAGCATCTCCCAGTTTCTTTGTTGTCTACGCAAGTCCATGGAAACAGACTACCACGGACACAGTCCCCTATCATGCGTCTGTGACAGGTGCCAGGTGCGGCACCGAAGGGATCTGGACCTGATCGCCTAGGTCAAAACGGTCCGAGATTCCCATCGCAGCCCCTCCCGCATCGATTCGGCAATACCAACACAACGGCTCTCTTCTGTAAAACGGTTTTGTGCTGAGACGAGAACCGTATGTAGCATAAGCTCCGTTTGCTGACTCGATTTCTTCGAATTGGCGCGTTTTGCTCCTTCTGTCCCTCTTCGATCATTCAGGAGGCTACTGAACCTCGCTTAGGATTGCCTCTCCAACGCTGGTGGCGGTCGCCATGGTGAGATTGTTAAGGAAGATCAGGTCATTGACGTTATTTTCCTTGCAGAAATCAACGATATTCCCGTCGTAGTAACGGAAATCGATGATGTAGACGGTCTGATAGCTGTCCACAAGGAATGGCGCAAACGCACATCCAAAGGAATCTTTGACAAGCAAACATGAGGAGCCGTCGGTGATCTGCGGGTTTTCGATGACCGACAACGGCTTGTCGCCGGCAACAAACGTGGAATACTTCGCGGACTCGTTCCATTCCGACACATCAGCGATAACGTGGTACTGAATCTCTTCACCACCGTCGTCCCAATACGTCATATCGTTGGTACCAAGCGGGTAGTACGCCGTCACATAGTCAGGGTTTGCCGCCATGGCATCAAGCTCCAGCTGGCCGTAGAAAGCCCCAAGGAACGGCTCAAACGTGATGGACTGGCGATCTTCCAAAGGAATTTTCTGCTTACCGGAAGCGGCGCAGAAGTTCTCATACGCATAATATGCGCCCAACGCCGTCCAATGATGATCGGTTCGGAAATAGAGGTATTCGCTGTTGTGGCTGCGCAACGTGTCGTATGTGTCGACAAGGGTCACCTTGTCGGAATAGAGGCTGCCAAAATACTCGGTCGCCTTCTTCTGGTCGGCGCCACCGAGCTGCGTCAGCTCTTCTTCGGAAAGCATCGCGCCAGAATTGTTCGGAGCCAAAATCGAATAGACTCTCGTGGTCCCGTCAAGGCGCTCAGCCGCAAGGTTTAAGGCCGACGTATAGGTCTCAACAGACTCCTGGACAAAGTAGTAACGACTGTATGCGGCTCCGTCCTTGACATAGAGGCCGTCCATGATGGAGTCTTGAATCTCTTCGGCCATCAACTCGACAGAGGGGGGCTCAACTTCCTTCTTGGCAGCGGCCTCGGCGCTGGCTGCCTCGGTATTTTCCTTACCTTTTTCGGGAATATCCTGGGAAACAGCAGAGCCACCGATCATCATCGTGTTGCTTTGGATGCCGAAAAAACCCTCGAGCCAATGATCGAAGGAGACAAGAATTTCGCGCAAGGGATAGGTATCCGCATACCATGTCGAAACGCCCGAGAAGAAAGAGCCGTCCAAGACCCCTTCGACCGTGAAGGCGGGAAAAGGCGTCAACGCGCGATTCTCAATAGCAGACGTGGTTGGACGCACAAAGAACAAAAGACCGACAACAAGGCCAAGGGTCATAATCGCAGCAAACACCCGCGTCGTCCATTGGCGCCAGAGAGAAACGTTTGGGCGATGGGCGGGATTGATGTTCTCAATCGAGAACTCGTCACCGGGTTCAGCGATGACCGAATGCTTCGAAGAGGCAACGCCGCGAGTTTCGGGGCGAGTTGCGCGACGCTCGACGCGCCCGTCGGTGGGGCGGGCTTGGCGACGGGTTGGCCGGTCCGCGTCCGCACGAACAGGACGCCCGTCCTCCGCGCGGCGAGTTGCGCGACGCTCGACGCGCCCGTCGGTGGGGCGGGCTTGGCGACGGGTCGGCCGGTCCGCGTGACAAGTCCGCCGGTTCTCGACCGCACCCCGAGAGGCAGTTCGGCGGGTCGCGCCTGGGGCTCCATGGGTCCCAGGGGCTCCATGGGTCCCAGGGGCTCCATGGGTCCCAGGGGTCCCAGGGGTCCCATGGGCTCCATGTCGTTGCTGAGCAGCTCGTTGCTGCAATCTGCGTTGGTCTTCGCGGCTGAATTCACTCATGCTGCCCACCCCCTAAAACCTGAAATAAATAAACGGGTTGTAACTGTCACCGGCAAGAGCGGCGATCGCAAACACGAGACACAGAATCGGAACGACCAGCTCCGAAACGTTGTAGATGCCCAGCCAGACGCCGCCGCCACTTGCACGTTCTTGAAGTAGCGCGCGAATGCGCTTACCGAGATTGGTGCAAGCGATGATGCAAAACATCAGAAGAAACACGTTGCGCATGAACACCGTCTGGGTGGACAGGTCTATAAAACCGCTCGTGCCGATGCCTATCAATCCAACAAGCATGGAGCCCATCTGGCCAAAGTCCTCAAATCGGAACAAAATCCAGCCAATAAACACAACAAACAGCAGGTAAACGTGACCAACGGGACGGGGCAAAGATTCGAGCCTCTCTCGCAAATAGAACTTCTCAAGCAACAAAAACACGAGGAAGAGCAAACCCCACAACACGAAATTCCAACTAGCACCGTGCCAAAAACCGGTGAGAAGCCACACCACAGCGGTATTTCGAACGAACTTCGCCGTAGAACAGCGGCTTCCCCCGAGAGGAATGTACACGTAATCGCGGAAGAAGCTTGATAAGCTGATGTGCCAACGACGCCAAAAGTCTTGGACGCTTTTAGCCATATACGGATAGTTGAAGTTCTCGAGATAGTGGAAGCCGACCATGCGTCCCATGCCGATTGCCATGTCGGAGTACGCGGAGAAGTCGAGGTAGATCTGAAGCATGTAAAACGCCATTCCGAGCCATACGCCCGCAGTAGTGGGGACGACGCTCAGGTCGCCCACCGGAACGAGCGTGTCCGCAACCGCAGCGCACGCATTGGCAAGGACAGCTTTCTTCGCAAGCCCGATGCAGAAACGACGCACGCCAGCATAGATGTCATCGCGGGTAACGCGGCGCTCGTCAATCTCGTCTGCGACAGTCTGGTAGCGAACGATAGGGCCTGCGACACATTGGTGGAACAAGCTCGCGTACATGAGCAGCTTCCAATAGACAGGTTGCGCCGCGACCTCCCTTCGGTACACATCTACGACATAGCTGATAAGTTGGAAAGTGTAGAAGGAGATACCGATGGGAAGGATGACCTCGGGTTTGATCTCGGGAATGCCAAACAAGCTTTGCGTAATTCCGGCAAAAAACCCGATGTACTTGAAATACATAAGCAAGCCGAGCAAAATCGCAACATCAACAGCAAGCAACACCTTGGACGCTCCGTTGCCACGACCCCCCGCTCGCTCGATGGCGAGTGCGAAAAACCAACTGACGAGCGCCTCGCCGCACAAAAGCAACACGTAGGCAGCACCGCCCCACGCGTAAAACACGATAGAGAAAACGAGCAGCACAAAATTGCGCCATTGAGCTGGCACAACGCAATAAACAACCAAATTGAGCGCGAGAAACGCAAATATGAAAAGCAAACTGGAAAAGACCACCTGAATACCCCTCATCCAGAAGAAGCCAAACGAGACCATTATAGACACCAGGCGATTGCTTGCCTGCATTATCGAGTCTTTTTCTGGGGATTGATGCAAGCGAGACAATCGAGTACCTGCGAGGCGAGACCCCACCAACAAACTCGCCTCATATAAGGCACTCGTATAAAACTTCGTATAAAAAAGAGAGCAGTGAATTGATTCGAGTTCTCGTTGAACGTGGCATGCGCTTGAGGGTTATGCTACTTATAAGTAGAGAAAACATTCTTTGAGAAATTGCTCGTCTCTTCGACTTATCTCTTTTTTTCTTGAATATTTTCATCAACAAACCGGTGAAAAGTCGCGTTTTTCTCTTGTTTTCGCTACTTATAGTCTGTAGACCAATAAATAGCGAATGTTCACGATTCAGCCAAAACAGGAGGTTTCTATGGACATTCGCGAGATTTTTGCCAACAACCTACGGGCATACCGAAAGAACTCTGGGCTCTCCCAGGAGCAACTGGGACAATTGTGCGGACTGCATCGCACCTATATCGGCGGAATAGAGCAAAAACGACGCAACGTGAGCCTGAATAGCGTAGGCAAGATCGCCGATGCTCTCAATATTTCCCCCATGCTCTTGTTCATCGAGTTCGACGGGTTCGGAAAACCCGTGTTCGCCACCACACTAAACGAACCTGGAGAGGACAAGACGCTTCCCGACTGCGCGCTTGCGATTTACAAGGACGGCGTCATTGAGTTCCAACCCTTGACAACCGAGGAAGCTGATCTTTCCACCCAAATCCTGAGCAACCTTGTTCGGCTAAACTACCGAGACGACATGCTCCTTGCAAAATACAACGAGATTTGGCCCGAGATAAAGCGCCTCTACGGGCTCGAATCGGATTTATAGCCCCAGATGGGGACGCTGGTCCCAGGCATGCCCGTTAGAGCACAAAGACGATAAGAGCATAAAAAAAGACCGCTCGTTTTTAGTAGGGCGGTCGGATATTTAGGTGGTGCTGACGGGGAGACTCGAACTCCCGACCTACGCATTACGAGTGCGTTGCTCTACCAGCTGAGCCACGTCAGCACATCTGCGGCAACAAAAAACCGCATGTGCGAAATGGAAGTATAACGAAAGCAGAACCGTCTCGCAAGGGAATCAATTATTATAGGCGTGAGAAAAAACTCATTTGCACCCGCATCTATACCGCCAACGCACAACGCAGGAGCAACTTTGGCACGAAAAGACCTGATACTGAACAGGTATGAACCTATAGGGAAGGCCGGCACCGGCGGCTTTTCCACGGTCGTTGCCGCATTCGACACCCACCTCAAACGCAACGTCGCTATCAAAGCCATCGACCTCGATGACTTCACCGCGCAACAACTTGCCTGGTCCATGGGAATCGCCGATGAGCCGCCTACCATTGACCAACGCGCGCAGGAGCGTGCCACCCGTCGTGCACTCAGTCCCGCCGCAAAGGCTGAGGCAAAACGCAATTTCACGCTTCCTTGGGAAGAAGAGCCCGTCGAGGTCGACGTGTTCGGAAACGCTGTCGAGACCCATCTGCTCGACGATCTCGATAAGTTTGACGATCTCGATGAACTCGACGAGTTTGACGAATTTGACGAGTCAAAATTCAGCGAGTCAAACAACAAAGAAGCACAACCAAACGACTTCTCCGCCACTGATTTTCTTGCGGATACGGACTTCGACTACCCTGAAGACCCAGCGTTTCTCGACAGGGAAACCTTCGATTTCAGCCGCGAGGGACTGGAAGGACTTCCCGACGCGACCCATTCACGCCTTTTCAGCCGAGAGCAACAAGCAACCACAAGTCATTTGCCTGGCCTGAGTGAAGCTCAAGTCGCAGGAAATCTCGGAAGCCCGAACATCGTCTCCGTCTATGACCTCCAACTCGAAGGCAACACCGCATATCTCATCATGGAATACGTCGACGGCATGACCCTCGCAGACTTCCTCGAGCTACACGATGACGACATGACCCTCAACATAGTCGCCGCAGTCGCAGACGGCGTAAGCAGCGCCTTGGAGACAGCCCATCGCAACAACGTCCTCCACCTCGACATCAAGCCCGGCAACATTCTCATCGACCGGCAAGGCAACATCAAAGTCACCGATTTCGGCATGGCCGCCCTCCCTGATTCCGAGGGCAAACGTCACGGTGACGGCGGCACCATCGGATACATGCCCCCCGAACAGATTGATCGGAAGACCCTTGACGAACGTTGCGACGAATGGGCTCTCGCAAGCGTTTTGTACGAAATGCTCGCAGGCGAGAACCCGTTCCGCACCGACAACCTCAACACCGCTCGCAACGCCATCACAAACGCCGAGCTTGTGTTGCCTTCCCTCATGTGGGAGCAGCTCGATGACCAGGCTGACGACGTCTTGTTCTACGCACTCGACCCCGACCGGGAGGAACGTTACGAAACCGTTGAAGACTTCGCCGAGGAGTTCGTCCCACTCCTGGGCAAGCCGCGAAAGGGACGCCAAGAACTTGCCGCCCTTCTTACCCCCTCGGAAGAAGCGGGAGAAAGCGAGGAAGCGACACGGGAGGCGCGCGCTCCCCAAATCCCCCTTAAAGAACGTCTGACCCCCCGTGCGGCAAGCATCGCTGGCAGGACCTTCGCATTCATCGCAACCGCGCTTGTGATGGCGACAAGCATGGTCAACATGCCCCAAAGTAACGCGACCTTCGCATTGATTTCATGGGCCATCGTTGCGGCGGGCTCCGTTGCGGCAGCGTTTTTACCTTGCGTGGGACCGCTCTTCGCCTTTGCCGCCCTCGGTGCCTCGCTTATCTGGAACGGCCACTATATCCCCGCCGCTGTGCTCATCGTAGCGACTGCCGGGTGGTGGATTCTCGCCGCAAAACCCCGCAACGCCAAGGCCGCCCCCAACATCGCAACCGGCACGGTTTTGGCAGGCGCTGTCGGATTTGGACCGCTTGCGCCTTTGGCGAGCGGCTACTTCTTAACGGTAGGCAAAGCAGCTATGACCTCAGCGTTGTCTTTTGTCATCGCCTTCACCCTCGCGAGCCTTGGAAGCCGAGATCTTATCGGGTGGAACCCTTTGGATTACGCTGTGTTCTCAACCTCGGCAATCAGCGTCACTGACGTCTTCATCCGCCTGCTTGTCCAACCTTCCGTCCTCCTCATGGGGCTCAGTTGGATCCTCTCGGCCGTCATCCTCTCCCTTTGTTGCAGTGTCGGTAAAAGATGGGCAGCTATCGGAGGCGCCGTCGTGGGCGGAATCATCCTCATGGCAGGCGCCGTCGCCTTCCAATTTTTCTCGACCAACGGGATCAACCCGATGCCGACCGCTTGGCAAATCGCCTGCATCCTGATATGCACCCTCGTGGCTATCATATGTGCCTACACTATCATCCCCGCCGCTCCGGAAGACACCTTGTAGCTAGAAGTATGCCGTCGCGTCAGCATTTGCCTTTGCCGCAGCGTTGGCAACTTCGCAAATTGCTTCAACCCAAAAGGCGAACAGCGAGCCGCTACAGGGCAAGCATCGCCTCGGCGGCACAATAGCCGGCAAGCATTCCCGAAGCCCACGCCCAATGAAGGTTGTAGCCGCCGCAGGGACCGTCGACATCAAGCGCCTCGCCCACGATAGCAAGGTGGGGGATGGCAGGCACCTCCAACGTCGCGGCGGGAATCCCACGAGGGCCGCCCACCGCGAACCCCCCTCGGTGCACTTGGGCCAACGCCGCGTCGCCAACCCCGGCGATCGTAAAATCGAAGGCATCTATCGTGCGGGCAATACGCCCGACCGCGTCCCTGTCGGCGACAGCGTCAGGATCGCATTGCGCACGCGCAAGGACGACGTCAGCCACCGACTCTTGCAACACGCCGCGCAACAATCGTTCGCACGTCACTTGGCACCCGAAGCGAGAACCAAGCCGCTTGCGTGCGGTCATCAGTCGCGACTGAGTCGTCACCGCACCAGGCTCACCCAAAAGCTCGAGGCGCAAGGTATCACCAGGTCGAGCCATGCGCGACAAGTTGAACACCACGATTCCGGAGATGCCGTACTTGCGAAATAGGACCTCGCCATTCTCTTCGGCAATTGCGTTGTTATTCCGCAGCAGACTCACACGACACTTCACGCGCACATTGTCCATACGTTTGGCGACGTCCGCCTCCACAAGACCCAGAGGAGACAACACGGGAATCGTCTCGCGATACTCCAAGCCCTCGACAAGGGACAAAAGCCGCTGCGCCGTGTTGCCGCCCGTAGCGACGATGACATGGTTCGCATGCTCGATGCGCCCGTCCTTGAGGCGCAACAGGAAATGGGAAAGGGAATGGGAAGAGTCCTCGCCCTCGCTCGACTGGCGCGGCTCGACGCAAACGACAGGTGCCTCGCAAAACACCTCGACGCCCAAATCGGCAATTGCATCTCGCAAAACGTTGAGAACGGTAGCAGCCTTCCCGCTCATCGGATAGCAACGCCCGTCGCCCTCTTCCCGTGACAACATGCCAAGGTCTTTGAACAAACGACGAACCGCGTCGATGCCGTCGACCTTGGTGTCTTCGTTCTTGGTGCCCCCGGCTCCCTTGCCGCCGCGATGGTGCCCGTCCTTCTCCTCGAGGGCGAGCAACGTCTCCAACACGAACTCCTCGTTGTGATACCCCAACGACTCGCCCGGGGCGGACTCTCCGGACAAAAGACGCACCACCTGCTTGGTGATTGCGCTGTTTGTGAAATTGCAACGGCCGTTACCAGAGCGCAAGATGCTCCGACCGATACGGTTGTCAGCCTCATACACGACGACCCGCATCTCCTCACCCGTCTCACCGCCGTGACGAGCCTCTCGAGAAAGCACGCTGGCAGAAGCAATCGCGGCCGCAAGGCCAGCAGCTCCGCCCCCCAAGATTGCAATGGTTTTTTCCGCCACGCCTTCCCCCCTCGGTCGTTGTCGTAAACGCTCCCACTATACCGCCCCACACCGACAAGACGTCGGACAATCAGCGCTGCCCGGCGCTCTCCTGCCCGGCGCCCTCCTTTGTGGCTCTCTCCTATTCGGCGCTCTCCCTTGCGGCGGCAATCGCGAGATAAACGCGGTTTTTCCTGTTCAACGACGAGGCATCGCCGTCAAAATCGATAACGGTGATGGGCATCGATGGGTATTTCCGACGCAAAAGCGACAAGTTCGCACGCACCTGCGTATGGCCCTTAAGACACCCAAAGCTCATGAGGTAGATGACATGTCTCACCCCAAGATGGGCAAACTCGTCGAGTTGGTCCTCATAGGTAACATCATCCGCAAGCATCGCATCAAGGGAAGGCAGGATCGGCGTGCACCCTCCCTCCTCGATTGTCGCAACAAGATCGTCGTTGAGCCCGGCGTCAAACACAAGAGGCGCCGCGCCGACGATACCCACGAGGGGACGACCCTGCGGCAACCCCCTCTCGCCCGCCGAGGCAACGTCTCCACCAAGGGGCCAATTGCGCTCCCAAATAACCTGGGGACAACGACCCAAAGCGCGAATGACCGCCCGAGGAAGGGCACCAAGGAGGCACTTGTCGCACACGTAAGGGACCTTGAGGGCAAACCTGTCTGGAAGCACTGCGCAGATACGCAACGCACGCCCGATCAAGAGAGTGGCAAGGTAGCAGTAGTTTTCACAATACATGCGAGCCGCCTCGTAATCCTCCTCGCCAAGATCGCAAAATGCCTCGATCTTCCCGGCCCTCGCAGCATCTAAGACCTTCTCGGGAAGAGGGTCGCGCGCCAAACGGGCAGGCGGAGCATAAGGCGCGTTTGCCACCGCAATCTCCTCCCAATTGCGCACCCCCCGGTCCCGGTCGGGTGCTTTCACCCCCCGGTCAGATGCTTTTTCCTCCTTGCATTGGTTCTTCTTGCGTTGGACGATAGCGGCAGCCAAGGTACGGAGGCGAACGACAAGGTGAGCCGTGTTCACCGAGTCGTCAATCATCAACAACGTGAAGGGCTTTCCCGCCTCGAGGGTGATTTCCCGAGCCTCGGGAACGCTGGCAGCGTCGAACTCGCAGCTGAAGGATTGGAGACACACGATATCAAGGTCAGGATCCTCCCCGGAAATCTGGGCAAGCTTGCCGAGATGTTTCGCCGCAAACCAATAGGGCGCGGCCATGGCACAATCGCCAATATTGTGCATCGGTTCGTCATCGGAAAGATGGCGCCAAGGACCAAGGGCGATGGAGTCGCGGGAAAACCCCTCCATGGGGGAAGGCTTCCTCCCAAGTTTGCGCAAGCGATCCTCGTATGCTTGACTTACCATGTACGCCTCGGCGTTCTCTTTTTCCGGACGACCCCAACGGCCCTGATTCGGACCATCGTCGACCTTGAGTCCCGCACTCGCCGCCTTCTTTCGCCGATCAAGCTGAGGATGGCTTGTGAGCACCGCGAAACCGAGACGGGTCAGGATAACGTTGACATCATGGAGAAGGCTGCGATCCCAATGGTAGGGACGTCCCGCCAACAAGATGCCATGGCACCCTGGACGATGTGCCCATTCAAGGGCCCGCGCGTTCTCCTGATCAATCTCTTTTTGGAACCGATCTTGGGCAGAGGCGGCTTTGACCAAGGCATCGATAAACTCTCCGGAATCGACGGCTTCCTCGAGAGGCAAGATCGCGTTGATCGAGGCCAAAAGTTGAAGAATCTCCTGGGGGTAGTCCACGATGCTCCAAGGATGGCGAAGCAACAACAACGGACTTACAAACACCGCGCTCCCCCGCGGAAGGTCTTGCGGGAGAGGGCCGCGCCAAATCACACCAGCCTCCCCAAGCAATTGCGGCATCCCATTCCCGACCGCATTGGCATATTCGCAACTCACCGCGCAGCGAGCATGTCGGTCAAACAAGGGCATGAACACGGCATTGGCCCCCGCATCCACAAGAGAAGCGGCCCGAATGTGACTGATCTTGGCAGGATAGCACGCGCTCTCGCTAGGAATCGTCTCGCGCCCATGGGCATCAAGGTCGTTCAGGCCGGCGGGGCGATGGGGCGCCACGACGATCGAAAAGCCAAGCTGTTTGAACAGCTCATACCAAAACGGGAAGGAGTCTGCGGTGGTCAAGGTGTCGATGATACCCATGCGGACACGGCCGCGTATACCCGAGGCGTCAACACACCCAAGATTTTCGACCAATCGTTGCCACAACGCCACCGCATCGGGCAGATCGGAAACAACCCTCGACTCGTCCTCCACCAAAGGCACCTTTCGCTCAACGTGACGGCCGGCTTGTCCCTTGTCGCCTAACCGGCAAGGGAACGTATTCAGACAAAAGGAATGGAGCTAGCCCAACTCCTCCGCAACCAAATCAAGCGCGACGAGGCGTTCCTCGTGGGTTGCCATATCGCGCAAGGTCACCTCTCCGGCGGCGATCTCGTCGGGGCCAATCACGACGACCACACGCGCGCCGATCTTGTCAGCAAGCTTGAACTGACTTTTGAGGCTGCGTCCTTGATGGTCCATCTCGGCAGACACTCCCGCATCGCGGCAGCGTTGTACCAAGCCAAACGCGGTTGCTCGGGCATCGGTGTCAACGCAGGCAACAAACAGGGACGGTCCCGCGACGCGAGGAAACGCGTGTCCCAATCCCTCAAGGGTCAGCTTGCAGCGCTCATAGCCAAGGGCAAAGCCAAGGCCGGGTGTATCCCGACCGCCAATCTCGGCAGCAAGTTTGTCGTAACGGCCGCCGCCGCCGATAGCGTTTTGGGAGCCACCCGTGTTTGCCTGCACCTCGAACACGGTGCGGGTATAGTAGTCAAGACCTCGAACGAGCGTGCTGTCCTCGACGTAGGCAACACCTGCGGCATCGAGAAAGGACTTGACCGCAGCATGATGATCTCGACAATCGTCACACAGATAGTCGGTGATGAGAGGGGCCTCTTCCATGACGTGGGCGCACCCTTCGTTCTTGCAATCGAAGGCGCGTAGCGGATTGATGTCCATGCGGGTCAGACACGTCTCACACAACTCTCCTTCATGCTCGGCCATGTAGGCACGGACCGCCTCACGGTACTTCGGACGACAATGCTCGCATCCCATGGAGTTGAGCAGCAACGTGACGGCGTCATCCGGGATGCCGATTTCGCGATAGAAGCGCATCAGCATGATGATAGCTTCGGCGTCGATGGTAGGCTCTTCTGCGCCAAGGCACTCCACGCCAATCTGATAGAACTGGCGGTAGCGGCCCGCCTGGGGACGTTCAGCACGAAACATCGGACCTGCATACATCAACTTCGCAGGGGCCCCACCTTGGGGAACAAGGTCGTGTTCCACGACGGCACGAACGACACCCGCGGTTCCCTCAGGACGCAACGAGAGGCGACTTTTGCTCTTGATGTGGCCACCGCCGAGCAACGTGTTGAGATTCTCGCCGGACAAGGCGGTGAACATCTCCTTGGAGACGACGTCGGTCGCCTCGCCGATGCCGCGGACAAACAGGTCGGTTTGCTCGATGGTGGGCGTTACGACCGGCTTGTACCCATAACGACCGAACACGTCTTTTGCGGTCGTTTGGAACTCGTCCCAAAACAGAGCCTCGTCGGGCAAAAAGTCGTTGGTCCCCGTCGGCTTGTTGATGGCCATGTTGGCCCCCTTCTTGTTACAGCCCACACCATCGTAGGCCTTGGCGGTTCAATTTTTCATCCGCCCATTGTAGCGCTTAACGCTCAAGGCTGCGCAGCACATGCGCCAAGACGTTGTCGGGGCGGTGGTGCAGTTGCACCGAGAGAACGTTGCGCGCCGCAAGGAAGGCGCCCTCCTCCACCGCCGCACGGCTCGCCCGTTGTATGGCGTCCATGATCCCGTCGGTAGGCGCGAGAGGGATGCCATAGGCCAAAAGCGTCGGCTCAACATCTTGGGCGCTCATGATGCCCGTGTTCTCGGTCCCGAGAAGTTCGCGCAACTCGTTCGCAGCAACCTCGATGATCTCGGGGTTTTCCACGATAGACTTCAGGTAACAAGCCTGGGCTGCGAACACGTTGCCCGACTTCCATTCCACATAGGCGAGCTGGTAGTACAACCAAGAGATCTCGGCACGCCCCACGGCGAAACGGAGGGCACCTACAAGCAAGTCACGACCACGCGTCACGTCGCCCACCAGCATATAGGCGCGGGCAAGTTGGCGATACCCCAAGGGCACCGTGGGGGAGAGGCGCACGCATTCAAGACCGTAGCGCAATGCGTCATCGGAGCGGTCGAAGCGCTGCTCAAGCCCGCGGACAAGCTCCACGCAACAATGATAGTAGCTGTCGGGGACGAGAACCACGGTCTTCCCGTTGTCACGAATGACCCGCTCGGTCAGGCCGCGAACACGCAACACGCCCGTCTGGACAAGGTTGTAGATGATACGCGAGGTGCTCGAGTCGAACACGCGATACACCGTGTCATCGTCGTCCGCAAACACACCTGCCGCCATGGTCTCGTCCACAAGGCGGCTAAGTTCCAGCAGGTACTCGTCAGCTTGCTCATCGTCGGCAAGCTTTGCTGCGCGGTATCGACGCAGCGCCACGGCAAAACGATCCTCTCCCAAAAAACTCGCAACAACCTGGTTTTGATCTCCCATGTGCAAGTCGCCCTGGGTAAGCTGGGTCATGAGGTGCGTGCACGCCTGCAAAACGCTCGGGTCGTTGGAATCGGCTTGGACCTTCCGCAAAGCCGCAATTGCCTCAGAGACGCAGCTAAGCCCACCGAGGGTCTCCGCTACCTGTTCGGCCATGTTCCTTTGGGGCGCGTCGTAGTCGATCGCCAATCCCGCTGAGGTCTCGCATCCAAGAGCGTAAGCGGAATCCAACGCATACTTCCGCGGCGCGAGGTCGGGAACGTCAAATCGGTTGGAATACGAGCTCTTGGAGGTGACCATCCAAAACGGATCGGGCTCTTCCAAGGGGTCCAGGGAGAGGTTCGCCTTTGAAAACTCCTCGCTCAGGCGAGCCAAACCGGCAAAAAACGATCCGGGATCGGTAACGGCAGCCTGATAGATTCCGGGAACGCGGAGCGTATCGCAGTCGATGATCACGCCGTACGCATGGTCGGCAGGACACTCCTGTTCGACCTCGTAGAACCACTCGGCCGTGACGGTCACCGTGCGAATGCGCCTGCTTTGTCTCGCCGCAATCGCGGCCAAGGTAAGGCCGAGACGTTGCGCATACTCGATGGCTGCACGCTCTCGGAGCGAAGCGGGTTGTTTGACCCACCTACCTCCCTCATCGGCACACACCCACACGCAGTCCGGCATCATGTCGGCATCCGGAACACTCAACTCAAAAGCGACGACGCCGGCCTCGACGTCGACCTTGAAGGACGCCGTGAAACGATACGGGGTCAGCAACTCCTCGAGCGCGCGGGCAATACCCACGCGTACTCCCCACTCGCCTTGGTCCGCCTCCACATCGACCTCCACCTTGGCAAAGCCAGGTTGGAGCGGATACCTCCTTCTTGAGAGGAGATCGACCTTGTTACACCGGGCCATATCGGTAAGATCCGCGTCGGCACCTAGACGTCGTACCATCATGTCGTAACGGTTGAGAGCTGACTCCAACTTCCATACCGTGCGCTCGTCTAGGGGGCCATCGTTGTCCATGGAGAGACAATACTGACCGGAATATTCCGTACGGGAGAGCGTCACGCCCGAACCGCCACACGCCTCGGTGACGCGCCAAGCTTGGGCCAAACCAGCCTCATGGATCCACTTGAACAAAAATCGCGCCGGCGCCGGCGCCTGCAAAGCATCGTCTTCTTCCGCTTTTGCGAGAAACCGAGAGACACGGCGAAGGGCGTGAATGGCGTCGCGACCGCGAATACGGGATTCCAAGCTGGTAAGACCGCTCGACGGCAATGTCCGCCTCATCTTGAAGGGACGAAACACGAGTGCGAAATACGCACGGGCAAGCGCCTCGTTCAAGGACAGGCTCTGGCCATTGACCCCGAAACGAAACCAACTGTTGTACAAAGAGTAGCGCCCCTTGTCGTGGCGGTACCGTGCATACACCGACGTCGACCCCTTCGTGTCATAGACGCGCACGCAACCACGACCCGACTCCTTTGTGACGTCGCCGGTGCGATATGCGGCAAAGTCCAAGTCGGGATAGCAAGCTGGCGGGACGACAAAAGGAGCGGACGTACCGAAAACACGTGCGTAGCGGTCGACATAGGCAAGAATCCGAAATCGATATGCGCCACAGGATTCGCCGCGGGAGCCCACCCCATCGTCGGATGCACCGCAGGACGCGCCACGGGAGCCCGCCCCATCGCGGTAGAAACGGACGAGATAGATGTCGTAGGGCGATGGACTTGGCACCAAGCCGCGAACCCATCCATACATGATCGCATCAGGCGCCTGCTCGCCCGTGAGGGGCGGCACCGCGTTTGGCAAGAACACGATCTCCTGAGCCTTGTTCAAACGGTCCAGCGAGGTCGAATACAACCCAGGTTCCAATTCTTCAGCGTAAATCACGTTTCCTACCTAGGTTGGTAGCGTTATTGGAGAGCCAGGCAAAGGGCGTCGAGCAGGGTGATGGCAAAGTGTTGCGCGCTGCGCTCGACACCCGCCTCTTCCCATACCGTTCCCGGCAACTCGACCTCGACAAGCTTCATACCGGGCAACAACCCCTGAATCGCAGCCCTGAGACGACGATCGAGGGCGTCGCCATCGTAGGTGACGCGAGGAGCACGACCGGCGCGCTCCTCCGGCAAGACAACATGGACGCGAAGCATGTCCTTGTCAGGGGCGACCAAAAGAGTGTCGGCGCTAATCATCTTGGATGTCGGCGTCGTCGCCAACGCCAAGTTCGACATACGGGACGCCACGCTGCGTGTGAAGGGCTTTGTGCCAAAAAGGCAAAGTGGGGTGGTCTCAAGGACAGACGCGGCGCGAGCGAAACCGAGATGGTTGTCCTGTCGAACCACATCCTTGTCTTCCCAAGAGAAATGGAGTCGCCTGATGGCCGCATAGGTATAGGCACCGGCGATTCCGTCACTGGGCAGACCCATGTTCATCTGGAATTTGCGCAACGCCTGCTCGGTGCCAGCTCCAAATATGCCGTCAACGCCCCCGCAACTGAAACCCAATGCGCCAAGCGCGCGCTGAAGCTGCATGACGTCATGGCCATGGAAGTGCGGCAGACGCAGATACAACGTACGATCTCCGAGCAAGAAAGACGCATCGACAAGCGCCGCCCAAACCTTCTCGGTCACATCCGAGGTCTCCTCTATACCAACCTTGCGGCAAAACGCACGCACCGCCTTGGCGGTTGAATCACCAAAAACGCCATCCACCTGGGATTTTTCCATACAGCCCACAAGCACGAGACGCTGTTGAACATCCTCAACAGCATCCCCGCTTTGGCCTTGTACCACTACGATCTCCACAACATCCAGCCTCTTCGCATGCCAACCTATTGGAGGCGGCTCACAAACCAATCTGCCATCGACAACAAGATATCGCGCTGCGCGGAGGACGGCAAAATCTCTACAAGATTTTCTTTGGCATTTCGCGTCAGCTCAAACGCAAACTCACGAGCGTAGTCGATGGATCCGGATTTCTCCATGAGCTCAACCGCCTCGGCCAAGATCACAGGATCCTCCTCCTTGGAAGAAAGGATCTCGATAAGACGCGCACGTGCCTCGGGTGTGGAATTTTGCAGGGCATGCACAACGATAAGCGTGCGCTTGCCCTCGGTGATATCGCTGCGGAAGTCCTTGCGGGTAGCCTCCTCGGTACCGACAAGGTTCAAAAGATCGTCTTGGATCTGGAACGCGAGTCCCGTGTCGAGACCATACTGGCGCATTCCCTCAACCGTATCGTCATCGGCACCTCCGATGATGGCACCAATCGCCAACGGCACGCCGCCGGAATAGTGGGCCGTCTTGCGAATAGCCATAAAAAGGTAATCCCCAGGGGTGATATCGAAACGCTCGTCACGCGCCCAACCGATATCCATAGCCTGACCTTCGACGGTGTATTGCGTCATATTGATAAGCTCGCGAACGATACGGATGCGTTGGGCGTCGTCAAGCAAAGGGTCATTCATAACAAGACCGTTGACGAGGCTCAAGGCAAGGTCACCCACATTGATGGCGAGACCCTCACCGTAAGACAGGTGCATGCAGGGAAGGCCTCGGCGCGTCTTCGCATCATCAGCGATGTCGTCATGAATAAGCGCCGCAGTATGGAAATGCTCGATTGCCGCAGCAGCGCGCGTCACACGCTCCAAGTCCCCGCCAACGGCTGCACATGCCGCATAGCAGATGAGCGGGCGGTGGCGCTTTCCCCCGTTTTGGCTGTACTCCAAAAGAGGCTGGTACAGATAGCGGGCAATATCGCGATGGCTACCTTCCTCGATATACGCATTGATGATATCGCCAACCGGTTGGGCGAACGTGTTCAGATAGCTCTCGAAGTCCGATGGGACCTCACCGACGGAGGCAATAACCTCAGTAATAGTTTTCATGAAACTCTTCTCTAGGTCTGGTTAGAAAAAACACATGCGGAAGAAGATAACAGAATACCACGGCAAAAAGGACAACTGCTTTCCTTCGAGCAATTGTTTCGCTCTATGGGCAATTGGTAGGGGCGGTGGGATTCGAACCCACACATCGAAGATGGCGGATTTTAAGTCCGCTGCGTCTGCCATTCCGCCACGCCCCCGTTTTTGGTTGCCAGCACATGGTATCAAATGTCTGCGGTTAGTGAAAACGTGAACCGATGTCAGCTTTGCTGTGTTATCCTGAACTCGCTCTGGCATTACACGAACCAAAAACACAACACGATGCGTCGAGGGGCTTTTTTTCTTGGCACAAAACGGGAACATCGTCGACTTCAACGAGGCGCGCGCCGCTTCGTCGGTCCGTCGTGCCCGGGATTATGCGGATAGCCTGGCAAGCACCATGGCCGCCTCCGACCGTCGTCGCGCCCGTGTCAACGCGCGTAACGCCTCCGACACCGCAAGCACCCGTCCCAGCTGGTTGGACCTTGACACCCCCTCTGCCGCCTTCACGGATTGGCAACCGGCCACGCGTACAAGCGGCTTCGCGCATTCCCACGCGGATCGCTCCCGCAGCTTCTCCGGTCAAGACGCCACCAGCTCCACCTCTCGGGGCCAAGGCGCTTTGCCCCATTGGCTGAAGGACGCCTACGCGGAACTCGAAGACGCCGTGACAAACTCCGGTGTCGCTTCGGGGTTTAGCTCCAGCCCATCGGCCCGACCGACAACAGGACGCCCCAGCAGCGCCTATTCTTTCAACACCGCGGACCTCGATGCCGAGACGACCACGAGACGTCGCTCCTGTGCCCACCCGAAGCAGCGCTCCCGCAGCTTCTCCGGCTCACCAACCACCAGGAGCGACCGTTCTCGTGCCCAAGGCTCTCCCCGTGCCGCCGTCTTTGACGAGGAGTCGATAAACGAGGAAAGTGAGGCTCCCAAGAAGGGCCTTCTCTCCAAGATTGGCGAGCTCAAGAAATCGGCAACAAAGAGCAAGGCCGATCGCCAATTTGATCGCCAGTTCGGCGACGAATCGAACATGGAGACCGATCAACCGGGACCGCGTGCCGCCGTTTACAAGGGGGAGATGGGCCAACAACAACGCTATGCCCAACGCCTCCAACAAAACTCTTCCTATGAGTACGGCAATTTTGGGTCGGCTCAACGTCGCGCCTATCGTGACATCGAGGGAGATGCCCACACACCACGCACGAAGAGGATGGGCCACCCGGTCCTCAAGGTCGGTGCCGCCGCGTTCGCCCTCGTCATCTGCGCAGGCGTCTTTATGTTCCCAACCATCCAATCCTATTATCAAGCCATGCGTGAGCATGACCGCCTTGAAGCCGAGTACCAAGCCATCGAGGAGCGCAACGACGCCCTTCGAAGCAACATCGAGTCCCTCTCCTCCGACGAGGGAGTGGCCGCCTATGCCCACGAGCAATATGGATGGGTCAAGCCCGGTGAGCAAACCGCCACGGTTCAAGGCCTCGAGCTTACTCCGAGCGACGGATTGGAGAACGTCAACGCCAGCATCCAAAGCGGTAGCGTCAAAGCCCCTGAGACGTGGTATTCACCCGTTCTCGACAAGGTTTTCGGCTTCGAATAGTCGGACTTGACCTGGGCTCCCCGCTTTCGCCCCCCCATCTTCGTCCCTCCCCATCTTTGCCCTTCCCGGACGCTCCTTTTGGCCAAACTTCAGCACCGACGCCTTTTGATGTCTCGGCAGTCCTTCGCCCCCTTGTGCTACCATGCACCTGACAAGCGATTGGAGGCACCCATGGAAAAAATGTCCATGTCCCACGAAGACTATCTCGAGACCATCGTCATGCTCGGCGGCACGACCTCCAAGCCCGTCCGCTCTGTCGACATTGCAAACAAACTCGGCGTCTCAAAGGCTTCCGTCTCGAAAGCAATTTCCCTGCTAAAAGACCGTGGCTTGGTTGTCCAACCCTATTACGGCGACATCACTTTGACCGAGGAGGGCTTTGCATATGGGTCCTCCATACTTGAACGCCACACCCTGTTGACCGCGTTTCTGAACAAGGCCCTCGGCATCCCTACTGAGACGGCAGAGGAAGAGGCATGCCTCATGGAGCACGCCATCAGCGACGAGTCCTTTGAAAAGTGGACCGCCTACATCAAGGGCCTCGACATCCTCGAGTAACCCGCACTATTCGACAACGTAGCAAGGCCCCTTCTGAGCGCCCACAAAACCGTCCCATTCCAAAAAAACCTCCCAATTCTTACGGACAAGAAACGGGAGACAATTCGCGGGAGCGTCTCTTTTAGCACAAAAAAAGGGGCACCGAAGCGCCCCTACAAGGGTCTGGCAACAATCTAGCGCATATAGCGTTCGAGTTGCTTGGCGAGAATTTCGACAAATCGCCGACCGGCAGGGCCCATCTCGACACTCTTTTTCGCGACATAGCCGAGCGTGATCGTCGCATTGCTCTCCAAAGGCACCGTAGTCAGGGAGGTACCATCGGCGATGCCGACGAGGATGCCACTCGTAATCGTGTAGCCGTTGACGGCAGCGGCGAGCTCGGAGAGGCTCGCACGATCCGTCAGCGCGATGGACTTAGAGCGCGGGACATCACCGAAACACTCCTCGAAGAAGGCTGCGGGGGCGTCTTCTTCTTGTTCAAAATACAAGTAGGGCCAATCGGACAGGTCGTCGAGATACAGGAACTTCGCATTGGAAAGCGGATGGCTGTTCGGAAGAGCAACGCACGGCGCGCCGTCGGCAACCGCCGTGAAAACCAATCCGCGCTCCTCGAGAGCCTCCTCGAGCGCCGGGCGAGTAGCAGCGGTCATCATCAAGACACCGAGCTCGCTTTTGCCCGCAGCAACGTCCTCGATGACTCCGCGCGTCGTACGATCTCGCAACGCGTAATGGTAGCTCTCGCCCCCCATCGCCAAAATCGTGTGTGCGAAAACCTGCACGTCAAACAGATAGTGTTGTCCAGAAACCGCAAACGTCGTCTTCATAGCCGTCCCCTTTCACCAGGCGCAAGCCAGCCTTTACGTCGATGGCTCCATCATACTCCTATGTACACAATTATTTCGATAGCTAGTTATAGATTAAATCGAATGCCGGGTTATGCTCTGGGCCGTCACGCAAAGCTCCACCCAAGACTTAACACAAGCCTTTCCACAAACCTTCACGCAAAAAGAGGCCCGCGGCGCAACTCAACACCACGGGCCTCACATGCTTGACGGAACAAATGGGGATTAACGCTCGTCGACGAAACGCTTGGCCTTGTGCTCGGCGGATACACCCAACCCGTCGGTGTCGAACACCAAGACCTTGGAGGGGCGAACACCGCAGTGGGCCTTGAGAGACGCCTCAACACGCTTGGAGATCTCGTCGAAGGGCTCATCGGATCCGAAGACGCGCTCGACGGAAACCTCATACTTCGTGGTGTAGTTCTCCGTGAAGGCGCGAATGCGATACTCGCCAGACAGACCCTGGTCGTTACGGACAACGTGCTCGATATCGGAGGGAAAGACGTTGACAGCGCTGACGATCATCATCTCATCCTTGCGGCCCTGAATGTGGATACGGCAATGGGTGCGGCCACACTTGCAAGGCTTCGTGTCGACATAGCCGATATCGCCGGAACGGAAGCGGATCATCGGACGTGCATGCTTCTTCAGCGTCGTGTAGGTGATCTCGCCGACCTGGCCGGGCTCGAGAACCTCACCGGTGGTCGGGTCAACGGTCTCGACGAGGATTTGGTCCTCGATCATGTGGAGGCCGTCCTTCTCCTCACACATGCCAGCACACGCGCCATAGATGTCGGAGAGACCGAAGAAGTCGTAAACGGACGCGTCCCAGATCTCCTCGATCGCCTGGCGGGTGGACTCCACGGAGCCGCCGGGCTCACCGGAGATGATAATGGTCTTGAGACTAGCGAAGTCGACCTTTGGGTCATAACCCTTCTCGATGGCCTTTTGGCCAAGCAGCCAAGCGTAGCTCGGAGAGGACCACATGAAGGTCGGCTTGTAGTGCTTCATAGCCCAAAGCAATCGATCGGAGGGAACGGCGCCGACCCAGATACCTAAGGCACCAAGCTCTTGGGCACCGAGAACGCAGGGGCCGCCAACGTAGAGGGCGAAGTTCATTCCATGCAAGTAGCGGTCATTGGGGCGCATGCCTGCTTGCCAAAACAAACGAGCCTCGGCGTGGATGAAGTCGTCGAAGTCCTTTTGGTTGAAAGGGCTCATCGTGGGGACGCCCGTAGATCCCGAAGACGTGGCCATGTAGACGACGTCATCCTCGGGAACGCAGCAAAGCTCGCCGAAGAAAGAGCCAACGCCTTGGGTGTCACGCTCGGTTTGCTTGGCGATAAAGGGGAACTTGGCAAGATCCGCAAGCGTCTTGAGGTCGTCGGGATGAACGCCCGCCTCGTCCCAAGCACGCTTGTAGTAGGTGCCGTTCTCGTATGCGAACTTCAGCTCGTCCTTGAGCAACTCGAGTTGGAGCTTCTCAAGCTCCTCGCGCGGCATGGTTTCGATCTCGCGATCGTAGTACTTTTCGTCATAGGACAAATCCTTCTTAGCCATCAAAGCTCCTCTCGGTCCCTGACGCCCGGTTCAAAAAATCGTCTTGTCCGGGCGCATCGATTCAACGCCTTAGTCGGATTAGCGATAGCTAGTATAAGCGGGGAGAACGGTATTCTTACCCACCGATTTGACCGCAGCTAGTTATCGATAAAACCGATAACTCGGAATACGCTTTTCTTAATTGCCAAACCCCAAGGTCAAAGCAACGAGCTCGGAGGGCGCCTCCACCACATACGTTGGGTGATCCTTTTTAAGGACCTCGAGCGAAAACACGCCCCAAGACACCGCAACAGTGTCACACCCGGCAGCATTACCCGCTTGGATGTCGTAGGGACTGTCACCGACGTACAGACACGCATCCGCATCGAGACCCAAACGTCGACACCCTTCCATGACAGGACCAGGATCGGGTTTGTGGGCGGGAAAATCATCGGGGCCGATCACAAAGTCAAAATATTCCGTAAGTCCGCAACAGCGAATTCCGCGCAAAGCGAGAGCGTGCCGCTTGCTCGTCACCACGGCAAGAGGAACGTGTTTTTCCTTCAGCGCCGAAAGCATTTCGGGCACCCCTGAAAACCCGCGGATCATCTCGTCATGCACGCGTTCGTTGTGCTCTCGGTACACACCGGCCAGCTCCGCGCCCCGTCTCCTGTCTCCGTCGGCAAAGTACACCATCTGGGCGTCAAGGGGGGTTCCCACCAAAGACATAAGCTCTTCATCAGAAAACTCCCGCCCCAGGTAGGTGCGGGTGGAATAGCGCATAGAGCCAAGAATCAACTCGTAGGTGTCAATGAGGGTCCCGTCAAGATCAAACAATACCGCCTTGTAGCCCCTGTCGTCCATAATCGGCTCTCTCCTTATCTCAAATAGTCACAAGCGTTAGACTACCACGCGCACCTCTCAAACGACGTGCGCGCTTGCCCGTAAACCTCTACCCACGAACCTCTCGAGCAGCATGTCAATTCTGTGCACGTATGGCACGACGGGGGGCTTTGTGCAAAAATGTATTAGTTAAAGCCTCGCGCCAAAAAGCAAGGTTTTGGATCGGATGAGAACACCCTCAGCGCCCAACCGAGCGCAGCGCAAACGTAGCCGAAAAGGAGCATCCATGGGTTTCCTGTCTCGTTTCGAGAACAAGATGGAAGACGCGGTCGAAGGTGCGGCAGGAAGCCTGTCCCGTTCACCTATCTCCCCTGTTCAGATCTCGAAAAAATGCGAACGCCAAATGATGCGCAACAAGATGGTTGGCGTCGGCAAGGAGTATGCACCGACCCTTTATACCGTCTTGGTCAACGGCAACGACGATCAAAACCTTTTCAGCTTCTATCCGACGCTCTCGGGAGAGATTGAGACCTGCCTCAAGGCGGCGGCAACCCGGGAAGGCCTGTACATGGACGGCCAGCCCCTCGTCCGCTTCATCGTCGACAGCAACCTCAAGCACGGACGATTCGACGTCATCGCCGAAGTCGTTGCTTCCGCCATCATCAAACAGCTGCGCCTTGAGGAGATGGAGCGCTATGGCATTGCCAGCCCCGTGCAAGGCGCGAATCGCCGTCCCGCTTCCCCTTATGACGAGCCCTCCTACGACGAAATCTCTTTTGACTCTTCAAACGACGAGGACGCTTTCGACCCCTTTGCGCCGCAAACCGCGGCCCCGTCCTCCAATTCCGCCGCTTCGGGACTCGACGTCCCCCCCTCCCCATCCGAGACGATTGCCTTTGATGGTGAGTCCAGGCTCACCACGGCACGTCTCGACGACATCACCAACAACCGTACCCATTTCCTTCAGGCAAGCCCCCTGGTCGCGGGACGCGCCAACGAAAACGACATCATCATCCCCGACATCAACGCAAGTCGCAGACATGCTGAGTTTTCCCGTCGCGGCAACGCGTGGTACGTCAGAGACCTCGGGTCCAAAAACGGTACGCAAGTCAACGGCGAGACGATTCACCAACCCGTCGCTCTGATCGAGGGCGACCGTCTTACCATGGGTCTCACCGACTACGTGTTCTCCACGAAATAACGAGACCCCCGAACGAGTAAGCAGGCTCATATATGATTGATCAAACCCTTTTAGTCGGCCGCCTTTTGTTTGTGGCGTTGCTGTTCTTGTTCCTCTTCGCAATCATGAAGACGGGCGTCGGATTGGTACGTGGCCAGCGCAAGAAGGAAAAGACCTGGTCTGTCACGGTCGAAAAGGGCCCCAAAGAGTTGCGTGGCATCTCCCTTTCCGTACGCGGTCCCGTCATCGTCGGCCGCAGCCCTGAGGCGGATATCGTCATCGGTGCCTCCTACGTCTCGGCCCGCCACGCCCGCTTCACCCTCATGGGCAACAACCTGTTTGTCGAAGATCTCGGCTCCACCAACGGAACCACCATCAACAATCAGCCCGTGGTCCAACCAACCGCATGCGCCAACGGCGACGTGGTTCGCGTTGGCGACGTGGCTATGCGAGTAAGGTTAAGCTAATGGCGCACCTGCGAAAACAATCCTTGCCCCCGTCGAGCTTCGGCAGCCGCACCGACATCGGTTGCGTTCGTGAGCACAATGAGGACAGCCTGGTCGTCATCCCGCCGCTGTTCGCCGTGTGCGACGGCATGGGAGGACACGCCGCTGGCGAGGTGGCGTCCGACATAGCCACGCAAGTACTTGCAAAGCTTGCTCCCCAAACGCTTGACGCAGGAGCCCTCTCGAAGGCCGTTGAAGCCGCCAACGAGGCAATCATTACCGCCGCCTCCGAAGGTCGCGGGCGGGAAGGCATGGGAACGACCTGCACTGCTGCCATGATCGAGGGAGAGCGCATGCTTGTCGCTCAAGTCGGCGACTCCCGCGCCTACCTTCTCCACAACGGAAAGCTCCAACAAATCACCCGCGACCACAGCCTCGTCGCCGACATGGTCGAAGCAGGGCAGATCACGCCAGAAGAGGCCCGCGTCCACCCGAGCCGTTCCATCATCACACGCGCCTTGGGAACATCCCCAAGCACCCGTCCAGACATCTACGAACTCAACGTCGCCGCCGGCGATCGCCTGCTCCTTTGCTCCGACGGCTTGTCGGGAATGATCGAAGACGCCCAAATCGAAGAGATCATGGCGCGCTTCTCCGAGCCCCAACGCTGTGCATCGGTGCTGGTAAACGAGGCAATTGCCGCTGGCGGCCTCGACAACGTGACCGTCATTGTCGTCGATATCGAGGGCGCGGCCCCCAAAAATCGTCGCAAGATCGCTATCAAGACCAAACTCATGGCATCCTTCATCATCCTTCTTTTGATCGGTGCTTTCGCCGGTGCTGGTTACTGGGTCACATGGAAGGCGAACAACTCCTATTTTGTCGGGACCGACGACACAGGACACATCGCCGTCTATCGCGGAACGGTTGAGCCTTGGCTTTGGACAGACGTCCATGAGCAGGTGTTCGGCAACACCGCGAACCTCACCCTCGCCGAGATGGAAAAGGTCCCCGCGTTGACCACGCCCGTAAACGACATCAAGTCCGGCGGCAAGCCATGCGAGAGCATCGAGGCGGCCTACAACCTCATCAACGAATGGAGCAGCGAGGTCAAGAGCACGCAACAGACCCCAAATCCCGGAACAAACACGGAAAGCGCCTCCGACAAACAGGTTGAAGCCGAGCAAAAGAACGAAAGCGTCCCTGCGCCGAGCGACAAGGACGAGGCATCGACCTCTGCGCAACAAAATGACGAGGCGGTATCTGGGTAATGACTCGTAGAAACCTCGAACTGCTACTCCTTGTTGTAGCCGCCCCTATCGTCATCCTCCTGTTTGCCATGTTGGCACTCACCCAAGGCAACACCTTGGGAGTGGAATCGATTGGCGTGCCTGTCGGCCTCTTCGTCGCGTTCTTCGCGGCACATTTCGCCGTGCGCAAGTTCGCCCCCAATGCCGACCCCGGCCTGTTGCCCATCACGTTCGTATTGGCGGGCATCGGCATCACGTTCGTGACGAGGCTTGCCCCCGACGACGCGCCCCGTCAGGTCCTTTGGTTGTTCTGCGGCATCGCGGCGATGATTGTCGTCCTCGTTGTCGTGAGAAACCTCGACAAACTCGCGAACTACAAATACACGTTCATCATAGTCGGCGTGCTTTTGTTGCTCTCCCCTCTGCTTCCGTTTGTCGGGACCGAGAACTACGGCAGCCGCATCTGGTTGACCCTTGGTCCGTTGAGCGTCCAACCGGGCGAGTTCGCAAAACTGTTCATCGTCATATTCATGGCAAGCTATCTCGCCCAAAACCGCGAGATGCTTTCCGTCTTCACTTGGAAGATCGGTCCGGTCCACTTACCCGACCTACGCGCCATCCTGCCCCTTCTCCTCATGTGGGGCATGGCCCTTATCGTGGTCATCTTCGAAAAGGACCTCGGCAGCGCTTTGGTGTTCTTTGCCGTGTTCGTCGTCATGCTGTACGTGGCGACCGGGAAGAAGTTCTACCTCGTCGTCTCCTTAGGCCTCGCGGCCGTTGCGGCCGTCTTTCTGTACGGCCTTTTCGGCCATGTCCAAGTCCGCGTCCAAACATGGCTTGACCCCTTCGCCTACTCCGAAGACGGAGGCTACCAACTGGTGCAGGCGATATACAGCATGGCTGATGGGGACCTGTTCGGCGTCGGAATCGGCCGCGGCTTGTGCGACCTCATCCCCGTCGTGGCCAGCGACTTCATCTTTGCCGCAATCTCCGAGGAAATCGGCCTTTTGGGTGCCGCGGGCGTCTTGTTGTTGTTCCTCAGCTTCGCGATCCGCGGATTTGTCACTGCGTCCCGCGCGAAAAGCGACGTCTCCTCCCTTATGGCCACCGGCTTTACAACCATCATCGCCCTTCAGGCGTTCATCATCGTCGGTGGCGTTATCCGCGTCATCCCCCTGACGGGCCTGACCCTTCCCTTCATGAGCCAAGGCGGCTCGTCCCTGCTTGCCAGCCTCATGATCGTCGGGCTGTTGCTTCGTTGTGGAGACGAGAGCGCCGAATCGGGTGAGGAATTGCACCAGACCAGCCTGCTTAACAACAGCATCCTTGGCCGCGTTTCCCTTGGAAAACGTCTAACGGGAACGCTGATGGTGTTCTCGATCCTGTTCGTCATCCTTGTTGTGCAGCTCACCAACATCATGGTCGTCAGCGCCAGCGAGATCCAATCGCGCGCCGATAACAACCACACCATTGCCAAGACCGAGAACTCCCAACGCGGGACGATCTCCACCTACGATGGCGTAGTGTTGGCCCAAAGCGTCTACAACGAGCAAACCCAATCCTTTGAGCGCGTCTATCCTTCAGGAACTCTCGCATCCCACGTGGTCGGTTATTGCTCAACGCGCTACGGCACAGCGGGCATCGAGGCGACATGCAACGAGATACTCCAAGGCCAAAAGAGCTTCGCGACATGGGAAGACGTCATCAACTCCATGGCTGGCACAACCACCGCCGGCAACAGCGTGAAGCTAACAATCAACTCCAAGATCCAAAAGGCAGCCGAGAAGGCCCTCGAAGGCGAGATCGGCGCATGTGTCGTCATCGATCCCACCACTGGCGCCGTCTTGGCTATGGCATCCTCCCCGACCTATGACGCCTCCGAGTTTGAGTCGATCTATTCCGGTGAGACGAGTGTCGCGGACGGCACGTTCATCAACCGTGCGATTCAGACCACCTATGCCCCTGGCTCCACGTTCAAGATGGTCTCCCTCTCCGTTGCGCTCGAGAACAACGTTGCGAACGAGAACGACACCTTTAACTCTCCCGGCACGATGGAGCTCGGCGGAGCAGAGGTCAGCAACTTCAACGACTACAGCTATGGGACGATCACGTTAAGGCGCGCCACCGAGCTTTCGTCGAACACGGTTTATGGCCAACTCGGTTTGCTGATTGGTGCAAGATCCCTCGCCGATGGTGCTGACAAATTCGGGTTTGACAACAATTTCGACTTTGACCTCGAGCTTGCGACAAGCCTCATGTACAACCCCGACGACTGCACCGATTGGGAAGTCGCGTGGGCGGCAGCAGGCATGCCGGTCAACAACCACAACGACAACGTCCAAGGCAGAGGCCCTCGTGCCACGGTCCTGCAGATGGCTATGGTCGGTTGTGCGATCGCCAACAACGGCACCATCATGAAACCTTATCTCGTCGAAAGCGTATACAACGCCGATGGCGTGGCCAGCTCCACCACTTCGGCAACGAAGTTGTACTCGGCCATCAGCGCCACCACCGCGCAACGCGTTCGAGACGTCCTCAAGGGAGTTGTCAACTCTGGCACCGGCACCGCCGTAAGCCTCTACGACTACGGTATCCAAGTCGCAGGCAAGACCGGTACCGCCGAGGCGACGGACACCGAAGACGACAGTTGGTTTGTGGGCATGGCGCCCGCAGATGGCGCCAACGTCGTCGTCGCCATGGTGCTAGAGAAGAGCGACAACGCCGTAGGCAAATCGCGCCCGGTGTTCATCGCGGCGCTTGAAGCCCAAGGAGTGATTGTTGGATAAGGGGAAGATGGAAGGTTTTTGCAATAAAGCAACGCGTGACATTGGGGTTCAATATCCATTGATTTTACATTTTAGGCAAAGGGATTAATCAACAGACGAGACAATGGGGTATTCTGTGGGAACAACGAAAAATACAGGACTGCCCTTAAATGTGACCAAAAGGAGCTAAAACGTGACCGGAAGCATTACAGGCAAAGTTTTCAACGATCGATATGAGATCATTGACCGCGTCGGCATAGGCGGAATGGCAGAGGTGTACCGCGCCCGAGACAACGTCTTGGACCGCATCGTTGCCGTGAAGGTTATGTTGCCGCAGTATGCCAACGACGAAACATTCACCAGAAGATTTCGCCAAGAGGCGGCATCGGCTGCTGCCATGCAAAGCCCCTATATCGTAAGCATCTACGATTGGGGCCAGGACGGCGACACTTACTACATCGTCATGGAGTACGTACGCGGCTCCGACCTCAAAACCGGCATCAAGGAGCGCGGTGCCATCAATCAGCGCAAAGTCGCCGAGATCGGAAGCCAGGTTGCCGCAGCACTGTCCGTCGCCCATAGCCACGATATCATTCACCGCGACATCAAGCCGCAAAACATCATGATCCAACCTGACGGCAACGCCAAGGTCATGGACTTCGGCATCGCGCGCGCAAAGGGTGCCAGCCTCACGCAGACCAGCAGCGTCTTGGGCACGGCCCACTACATCAGCCCCGAGCAAGCCCAGGGCAAGGACCTGACCCCGGCATCCGACATCTACTCCTTGGGCGTTGTCATGTACGAAGCGGTTACGGGGAGGCTCCCCTTTGACGGCCCCGACGCTGTCAGCGTCGCCCTCAAGCAGGTAAGCGAGATCCCCACTCCTCCTCGATCCATCAAGCCGGACATCGACCCGTCTTTGGAAGCCATCATCATGATGGCCATGTCAAAGGACCCCAATGCCCGTTTCCACTCCGCCATGGAGATGCGCAAGGCGCTCAACGAGTTCCTCATGGGACGCCCCGTGTCAGCGATTTCTTCTTTTGCGGCCGCTGAGACCGGCTATATCAACAATGTCCCGCCCGCCATTGGCACCCAGGTCATGAACCCGGTCACAACAATGAATCCCGTCTCCACCAAGAGCGCACCCGAAGAAGAGGAAAAGAAGAAAAAGGGTGGCACTGGAAAAATCATCGGCATCCTCGTTGCCATCATCGCCGTGATCGCCATCATCGGAGGTATCGCCTACACCATGCTTGGCTCCAATGCCAAAGAAACAGTCCCCAACCTTGTCGGTTTGACCGAGCAGGAAGCACGAGCGGAAATCAAGAGCTCAAGCTTTACGCTTGGCACCATTACCTACTCCTACAGCGAAACGATCGAGTCAGGCAAGGTTATCAGCCAAACGCCCGAAGGCGGCTTGAAGAGCGCCTCTGGAGCGGCAATCAATCTCGTCATCAGTCAAGGCGCGGAATCGGTCACTGTCCCCAACCTACAAGGCATGACAGCAGACGAGGCCAAGGAGGCGCTTAAGAAAGTCGGACTGAACGCTGTTGCTGGCACCGCCGCGTACTCGAGCACGGTCGAGAAGAACAAGGTCGCATCCCAAAGCCCCGCTTCGGGCAAAACCGTCTCCAAGGGTTCTACCGTCGAATATGTCCTCTCCCTCGGCATCGAGAAAAAAGATGTTCCCAATGTCGTGAACTACTATGAGGAAGAGGCGATTTCCGCGCTTAAGGATGCCGGGTTCACCGTCTCCATCGAACGTGGATACAGCGCCACCGTCGACGAGGGGTACGTCTACAAGCAATCTCCCACCCCCGGCAAAGCAGACGCCGGCAGCGAAGTCACTATCTATGTCAGCCGCGGCGAGGAGAAAATCAATATCCCCAGCGTCATTGGCTACACCGCCTCCCAAGCACAAAGCGTTCTTGAGAGCGCCGGATTCGTTGTGGTCATCAACGGCGACACAAGCGTTACCGCCGTCGTCACCGACCAAACCCCGACTGGCACCGCGAGCTCTGGGTCCACAATCTACCTCACCACAAGCAAGTCGAACACCTCAAATTAGCCAAGCAAATCGAACAGCTCAAATTCACAGGGAGTCTACCGATGACAAAGATTTTTATTGACGGCGAAGCCGGCACTACCGGTTTACGCATTCATGAGCGCCTAGCTGAGCGAGACGACCTCGAGATCATCCATATCGATCCCGCACTTCGCAAAGATCCGCACGAGCGCCAGCGACTCCTCAACGATGCCGACATCGCTTTCCTGTGCCTACCCGACGCGGCTTCCATCGAGGCCGTCGAGCTGCTCGAAAGCGATACCACCGTCCTCATCGACACGTCAACCGCACATCGCGTCGACGACGATTGGGTTTACGGATTCCCTGAGATCAATGGGCTTGAAAACGACATCAAATCCTCGAAGCGTATCGCCAACCCCGGTTGCCATGCTTCGGGATTCGTGTCCCTCATAGCTCCCTTGGTTTCTGCAGGGGTGCTTCGCGCAGACACGCGGCTGACCTCTGTGTCCCTCACGGGCTATTCCGGCGCCGGCAAGAAGGGAATCGCCCAATATGAGGAAGGTGCCACCCTCAATCCCGGCACCGGTTTCGACGGGGCATCATCGAGCTCGATCATCCCTGCCGATCTCATGCTCCAAGCTCCTCGCATGTACGGCATCGCCCAGACCCACAAGCACATCCCCGAGATGGTCAAGATATGCGGTCTCGAGAAAACCCCCGCGTTCATGCCGGTGATTGCCCCCTACTACGCGGGCATGGAGGTTGTTGTCACGTTGTTCCCTGAGAATCTTTGCATGGGAAAGACGATTGAGGACGTCAAAGCCACCTACGCATCCGTCTACCAATCGGGTCTTGTTCGCTATGTCGAAAAAGCCGACGAGAACGGTTTTATGTCAGCACTTGCCTACAGCGGTCGCGACGATATGGAGGTTACGGTCGCAGGTAACGAGGACCGCATTCTTTGCGTGTCTCGTTTTGACAACCTCGGAAAGGGCGCATCAGGTGCCGCCATCCAAAACATGAACATCGTCCTTGGCGTCGATCCCGCAACCGGACTCAACGTCGGGTAAGACAAGCTCCTATCTCGACCTGAAAAAACGACCGCCAGGCGTAACGCCCCAAAGAACGACACCCTACAACGATCCACAAAAACCGCCTCAGTGTGTACGAGAGACGAAGCGATCGGATACCTCACCACGCTCCAAACGACCAAGACGGCGCATCTCGACCAAGAGGAAGGCCGCAGAGGTGAACACTGCCAAAAAGTCCGAGAGCGGCCACGAGAAAAACAGCGCATAGAGGCCATCGACATCCATAACCGTCGGAAGCACAATCGGCAACAAAAGAAGCGCTGGGATAAGAAACAAAATTTGTCGCGTAAGGGAGAGGGCGATGGACTTGGTTGGTTGCCCTGTCGCTTGGAAATAGTTTGACGTGCAGACCTGCAAACCAATAACCGGCATGAGCAACATCTGAACGTGAAGTACGTACACCGTCAGATCGAGCAGGTCCTCCGTGACACCGAACAGGCCGACGATCTCATAAGGCCAAAGGCGCGTAATCCCCCAAAGCAGGGTTCCTAAGATGACCGCATACAAGATGGCGAAACCGATGGCTTTGCGAACGCGAGCAATGTTACCCGCACCATAGTTGAACCCGAGAATCGGTTGGGCTGCCACAGAAACTCCAATGATGGGCATGAACGCAATGCCGGCCAAACGGTTGACGACGCCGATGGCGGCCATGGCGTTTTGGGAACCGATGGCGGCCATGGAGCCAAACACAACGAGTTGGTGGTTGACGATGAGGTTGGAGACGCAGGCGCATATTTGAAGCAGGAAACTCGCAGTGCCTAAAACCACAATCTCCTTCACAACGCGTTTGTCCAACCTCATGCAACGAGCTTTGATTTGCATGGGAACACCAGGGGTGAGCAAGAAATACCAAAGGACCGATACACAGGAGACAGCTTGGCCAAGGACCGTCGCCAAGGCTGAACCGGGGATACCCCAGCCCAACACCATGACAAACAGATAGTTGAGAGCAATGCAGGCAACCGCACCGACGACCATAGTCAACAGAGCTCGGTTAGGAGCGCCGGCGGTACGAATGAAGTTGTTGATACCCAAACCGACAATTTGGAAAATGACCCCAACAGAGAGGATCCAAACGTAGATGCGGGTTCCTTCGCTGATACTGGGATCGGAGGCTGAGGCAAGCTCCAACAAGAGGTCCATGCAGGGCGGGATAGAGGTGAACACTGCGACGACAAGCGCGATGATGATCGCCAATGTCACGGTGTTTCCCAATGTCAACTCAGCATCATCTCGACGTCCTTCTCCCAAACGCAAGGCGGCGAGAGCGTTTCCCCCATTGCCCACAAGCATAGCCAAAGCCATAAACACGATAGAGATGGGGAATGAAGCAGTAGTGACGGCAAGACCCACCGAACCGACAGCTTGACCAAGGAAAGCCGACGAGATGACGTTGTACAGGCCGTTGACGAGCATGCCAACAATCGAGGGAATAGCGAACTCCAACAAAAGACCTGGCACCGAGGCCGTGCCCATACGTCTGGTCTTTTCGTTTCCATGTGATCGATCGGAGGCGTCATCGGCGACTTCGCTGAGAACGACCTCTTCCGGACTTTGTTCAATCTGTTCTTGCGGATCTGTCATGTCAGGTTCTCTCTCTCAAAAAAATTGCGTACCTTTTAGTATAGGTCACAATTGAGATATAAACACCTCATCACCTATAAGCTTTGCTTTTAGGTCAAATTTGTCGATTCAGGGAAATATCGCCCGCAAAGCACACCTTCGACTACACTTTGAAAAACACCTGCGAGCGACAAGAAGAGAGGACGCCTCCCATGAGTTTTTTCAATGACGCGCTTGACGCGTTGGAGAAGGGTGCGACGAAAGCCACCGATGTCGTATCAGGAGCGGTCTCAGGGGTCGCCATCGAGCAACAGGCTTTCATGCGCGGCTTTATCCGCATGTGCACCGACGGGTGGGACATGGGCTTTCATGAGCGCAACGGCGGAAACCTCACCTATCGCATGACAGAGAAAGAGATTGAGTCATGCAAGCCTTTCTTCGATGAGAGCGGATCTTGTTGGACGAGCATGGGCGTTCAAGCCGACAATCTTCGCGGTGCGTATTTCGTGACCACCGGCGCCGGTCGCTACCTGCGCAACGTCCAACTCGACCCTGCATACAACGTAGGGATCGTCGAGATTAATGCCGAAGGCGACGCATGGCGCGTCGTGTGGGGTTTGCGTGACGGTGGCCATCCCACCAGCGAATTTCCAAGCCACTTCATGATTCACAGCGTTCGAAAGGATGTGACCGACGGCGAATGTCGCGTGCTCTACCACGCCCACCCCGAAACCGTCATCGCCCTGTCCAAGATCATGCCCCTCGACGCCCGTATCGTCACCCGCGCCCTTTGGAAAGCAATGACCGAGTGCATCATCGCTATCCCTCGGGGTATCGGGATAATTGATTGGATGGTTCCCGGCGGAACGGAGATCGCCTTGGCAACATGCGAGCAAATGCGCACCTACGACGCGGTCATTTGGGCCCAACATGGCCTGTTCTGCAGCGGCTCTGACTTTGACTCCGCCTTCGGCCTCATGCACACCATCGAGAAGTCCGCCCGCATCTATGCCCAAGCCAAAGCCCTGAACGGCGGCTCAGACGAGTTTCCCAACACAATTTCTGATGAGGGGTTGCGCCTCATCGCGCAAACCTACAACCTCACCATCAACGAGGACTTCCTGGACTAGGGAAGGCCTTAGCGCGGTTCTCGATCCGCACGCTAGCACTCAACGTAGACTTGCTCCATGACAATAGGCGTTACAGGAGACTCATCAGGGTTGGTGTCTTGTATACAAATCTCCTCGATGACGTCGAGACCCTCAATGGCATGACCAAAAGCGGCATATTCGCCGTCCATAAAGGGCACCTCGTTGGCCAAGAGGAAGAATTGGCAAGAAGCCGTGTCATAACCCTCCTGACGCGCAAGGGAGATGGTGCCCGGCTCGTGCCTAAGGGGATTGTTGACACCATTGGCGGTAAACTCGCCTAAGACATAGCAATCGGTCTCACCGTCACCCGTACCCGTGGGGTCGCCGCCTTGCGCCAAAAAGCCAGGGACAACACGGTGAAACCTGGTTCCCGTATAAAAGCCCTGGTTCACCAACGTGAGAAAATAGGACACGGTGATGGGCGCCGCCTTGGGATCAAGCTCGACCTTGATAGGATTGTCAAACCCGCTGACCTTGATGACCACCACGGGTTTCTCTCCCATGAAGAACGGATCACAAACCGGCATGTCTAAAAGTCTCATGAGGAACCTTCCTTTGCTAGCGAACGCCTCCGAAAAGCCAAACGGTTACAAAAAACGATTATCTCCCCTAGAACGTGACGTTACCAAACTCGGAGAGCTTCATCTCGGGATTTTTTTCCTGCGCCCAGCGGACGTTGTATTCGTTGGAGAAGAGCAAAAGTCGCTCGCCGCGCCAATTCTCCACACGCATCGTATCGGACGCGAAATGGACCTTTGCGATATCGAACTCGTTGGGGTCGTTGAGGACCCAACGTATCTCGGAATAGCCGAGAGGCTGACGACGGACTTCGACGCCGTATTCGGACTTAAGGCGACGCTCCAAGACGTCAAATTGCAAGACGCCGACAACTCCGACGATGACGCTCTCCATACCCATACCGAGCTCACGGAAGATCTGGATGGCACCCTCTTGGGCAAGCTGCTCCATGCCCTTAACAAACTGCTTGCGCTTCATGGTGTTGACCTGGGTGATGCGGGCAAAGATCTCCGGAGTGAACGTAGGAATCGCCGGATATTGCACGCGAAGGTTGCCGCCGCACAGGGTGTCTCCGATGGAGAAGATGCCCGGATCGAACAAACCGACGATGTCTCCGGCGTAGGCCTCATCCACGATGGCACGGTCGTCCGCCATCATGGACGTACCGGTTGCAAGCTTGATCTTCTTTCCACCCTGCATATGAAAGGCGTCCATACCACGCTCGAACTTGCCGGAGCAAATGCGTACAAAGGCGATACGGTCGCGATGGTTCTTGTCCATGTTTGCCTGGATCTTGAACACAAAACCGCTGAACTCGTCACGCAGGGAGTCCACCTTCTCTCCCGTGAGGATATCGGTATATTCAAGCGGAGTCGGGGTCAGCTTGAGGAACTCGCGCAAGAAAGGCTCGACACCGAAGTTGGTGAGTGCAGAACCAAAGAACAGGGGCGTCAGCTTGCCACCGAGCACGGCGTCAAGGTCGAATTCATCGCCGGCGCCGTCAAGCAATTCCACATCCTCCATAAGGGTTTGGTGGTTCGTCTCGCCGATGATCTCATCTAAGGCCGCATCGCCCAACGGGACCTCTGTCTCGCTGACCTTCTTCTCGGCATTGGCGCGACCGTCGCCTTGGAACGCGAGGACGGTACGCGTGTTTCGGTCGAACACTCCGCGGAAATCACGACCGTTGCCGATAGGCCAGTTCATGGCATAGGTGTTGATCCCGAGAACCTCCTCGATCTCTTCCGCAAGTTCAAAGGGGTCGCGAATCTCGCGGTCACACTTGTTGACAAACGTGAAAATCGGGATGTGGCGAAGGGTACAGACCTGGAAAAGCTTCTTAGTCTGGGCCTCAACGCCTTTCGCACCGTCGATGACCATGACCGCCGCGTCAGCAGCCATGAGCGTGCGGTACGTATCCTCGGAAAAGTCCTGGTGGCCCGGGGTATCGAGGATGTTGACACACTTTCCGCCGTAGGTGAACTGCAAAACGGAGGAGGTGACGGAGATACCGCGCTCCTTCTCGATATCCATCCAATCGGATGTTGCCTGGCGCGAGGAGCCCTTGCCTTTGACCGAACCTGCAGTTTGGATGCTTCCCGTATACAACAGCAGCTTCTCGGTAAGAGTGGTTTTGCCCGCGTCGGGGTGGGAAATGATGGCAAACGTACGCCTGGATGCGATTTGTTCCGAATAGTCAGGCAAGGGGATTCCTTTCGTTGTTTGTGCAGCCTTCCCAGTATAGAGGAAAAGCCGGGGATACATGAGGGAGGGCTGGCCTCAACAAGAGCCAACCCTCGACAAGGGCCGACTTCCAACAAGAGCCAACCCTCAATCTGATGGCCAAATCGAATGGCACACATCCCACAAAGGTTCGAAGGCGATCGAAGCGCCTACCTCGTACCGCTCACGAGACCGTAATAGTCACAAATATTGTTGAACTCGTCGGAGTCGCACAAACACATGGCGAGGTCCTCGACGCTCATACCCTCGGCTTCCACCACGTCAACCCACCATTGGATCTCCTCATCAGAGCCCTCACGTCCAAGGATGGCGCGATAGGCGACGGCAACCGTGTCGTAGGTATCGAGGCCACGTTGCGCAAACTCATCCGAGTTGAAGAAGTTGACAACGACGTCACATGCAGGCCAACCCTCCATCAAAGCCTCAACCTGATACTCCAAGCCGTCGGGGTCCGGTGCTCGATCGAGAATCTCGACGTAAAGGCCGGTAGCGAACATCTGGGCACCAGCAGGGTCGCGCGGGATAGCCTGTTGCTCAGTCGCGCCGCAAACGCTACAGGTGCGCTCAGCAATACCCTCCTCGGTATACGTCGGGGCCAAGACCTCGACCCACTCGCCCCATGTGTGTTCGATCATGGCAATGGGCTCCGTGTAGGTATGGGCAGCATTACGCGTGCAGGTATAGGTAAGCACTCCCTCCGCGTAGCAGGTGGGAAGCTTGGTAACCGTCCCGACGTAGTCATGGCCAAGGGCGGGAATCACCTCTTGCTCATAAACAACCGTTCCGCACGCCGAACAGGTCGCGCCCTCGGTGAGACCCTCCGTCTCACAAGTGGCGTCATAGCCAGACGACCACACGAGGCTGTGCCCCGTTGCGGAAATGGAACGCTCGTCGGTCTCTCCGCACACCGAGCACGTCCGTTGTTGGACACCGTCCTCCGTACAGGTCTCGGAGCTGACAGTCGCCCAATCGCCCCACTCATGGTATCCGTACCAAGAGATGTCTCCACCGTAACCGACAAGGGCATCGTCAGTCCACCCGCTGCGTCCGAACAGATAGAAACCGGTCAGCGAATCTCCCGTAAACGCCGTATCGGAAATCTCCGGCTTGTTGCCAAGGAAATTCACCTCCGCCAACGATGTGCACCCGCGGAAAGACGCCGCACCAAGAGAGGCGATGGAGGTCGGCATGTCCAACGACACCAAGGACGTGCAGTTGCGGAAGGCATTGTCGCCGATGGTCTTAACTCCCTTGCCAAGGTTTAGCGTCTCGAGACCGGTGCACCCATAGAAGGCGTTGTTGCCGATGGCCGTGCAAGACGAGGGGATGTCCAACGAAGTCAAGCCGGAGCACCCCCAGAAAGCCGAAGAGCCAATAGAGGTGACCGACGAGGGGATCCCCACGTAGGTCAAAGACGAGCAGCCGCTGAATGCGTTGTTGCCAAGGGTTGTGACCTGAGACGGAACCGTGTACGAGGAACCGCTGGCGTTCGCGTAGACAACGAGCTCGTTACGAGAGGAGATCAACTCTCGGCCGGTCACCGTGCGATACGAGGAGTTACCGCCCGACACGGTGAATTTTGAAAGGGAGGAACAACCGTAGAAAGCCGCAGACCCGATTGAGGTCACCGTCGCAGGAATCTCGATGGACACGAGGGAGGAGCAATTGCGAAACGCGTTGTTGCCAACAGTCTCAACCCCGCTGTCCAATTTTGCGGTCTTCAGGGCGGTGCACCCGTAGAAGGCGTTGTTACCGATGGTCCGGACACTACCAGAGACCTCGATGTCCCCCAAAGAGGTGCAACCGTAGAAAGCGCTGCTGGCAATAGATTCAACCGAAGACGGGACGGTATATGTCGCGCCACTCGCGTTCGCGTAGGCGATGAGATCGTTGGTGGAGGAGATCAGCTCTCGCCCGGTCTCAGTCCTGTACGTGGAGTTGTCCTCGCTCACCGCAAACAGCGAGAGCTTCGTGCATCCATAGAACACCGAGGAACCGATCTGGTCGGTGGTGGATGGAATCTCCACCGTGCCCAAAGACGAGCAATTCTGAAACACCTCGTTGCCGAGAAAACGCACTCCCTCCGCAAGCTTTGCCGACGTCATCTTCTCGCAACCAGAGAACGCACCGGCACCGATGGAGCCCACGGAAGAGGGAATCTCGATCGAGGTAAGAGCGCTGCACCCACGGAAGGCATCCGAACCGATAGATACGACGCCGTCATTGATCTTCGCGATGGTAAGACCCGTGCACCCATAGAAGGCAGCAGGGGCGATAGAGGTGACCGAAGACGGAATCTCCACAGCGGTCAACGTGGTGCATCCATAAAAGGCCGAGGTGCCGATGGATCCCACCGAGTCAGGAACGTTGACGAGATTCAACGACGTGCATCCCGAAAACGCCTCGTCGCCGATCGAGGTCACCGAGGAGGGGACCGCATACGTATCGCCGCTGGCGTTCGCGTAGGCAACGAGTTCGTTCTTGGCGGTCACAAGCTCGCGATTGTTGACCGTGTGGAACGAGGTATTGCCTTGAGCAACCGTGAACTTCTTGAGGGATTCGCACCCAGCGAACGCGGACGATCCAATTGCGGCCACGCCTTTACCGACGTCGACGGAAACAAGCGCTCTGCATTGATAGAACGCGCTGTCTCCCACCGTCTCGACCGAGTCCGAAAGAGAGAGGGAAGTTAAGGAGGTGCATCCCGCAAACACAAAGGAGCCGAGGGTGTTCATTGTTGAGGGAATCTCCACAGAAGTAAGCGCGGTGCACCCCGCAAAGGCGGAAGAACCGAGGGTCTCCACACCACCCATCTCTACCCCGACCAACGATTCACAATTGGCGAAAGCGCTTTTGCCAATCGTGGTGGTGTTGTCGGACAACTTCACCGAGACAAGCTGGGTGCTGCCAGAAAACGCGCTTTCGCCTATGGAGGTGACCGATGAGGGAACCGTATACCCGTAATCGCTCCAATTCGCGTAGGCAACGAGCTCGTTGTCGGGAGAGATGAGCTCCCTGCCAGTCTCGGTGTGAACCGTTGCACTTCCCGTACCGGCCTCAAAACGCTCAAGCTTTGTGCAACCGTTAAACGCGAGGGCTCCAACCGACGTCACCGTTGTGGGAATCCTCATAACGCTCAAAGAGCCACACCCCGCAAACGCATTGCCTCCTATGGATTCAAGGCCCTCCTCAACCTCGAGGGAAACCAACGAGGAGCAGCCCGAAAACGCACCGTCTCCTATGGAGGTCACCGATGAAGCGATCTTGACAGAAGAAAGGGACCTACAAGCAGAAAACGCGTTGTTCGAGACCGACGTTACACCGTCAGCGATACGCACCGCCTTCACCTGGTCGCGTTGCGAATACCACGGAGTGGAGGATGCGCCCTTGTAGTCATCCATGGAGCCCGTGCCGCTGATATCGAGAAGGCCGTTCGAATTCAACGCCCAAACGACCCCGGAACCACAAGTTCCCTTGGCTTCGACCGATGTTCCTTCGGTGCTGAACAGCGCTTCGGTATCAACGTGCACCTCAACATCAGCAAAAGCCTGGGCCGGTACGGCACCAAAGGCCAAAGCCAAAGCAAGGGCGGCTTTCCCGACTACGTTTCTTCTCATGGGCACTCATGCCTTTCGTGCGTTTTAGCTGCGTTTGCATAGTCGATTTTATTATCCCTTGTTTGGCGTCTTTTCTCAAGACAACGAGCCTTTGAAAGCTTCAAAAAACACAACTTGTAGAAGCTGGCCACGTCGATGGCCACATCATCTAGTCCGCACTTCCTCTCTGGGCAAAACAACGGGGCGAATTTAGGCCACCGAAAAGCTGCCGTGATGCACAAAGTATTGGATTGCTAAAGCATCGGCTGCGTCCACTGTAGCGTCTTCGTTTACCTCCGCAAGCGCATAGCGCTGTAGATATTGCGGATCATCTTGATATAAGCCCTTTGCAATGTCGTAAGCAATTTGTGCATCCACGATGTCTATAGAGCCGTTCATACTAACATCGCCCTGTGCCACTCCTTGTGGGCGTTGTCCTAAAAGAAGAGCGAAGCGCGCGACGACAGAATTCACCAAAAAGACCGCGTCACTTACCAGGCGCGGTCTTTTTACGTTTAGAACAAAGCGTCAATATTATTCATTAATCTTCCAATAGCCAGTTTTTCTCGACCCGACTCTTTGGGACTGCGGTGGAAATCTTTGACCAAATGAGGACCAGGAAGAACAGGTATGTACAGCAAAGAGCAGAGAAGGAAGGCCATCGAGACCCTCGTCAGGTTCGACCACAGCTACGCGGACCCGGTCGCCGAGCTGTGAGGGGGGTTGAACGGGGGACGGAGGAGTGTTCAACTCAAGAGTTGAACACTCCTCCGTCCCCCGTTCAACCCCCCTCCTTTGAGGTAACTAGCCTTCCGCGCGCTTTTGCGCCTCCCGCCAAAGAGCCACGATATGCTCTCCCTCCTTGGTGAGCACGCTGCCACTACCGCTCCTGCCGTTGGAGAGTTTCATACCCAACGTATCTTCGATAGTGCGCAATTTCTTGTGACCACAGCTTCGAGAAATGCCTTCGTTATCGAAGGAAGGATAGAGCCATTCCCCGTTTCCCACACGCTCCAAAACTCGAGCCATTTTAGGATCCAGGACACATTTTCCCCGGCTGCCCTCGATAACGAGATATACCTCCGGCCGAACCTCAACGCCTTCCCAAACCATCTCACCCTCGCATCTCTACCACGTTTTATGATCTGTGTTATATATTCTAATGGATATATAATCTCCTTGTTTCAATATTATACGAGGCAAAGATGCATATCAATGACGTTTGTTCACGTCAATTGGTGCTTCTTGCTTCTTTGGACTGCTCGCGCCTTTGGGTTTCTGGCTTCCTTGGGTTGGCAAGGGAGGCCCTTTAGGAGACCACGGGCGGAGGAGGAACGGCGCCTTCTTCCTTGGCTTTGACCTGCGGAGTCGTCTTGGTGGACTGGAAAAGCTCACCAATCGCACCCGTAGCGGAAGCAAGTCCGCTCATCTCTGTCGGCATGAAGATCTTCGTAGCATTGCCGTCCGCGATCGCCTTCAAGCTCTCGACATAACGAACCGCGATATATTTCTCGGTGTCCGCCTCGTGCAACTGGCCCAAGACGTTCTCGACAGCCGTCGCCTCGCCTTCGGAAAGGAGAATGCGCTGGGCCTTCTCTGCGTCAGCAACCTCACGAATTGCCTGCGCCTTGCCTTCTGCCTCGAGGATGGAGGAACGCTTGACGCCCTCAGCACGCTCGACCGCCGCTTGACGCTCGCCCTCTGCCTCGAGGATGACGGCGCGCTTCTCACGTTCTGCCTTCATCTGGCGATGCATCGCATTGGTAACATCCGCCGGCGGCTCGATACGCTGAAGCTCGACACGAACAATCTCTACACCCCACTGGCTGGTTGCTTCGTAAAGAATGTCGCGAAGTTGGCCATTGATGCGTTCGCGGCTCGTCAAGCTCTCATCAAGCGTCAGCTCGCCGATAACGTTACGCAGGTTGGTTTGGGCAAGCTTGGTGGCTGCCAGATAGAAGTTCGTGACGTTGTAGATAAGTTTCACGGCATCGCGCGCCTGGTAGTACACAACAGCGTCAACCGTTACGGCGACGTTGTCCTTGGTGATGACTTCCATAGGCGGGACGTCAACGACGTTCTCACGCATGTCAACCTTGGTCATGCGATCAATAAACGGGATAATCCACCGAAATCCGGAACTCGCAACGCGGGTAAACTTACCGAGTCGTTCAATGACGCCTTGTTGGTATGGACGCACAATGCGAATACCCAGCGCGAAAAGAACGATGGCCACGACCAAAACAAGCAAGACAAGAATCATTTCTATCTTTTCCTTTCACTATTTCCAATCGCGGACCGTCCGCGAAAAAATCCCTAGTCAGGCTAGAAGCCGCCCGTACCGCGGCCGCCGCCCGTACCGCCGGCGCCTCCGCCGCCCGGACCACCACCCGTCCCGCGACCGCCGCCGAAGAGCGGGGAGATAGCGCCGGTGAATCTCCCAAGACCATCCATGGCCTTGGTAAACGCAGTGTCCTTCGGAGTTCCGTCGGCGTTCACCTCGTGGCCATTGATGCTCGCTCCCTCATTCCGACGTGATTTGGCGCCCCTAGGCCCTTTTCCTCCACCAAAACCTTCGAGGGACTCCATACCAGGAACACTAGCCGATTGTTGCGTGTGGAGAGATTGCGCGGCAAGATTGCGCTCGCGCATCTCGCGCAAAGCACGCTCCTCCTCGCTCATTCCGTAAGCGACTTGACTCCTACTGGGGTTAACCGCATCAACGTCAGGACGGATAGGGTTGCCTTGTGAGTCGTAATATTGGATGCCGCTTCCGACATTTGCGGGATACGAGGCACACTCGCCCACATGGGGAACACGCGTCAAGGAGGCCTCAACTCGGTCAAGCGCTTGGTCGATAGTCATCTCATCAATGTTGGCCGCCCTTCCCTGATAGGACGCATATTGGCCGAGAGCCCGTTCGGAGTACCTACGAACTGCGTTCTCCTCGTCCCGGTCCTTGTCGGCGACACGCTTTTGAGCTTGTTGGATATCGGCCCTGCCCCTCAGCTTCTTCTCTTCTCGTTGGGATTCCCGTTGCATCTTTTGCTCGATAGCGGCAAACTGCTTCTCGCGACGGGCTTTCTCCTTGTCGTCGTTCTTAAGAATCTTGCGCATTAAATAATGTTCGGTCATGGTCATCTTGCGTCCAGGCTGGCGCTGCAATTGGCTCAGGGACTCCATGCCATCAGGCATCACCGCGCCCGCATACGGGGATGCCGTGCCGACATGTTCCAACATGCCGCTTTGACGCAACTCCTCCAAGACCGCATGGACAACCGCGGGGTCGGCTTCTACGATTTTACCCTCAAGGACGCTGTCGTTGCGCTTCGCATCGAGCGCCACCTGCTCCGCGGCGGACAGTCGCTCAAATCCGCCTCCGTGGCGACTGAGTGCACGTCGATTACACGTGTCGAGATCGACAGGATTGATATGGTGGAACCAATCGCGTTGTTCCGATGCCATCCATCTCACCAGGCCTCGTTGGTCCATCTCCAACACGTCCTCGTAGGAAATGACTTCACGCTCATGACGAAACTCGTACAGCGTCGCGTCGTAGTTCAGGTCGCAACCATCAGAACAGACACCCAACCTAATCACGGCATCTCCTCCTACTCACTCGCAAGACCCTGTCAACTTTCCAAAAAACACCTCATCGGGCTACCAGCTCCTTGCTGGGAGCTATTCTGGTTTCAGGCGATAGTAAGTTTAGTATATTACCGATGCGAAACATAACGACAAAACGACCGTGATTTGTAATAGGGCGGAAGATTTCAACGTGTTTTTACAGCACGTTTTTGCCGTAATCGAACTCGCCGCGCTCCTTGGTTGCCTCGTAAATCGTATTCACACCGCGCTCCAAGGCGACCGTGCCGGTACGAACCAACTCCAAGATGCCGAACTCGTCGACAAGCTCAACGATAGCGTCGGTCTTGGTTTCCTCCCCGATGATGGCGATCGTCATCGTCGTCGCCGACACGTCGATAATGGACGCGCGAAAGATGTTGGCGATTTGGATGACGCGATCGCATGCAGTAGGGGTCTCGGTGCTGACCTTGATCAACACGAGCTCGCGACGGATGCTCTTCTCGGGATCCAATTCCTTGACGCTGTGGACGAAGATGAGCTTGCACAACTGGTTGCACAAAAGCTCGGTGCCATGATCATCGGTATTCACCTCGATGGTCATGCGGCTGACCGTGGGGTCGGCCGTCGTTCCCACGGCGAGAGACTCAATGTTGTAACCCTTGCGAGAGAACATGCGGGCGACCTGGGAGAGGACGCCTGCCTCGTTGTCGACAAGGGCGGAAATGGTATGACGCCTGATTTCTGTCATTGTTGCTCCTCCTCTACGCCAACAAGAACGATGTGATGTCTTGGCCACCGCCGACCATCGGACGGACCTTCTCATCCTTGTCGATCGCACAATCGATAACGAACCCATGGCCATACGCGAGCGCTTCTGTAAGAGCCGCCTCGAACTCCTCGACATTCGTAGCCCGGGCGCCCTTCAACCCATAGGCCACGGCGAGCTTTACGAAATCAGGGCCGCGATCGAGGGCGGTTTGGCTGTAGCGCCCCTTGCAGCCGATGGATTGCCATTGGCGGACCATGCCCAAGACGCCGTTGTTGAACACTATGGTGATGACCGGGACGTCGTAGGCCTGAACCATGGCAAGCTCGTTGCAGTTCATGCGGAAGCTGCCATCGCCCGTGATGTGGAGAACGACCTTGTCGGGATTGCCCACCTTTGCCCCCACCGCCGCACCGAGGCCAAAACCCATAGCGCCGAATCCGCCGGAAGTGAGGAGTTGGCCCGGATAATCGTAATGGAGGTGTTGCGCAGCCCACATCTGGTGTTGCCCCACATCGGTAGCGACAATGGAATTTGCAGGACAAAGTCGAGCGATGACCTCGGTGATCTGTTTTGGAGTCAGCGTCTCACCAGCTTCATCGTACTCGGTCTCCGTAGGATGGGAGAACACATATTCCTTCCAAGAAGCGTGGTCCATCTGCCCGAGGCGCTCGTTGAGCAGACCCAAGACCTGCGCAGCATCGCCGATGACATGGTGGTCGGTGATGACGTTCTTGTTGATTTCGGAGCGATCGATGTCGATTTGGACGATCTTTGCCTGGGCCGCAAAGGTACCAGGATTGAGCGCGACACGGTCGGAAAAACGACAGCCAACGGCAATAAGCAGGTCACAGCCAGCAACCGCCTGATTGGAAGCCTGCGAACCGTGCATGCCGACCATGCCCGTCGTCAACGGATTTGTTCCGCTGATGCCGCCAGCGCCCATAAGGGTAATGGCAACAGGAGAGTCGATCTTGTCGACGAACTCTCCGAATTCCTTGTCAGCGCGGCCGCGTACAACGCCCCCTCCGCATATGACCAGAGGTTTCTCAGAAGCGTTAATCATTTCGACCAACTTGTCGATGTCGTCCATCACAGGCTCTGGAGGCTTGAGGTCGTCTTGGGCGGTGCGACGCTCCAACAAGCGCTTGAGGCGGCCTCGGGTATGGTGCAATTCACGCGGCAAGTACTCATAGTCAACAAGCTCGACGGCAGCGTTTTTGGCGATATCGATCAAGACAGGCCCCGGACGACCGGAACGAGCAATGGCAAACGCCTCACGCAAGACATCCGGCAAGCACGTTGCGTGACGAACCATGTAGTTCCACTTGGTGATCGGCATGGTGATCCCGGTGATATCGACCTCTTGGAAGGTGTCCTTGCCAAGAAGCGTCTCGGAGACATTGCACGTGATGAACACAACGGGAGAGGAGTCCATGTATGCCGTGGCGATTGCGGTCGTCAAGTTGGCGCAACCCGGACCGGAAGTGGCGAAGCAGACGCCGACCTTCCCTGTGGAGCGAGCGTAACCATCGGCCGCATGACCTGCACCCTGCTCGTGACTGCTCAGGTAATGCTTGATTTCCGGATAGTCGATCAGAGCATCGTACAGGTCGATGATGGTTCCCCCAGGATATCCGAACACCGTATCAACATTTTGTTCGCGCAAGCACTCCATAACGACCCGCGAACCAGTCAAAAGCATCCCGATACCTCCTTCAAGCTCTCGCTCCGTCTAAAAACGATAAGCCTAAAAACGTCAACTCTTTACAACTTTTAACTATACTCCGCCATCGTGCTGAATGAGTGCAGTGGATGGGCCCCTAAACAAAATGTTCGCAGCTTTTGCCGAATCGGAGATCCGGCGTCGACGGGCGACGGGGCCTTCCGGCCGCGGGCGCTAGCGCGAGCTGGCGGGCGGCGGGGCCAGCGAAAGGCGAAAAGAGCCAACCCGTCCTTGACTCGCAAGCAACGCAAGACACAAACCGCAAAAGCGAACGGGTGTCCGAGTTATTCCCCACTCGAACCTCGAAGAGGAATTAACATGCTGGTCAACAAAGACAATTCTAGGTCTCACAAAGGAGGAAACCATGACCGACACAGCGCGCATGCTGTTTGGAAGCACCGACCTTCAAGGATGCGTCCCCAACGATGCACACTGTAATGGACCGGTTTTTTCTGATGATGGGAGATTGATTGTGAACACGTCTTGGACCGCATACGGACCGCAAGAAAACGCAGAAGCAGTGCTGGCCGCCTTTGATGAGGACACGTTGGTGGAAACATGGCGCGTGTGGGATTGTTACACGCAAGAGTGGGCGCCCTGCGACGTGACTGTTTTGCGATACGAAAATGCCGACGTGGTAGTGCGCAGGGAAGACAACGAGGCATGCGTGTGGGTCGGAGCCGTCGACACGCAAGCGCGAATCCTTGCCTCAGGTGATCCCGAGGTTACCGACGAATGTTGTTGGCAATGGTTACGAGACGGCAAGGGTGCCTAAGCGTTACTCCTCAAGGCGTTTACGCAGGTATTCGTGATATTCGTCAACGAGCTTCTTTGGGCTGGCGATCTTGACCGTGCCGTTTAGACCTGCAACCCAACCGAAGAATTGGGGACTCACACGCACCTGGACTGTAGCATAGGCCCGGTCGCCCTTCTTTTCGGCGAATCGGGCCTCCTTGCCAAAACGATCGACAACGATGTTTGCGCCATCCAAGTCACACGCAAGTTTGACAGTTACGAGCTCACCGTCGAAACGACCAAAGAACTGCGAATCGCGCACTTGGTACCTATAGTCGGTAATCTCAGGAAGGCGACGGGCCTTCTCCTCGGAAACGACGACATCATGCATGCGATCAATACGATACTCGCGTACCGCCTCGTCTTTCTCGGACCAAGCGGTCAGGTAATACAAGCCGTCAGCAAAGGCCACTCGCATAGGTGTGACCTCATACGTCTCACCACCATTTTGGGCATGGGGCTTACCGTCGATACCCATCTTCCAATACGTGTAAGTGATGCGTCTCTTCAGGCGCAACGCGTCGTGGATGGCGTCAACGTTAGCAAGAACGGCATCGTTGCGACCACGAACGCGGCCATCGACATGGATGCGGCGCTCAAGTTTCTCCTGTTGCTGTTCCGTTGCCAAAAGCTTCAAGTTGCGGCAAATCTTCTCGGCTTGAGTCTTCGTCACGAACCGACAACTTTGTACCGCATCAACCATAAGCATGAGCTCGTCAAAGGAGAAGTCGCGACGAGCAAGGTAATACTCGACCGGGTTGCGCTGGGCTGTGGCGATATCAAGGCCAAACTCACGCAACATGTCAAGATCGGCATAAACCGTCTTGCGGTCGGCACTCATGCCATAATCTGCAAGCCCGCCGATGATGGAGGCCATGGACAAACCGTGTTCCTCGTCGGTTTGCTCTTGCAACATCCTCATGATATAGAGGATCCTCAATTTACCGCCTGCTACGCCTGGCATAATGGCTCCCGCCTTCACCATGGTCCGAACAAAGTCAAGCAATCACGCCTGTACACCTGCGCAATCTCCTGTTCATTCTACGCTTTTTCCTCAGCAAAGGATACAGGACCACCCACCCCTGATCTTCGAGGAGCGACTCACCCCCTGGAAAGTGATCGGTTTCGCCGTCGTTGTGGCGGGCGCGCTCCAAGTTATCGGGGCGGTGTGCGTAATCGGTGGAGCGTTACTCGCAAAATCGCTTGGCAACAAAAACGATGAGGCCCAAAAGAGAATGAGCCAGGGCGCCTAGACAGACGCCGCGCCCCAACAAGCACCCCATCGCCGCCCAGGCCCGGCCCGGCGCCTAGACAATCACCCCCAACTCGTCAGAAGTCACTCAGCAGGTAATCGTACAAATCTGCGCGCACCGGCTTGTCAAGACGATAACCGATCTCAACGGCGCTCGCCGTCGAATCCTTCATGACGAATTGCTTGAAGTGGCCCGTGGGATATATCTCGCCCAAGAAATAGAACTCGGTGCCATCGTCCTTGTCGTTTGTGTTCTTGCGAACGAAAAGAAAGCAGCGCATCCCGTTCTCCCTCGCTCTCTCCAAGTTGACGATCTCGGGAGAATTCAAGGTTCGCTTGCTCTTCGATATCGCAATCAGTTCACGATCGGAGATAAAACGGTCCTCATACATCGTCGTGATGCTAATCGAGGGATCCTTGTCGTAGTTGATAAACACCGGAAAGGTGTTGGTCTTTTTGTCGTGGAAATAGCCGCCGATGTTTTGGTAGTTCGGCTCTTTGTCCCACTCGAGGAGCCTGCACACCTCTTCACGTGTGTACTTGGCGTTCAAGACAAAAGCCGTGTCCTTATACGTGTCGGAATAGAGCTTGCTGTTTCGACGCAAGCCGAAATCGATCGCCTCGCTGACATGATAGAAGAACGCGAGGTCTTCAAGTGCCCTCTTGAAGCCCCAAGCGAGCCGGAAAGATGTCCCGTAAGAGCGGAACAGGACGTTCCACTCCTTGTTGCAAGTCAGGGCAGTTTGGGTAAGGTTCGAACTGCCGATAATGATGGTGCTGATCCCCTCTTTGTCGAAAAAGAAGCCCTTGGCGTGCAGATTTCCCTGAAAGACACGGACTTGGATGTTTGGATACTCGCAAAGTTTTCGAAGGGCTGCGGGGTCGCTGAAGTTTAAGTAAGTCGACGTGAGAATCCTGCCTGGGATTTTGCGACGACGCAACTCGTTCAAAATCTCTACGAGGATCTGCACTCCGCTCGAGGTGATGAACGCAACCGAGAAATCAAAGCATTCACATGTTGAGAGCTCTGTCTTGAGAACGGAAAGAACACTGGAGCCCGACGATTTGTCGTTGGCCAAAATGCGCGGCGCAAAGCGATCGTCGAGGGAATACGCGGAGTCTATGAAGCTAGACCTCAAAGTCTCCTCAAAGACCTCCACTCCGTAGTCAAAGCGCTCTTCCATTCAATCTCCCGGTCGCTAAGCGAGAAGACCCGATGACTTGATGGCGTCTACCACCAGTAAGTCCGCAGGCAACCAACCCACCAAGTCGATCGTCTCGGAAGAAACCCACCTCGCCGCGGAGTGCTCGAGCAACGCAAGGTGTCCGTCAACGACATGAGACCAATAGCAATGCATGGTCAAATGGAATTTCGGATAGTCCCAATCAACCGTCACGAGGAACCTATCAACCGCGATCGTGGCCTGAAGCTCTTCTTGGATTTCGCGGACGATCGCTTCCTCGGGCGTCTCACCGGGCTCGACCTTGCCTCCAGGGAACTCCCAACCTCCCGAATACTCCCCATATCCACGCTGGGTCGCCAAGACGGCCCCCGTTTGGGGGTCTTCGATAATTGCCGCAACGACTTCGACGGTTTTCATTCGCAGCCTTCTTCAGTATCTTTCGGGTATGTGTTACCGGAAACTCTACCTGGATGCCGACAAGGTTGCCAGCTCTTTGAGTTGTCTTGGTTTTGAGGGGCCTCTGCAGGTCGAGGCGAGGGATCCGCCGCAGGTCGCGGAGGTAGGGGAGGGCGCCGACAGCCGAAACGACCTCTACACCAATATTTGGGACACGACCTTTATGCACCCGGTCGATCAAAACGAACCTATCACTAAATTGTTGGCAACGTCCGATTAAGCTCCCGTATTCGTTCCAATGCGGCCGAAGCATAGCCAGACAAGCTAGAATCAAACTCTAGTTGGACGGCATACGGGGGCGCATCAGACGGCACGTAGGTGGGTTTGGAGGCATGCTTGGGCATCGAGCGATCGATATTGACTTCCGAATCACCGAACCCCAGGATAGAAGCGATCTTAGCTCGCTCTTCTTCCGCAGCGGCAAGATCACGTTTAGCAGCACGGCATTCCTGCTGAAGCATCGAAATCGTATTTTCAGCCTGCTGGAGCAACTGGTCTTTTTTTGCAAGCTCGCTGCGAAGCCCCTTGCATTCTTCGGCTTTCTTTTCCATCTCCATCGCCATCTGGCCAATCAGATCGCGAATGTTAGATGATGCGTTATCGTAATATCCGTCCATAAGAACTCCTATTCAAGCGATAGATGCACCGAGCCACCATGATGAAACATGCTCGTTTCGAATCCGTGCCATTAGCGTTCCGATTCACGGCAACCAAGTTCTGAAATGTTTAACGACCCGCAGATTCGATTACCTATTGCCCTCAGCATTCAGACTCCTCATGCGGGCAAGAGCCGCCTCGGCATAAGAAGACATCTCAACAAGCTCAGAATTGATTTCACTGGGCTTGGCGCCCATCGAGTTCCAGCTATCTAGCGTGCGCACTTCAGCATGCTTCGGAGACACGACAGGTTCATCCCGTTCGAACCCCAAAACTGCAGCAACCTTACGCTGGCTTGCGACAAACCCCTTAACCTCACCCATCAAACGACGGTTGTCGGAAAGAAGATCTTCCATGGAACGATTTGCCTCAGAAAGCTTGGCAAACGCTTCATCCCTTTGGGCGGTCAGGTCGTTAATGGCGTTTCGCAGGCTGTTGTTTTTTTGCTCGATCTCCAAAACTCGAGCCCTAAGAGGATCAAGCTCACGCGTAAGCTTCTCGTTCTTCTTCTTTTCGTCATCGAAGCGCTGGGCAACAAGTCGGCTATCCTGAACTACTTCCTCGAGCTTGTTCTTAAGAAGGAGCGTGTTTTCCCGAACCTGGCTATAAAGCCGGCTTTGCTCGTCAATCTTCTCCATAAGAGTCAACTTCTCTGCCTCAAGCGAGTCGACGCGGGCTTTCGCTTCATCGACGGCAGCAAGTGCCTCGTGCAGCGATTCCTTATTACCCTCAAGCTCTTTGATCTTCGATTCGCCTTCAGCAAGAGCGTCTTCCAAATACTTACAACGAGCGGCGGAAGCGGCGGCCTTTGCACCTTCTTCTTCGGCGCTCAATCGAGCGTTCTCAATTTCCGAAAGCAACTGCTCACGTTTCTGGGCGCACTCTTCCATCTCCTCTGTCATCTTGTCGATGGTAGCTTTCATAGCAGCGAGTAAAGTTTCGTTTTCGTTCTTTTGCTGAGTAAGTTTTTCAACTTCCTCTTCCATTGCCCTGCATTGAGCTTCAAGCTCGTCGCCCTTCATCAATGTCTGTTTCTGGCCATCGATAATGCGGTCCTTGTCCTCAAGCTCGCATCCAAGCTCGTCGATTCGACGATCCCGTTCCTGCAACATCGCATCAAGGGATTCGCATTTCTTCGAAAGCTCTTCTTCGCTTTCGCGACACTTCTTTTCAACTTCGTCCATCTGCTCATGAACCAGGGCACACTCGGCGGCGATTCGGGTACACTCGGCGGAAAGGTCGCGGAACTGCTTCTCATAATTGTTTTGCATGCCAGCAAAGGCAGCATCCATTTCGTCGACATACTGCCAAACGCTGTTCTTCTCAAAACCACCAACAAGAGTGTTCTTGAAGTGAGTATCGCGCGTTACGAGAGATTCGATCTCATTCCCTAATGCGGTAATGGCGTCATCGTTTACCGAAGCGCTTGTGGTGATGTCGCCTACCTTCGGATCCACTTTCAAATCTACTTTAGGGTCCACCTTCGGCTCGACCTTCGGTGTCTCAAGAGTTAGAGTATCGTGTGGAGCCGGCGATGCGCTCAGGGAACTCGCGCTGGGTACTCCACGTGAATCTCCGAGCAGCAACTCCCCGCCTGTTGTCTGCATGGACTCATGAGGCTCTTCCTTCGGTGTGGGTATATCGCCACGGGTGGAAGTATCCTTAAACACCAAATCCAGGTCACCGAATAGGTCTTCCAGGTTGGGCTTTTCCGAGCTGAGCTCTTCCAGGTTGGGTTCTTCCAGGCTGGAAGCATCGAGCTTTGCCGCATCCTGCTCCGATTTTTCCTGTTCAAAGGGAGAAAACGTTCCAGAATACCCAGCCTCCATCGCAAGACGCACGAAGGTTTCCCGGAAATCGTCATATTCCTTTACAGGGGTTTTATCCTTGAAAAACATCGCTAACTCCTTAATTTCCGACTAACTTTACCGAGCTGGGCGATACACCATCGAAGAACCCGGCTGACATTTCAAGCACATGGCGAGCACCTTTCACTTTTCTGCCAAGTCGCCATGGTGCCAAGGTTTCAACCTCAATTCCCTTTAGGTCAGGACCCAAATACAAAACATCAATGGGATACCTCATGAAACAGGTATGCACCCGAGCGCAGTCAGCAAGGAAAAGCCCGTCCTTTTCACCAAGGGGAGGCTTCCCCATCAATCCCCAAAACCTCGAGGTGAAGGTGTTGGCAACAGGTATGCATGCATCTACTTCACCTTCGTTAGTTACAAGCATGCTGCCCGCACGAATACGATCATCGTCCATCTCTCGCCTCCCAAACTACGAAAACGCTGCCATGATGCTGAGCACCGCAGGCCCCAAAAGAACAACAAGGAGGGAAGGGAAAATAAAGCCCACAAGAGGAAGCAGGATCTTTACCGGGAGCTTTGCCGCCTTCTCCTCAACTGCCTGTCGACGATACTGCCTAATGGCAACAGACTGCGTCTGCAGCACATTGGCAATCGGAATGCCGAGCTTATCCGCCTGAATGATGGCATTAACAAACGTAGTGATGGCGTCCGTATCCACCCTTTCAGCCATTGCCGCAAGGGCAGACTCCCTCGACCTGCCAACCGACATTTCTCTCAAGATGACGCGGAACTCTTCAACGAGAGGACCGTCGTAATGCTCAACAACGTGCGAAACCGCCTGATCAAAGCCAAGGCCAGCAGAAACACTCGCGCTCATGATGTCCAATACGTCAGGCATGTTTTGTTCAAGATCCTCGCGACGCTTCGTGATACGCGTACTCAAATTGAACCTGGCGAACACGTATACGGAAAGCCCCGCAAGAAGCGCAAACTCAAACGCCTGGAAAAGACCAGCAGAGAGGCCCAAGATAAAGCCACCGATGGCGCACAAGACCACGATGGCGCCAATACGTCCGAGGTATTGTCGCGGCGTCGTGTCGTATCCAGCTGCAGCAAGCTGTTTCCTGAGCATGGAAGTCTGCGCCTCGTTGGTGGGAACCGCAGATCCGATAAGGCCCGAAAGCCAACGCATAGCAGGATCGACGATCCTTCGTTTGAATGACTGGACAGGAGTAACTTCGACAAATTTGAAAGACTCCATTGCCTTGATTTCCTCAAGGCGCGTTGAAATACTGTCGTTTTCCTGGGCTTTAGAACTCAGGATAAGAACCAGAACCGCGTAGATCGCAATGCCAAGCATCAATGCCCAAATAATAACCATTGCGCATCACCTAGAACTTAATATCGATAATCTTGCGGATTACTAGGGCACCCACAAGCTCAAGGACGACACACGCCGCAAGCATCAGTCTTCCAATAAGCGTAGTCGTGAAAACACTTCGGTTTTCGCCGATAAGGCAGTAAGTCAAATTATCACCGCAACTGAATCGGCAATGGGAGAAAACCGAACTGCAAAGATGCTATGTGCTGATAACGAAGTACTAAAAGAGCTTTGTTATCAGGTGTAGCAATGGCAAGGAAAATCACCGAGATCAGTCCACTACGGACTTTTCTCGGTGATTTTCTTATATCTGTACATTCGATTACTGCTGTCAGCCTCGCTATAATGATTACGGAAAATCAAAGGAGGTGTGGCTGATGAAGCAGAGGTATTACCTTGCACTTACAACTGAAGAATGGCAACTAATGATTGAGTCCCTAAACAATCTTCGCAATCGGCTTGTTTCGGAGGGCAGATATACCGACGCCGTGGACGAGATGCTTGTCAAGGTAGCGAATGCCAAAACCAAGAAATTCAAGATTACAAAGCGGAGGGCTTGAGTATGGAAAAGTATATTACCGATGAACGCACAGGGATGAAGTATGAACTGGTCGGTGACTATTACCTGATTGCCGGAGATGATGGGCCGGAGGAAAATCAGCCAATCGGGGTATGGGGGCAGCGGCATCTCCGCTATCTCAAGAAGCACTACCGTGTGCGGTATGCCAATCTGCTGACCAGCGGTAAATTGAATGCCTATCTTGCGGATATTGACCGGCAGGCAGAAGAACTTTTTCTTCGGCTCGTAAGACAAATGGCAGATACAGAGGGCATTACGGAAACGCTGAAGGCCAGCGACCAAATGGAATGGGTCAGGCGGATGAACAATATACTAAATCGAGCTGACGAAATCGTTAATAACGATGTGATATTCTTATAATACTACAATGGGTCGATACCCAAAAAGGTATCGACCCATTGTAGTATTGCTTTATAGCTATAGATAACCACACATATTCATTACTATAATCAAGCAAGAAAATTAGATTTAGTTGCTTCGTCTATGCTTTTACGGCCGGAAGTTTTCCTGATTTTAGAATATTCATCCACTGAATCAGTGTGGACTTTTTGAGGATCATTCGGGAACGAACCTGAAATTCCCCATTTTTCTTGACACCATCTTCCAAAACGAACATAATATTGTTACCATTTTCGCAGTCGTACATCGCAAGCCTGCCGTGTGCGAAAGAATTACGGATATGATAGCAAATGCTCAAGAACTCATTGTATCGTCCTTTGAAGATGGCAATCCGCTCCTTGTCTCGTTTTTTATGAAAATTCTTTTTTAGCGATGCTTTTTCGCAAACGGACTTCATTTCGTTTGTCTTTCGCGCAACAACAAAGGTTGATCCACGCTCTATTCCTGCTATTTGAAATAAGGCTTTCTTCAATTTCTCATTTTTCCAAATGTCTTTGCCCCAACCATAATTACTCAGTTCTATACTACTGCTGCTCAAATCTGTACAAGGAGTATTGATGACGAAAAACATAATCAGGTCTTTTAGGCTGTCGTCAGCATATTCAGGCGGCACGCGTTTTTTTATCCAGCCAGGATTCATTGGCGATATTTCATATCCACTATCTTTTGCCATATGTTCACCTACAAATAAATAACCATTATATGCTTACACGCCGGAATGAGTATCCCGGCGTGTAATTGAAATCATCTTGCTTTTGTTAATTCGTTGGAGATTGTATTGACTCTGTTCTGGAGAGGCGTAACCTTCCTCTGGATTTCTGCTTTGACACTCTCAATTTTAGCTTCAATTTCCTTCTTCGCAGCATCCATGCGATCTTGAATGCTTTTTTTCTCAGCATTTGCTTGGTCAATCTGTTCTTGAAGCGCCTTTTTTTCTTTGCCTTTGAATAGTCCAAGCGCGGATTTTTCTTCTGTTAATTTTTTTATCCGCGCTTCGATATTGTCTATTTCTGCCTTTCCGGGAATAGCGGCAATTTCTTTGTTCAATGCAGCAACTTGGTCATTAGATGATGTGTTTAATGCACAAATCTGTGAAGAAAGGCCCTCTTTTTCAGATTCAAGCGAGGCTTTCTCTTCGGCGTGTTCAGCCCAATAAGCATCAAATCTCTTTTGCGCCTCCTCGCGAGCAATCCGTTCTTTCTCAGCTTTTTCAGCAGCCTGCTTAGCTGCTATTGAAGCTTTAATCTCTCTGACTTTTGCTTCATACTGGCTTATCAATGTACGCCTTGCCCTTTTCGCCTCGACAGTCAAACTCCATTCTTTATGCCAACTCTTACTACCCCAATCGGTATAATTGTAGCCCCAAGAGCATGAATCAATTACAGCTTTGTGCATGAAAATAAGATTCTCATATCTTTGAATATCATCTTCATCATCTTCATCGCACAGATTGATTGCTTTTTCTACGAGGGTTGTACAGTATCCAACGCGTTTAATAAAAGTTTGCCACTCATATTTTCCGGCTCTATCATCGGAGTCGTTTGGATCTCCATTATAATCAGGCCAGATTACATTCTGCCATGCCTTTACAACGGATTGGTTAATCTGTGTTGCAATGGGAGCCATTATTTCGGCTATTGGAATAAGTGCACCCGTCTGAGTTAAAAATGTTACTACCGTGCTTATTATTGATGTCAAATCAGAAATAAAACCGGCAGATTCCTCTTCATCAGGCCATTTTGCAAATCTATCTGCGCGAAGAGAAATCATAGCTAATGAAAGATTTTTTATCTGTTCTTTTGCTTCTTCGATTAGCTCCTCTTTTTTCTCTTCGGGAGCATTGTTGATACCCTTTACAAATGCAGTGACACCTTCATCGACTCGTGAATTCTGAAGTGAAGATTGCCAAGCGGCAGCTTCGCCTTTTAACATCCAAGCCTCATAATTAGTTGGCTCGATTTCAATCACTTTATTGCAATAAGATTCTGCTTCTGAATTATTCCCGGCATCTTTGGCAGTTCTTGCCATTTCAAGATAATTCTCAATCATATGAGAAATATCAACGCGAACAGTTCCCTTGATTTCCTGTACTTTTTCTTTCATGCGGTCTGCACTATGTTCCATCCCGCAACTTTCGCAGGTTGCTATTCCACCGGCACCCATAATGAGTTTTCCGCCGCAGAGATCACATACTAATGCTGCCATAATATACCTCCTTGCTCATTTATATATTTTACATTTTTTGTTTCTTTCCAACAGCAAAAGCTCGATTTCGTCAACGACTGCTGATTTATCATCGACACTATTTAATTCCTTGACCTTATCCGAAATCCTTTTTTCAAGCTCGGATAACTCGTCAGAACTAATAGGATCGCTGTACCTTACTTTCTCTGCCAACTTCAGTATTTTTTGTTTTACCGAAGAATCGGATTCGCGTTCGGCGACCATTTCGATATCAGCCTGTATCTCTCTGATATAAGAAACTTTTGATTGAATCTTTTTTTCAACATTACTGACAATATCACCGCCAATTTCAGCCGTAATCATACATATTGCTGAAATACCAACGATCAATACATTGATAATAATCGTGACCCATACCGGCAAAGCAGGATACGCTACAAGCACGGCAAGAGCAATCAACTGTAGTACTAAGTAAATGTATCCTACTCTAACAATCGGAATACCTAAGAATTTGCTTTTAAGTGGAGTGTTATCTTTGAAGCCGATATTCCAAATCAATATTTGAGATGCAAAGGCTATGCAGATAAAGACAAATGCAATCCAGAACGATGTGGTTTTCGCTGTGGGTATTGCAAAGGCAACAACACAAACAAATACCAATGCGATTAATAGAATAACACAACCTAACTTCTTATTTCTGCTCATAATCAGCCCTCCCTTTTAGTACCGCATTTAGGACAAAACTTGCCGGGCTTTATGAACTTAAATCCACATTTTGAACAGGTATCCGGCGAAGACTGCGGAGCACCGCAATTATCACAAAATGCTGCTCCGGGAGTTAATTCTGCACCACATTGATCGCAGAACAAGGTTACAGGCTGAGACGGCACTGAACTGTTCATTCCTGCAAAAGCTCCATTGATAGCGCCTCCAACTACGCCACCTACTGCACCGCCTACTCCTGCCATTGTGCCAAGCCCAACACCCATATTGGTAAACTGCCCAACTGCTTCGTTTCTTGCAACATCTTGTGCAACATCAAAGCCGCGCTCCTGCTGATAGGTATATCCTTCTTGGGCACGTTTTGTTGCCTGTGCCTGAGAGTCGATAATCACCTTTTGCGCTTCGGTCTGGGCATATATTACATCTGCTTGCTGACGTAGCTTTGCCTCAGCAATGTCTGCATATTGACGGAAATGGAGTTCTTTGAATTTTTCGTATTGCGGATCTCCGTCCGGCTTTACAATAACCGCAACAAAAAACCGTTTCAGGTTCACTCCATAATCAAGAAAATCATCATCAAGTTTTGATTTTATTGCGGCGGAAAAAGATTCGAGTTGCTCGTCAATTTCAAAAATATTAATTGCACTGGAGCGCATTTCCTGAGCGATATATGTTTTGACTTTTGTCATTAAAAATGCTCGAAAAAAATTCGTTAACTGATTCCGTTCCAGTACTCGCTCCGTACCGACAAGGTTAATGAGTAATTTTCTTGAATCGGATACGCTTAGCGACATTTCACCGCTTGCACCAATTGACAGAGGGAACCTGTATGTAGGTTCTATATATTGAACCTTACTATCTGTACCCCATTTAATAGCCATCTGCTCGGTTTTATTGATAAAATATACCTCGCAGTGGAACGGGGTTTTCCCATCTGTCGGAATGTTTGTGAATTTCTTCAGAAGGGGAATGTTTTGTGTTTCGAGCGTATAACGGCCTGGGCCAAACAGGTCCAAGGCTTGACCATTCATAAAGAAGATCGCTTCCTGCGATTCATGAACGATTAACTGTGAAGTGGTGTTAAAGTCCTCGCAGGGATGTTTCCATATAAATGTGCTATTGTCGCCTTCATATTTGATTACCTCAGCGATTGCCATTTTCCGACCTCCTTTTAAATAGCAACATAATCGGTATTATGTTCTTATTCGTAATGAATTGGGAAAAGAAAAATGTATAAATAGGCGCACAAAATCGAGTCCATTCCGATATGCTTTCAAAGCATTTAGAATGGGCTTTCCTTTTCACACTCAATTTTCGACAATTCCTCAAATAATTCCATACTTTTCATCAGGGCTTCCCCTAAATCACTTGATTTTTCAAGCAATTCATGCTATATTGTTATAGAATAACATGGACTTTGACCTCGGTATTGTCATATTCCATGTGCTCGATCCATCCCGTTTCTCCAGGATTTGGCACAAGGGGCCTGATGGTGAAATCCCATTCGCCTTCCGAATCGAACCCGAGGTTCGGGAAGAAGACGTCACCATCCAGGTTGTTGCCCGCAATCGACACCGAAGAACCGGTATCGTCAACAAGCTCGTACATAAACATGTTTTGAGAGAGCTCCATGTTGTACAGGCGCACATGAGCCTTGATAGCAGCATTCGAATCAGCATCGAAAGAAACCTGGATTACCGGCTTGCCCAAATCGACGCTCTTGCGCCCACCATCCCAAACAACCGCCGCAGTCGCACTGGAGTTGGAGTAGAAGCCCGGTTGTCCCGAACTGGTGGCATTTCCCGTGGGCGTGTAGTCCGTATCAGCATCTCCCACGTTCGGGTATGCGCCAGTAGCAAGCCATTGTTTTACTGCAGATACGCTCGACGCCACATCAAACGAAAGCGTGTACGAGGTGTTTTCTTGAACGGTCTCGGAAATAGTGGCCTTAACAGTTCTTGTCGCTGAGTCATAGGAAAGGGTGTAATCTTTTCCTCTTTCGAGAATGCTCGTTGTTCCATCGGCGGCAGTCTTTACCACCTTGTCCGAACCCACTCGATAAGCCACGTTTTCTGTGAGCGTATCTTGGATCTCGACATGGGTTTGGGGCTTCTGCAAACGCGCCGTTAACTGATTGATAACCAGCTCAAATTCCTGTTGGTTTGTAGCGTTTACTGCGAACTTTTCGTCTTTTACTGCAACTTTTTGCGCAATAATCTGGGTCCAAGTTGCGGGAGCTTTGTCCACGCCGGTGTATACGGCATAGAAGCTGTCGCAACCGGAAAGACTTTCTGCCGCCATGGCAGCATACGGAGCAGCAACAGGAGCTTGCTGATCATATCCGCCACTTCCGCCAATACCATCACCAACATCGGTCGGTTGACCGTCGGTAAGGAACACGATGATGTTATCTCTATTGTCGTCCTGCAGAAGAGCCGCCGACTGCATCAATCCGTCGTAGCAGGCAGTGCCGCCCGTGGCACTAAGGCTATCGATCGCACGAGCAGCATCTTGGGCTGTTCCCTGTTTCACTTTTAAAGAAGCTCTAGTGGCAAACGAGATAACCGTGTATTTATTATCCGCATCCGCCGAGAGCGCATCGAGCATTCTTTGCGCACTCTTCTTCAAAACATTAATACGGGTAGAATTTCCAAGAGAGTAGCTCATAGAACCCGACGTATCAACGATAAAGACAATATTCTTGCTCTTATAGTTATCTTGTGCTTCCGAACCGGTTTTCGCGCTCAAATATAATCGGAAATCGTTCGCTCCATTCCTGCTGGTATCAGGATTTGGAACCCCGTCGCCAAGATAGTCAATCTGTTTGGAGCCATTGAGCTGAATGTCGTAATCAAACTTTTTAGGCTCCAAGTCCTTTACGTATGAGAAATGGAGAACAACCTCGCATTCAGTACCGGTCATCTTAGCCCAGTTAAACGGAGTGCAGGTAAGCGACGCCCTGCCATTATTGTCGTAGGTATACTTCTGCAACCCACTCACATATTCAATCGACGAGAGTGAGAACCTATCGGAAGATGAGCTGTTCGGTTCAAATCTGATAATAGGCACTTTGTCAGAAGTAAAGCTTTGTGTCTTTGTTTCGCCATCGTGAAGCCAAAAATCCTTACTAACTCTATCCTTCGGATACAAAAACCAGCCACCATTTCTGACATAGTCATAGAAAGAGGTCATCCTGTACGCAAAAGAGGTGTTGGCCAGATTGGCTGGAACTTCACTCTGGTTGTCAACGACGCATTTAACTTGAACCGAATACGTTGTTGCCGCATAGGCACCAGAAGGAGAGGCCACGGCAATCAAACCAACGAAAAGGACGCAAATCGAAAAGAGCGCAATACTCTGCTTTTTCGTCAAAATCATATATCTACCACCTCTTCGTCAACATAGGTAATTGGTGCGACTTCATCTTGGTTCCAAAAGGCGACAATGCGTTCTCGATAGCTCCGACGCATCGATTCGCCCAACGATCCGTCGTCAAATAAAGTCGCAGGTCCAACAATCGGCGTCATCGACTCCGGAAGACCTTGTATGGTTAGTCCGCCTTCTTCGTTCCTGAACGACACAACCGAACCAATACTTCCCGAAAAACCATTCCCTGAGCCCTGATGCAGATAGTCCAAAACTGATGAACAAGCGTCTTCGGGAAGCCGCGAAGAGCAGACAAGGCTTCTTGTCGGCCTGAAAACCAACGGCGCATCAGCTGACGGAGTAGGAATAGGCAACGCAAAGCAAGTGAAAGCAATATCTGTCAGCGCACAGATCTCACCACTCGAGGCAAGGACCATTGCAGCTTTGCCCTCTTTAAAAGCAAGCAGAGCGTCCTCCCTCGAACCAGCAAGGGACGTACCGTCTTCCCTGCGGCCGCATCGCAAGATCGACGCAGCAAGAACCGCAATGGCCCTATCCATCGACTCGGGTTCTGGATGCTGACAATCAGCCCAGTAGACAAGCGACGAATCCAATGCCAAATTTAGCGACGTTGAATCGACGTCGACATGCTCAAGCGCAAAAGGCTCGATTCCCGATTCGGCAAGAATAGCGACAATATCAATCAGGTCATCAAGAACCGAAGGCATGCCAACTCCGATAGAGTCGAACAGCGCCTTGTTGCACAAAAGCAATCCAACATTCCCCTCAAGAGGCAAAGATCGCAGGGAGGCGTCTCCGGGAACAAACACCAAAGAGTCTTGATAATCCCCTATCTGATCTGCCCAATCATGGCAATCAAGATCGAGCAGGATGTTGGTGTCCTGCTCCACAGAGCCGAAGGCAAGCCACGAACGGCCACCATTCGTTGCGGAAACCCACTTGTCATAGCCCATCTCAGCATCGACAAAGGTGGTTTGTTTTACGTTACGGAATACACCAGTTAGCTGATCGGCGAGTTCATTGGCGCGGTCGCCTGAAACAACCTCGGGAACATAAATTTCAATAGACCCAGCTTTCTTTGCGTCAACGCAGCCACGGACACCCACAAAGCCGAAGGCGGCCGCAGCAACACCGGCAATTGCTACAAAGATTCTTCTATCGATAACAGGGCCTTGCGGCACATTTACATGGGTGTATCTGCTCATTTAGATCACCCTCTGATAGGTACCGTTATAGGAGTTCGGCGATGCTGTCGGAGCCCAAACGACATCGTCTCCCCCTTCGCCATACGCGTCCTCATACGAAACCGTCGAGGAAACGGTGAGCGAAGATGCCCCGAATATCTTCAGAAAGTAAAGAGGGCTTTCACGCTTGATGGTCACAACCACATCGATTACACGCTTGTTCTTTTCGCGGGTCGATTCATCGAACTTAACCTCAAGCTCCCCTGAAAAGCCATTGCTTGCCAAAGCGGCAGATACGTAATTGAGCGTCGCATCAGCAGGGTCGTCGGCAAACCGAACCGAGTCGTCGTGAACGTAACGATCGTCACATACAACTTGGCAAAGATTGTCGAGCTGAGCCTCATCAAGAAGAACCATGCTCAAATCGAGGGCAAGTCCCACGAAGAAAATCATGACAACCATCGTGAGCGCAGTGATTACGCTAACTGCACCATGCTCATCGCGGTTTTTACGGACGTTGGCAAACTTATTCACGATGCTCAACTCCTACAAGCCGGGTAAACTCAAGCTCTTTTTCAACACTCGTCGAGAAAAGCGAAAAACCGACTAGAGGCTTGGCGGTATATGCAATCGTGGCACGCACATTAAGAGAGCGTTCGACCCTCGATGCAGGTGCTTCGTTGCCTTTCCTGTCGGGAATCGTATAGCCAGACTGAGCGTTAGTGAGGCTTACCTCGTGAATGGTCACAACGCAATCGTCGGGGTCATAGCCCGGCAAGGCAGACTTGCTCATGCTTTCCTTGATACCCGCTATAGCCACATCGTCGGATACCGTACCCTTTTGTACTGCACGATAGTCGTAGTCAACAATGCTGCTTGAAGCGATGTCCCAACTGGCATTGGCATAGCTGTAGTTAAACGCTGCAGCCTGATAGCCCATCCAGCCAGCATCGATAATGCCAAAAATCAGAGCCAAGAGAAGAGGCAAAACGAGCGCGAACTCAACAAGCGATTGGCCCGCTTCGCTGCACTTTCCCTTTATGGTTTCAAACGGATTATGTAAAGAGAGGAACTTACGCATTATTGCCTATACCCCTCCACAAACACATCCCTTGTAATTGGATCGCTTGTAATCTTTACGTCCCCATTGCCGAAATACATGGTTCCTAAGAAAGTTACCGCAGACCAATCGCATGAAAGCGAAAGCTCAACCGTACGATAGGTGTAGTTAGAAGGACGAGCTTCGAACTGATCGATGTCGTTTGCCCGGTCGCTCGAATACACGCGATAGCTGTAATCTACCCTTTGCCCTGCCGGAGAAGCCGATATGCTGTTCACCGCAAGTCCGTCAATCTTGTCTCCGTACATATTTCGAGCCGAGTCAAGAGCATGGGAGGAAAGCAGGCCAGCATCGTCAAGCTCTTCCGCTTTTACCTGAGCCAAAGCTTCAGACGTGGCATTGTTCAAAGTGGTTTTGGCAGCTGCGTAACGATACAGGTCGATGGGCGCAATAAGAAGAAGCGCCAATACGAATGCCACGATGGCAAACTCTACGGCAGCTTGTCCGTCTTCGTGCTTTTTCAAATAACGAAGCAAAATCGTTTCCTTTGAACGCCTAACAACTCCTCTTATCTAAGGATGAAGACATTAGAGGAAAGCTGTTCCACATCAGTTCGTTACGAGTTCTAAATAGTGATAAATCGGTTCATTGTTTTTCGTATATCACCTGGTTTAACAACTTGTTCACCCTAAGAACCGAATAAGGAACGACAGGAGGAGAAACAAACGGCACATGATCGAGAATCGGGCGCCGCAACGCGCTTGCGCTCCGGAAAAACGACAACGCCCCACCCATACGGTGTCGCTTTGCCGTGTCTGCAGAAAAAAGGGATGGAAAATTCTTGTTTCCCACCCCTTATTAACGTCGTTAGATTCTTTCTGATCGGAAGACAAGCTCGCCTAATGTCTGCTCCGCCCAGCTGTATTCTTTCATATACGCTCCACCGAAAGTCTTTGGTGCTTTGTTGCCAAGACGGAGGTAATCCACAAGGTCACATTCAGCCATGGAGAGATTTGCGCGCCTATTTCCCCTTACATTTTCAACAAGGCACCCTACGCCCGCCTCATCAAGGCTTTCCGTCAGGTACATGGCAATTTTTCGATACCTAGCCATCACTGTATCGTCGGGTTCTTTATCGTCCCAGAGCAATGAGGCCGCGGTTCTGCTCGACACCATTCCACCCTGTCTATCTACCAAAAGGGCGAACAACTCACGAGACTTTGGATGTTTGAAAATAATCGGCTTATCATCAACGAAGACTTCGAAATAGCCAAAGGTTCGAATGAAAACATGATGCTCGGGTTCTTGCCGAACTGATTGTTCGGACTTTACCCCAATCATAATCAGCATGTAATCTTCCGAACGGAAAAGAAACATTTCAATGGGTTCTTCTTTGCCGTGCATCAAAGCAGTATACGTACGATGAAGCGCCAGCTGCGAAGACAAGCGCGTTCCCACCTCGAACAATGGCGCAATCTCCTCATCGTATTGCTTACGGCTTTCCTCGCTGAAATAACGTTCGGCCAAATCGGAAGCAGCCATATCTAATTCAAGCGGAATATCGCAGGGGTCAAAGGCGTAGTCGCCCCCCAACGCATTATGTACGCAACGTACCGTGCCTTTCAAAAGATCGGCATCGAACACAAGATTGTAGACAGAACACATTGCCTCAAGGAACTCAGCTTTGTTCTTGGCCCGATTCAAATTGGCTGCCCGAGTAGTCGGCAAAATGGTTAACCTGCAAGTCGACTTTTCTGCAGAGCGTGCCAACCTAACCCAGCACGACACCTCAACATAAGAGCCATCAACCTTGCGCAAGAAGCCATACGCATGGCAGGGCGTTTCCGATGTGGCATACGAAGGGATAAACGAAAGCACATCCGCGCCAAACACCAAGTTAACAGCAGAAATAACACCGGCCTTGTCAGCTTTAACAACCTCTTCGCTAAAACCAAGCAATCTGAGGAAGAAATCATTGCAGAAGGTGATTTCAGCATGGTTTGTATCCACGCCACTCCATGAGGCGTCAACCACACCGTAATGAACAAAATCTACGCCATCCTCATCACCCTGCGAATTGTCTTCTTTACTTTCGTTGGCAACAACAACTGACAGGCCCCACATCTCATTGTTTCCATCGCGCTTCGAGACCATGGTGTCGTAAACGCTGGCAACGGTTCCGTTTTTCTTGATTATTCGATACCCGATGGTTTTGCAGTCTTCTTTGACAGCAAGATCGTCACAAAAGGAAAGGAACTTATCAACATCGTCAGGATGGATGATCCTGGTATAAAGACCATGCCTACAGCCGTCAACGAGATCTTGTGTTGTGTAACCGCAAAACGCGCAAAGCTCAGGCGACATGTAATCAAGGTACATCGGGTCAGACAAATGGCAACGATGCATCCCGCCCAGGGATTCCAACGCACTCACTTCAGCCGAGGTCAAAGATTGATTATCCCAGTTCCAAAAACGTACTTCTTTGTCGGCCATAGCATCCACAACCGCTCCGTTAGTATCCGGCCTGCATCTTGCAGAGTCCCAGTAATTAATTCGTTGTAAGCAGTTCGAGCTTACCCCCTTCACCGTTCCTCTTTGGTTCTATGTGTGACAAAAGCGTGATGCAAGGCATCAATCGCCCTTCCGTTTCGATCGACGGGCACAAAAAAATAGTTGAAACGAACGAGCTATTCTTTGCAGGAGCCGAGAAGCAGAATCTGTTTTTGTGACACTCGGCAACTTGAAGACGGCCTCGGCCCCGATTTTTTTGCTGGCTTAAACAACCCCCAAGTCGTCGCGATCGCGCAAAGAGTAGGCCTTACCCCAAGGCGTGAGCGTGAGGACCCAATAAACCAAACCACCGACAAACAGCGTCAAACCCGATCCCGTGGTCACGTAGAACAAGGGGCTGTTAACAACACCGGTCATGGGATTGTAGACCATGAGGCCCGCAACAAGGCCAACAACGACCGCGATGACGCCAATGACGTTCACGCCACCTTTGTATTTATAGGCATCGTGCCCATCAAGGAAATAGGCGGACTTCAGCGACAGCTTACGCTTACGCAAGATGAAGCAATCGACAAGGATGATGCCGTTGATGGGGCCTTGAATGTATGCGGCGATGCTGATGAACGCACCAAAGTTTTCGGAAACGCCTCCCCAAATGGTCAAACCGCTGATAAGCACAGCCATGATGATGACAAGCGCCTTGTAGCTCCACTTCGGGAAGGCGGACTTGATAACCATGTCGTTGACATACAAACCGTTACCCATGGTACCAATGTTCGCAAAGGCAACCAAAATCAGAGCCAACAGCGCAAGATAGGGACCGCCGAGCGTAGCGAGCATGGCGGTGGGGTCGGAGATGTATTCGCCAACAGTCGCGAACATGACAAGGGACATGATGCCGCCGATAAGGACGAAGAATGGGGCGACTATGCCGTAAGCCGCGCTCGTGGACCAGTAGGCACTGCGCTCGCTGCGGCAAAGACGCGGCAGAACGTATGCCTGGGTCGACCAGCTGAACGCAAAGGCAACCATACCCTCGTTGGACAGGGCAAACGCCTCAACGGGACTCGCGTAGGCAGACAAATCAGGCTGAATCGCCATGAGGTCAATGGTGGTCGCACCGAAGCAGATGAAAACAACGATAACGCCAACGACCAAAAGGGAAACCACCATGATGCGCGAGGACCACTTGATGACCTCAGGGCCGCCCAAGGCTATGAACACGCCCAATATGACACATATGACGCCAAGGAAAGGCACGATGACCTCGGGAATCACGATACCGAACCCGCCGAACAGTTGGACAAGCGAATCGCGGAACAAATCGGCCGCCACCGCATACCAACCAAAGTTCATGACCGGGCAGATGAAGCCCAACGCCGCGACGCCGTTTTTACCAAGCGCGGAGCGCAACCAGATCCAAAGGTCGATGCCATAACGAGTGGAAAACCAAATGGGAAGCATTTCCAGCAGGATGAAGAAAATGGAGATGCCGAAGATGCTGATGAGCATCTGGGGGAAATTGACAAGTCCTGCAGAGTAGGCACCCTGGGAATAACACCAAGTGGCAATGGCAAAACCGGAGGTGACCAGGAAGCAATCACTGAAGGAATACCTACGGTCCTCCTTGAAAAGCGGCACGATGCCGAAAATCGTCTCGTTCTTGATGAAATCGTCGTGCCTACCCATTACATGCCCCCTGCGGTAAGTGTCGCAAACTCAACGACAACCAAGCTGATGGCAATGAGCACACCGGCAACGACAAAATCAACTTTCTTCATGCGTTCGGGGAACTCGTATCCCGGCTCCTCCATCATGGCCAAACGCTTCGTCACCTCGGCGTTCAGCTCTTCCTCAAAGCTGAGCTCTTGCTCCATCGGTCCCAAATCCCTCGTGTTCAAAAATCTTACAAAGTAGAGTGTTTTGAACACTAGCACATGAAAACCCCGTCTATCAAGGGAAAATCACAACATAAGTTGTAACGCATGCAATACGTCCCGGGACTGGCGGCGGCGAGACCGTGGTGGCGACAGGCCCCGGCGGCGGCGAGACCGTGGTGGCGACGAGACCGTGGCGCCTTCGCGACGCGCGCGAAAAGCCCTAGGACCGGCGGAGTTCCAACGCTTTTTGGGCATACAGCTTCGTGTAGCGATACCAAAGATAGAGATACTCGCCAACAGGGTTCCCGAGGACGTCTTGATAGATAGCCCACACGAACCAATAGAAGCTCGAAACACAGATATACCCGACACAGTGTTTCTTTTGATCCGGAGTCATAGCGCCCTCAAAGTACCTGTTCAAGACCTCAATGGCCTCCTCGTAGGTATAGTCAGAGCAGCAGATGAACGTACCCAGGTCGCTCGCATAATCCGACTCGCCAGAATATTCCCAATCGATGAGGCGAATGCGATCTGGACCCACGAGAAAGTTCGGGTCATAGAAATCATTGTGACAAAGGCAGGATGGGACTTCGTCCTTGACAAGAAAGTCATATACGCGTGCGACCGAGTCCGCTATCTCGCCAAAATCGCGAAACGAAATGCGATCGCGACGCTTAAGCTCCGCAACGATATCAAGAGCCTTCTCGTAAACGTTGAATTCCCATTGGCCATGGTTGCCTGATTGGTGGAGGAATCGGGCCATCCTCATAGCAGTTTCCACATGTTCGTCGTTGTGGTAGTCGAAAGGCACGCAATCCTCGATGAAAAGGGAGATTTTCCATCCCTCGTCTGGGTTTTCGTAGATGAAGGTATCGTCGATGTCGAGCTCGCGGGCAACTTGTTGGGAAAAGGCCTCGCTTTGGCGGTTGACAATGCCCGCCGTCGCAGGACCGGGGTGACGATAGACGTAGCTCTTGCCGTCGACGGAGAATTTAAAGGACATGTTGGTCAAGCCCTTCTTGATGGGTGTGACCTCGCGAACATCCTTGCGCGTACACTTGAGAATGCGGCAAATGTTGTCGAGGATCTCCGAATCCACGTTGTCGATAAACTCCTCGTCAAACAGGCGCAATTCCTCAAGGGAGTCAAATTCGTTAATGATTCCGTTGTCGTATTTCTTGAGAAACAACGAAAGCTCATCAATGTGCTCGAGATAGATGTCTTCCCAAAGCTTTCCCTCCGTCTCGGGCAGGTCGTAAACGCGCTCAAGGACAGAGACGAACTTCTCGGAAAAACCGCGATCGAAATAAGCATGGCCAATCATGTACCACGCGTTCTCGCCACCGACGGTCACCTTCGTGATGAGACCATGCGCACCGGTCTGCATGCAGTATTCCGCGGTCGGTCCCTCGCTGAACTCTGCCGCGTAATACGCTTGGTAGACGTGGCTCTCGAAAACATTCTCGATGAAGTAGTCGTCTGACGAGCAAATATAGGTATTCTTGAGTCTGTCGCGCACGAGATACAACGTAGAGTTGTTATTTCGTTGCGCATAATAGGGGTTGACGACAACATCAACACCATACTTGTCGCCGAGGTAGAAAAACTCCTCTTTCTTATAACCCACGACAATGGTGATATCGGTGATGCCCGCCGCACGAAGCTGCTCGATTTGGCGTTCGACAAGGACCTCACCTCGAACTTTGAGCACGCCTTTGGGACGCTCATAGGAAATCGGGGCAAAACGGGAGGAAAGGCCGGCGGCCATGATGATCGCGTTGTCGACCTTGTATGGCGCAAGCGCCTTGACTCCCTCATCAGTCACGTCGAGGGTCTCAGCAAGGAGCCCCTTGAGTTTGAGTTGCTTTATGGAGGCGTTGACCGTGCCCAAGGAGAGGTCGCACGCATCCGCCAAATCCCGCTGGGAAAGTCTTGGTTGTTTAAGCACGCGATAAAGCACGGCAAATTCGTTTTTTGAAATCATCCGCATTCCTTAATAGCTGACAACGGTCCCCGGGTGGCCGGCAGTGGCCCCGGGATACGCCCCCGGCGACCAATAACGGTCACAGCAGTATCTCATATTATCGCGATGATGTTCGAATATTTCGTGTTTCTTCTCGTTTTTGAACGCAAAGCCCCGTCAGAGCGTGAAAACTCGTTAACCTGCCCTCTTGCATGGAAGGGCGAAAACGTGGTCTAATTAGCAGATTGAAAGAAGCTGCTGGGGGGCGGCTAGAGAGGTTTTTGGGAGGGGACATGATTGTCAAACGGACCTGCGTGGCGATTATTGACATCGCCGCAGCGCTCGTGGCCTCTCTGGTCTTGATGGTAGGTACCCCGTCGTTTGCCCTAGCCTACGTAGACCCTTCAGTCATGACCTACACCATCCAAGCGCTGGCCGGTGTCGCCGTTGCGCTTTCTACCGTGTTCGGCGTTGCGTATCGCCGCGTCCGCAAGCGCATGGTACGAGCCCTCGGCATCGACGAGAACAAGGGCAAAGTCGTCGATCCCGATGTCCGTCGCATCGAATCCGCGGAGCAAGACGAGGTCAATGCGCAAGCCACCGCCTTCTGGGAATCAGCCCCGGTTCCCGGCGCCGCACGCAAATGGGGGCTTGGCAAACGCTTGCTCCGCGCCCTCGTGATTGCGATCTTCCTGTCTGGCACACTCTTCATCGTCGCGCCGTTCGAGCTTGTCGCCGCGAACACGAACGACCTGGTCTTCGGCCTGAAAGACGTGTGGTTGCCCATGACAAAGGTCGCTCTTGTTGCCGCCCTTGCCCTTTGGGTCATACTCACGCTCATTCCTGGCCGCGTCGGCGACGTACTTGCCGCGTTAGCCTGTGCGCTCGGCGTATGTCTTTGGGTCCAAGCGATGTTTTTAAACTCCGGACTTCCCTCCGCCGATGGCGCACTCATCGATTGGGCGAGCTACGGTGACAAGGTTGCCCTTTCGTTCGCGGTTTGGATGGTCATCATCGTAGCGTTCGTCGTGTTGACTCTCGCTTGGCGTCGTCGCTTCCGTCCCATCGTCGTATTCGTGGCGTTAACCCTGATCGTCGTTCAGGGCGCCGGCGTTGCGAGCTTGTTCGCTGGTGATCAAGACGGCGGGAACAAGGCTTATGGCACGACGTTCCAAATAACCCAACAAGGCTTGTATGACGTCTCGTCAAACTCGAACGTCATCGTGATCATCCTTGACATGTTCGACACCGAGGATTTGAACAAGCTGTACGCGGCCAACAAAGATGACCTGAACGAGCTCACGGGCTTTACGTGGTACACCGACTCTGTCGGCTCCCTTGTCCCGACGCGCATGGCCGTCCCGTTCCTCCTTTCGGGCCAATACCCGCAAGACGGCGACACCTACTCAACCTATGTCGAAAACCGCATGCACCGCTCAACCTTCATCGAGGACATCGCAGCGGCAGGCTATAACATCGGCGTCTACACCGACACGTTTCCCTACCCATCCACGGTTGGCAACAAGTGCGACTACATCATGAACGTAGGCAACTCGTCAGCCGACTACTCGATCAACGAGGAGAGCACGGTCCAAATCCTCATAAAGACCGCCCTGTACCGCGACTTGCCCTGGGCGTTCAAGGAGCAGTTCTGGTACTACACCGACGAGCTCAACCAGGCCATGGCAACCGTGGTCGACTCGGGTGCTGTCAACGAGGACGAGCTCTACATCATGAACGACGCCGGGTACGACGACACGCTCAACGAGCGCGGCCTGACCGTCAAGGATTACGGCGACAGCGGCTCATTCAGGTTCATCCACCTCGCCGGCGCACACTATCCCTACACGCTTGACGAGAACGGTGACAACACGGGTGAGACGACGACGCGCGAGCAACAAGTCCGCGGCGCCATCAAAATCGCGTCCGACTACGTTCGCGCGCTCAAGGAAGCGGGCGTCTACGACAATACGACCGTCATCCTCACCGCTGACCACGGTCTTGTCGAGTTCTACGATGGCGAAAGCGATACATGCACCTACGCGTCGACGCCGATCTACCTGATCAAACCCGCACAATCCGCCGAGCTCGATGCACAACCGCTCAAGGTCGTCTCAAACGTCTCCACAGGCCACATCGACTATTGCGCGACGGTGATGCGCGCCATGGGTGCCGACTACAGCAAGTACGGGCCGGCAACAAGCGACGTCGTTCCCTCCTCGCCGCGTTTGCGCAAGTACTACTACATGCCAACCGACATCAATACCTACGAGGACATTGAGCTGCAGGAATACGAAATCGACGGATACGGCCCTGACTTCAAGGCTTGGAGGCGCACGGGCAAGACGTATCCCAACGACGACAAGGTTTATCACAACTAGGGGATGGGCGCTCTTGCGTCCAAAGGGGAAGATGGTTACATGCTAGAGGCGCTCGCAAGTGTTTTGAACTTGATCATGCAGCCATGCTATGCCCTGACCGGCAATTGGTGGATCTCAATCCTATTGTTCACCATCATCTGCAAGATCATCTTGATGCCCTTGGCCCTTTGGTGCCAAAAGAACAGCATCGTCATGGTCACGGTCATGCCTGCCGTCAACCGACTCAAGGTCCAATACTACGGCGACAACGAAACCATCGGCGAAAAGCAAAACGCGATGTACAAGGAGAAGAAATACCACCCGTTGCTCTCCTTGATCCCCCTCGCCGTCCAAATACTTATCCTGTTCGGCCTCGTTGAGGTCATCCACGGCGTCACCGACGGCGGCGCTCCCGGAACCGAGTTTTTGGGCATGGTGCCGATCGAGGACGGTGGCATGTCTTGGATCATGCCGCTCTTGGCAGGCCTCTCCGCGGTCATCATGGGATTTGCCCAAAACCGCATCAACCCTCTCCAAAAGGAGCAATCCAAAGCCGAGAAGAACACCACGAATGGCCTTTCCATCGCGTTGTCCCTGTTTTTGGGCGTGTTCGTCGCGGCGGGCATGGCGTTCTATTGGATTTGCAGCAACCTGACCGCCATCGCCGTCCAAGCAATTTGCAACGTCATCGTCAAGCCGGCGAAGTATATCGACTACGACGATCTCGAAGAGAGCCGCAAGGAGCTTGACGCGTTGGAATCCCTCGTCGAGAAGAAGAAATGGTACCAACGCGACCCCTTGGCCAAGCGGGAGAAGAAAGATTATGCCCGCTTCTTCAACGTCGTCAACAAGCACATCGTGTTTTATAGCGAGGGCGGCGGGTTCTATCGCTACTTCCAAGGAGCCATTGAGTATCTCTTGGCGAAGTCCAACGTGACGATCCATTACGTGACCAACGACCCTAACGACAACATCTTCAAGCTCGCAGAAACGGAACCGCGCATCCAACCGTACTTCATCCGCGAGAAAAAGGCGATCACGTTGATGATGAAGATGGATGCGGATGTCGTCGTCACCACCTTGGAGGACTTGGACACCTATTACATCAAGCGCAGCTACACGCGCAAGGATATCGAGTACGTGTTCATGTTCCACCACATGACGTCCACCCACCTCACTCCGCAAGAGTGTTCCTATGATGCCTACGACACGTTGCTTTGCGTCGGCCCCCATCAAGCCCGGGAGGTGCGCATGGCCGAAAAGCAACGCGGTCTCGAGCCGAAAAAGCTCATCAAGTGCGGATACGACCTGCTTGATCGCGCGCTTTTACGAGAGATGAAGGCCGACGCCGAGCGAAAGAGCACCGGAGCGACCAACGAGCGCCCCTTGGTCTTGGTCGGACCCTCTTGGCAGGAAGGCAACATCCTCGACTCCTGTATCGACGACATGCTCGAATCACTTTGCGGCAACGGGTGGCGCGTCGTGGTACGCCCCCACCCCGAATACGTGAAGCGCTATCGTCCCCGCTGGGATGCGCTGAAATCTCGTTGCGAAGAGAAATATGACGACTTGGAGTTTGAGGACGACTACAACGCCCCGGCGTCCACGTTCTTGGCCGATGTGCTCATCACGGATTGGTCCACGATCTCCTGCGAGTTCAGCTTCACCAAGCTTAAGCCCACGGTGTTTATCGACACCCCCATGAAGGTAGGCAACCCCAATTGGAAAAACCTCGGTATCGAACCCACCGACATCAGCCTGCGCAACCGCATGGGCGTGAGCCTCGCGCCACAGGCAGTAGACGCAATTGACAAGACGGTACGGGAGATGCTCGCAAACCCCCAGGCGTGGAGCGAGCGAATCGCTGAGGTGCGTGGCGAGACCATCTATTACCTCGGACATGGCGGCGTGAGAGCCGGCGAGTACCTCTTGCAGGCCATCCTCAAACACCAGGTCCCCGCAACAGAAAAGTATGCCACCGGCAAGAAGAAGCGCATCGGTTAGGTTCCACCAAACCTGACAGGTGCCAGGTGATTGTCAGATTCTTGTTAGGCATCCGCCTCTTTTTTGTGACAGGCACCTGGCACCTGTCACGAGATCAACGTCAACACGACCTACTTCGACGAGATCCGCATCAAGCTGAACTCCAACTCGGTCGACGAGCACGACTACTCGGGCAAAGAGACCTACGCGAAGATGGGCGAGGAGCTGAAGTCCGTGCTCATGGACACATGTCAGGCAGCCCACGACACCGCAGCTGCCGAGGTGGCACCGAAGACGGCCGTAAGACCAACCGCTTGCCAGGCGGAGAGGCGCGCCGCTACTTCTTGCTCAACAGCTCCGCAAAGAATTGCTTGTTTTCCCCGAGGTCCAACGCCATGGGAACGCAGGCGTACACGGGCTCTCCGCTTTCCATCTCGATGCGCTCGACGCGAACGTCGGTGCCGTAAATGGTCTTCATGGTTTGCTGCGTGATAACGTCTTTCGGAGATCCGTCGGCCAAAATTTTGCCCTCATGCAACACGATAACCCTGCTCGCGCAATAAAACGCATGCGCAGGATCATGTGTGACCATCAGGACCGACATGCCGGCCTGGACCAGCTGGCGCATACGCGACAACACCAGTTGCTGGTTGCCGAAGTCCAGACTTGCCGTGGGCTCATCCATGACCAAAATGCGCGGTTGCTGCGCTAGGGCGCGGGCAATCAGAACAAGCTGTTGTTGGCCGCCCGAAAGCTCGGCGTAAGACTCGTTGGCTAGATGCTCAATGGAGAGCTGGCAAAGCGCCGCATAAGCTACGCGCCTGTCGTACTTTGACATCGATGCGAAGCGCTCAAGGTAAGGGGTGCGCCCCATCAGCACAACGTCCTTCACCTGGAAGGGGAAGGGGAGCTTGTGGGTTTGCGGGATGTAGGCAAAGCTCGAAGCGCGCTGCTTGTCGCCCATATCCTTCAGGTCGGTTCCGTCTAAGGTGATCGTCCCACCAAGCGGCTCAATAAGGGAAAGTATGCTTTTGAGCGTAGTGGTCTTTCCGCATCCGTTGGCACCGATAATGCAGCAAAACTCATGTTCGCCCAATTCGAAATCAACCCCGTGGATGATTTCGTTTTTCGCGCTATAGCCCGCCCGGAGACCGCTAACCTTCAGCATTAGTTCCACCCCTTTGAGTTGTAGTGGAAGATAATGGCGAAGAAAGGCACGCCTAGCACTGCGGTCAGGATCCCAATGGGAATCTCGGTAGCCAACAGGCATCGAGCCACATCGTCAACCAGCAAAAGGTACGTACTGCCCAGGGCAAGGCTTGCCGGAAGAAGGAATCGGTAGTTGGCCCCTACAAGGGCTCGCGCCAGATGAGGAATGATGAGTCCGACCCAGCCAATTACGCCAGACACGGCAACCGAGACCGACGCCAAAAGCGTTGCTGCGATGATGACGATCAAGCGCGTGCGCTTGGTGTTGATGCCCAGCGCCCGAGCCTCCTCGTCGCCGAGCGAAAGAACGTTGAGGTTCCAGCGCTGAGAGAGCAGAATCGCAAAGCCGGCCAGCATAGGCACAATGGCCACGGCCAAATCGGCCTGGCTCGCGCTTGAAAAACTTCCCATCAGCCAATACGTGATAGAAGGAAGCTTGTCGTTCACGTCGGCGCACAGCTTCACGATAGAAGTACCCGCTTGGAAAAGCGTCGAAACCAAAATTCCGCCCAAGATGAGTCCAAGCAGCTTGTCATATTTGACCATGCGGTTCAGGAAAACGGCTATGCCGACAGCAGCAAGGCCGCCAGCGAAAGCCATAAGCTCCACTATCAGGGTGTGGGCCCCCATGAGCAGGCCAAGGCAGGCGCCAAAGCTTGCACCGGCGCTGGCACCGAGCAGGTCAGGCGAAACAAGCGGGTTTCTGAACATTCCCTGGAACGCTGCGCCTGCTGACGCAAGCGCAGCGCCGACCAGCACCACGAGCAAGACGCGAGGAGTGCGGACATTGAAGATGATCTTGTCCAAGCTCAAATCTGACTGCGTGCTGATGGTGCCGGAAAAATGACGAGAGATTCCCTCGATCAGCTCGGGCGGCGTAACCGGGTAGCGGCCCATGGCGAAGCTGACGACAACGATAGCCACCAGGAAAACCGGAATCGTGATTTTTACCCAAAGCGGAACCTTGTCCGACAACACCTCGTCGGCTTGCTGACCGAAGGCATCATCGAGGCCCTCCTCGAAAGACTGCGTGCTCATCGCGCCTCCGTTGTGTTCCACGAAATGAAGGCCCATCGAACCATGATCGTGTAGTCCAAGATCACCTGCAAAGCCCCATCCTCAGGGCGGTTCTCCTTGAAGTGCTGGCTTGCGTACTCGTCAAAAAGAGCCCTCTCTTGGACGCTTAGCGGCTCTTTTCCCGCAAGATTCTCAAGCTCCATCAAGGCCTCGTCCCAGTTGTCAAACTTCATAGGCCGCTCACAGTAGATAAAGCTCATTTCGGCAGCACGCCCCATGTCGGCGAGAATGTCCAAGGCAATGACATCTTGCTTTGGGGTGGGCGCGGTTCTCTCTAGATGCTCAAGTAGACGCGCTTCGCAAAAAGGAGGGAGGCTGGCCGGCACCGTAAGGGCGCATCGCCTTTTCGCCACGGAATCAAGCTTCCGAATGCGATCCGCCATGGCGGGTCCCGATATGCACCGTGATGCTACCGCAACATCCACGCTGTTTTCGCGCAGCCCTGCGGCATCCCAGTCGTCTTCCCAAGCAAGGACATGGGATTCGATCCGATCCGACACTCCCGCCGCGCTGGCTCTCTCGTTGAGCCCCGAGATCATGTTTTCGGCAAAATCGCACGCGACAACAGGATGGCCTGCGTCCGCAAGAGAAACAGCAAGCGTTCCGGTGGCGCACCCCATATCCAAAACGCGCTCTGCGGGGAGTACCCCCAAACGCTCAATAAAACTGTTTGCGTAGGGATTTGCTTTCTTGCCACAACCTTGTTTGAAGGTTGTGGCGCGGTGATTCCAGTATTTCTTGGAATCATCAATGGACCCAATAACGCTCATGGTCCGTCCTAACTAATAGGGGGGATGACTTTCGCCATCCCCCTTGGGTGTTTTTACTCGATTGGAAGCTAGTTCCCCAGGATTTCCTTCGCCTCGGTGTCAGAGAGGTTAACGCTGAAGAACAGCTGGTAGAACTCCTTGGTCACGCTAACCATGTCCACGTTGTACTTGTCGGGATACAGCAGGTTTGCCATCCACTGCATGCCTAGATACCTGGTGACCGAAGGCGGACGATCGCCCCACATGAAGGGAACAGAAGGAATGGTGTACACCTTGTTGTTCTGAACTGCGCTAATCGAAGCCCAGTCGCTGCTGGTGCGGATGGTTTTATCTGCGCCGCCGCGAAGGTCCTGGCTCCAGGCAATGATGACATCGGGGTTCCAAGTGATAACATTTTCCAAAGAGACATCCGTCAAGCCGGATCCCTTGGTAAGGTTGCATTCAGCAACAGAAACCGCACCGCCCACAGCAAACGTGGTGAAATGGGGAGACTGCTGAGGCTCGGTCTTCAAACCCTTGGGGCCCTCTGCGTAGTACACACGAACGCGCTCGTTTTCGGGAATGGCAGAAATTACGGCTTCGACGCTGGACTTTGCCTTCTCGCAATAGGCAGCCAGCTCTTCACCGCGCTCAGCCTGGTCAAGCACCTTACCGATGCTCCGATACGTGTTGGGGGTGTTATCCACCGATCCGTCGTACAAAAGAACCGGGATGCCGGTTTCCTCCTGCAACTTGTTGACGCTGTCAATGTCGCTATCGGAGATGGTGGAGCTGGAAACGCTCAAAATTACCTGCACGCCTGCAGCCATGATGGCCTCGGTATTCAGCGTGCCGCCGTTGGCCCAAGTGCCATAGCTGGGCAGGTCCTTGGTGGAGGCAGGCAAATACTTCAGCGCGGCGTCGGTGTAGTCGGAGTTGACACCCGCCAGCTTATCGGGCGCAAAGGCAAACATAGCCACTTCGCTGATAGGACTGGTGCAATAGACGCTGGTAAGCTCGCTTGCAACAGGAACCTCAACGGTTCGGCCGGCATCGTCAGTGATGGTTTGAGTTTTTGGCGTGCTCTGGGTGGATGCAGAAGAACACCCCGTCATCGCCAAACCTGCGCACAGCAGGCATGCAGTAAGTGCTGCCAAAACAATTTTTAGCAATTTTTGCCTGTTCATTATTCTCCTTTCCTTATTATCTTCTTTTATAAAAATAATCCCAAATATGGATTATAGTTTTTACAGACTAATAAGCAACAGTGGGACCGATGAGAGACAAAAAAATGAGAGATCATTCGCATCATGTTGAAATAGGGCGCGATCAAGCCATCGAGCTGCTGCTCGAACATGCTTCATTCAATCCCTCAATCGAGACGATCCCATTAGAGCAAGCTGCGGGCCGTGTGTTGGCCCAGGACGTGGTTTCCGCCATAAGCGTTCCCAACACGCGCAGCTGCCGCATGGATTCCGTGGCGGTGCATTGGGACGATTTCAAGGAAGGAATGCCTGACACCACAGGATGGCAGCAAGGCAAGCAGTGGAATTTTGCCAACACGGGCATCGCCATGCCGGAGGGTTTTGATACGGCGGTCGTCATCGAAAACGTCGTGCTTTCGGACGACCTCTCCAGCATCTCGTTCGTTGCGGCGCCCTCTCGCCAGTTTGCAGGAACGTCGGAAGCCGGCAGCAAGATCGCTAAGGGCGATGTTCTTGCCAAGGCTGGCCAGGTGCTTACGCCCCTTCTGCTTTCAGGCATCGCGGCAGGAAACGTGTGCGAGGTGCAGGTGCTCAGCAAGCCGTCCGTCGCGTTTATCCCAACAGGAAACGAGTTGGTCAATCGCGGCGGAGAGATTCCCCTGACCAAGAACATCGAAACAAACTCCATTCTCGTTGCGGGCAAGATAGCAGAATGGGGAGGAGAAACCCTTATATGGGACATCGTTCCCGACAACACGGAGCTCATTAAAGAGGCTGTGGCGCAGGCATGCGCACAGGCGGACATAGTGGTGCTCAACGCGGGATCCTCGAAGGGCTCGGACGACTGGAACGTGGAAATGCTCGACGAAATGGGCACGATCTTGTACCACCAAACAAACCACGGGCCCGGGCATCATAGCTCCGGAGCCGTAGTGAACGGCACCGCAGTCGTAGGGATTTCGGGACCTCCGGGCGGCGTGTCGTTCACAACCGACTTCTACGTATATCCGCTGATAATGAAGTACCTGGGGCAGCCGTGCCGTATGAAGACCATTAAAGCCCGCCTTGCCGAGGCCATTGTTCCTGGCGGACCCGGGCATTCCCCCAAGCCGAAGGACAAGGCGCCTGCGGGAGAGGACCGACCGAGCGTTGTTGCGCCAGGTGGCCTCTTCTTTGGCGTTCGCCAAGTGAGGCTTGAGGTGGACGAAGACGGCGTGATGGAGGCCTACCCCGCAAAGGGCATGCACCTCAATCCCGTCGAGGCAAACGAAACGGACGGTTATTACCTGGTGAGCAGCCGCGATCCGTTGCCGCAGCCGGGGGACTTCATTGCTGTTGACGTTAGGCCAAGATAATAAGCCTCGGATGGATTAAAAAAGCCCTCGCCGAAGTGAGTGCTAGTCACTACATGCGGGTCGGACGCTTCCACCTCATCAGGCCTACTATCCGTTATCTAAAGCGCAGCAGACCCATCCACATCACTTACTCAAGAAAGAAGTCATCCACGTCATCAACCGTACCGAGAATCTCCGCTTGCGGAAGCTTCATGAATGCCGCCAGCTCCGCAGACCCCGCCAACGCTTCAGCGGGATCATCCGAAAACGCACGCGGCAGCAACTCCATGTACGTATCCAGGTTCTTTTCGAGCCACTTTATATAGCGTGAATACTCCTTATCGAGTTCCTCATCAAGCGCGCGCTGCTCTGCGGCGTGGCGCTCAAGCATCTCAGTCCATTCGCCCTGAATTTCACCAGCGATTGCCCGGTAACACATCTTGAGCGTCTCATCGGCAATCGCGACATTAAGCGCTTTTATCTCTATCGGGGTTTCTCTCAGATTTAAGGCAAGAATTTCGACCACTGCATCCAGACACACCCACTCTGATTCAAACAAGAAATCGGCTTCGCTCATTTTCCCAGCACGGAATATCACGAAATATTCCCTTACCTTCTTGCGCAAGAGACGTGAGCAACGTTGCGCCAGCGATACTCCAACCCACAGGCCCAGCGAGCGCCAGAAGCGCCGAGCCACCAGCAACGTCGGCATCGGCGGCTGGGCCAAGGTGTTCGGCGACGAGGTGGCCGCCAGCGCCATCGCGGACAGGCTTGGGCACCACTGCCACTTCATAAAGATAACGGGCAGGTCGTACAGGCTGAAGGACCTGCCGGTGGAGAGAAGGATCGAGGATCAGGCCGAAATCGGACAAAGTACGGTAGCGTAGGCGGACTGGGTGCGGTAGTACGGGCGGACTGAAAAAGTAGTGCAACTGGACAAAATTATATTGACATCAATATCGTTTGGTTGAGTCGGAACCTGGAGCGCGTTCGGCATCTCCCCGTCCTCGCCCTCCGGCACGCCGCTTTGGACGTAGCTCGAAGGCTCGATGTGCGTGCGATACCCCGGGCAGGTTGCCTCGACGGAGACGTAGCCGGCGTACGTCTCGGCGCCCTCGCCCGCGTCGGTGTCGGGATCGACGAGCGAGCCGATGTCCGCGACGGCACACCCCGCCTCGTCGGTCGTGACCGTCAGGGACGCGTTGTTGACGATCGACGTCAGGGTCACCTGCATGCCCGCGACGGGCGTGCGCTTGTTGTTCGTGACGTCGTAGGCGATGACGGGGATTTCCTTGAGCGAGCTTTTGGATTTGAAGGACTCCCTACCTGACAGGCGTCGGACACCCATCAGGTTTCCTCGGGCTGCGAAGGTCTCCCTACAGGTCCTTGGGGAAGAGGAACAAGGCGGCGACCAGCGCCAACGCGATCATGACGCATCCGCCAAACATCACCGGGATGAATCCGACCACGTCAGACACCGCGCCCCATATCAGCGCGCCGACGCCGATGCCCGCGTCGTTCATGAGACCGAACATCGCACTCGCCGCGCCCCACCGCTCGGGCACGGTGTTGCGCACGCACACGGTGTTGAGGATCGGGAACACGAAGCCCATCGACACGCCGAACAGCGCGCCCGCGAGCCATTGCACGTACATCGAGCTGTTGATGCTCAGGCTCGCCAAAAGCATCAGGCTCGCGATTCCGCAAAGGAGCGGGATAATTATCAACTTGTGCAGCTTGATGCGCTCCAAGAGCGACCCGCCGCCCAGACGCGCGGCGGTCATGGTCACAGCCGCCCACACGAAGAAGATGCCAGGATTGGGGATGCCGATCTGAGTCGAGTAGAGCGTGCCGAAGTTGACGATGATGGCGTAACCGAGGCATACGAGCGCCATGGGGATAGCGCCGGGGAGCGCGGAAGACACGAACAGCCCGGACAGCGTCGACTTCTTGGCGGCGCTCGGGGCCTTGTCGTCCTCGGCGGGAGCGCTTGCGCCCTCGGCGGCCTCGCGGCGCTGGCGGTAAGCGGAGGATTCCGGCAGGCGCTTGTAGTTGCGCTCGTAGGTGCACGCCATCACCAACAAGAACAGCGCCATGGCCACCGCAGCGACACCCGCGAACAGCGACTCGGCGAACACCATCGAGGTCAGGATGACCGCAAACGTCGGGCCGACGGCCATGCCGAGCGATTGGCCCAGGCCGAAGTAGCCGATGCCCTCACCGAGGCGCTCCTTGGGAAGCACGTCGGCTGCAGCCGTGGAGGCGGCGGTGTGGATGCACCCGAAGCCGATGCCCTGCAGAGCGCGCAAGACGAGCTGCGGTTCGATGCCCGGCAACAGGAGCGCGGGTGCCGTGCCCGCGAACATGATGACGGCTCCGAAAATCATGATGCGCTTGCGCGTGCCGTTATCGATCAGGCGCCCGGCGAAGATGCGCGCAGCGGCCGCAAAGGCGGAGAACTCGAGGATCAGCGCGCCGGAAAAGCCCGTGCCGCCGCCCGCGTGGTTGACGTAGATGGGCGTGCCGTTGTTGAGCGCTTGGCACGCGATGAATCCCAGCAAATTTATACACAGGAGCAGGGTGAAGTCCCCGCTCCAAAGCTTCAGCTTTGACATGTTCCCCTCCTGCCTCAAGCGGCAAGGAACCATGATAGCCCAAAAGAGGCGAACCCCCGCCCGGCGACATGCGTCCGAAGGGTCCTCCCCTGCGAAAAACGACCGAGGGGCGGCACCGCTGCCGGTACCGCCCCTCGTAACGTTGCCAAAAAGATGACTACACATGACAGGTGCCACATATACATTTTATGACAGGCGCCAGGTGCCTGTCAGGTTTCTAGCCCATAATTGTGACGACGAGCTTGCGCGGGCCGCCATGGTCGCGGAACTCGCAAAGGTAGATACCCTGCCAGGTCCCAAGCGCAAGCCTGCCTTGGGAGATGGGAATGGTAAGCGAGCCTCCCGTGAGCACGGACTTCGTGTGCGAGGGCATGTCGTCAGGGCCCTCGAGGACGTGGCGATAATACGGCGCGTTCTCGGGCACGATGCGGTCGAAGTCGTCGGCCATATCGCGTCGCACGTCCGCGTCCCAGTTCTCGCTTATGGCCAAGCCGCAGCTCGTGTGCTTGCAAAACACGTTCATCAACCCCGCCTCGGGCAACTCGACCTTCGCCTCGAGGAGCGCGCGCTCGACCTTCCCCGTGATGAGGTGGAACCCGCGGGGCTTGGGCGGAATGGTTATTTCTATCTGCTTTGTCATGCGCCGATTATACGCCTTGCGGTCTTGCCGAGACGACGCCTCACGAAAGCGCCTCGGGCTTAGGCCCGCATGGCCTTTGCGAACGCGTCGACAACAGCCCCTAGCTCTTTGGCAACATCAATGGGTTCACCGGCTTTGAGGCAGTGGTAGAGCAACTCGTAGAACCCGCCCATGCGCACGATGACCAGACGGCGGAGCGCGGCCTCGTCGTAGGTCGGCGGCGTATCAAAATGCTCGATAGCCCAACCTGCGTTGAAAGCGAGCACGCTTTCCGTGAGCGCGCGACTTGAGATCACATCGAGCAAGAACGTCCTTGTTCCAGGCTTCGAGAGCAACAGCTCGAAAAACTCCGTGCCCACCGCAGCGATCGACTCGACGTCGCCTTGAAGGCCGGCCTCGTCAAGCCCGAGCTTTTCAATTGCATCCCCAAGCACGCGTTCCATGTAGGCGATGGCAAGCATCTCCTTTTTGGGATAGTGGTACTGCGCGAGGTTGCGGCTGATGCCGCAAGCAGCGGCAATCGTGGAATAAGACGTTGCATCGTAGCCGACCTCAGCAAACTGAGCGCATGCCGCATCAAGCATCCGCCCCTTGAGCTCCTCGTTCTTTGGCCGCGCCATCCGTCGCCTTCCTCCCGTGCTTCTTCTCGCTCTTCCTCGTGAGTATAGCGTAATCATTCCTTGACGCGACAAGGAAACAAGAATACTATGCGCGACAAGGAAACAAACGGCAGGAGGAGGAAAACCGTGGACATCATCACCAAGCTGCTGACCGGATACCCCTCGGGGGATGTGTCGGGACAGGACTTCGTCGACCATTTGAGCATCGGCGTACCAGGATGGGAGGGGGCATGGCTCTCCGTTGCGTTGGCCGTGGTCTTTGGCCTGCTGGTATATATCATTCCTCTCTACCTGACTGAAAAAGAGAAAGCCGGCCCCTACCCGCTTTGGCTCCACACGTTCTATTGCGCCGCGGACTTCATGGGCATCTGGGTGTTTATCGCCGCCTGGAACAACTACGGCCACTTCCTCTTGTTCTTGCTTCTCGCAATCGGCGAGGCTATCTGGGTCGGAATGGAGATCTGGTGCCTGTATCGCACGGTCACCTACGAGCGCGAGACAAATTGGAAGCCCGACACCGAGATGAAAGAGATGATCCGCGACATCGTGATTCAGCTCGTGATCTTCTACATCGGGCTCAACTTCCTGCGCTTCGAGCTGCACGACGAGACGATGTGGAAGTTCTGGATCTTCACGCAGGTGCTCATCACCATCGTGCCGGGGTTGGTCATGGAGCGCCGAGGCACGACGAAGGGCAACAACCTGGCGCTGAACATCGTGTTCATATGCGTGGCAATCGTCTCCTTCAACCCGTGGTGCAACATGTGGACCTGCATCGCGCCGCAGTTCTTCAGCCTGGAGGAAAACCCCTGGTATTACCTGATGGGAATCGTGTGCCTGATCTTTGCGATTCGCGGCGTTATCGTTTACCTGCGCTTAAAGAAGGAAGGCAAGTAAGCCTACGCCGCCAAGGAGGGCGATATGGGACTTCACTACTCTCTCGACGTATATATGGGCAGGCTCGACGAGTGGTATCTGCCGGTATACATCGGTTGGATCATCGCAATGGTCTGCTTCTACCTCTTCTATTGGAAGAGCATCCGCACGGGATTCAAGCACCATTGCAGCGGCATGAGCTGGCAGTGCAACATGTGGAACATGGCCAACGACTTCGTTTACGTCGTGGGATTCAGCCGCTGGTTTGACGACAGCTCGTCCACGCACCACTGGTTCACGATGTTTCTGTGGTTCGGACTCGTGGCTTGGTTCATCATGGAGTTCATCAGCCATTACCAAACCATCAAATGGGATCTGCAAACCGAAATCTTCCCGCACGCAAAGAGTCGCCGCAACGCACTCTCGATGTACTGGGGCGTGCAGGTGTGCTTTGTGGCGGCGTACTGGTTCCTGTGGAGCGTGATGGAGGACCCGCTGTGCCACATCATGTTCCTGACAACGTTCACCGGCTGCGTCATCTGGAACTTCCAGATGACCTCCAAGCGCCAAAGCCGCAAGGGCGTTCACGGCAGCGTGCCCATCGCCCTCATCATCGCGCAGGCCGTGGGGTACTTCGTCATCATGCCGAGCTTCGACCCCGTGATGTCGAACTTCTACGTATACTTCGCGGGTGTTTGCGCGACGGGATTGGCCATCGCGTACTACCTCTACTGGCGCAGCATGCCCGCTTACGTGCCTGCCACAGCGCCTGAGGAACCGACAGCCCCACCGCGCTAGCACTCGATCTGGCAGGCGGGCACAGGGTTCTCGTGAATGATGGTTTGCTCCACCATGCCGTCGTGCATGATGATGACGCGGTGTGCCATGTCGGCGATAGCTTGGTTGTGGGTGACCATCAGCATGGTGGCGCCGTACTTTTGGTTGATCTGCTCGAGCAGTACGAGGATGTCGCTGGACGTGCGAGAATCGAGAGCGCCGGTGGGCTCGTCACATAGCAGCAACTTGGGGTTCTTCACCAGGGCGCGGGCAATGGCACATCGTTGCTGTTGACCGCCGGACAGCTGCCCAGGGAAGCGATCGGCCAGCTCGGCCAAACCCAGCGTCTGCAAAAGCTCGTCGAGATCCAGCGGGTTTTGGGAAATGTTCTCGCAGATCTGGATATTCTCCCGCACCGTCAAGTCCGGCAACAGACTGTAGAGCTGAAAAACAAAGCCCAGGTTCTCCTTGCGGTAACGGGCAAGCTGCTTGGCGTTCATCTTGCCGATTTCCATGCCGTCAACCACAATGCTGCCGATATCCATGAAGGCGTAGGGCGACGATTCGTAGGGCACGATGGCGTCGACGGTGAAGGCGTATTCCACGTTGGTGACGCTGTCGGCCATGACCAACTTGCTGCCTACCTGCAGGCCAACCTTCTTCGCAAGCGCGCTGGAGATGGTGCATTTGTTCTTGCCGACGCTGGGGTTCACGTCGTAGTAGGGATTGCTGCTGTCGGTACCCATCAGCGTGACGCTGTAGGAGTTGCCGTCGTACAGGCGGTCATAGACGCTCGAAGTGACGAACGCGGTTCAGAAGACGGGTGGATTGCGAGGGCTTTTGGAGCCCAGGCGCCAAGATGCCGTATGGCGGGTGCCACATATGACAGGTGCCAGGTGCCTGTCAGCTTTTTGCAAATGTGACAGGTGCCAGGTGCCTGTCAGCTCACTCGCTGGCGAAGATCGCCCGACCGGAACAGGAAAACGACTACAATGGAGCGCACCCGCGCCACGAAGCGCGCACCCACAACGGAGTGCATCGGCACCATGGCGCGTACCCGCACAACAGAGCGCTGCACAGAAGGAGCACACATGGCCGCAGATCTTGAAAGCCTGATGGTAAACATCCCCGACTTCCCCAAGCCAGGCGTCATTTTTCGCGATATCACCCCCATCTTCGACAATGCCGAGGGCCTGAAAACCATGGTTGACGTGCTTGCGCAACGCTATGCAGGCAAAGGAATCACCAAGATTGTAGGCGCGGAATCCCGCGGCTTCATGGTGGGCGCGCCCCTTGCCTACGCGATGGGCGTTGGCTTCGTCCCCACCCGAAAGCCGGGCAAGCTTCCCCGTGCGGTGCTGAGGGAAGCCTATACGCTCGAGTACGGCACCGACGAGCTGCAGATTCACGCGGACGCGCTGAACGCCGACGATGTGTGCTTGCTGGTGGATGACCTGTTAGCAACCGGCGGCACCGCAGCAGCCCAGGTGCGCTTGGTAAAGCAGGCGGGCGCCCAGATTGCAGGCGTCGCCTTCTTGATGGAGCTCACCGACTTGGGCGGCCGCAGCAAGGTAGCCGCAGAAACCGACGTCGAAGTCTTCTCCATTCTGCAGGCCACCGAGGAGTAGCCGCCATATACGACAGGTGCCAGGTGCCTGTCAGCTTTTTGCGACAAGCGCTTGTGACAAGTGCCAGGTGCCTGTCATATGGTCACGCTGGCCGACATGAAGGACACCGGCGCAAGCATGGAGGAACTCGCCGAATGGACGCGCGAGAACAGGCTGCGCATGCACCAGCAGCTTGGCGACGGAGCGGGCGTCGTGCGTGCTGTCGCACATCCTGACCGCCGTGGCCTTCACCGCGGGGTCATATTGCAGATACCGGGCCTCCTCCCCGCGGTTATGCGCGGCGTCATCATGGCTCACCCACTTGTAAAGCATCGTTCTGGTGGGGTAGCCGAGCCTCCTGATGGTTGCAGTGACCGAGCCAAGCTCGTTGAAGAGGGCCACTGCCTCGTCTCTCTGCTCCTGCGTGTACTTTGCCATGCGGACGTCCTTTCCGAACCTAATTTGGTCCAACTTTTTGTCCGCACCCCCTTTTTTGTCAGAAATCTCGAATAGGGACGTCATTCAAGTATCACAGAATGGACGTTTGGCTTAACATCGGTTCTTTCTGTCTCAAGCTCATATGTCTCAAGCTCATAGGCACCCCTACATACCGTAGCCTTGGGTGGGCGTTGTTCGGCCACTATCACCAGAAATTACGTTCCGAACCCTTCGTTTGCGCAAACGCTGGAGTATTATGTTTCGCAGTGCAATCGAGCCTCCCTCTGGGGAGACGCGAGCTCTACGCCAGCACATTTCCGAATTCTCGAAAGGACTTCCAATGAGCAAAGTCGTGGTGATGGACCATCCGCTTATACAGCACAAGATCGGAATTTTGCGCAGGAAGGAAACCCCGTCGAAGGACTTCCGCGAGCTTACCGGCGAGATCGCTTCGCTGATGTGCTACGAGGCCACGCGCGACCTTCCCGTGGAAGACGTGGAAATCGAGACCCCCATCTGCAAGACCACGGCCAAGCAACTTTCGGGCAAGAAGCTCGCAGTGGTGCCGATCCTGCGCGCCGGCCTCGGCATGGTCGACGGCATGTTGGCCATGATCCCCGCCGCACGTGTGGGCTTCATCGGCCTCTACCGCGACGAGGAGACCTTCGAGCCGCACGAGTACTTCTGCAAGCTGCCCGAGGACGTGTCCGAACGAGAGGTGATCGTGGTAGACCCGATGCTGGCAACGGGCGGCTCTGCCGTAGCTGCTCTTGGCATGCTCAAGAAGCACGGCGTCAAGCATGCGCGTTTCGTTTGCATGGTGGCCGTGCCGAAAGGCATCGAGAAGCTGCAGGAGGCTCACCCCGACATCGACATCTACGTGGGAGCCGTGGACGACCACCTCAACGAGCATGCGTACATCGTGCCCGGTCTGGGTGACGCCGGAGACAGGATCTTTGGCACTAAGTAGTTAAATGAGCCCGATGCCACTGCCGCCGGCATCGGGCTTTTGTGTGTAAGAAACATTTTTACGGAGGGAGTTTCATGGCCAAAGAAGATAAAGTTTCCGTCTCGACCATCCCGGAGGAGGGTATCTACGATGCCGCCAAACTGGGCGGAGGTCGCATGACCGTGTTGGGCATCCAGCACATGTTCGCAATGTTCGGCGCCACGATCCTGGTGCCGATCCTCACGGGATTGAGCGTTTCGGCGACGCTGTTGTTCGCGGGAGTGGGAACGTTGCTCTTCCACTTCCTCACCAAGCGCAAGGTCCCCGCGTTCCTGGGGTCTTCGTTCGCATTCATCGCGGGCTACGCCGCCATCGCGCCCAACCAAGAGCCCGAGCTTTTGCCCTACGCGTGTATCGGTGTGTTCTGCGCGGGGTTCGTGTACCTGATCCTCTCGGCACTGTTCAAGGCGTTCGGCCCCAAAAAGGTCATGAGATACTTCCCGCCCGTGGTCACAGGCCCCATCGTAATCGCTATCGGCCTCATCTTGGCAGGGTCGGCCATCACCAACTGCGAGACCTGTTGGCCAATCGCCATCGTGGCCATCGTGATCATCGTGGTATGCAACATTTTTGGACGCGGCATGATCAAGATCATCCCCATCCTCTGCGGCGTGGTTGGATCCTACATCGTGGCTGCATGTTGCGGCATGGTGGACTTCACCAGTGTTGCCGAGGCTGCGTGGATCGGCGCGCCGTTCCAATTCGAGAACACCGCCCTCGCAGTGTTCCAAAACCCCGACACCGGCCTGATCATCACCGCGATCATCACGATCGTGCCGCTGGCGTTCGCCACGGTGATCGAGCACATCGGTGACATCTCAGCCATCAGCTCCACCTGCAACCGCAACTACATCGCCGATCCCGGTCTGCACCGCACGCTTTTGGGCGACGGCCTGGCCACCATGCTCGCCGCGCTCTTCGGTGCACCGGCCAACACGACCTATGGCGAGAACACCGGCGTGTTGGCACTCACCAGGGTCTTCGATCCGCGTGTGATTCGCATTGCGGCATGCTTCGCCATCGTGTTCTCGTTTTGCCCCAAGTTTGCGGCGCTCATCGGCGCGATGCCCTCGGCCACCATCGGCGGCGTGTCGATGGTGCTCTACGGCATGATCTCGGGCGTTGGCATCCGCAACCTCGTGGAGAACAAGACCGACCTCGAGAAGAGCCGCAACGTTTTGGTCGTGGCTATCACCCTCGTGCTTGCCCTGGGCATCGCCTACAGCGGATCGGGCAGCATCCAGTTCGAGGTCGCAGGCGTGACCATCGGCCTCTCCGGCTTGGCAGTGGGGTCGCTCGTGGGCATCCTGCTCAATGCCATCTTGCCCGGCAAGGACTTCGAATTTGACGACACCCTGCACAACGAGCCGGTCTCACTTGAGAGCGGCTACGGCGCGTCGAGCGGCATCCCGACCCCGCAACCCGCGGAGCCGGAAGCGTCTGCCAAGGAGCCAGGGTCAGCCGCCGAGAGTTTGGAAACGGGCACCGAAGAGTCAAAAGCCCCAGAAGGCGCGGCGACCGCCTAGCACAGCGACCGCCTAGCATAACGACTGCTTAGCGCGGCAAAGACAAAAGACAGCGAAAGGCCGTTGGCTTGTCAGCGGCCTTTCGATTTTCAAAATGAGCTTGGTCGGTTGAACACTCCTCCGTCCCCTGTTCAAGTTAGGTTGAACACTCCTCCGTCCCCTGTTCATGCGATATCGCAGTCAAACAACTTGCCCGTTCGGCTACGATTTAGGAAGATCACCACCACGAAGGGAAAGACATGACCGCAAAGGATAACCGCGAAGCAAAGCCCGTTGCCTATATTCACGCAAACGTGCTAGACGGCACCGAAAACATGCAGGTGCGTGAAGACCACGCCGTACTTGTGCAAGGTGAGGAGATTATTGCCGTTGAGCCCACGGCCCAGCTGAGCACTGCGGGTTGCGAAGTGGTTGACCTTAAGGGGGCGTACTTGGCGCCCGGCCTTGTCAACATGCACGTCCACCTGGCAGGCAACGGCAAACCCCAGAAGAAACAACGCGACAACGAGGCGTTGGTTACCAAGATTATGGCCACCAAGCTTACTCGCGACGTGGCCTACAAGCTGGTGTGCGAATTTGCACGCATCGAGCTACACAGCGGCGTTACCACCATTCGCACGGTTGGCGGCCTGCGCGAATTCGACACGCGTGTTCGCGACGAAGCGGCTGTCGGCAAGGTTGAAGCACCGCGCATTCTTGCGGCCAACGAAGGCATTTCGGTACCAGGCGGGCACATGGCGGGCTCGGTTGCCATCGCTGCGCGCAACATAACCGATGCGTTGCTGCAGGTGGATATTGCCAAGCTTCAGGGAGTTGACCTCATCAAGCTGATGATTACCGGCGGCGTAATGGACGCCAAGGAAAAAGGCGTGCCTGGCGAAATGAAGATGAGTCCCGAGATGGTGCTTGCCGTATGCGAAAAAGCCCACAGCCTTGGCTACAAGGTTGCGGCGCACGTTGAGTCTACCGAGGGCGTGCTGGTTGCCCTGCAAAACGGCGTCGACTCCATCGAGCACGGCGCGGCCCCGACGCCAGAGATGTTGCAGCTGTTCAAAGAGCGCGGAGCATTTTTGTGCACCACTATTTCACCCGCGCTGCCCTATGCGCTGTTCGACCGCTCGGTCTCCAATGCCAGCGAAGTTGAGCAATTCAACGGCAATGTGGTGTTTGAGGGCATTTTGGCGAATTCCAAAGCGGCGCTTGAGCAGGGTATACCCGTTGCGCTTGGCAATGACGTCGGTTGTCCTTGGATTACGCAATACGACTTTTGGCGCGAAGTGCGTTACTTCGAAAAGTACGTAGGCGTTTCACGTGAGTTCGCGCTGCATACGGCGACGCTTCGCAATGCGCAGCTGGCAGGCGTTGGCGACGTTACGGGATCAATCGAAGCCGGCAAATGCGCCGACATGATTGTTCTGGGGGAAAACCCGCTGGACGATTTGTGCGCCCTGCGCACGCCCAAGCACGTAATAGCCCGAGGCCGCGCCATCATGAAGCCGCGAGTGAAGCGCAAAGCCGTGGTGGATCGCGAGTTGGATAAGTTTTTGTAGGACGGCGCGGCCCACCCGCCCTGTCGGGTATGCGCGCGAGGATGAACAGGGAGGATGAACAGGGGACGGAGGAGTGTTCATCCACTGCGCCTACCATGAACAGGGGACGGAGGAGTGTTCATCCACTGCGCCTACCATGAACAGCTCATGAACACTCCTCCGTCCCCTGTTCATGCGCAGGTTCGATCGCGGCAGGTCGGCGGCCGTGCAGGCGTATAATGGCGGAAAGCGAATGTATTGCATTCCGAGTGAACGGAGTTCCAATGCCAGGCTACAAGGACCTCATCGCGAAGAAACCCAGCGAAACCGCTATCCGCAGCTATTTGGTGCAGGGCGACCAGGTGTCGGTGACCCTGCGAATACCTGACACCCTGCGCGACGCAGCCAAGGAGGAGGCGGCCCTACGTGGCATGAGCTTCTCCGCCTTCGTCCGCACCTGCATGATTGAAGAGCTTTCGAAGAAAGGCGAATAGTTATGCCGTCTGTGACCAGGCTAGCAAGCAGCGCAAAACAGCCACGTGGGGGGTATGTCCCCTTAGAGAGTTTCGATGAAAAGCTCCATCCGGACGACTTGCCGGTCATCGGCAACTACAATATCAGCCCTGCCCTAGTCGCATGGCCGTCGATTACGGCGTGCGCATTGCCTTGGGCGACAGCGCAGAGGATGTGTTCGAGGTTGCTTTGGTCGGGGCGAAGATGGTCGGGGAGTCCCAAAGGGCCCTAGAGCTTATTGGCCAGATCGACCCAGCTGGACTTCGTTCTATGGCACCAGACGAGGGGGCCATCACCGCGCTGTGCAAGCTCTCGGGCTTCGACTCTGCTTTCCGGGCGGGGAAGCACGCATACAGGCCTGTTGACGACATTGAGCCTAACGGTGAGACAATCTCCGACATCGGCAACCTTATAATCCGCACCAAGGCGTTCTTCGACGAGGTGGGCCCCGTCGATTCGACGGGTTTCACCTTCGAAGGCGGGCTCACCGACGAAGCCGAGGCTAGCGACGGCGACTACATCGCCGGCGACACGCTCTGGGACCTCAAGGTGCGCAAGGGTGAGCCCGACAAGAACCAGACGCTGCAAATTCTGCTCTACTATCTGATGGGCATGCGCTCCGGCCAAGAGCGGTTCAAGCCGGTAACCAAAATCGGAATTTACAACCCTTGGCTCCAGAAGTCGTGGGTCTGTTCGGTCAAGGACCTCGACGAGGGCGTGGTCTCCGATGTCATGAAGGGCGTTCTCGGCTACGAGCCGAGGCATGCGCACCAGCATCGTCGAAGCGAAACCGGCAGCCGCACCGTGTACGAGGTGATCGATTGGATACGAGATACCTCCGAGACCGAGAAAGAGAAGGGCACCAAGTTCGAGCGTGCGAGCCGCTACTACCTGAAGAACGACCCCGTATACGCCCAGCGCTTCAGCGAGGTGTGGATGTGGAACGACGCGCCCACCAACGACGGCGCCGACGTCGGCATCGACCTTGTTGCGCTCGATGCCGAGGACGGCAGCTACTGGGCGATCCAGTGCAAGTGCTATGCGAGCCCCACGCTCAACCTCAAGGACGTCGCCACCTTCTACGCCAAGGCCGCCATCGGCGACACATACAAGCACAACATGATCATCAGCACGTGCGAGGATTTCGGCCCGCACCTGGACAAGACGGCCATCGAGTATGGAACGGTCCGCCTGTTCGCCGACGATATGGCCGCATCCGACATCGACTGGGACTCTTTCGTGGAGGGCAAGCCTATCGGCAAGCGCGAGTTCAAGGAACCGCGCCCGCATCAGCGCGAGGCGATCGACGCGTGCCTCGAGAAATTCCAGGATCACGACCGCGGCCAGCTCATCATGGCGTGCGGCACGGGCAAGACCATCACCTCGCTGCGCCTGACCGAGGAGCTGCTTCCAGAAGGGTCTTTGGTGCTGTTCCTCGCGCCATCTATCGCACTTGTGGCGCAGACCATGCGCGAATGGGCCAACCAGTCAAAGCGTCCCATGCGCTGCGCGGTGGTGTGCTCCGACGAGACCGCGAGCCGCACCGACGGCGACACATGGGAGACGTCGCTCTCAGACCTCCCGTACCCGGCGACGACCGACCCCGCCGCGCTTTACGGGCAGATAAGCCGATTCGACCGCGGCAGCGGTATCAACGTCGTCTTCTCGACCTATCAGTCTATACAGGTCGTCTCGGATGCCCAGAGCATGGGCCTCGACCCGTTCGACCTCGTCGTCTGTGACGAGGCACACCGAACTACGGGCGCTTCGGCGTCCTCTGACAACCTCACAGACCAGAGCGCGTTCACGAAGGTGCACGACAACCGCCTCGTTTCGGCCAAAAAGCGCGTCTACATGACCGCCACGCCCAAGATCTACGGCGACAACGCCAGACGCCAGGCCAAGGAGGAGAGCTACGAGGTCTCCTCGATGGACGACGAGGAGAAGTTCGGCCCCGTCTTCTACAAGCTCTCCTTTGCCCGCGCTGTGGACGACGGTCTGCTTACCGACTACAGGGTGATCGCCCTCACCGTGTCCGAGGACGTGGTGAGCGAGGTCTACCAGCGCGCCATGGCAAACGACGAGGGCTTCGAGATAACCGACGCCGCCAAGGTCATCGGCTGCTGGAAGGGCCTGGTCGATCAAGGCAAAGAAGACGGCAGCGGGCACCCCCTCAAGAACGCCGTGGCGTTCTGCTCCACCATCCCGGAGTCCAAGCGCATATCCGACTACTTCGAGCGCACCGTACGCGCCTACATAGATTACGAGCATGAGCAGGGCAACGACGTCGCGGAGTTCGACTGCGAGCTCAGGCACGTGGACGGCTCCATGGACATGGCCACCCGCAAGGACAAGCTGTCCTGGCTGGCCGCAACGGACGACGAGTCGTGCCACGTCCTGTCGAACGTGCGCTGCCTCTCCGAGGGCGTCGACGTGCCCAACCTCGACGCCATCATGTTCCTTCAGCCGAAGAAGTCGCGCGTCGAGGTCGTCCAGGCCGTCGGCCGCGTCATGCGCCGCTTCGAGGGCAAGGACTACGGCTACATCATCCTCCCGGTCGTCGTTCCCGCCGGCTACACGCCTGAGGAGGCGCTGGACAACACGGACGCCTTCAAGGTGGTCTGGGAGATCCTGCAGGCGCTGCGAAGCCACGACGAGCGCCTCGAGGGCGCCATGAACTCCCTTGAGTACGACATGTCCACCACCGCCGTCGTGGAGGTCATCAACGTCGGTGACAAGAAGCCGGGCGGAAGCGGCTCCGAGGGCGATGGGGGCGAAGGCGAGGAGCCTCCTCGCGAAGGCGGAACCCAGCTGCAGATCGACTTCACCGACAAGCAGCTGCAGGAGGCCGTGAACGCCGTCATCGTGAAGAAGTGCGGCACCAAGATCTACTGGGAGGACTGGGCCAAGGACATCGGGCAGATCGCCAAACGCCACATCGAGCGCGTGGGCGAGCTGGTGCTGGACGGCGGCTCTGCCGCGCCCGAGTTCGCCGTGTTCCTGAGGGGCCTGCGCGACTCGCTCAACAACGGCATCACCGAGGCCGAGGCGGTCGAGATGCTGGCCCAGCACATGATCACGCTGCCCGTGTTCGAGACCCTGTTCGCGGGGTCAGAGTTCGCAAGCTCCAACCCTGTCTCCATCGCCATGGAGGGCATGGTGAACACGTTGCGCGAATACGGCATCGAGACCGATTCGGAGCGCCGTGAGCTCGCCGAGCTCTACGCTAGCGTGCGCCTGCGCGCAGGGTCGGTGCGCACCGATGCCGGTCGGCAGAAGATCATCAAAGAGCTCTACGAGAAGTTCTTCAGCCAGGCGTTCAAGGCGACGTCCGAGAGGATGGGCATCGTCTACACGCCCAACGAGGTCGTGGACTACATCCTGCACGCCACCGACCGCCTGCTGAAGAAGGAGTTCGGCAAGAACCTGGCCGACGAGGGCGTGCACATCCTCGACCCGTTCACAGGCACCGGCACGTTCGTGGTGAACCTGCTGCAGGACAGCGGGCTCATCCCAGACAATAGGCTCGCATACAAGTACGCCAACGAGGTGCACTGCAACGAGATCGTGCTGTTGGCCTACTACATCGCCACCATCAACATCGAGCACGCCTACCACTCGCGCATCCCCGGCGAGTACGTGCCGTTCGAGGGCGCGGTGCTCACCGACACCTTCCAGATGTACGAGGAGGGCGACCCCATCGACCTCGACACCTTCGTGGACAACACAGAGCGCATCCTCAGGCAGATGAAGTCGCCCATCAACGTCATAGTGGGCAACCCGCCGTACTCCGCCGGCCAGAAGAACGCCAACGACAACAACCAGAACATGAGCTATCCGACGCTCGACGGCAAGATTGCGGCCACCTACGCCGCCCGCGGCACGGCCACCAACAAGAACTCGCTCTACGACTCCTACATCCGCTCTTTCCGCTGGGCATCCGATCGCATCGGCAAGCGCGGCATGGTGAGCTTCGTTACCAACGGCGGTTGGCTGGACGGCCAGGCGATGGACGGGTTCAGGAGGACGCTCGTGGACGAGTTCAGCTCGATCTATGTGTTCAACCTGAGGGGTAACCAGCGAACCCAGGGTGAACAATCCCGCAAAGAAGGTGGCAAGATATTCGGCTCTGGCTCTCGTACGCCTGTCGCAATCACTATGCTCATCAAGAATCCCGATTCCAGCGAGCACGGGGCCATCCACTACCACGACATCGGCGACTACCTTACACGCGAGGAGAAGCTGTCCATCGTTGCGAGTGCCATCGAGGGCGAGCCCTTCGAATGGGATTCGATAACTCCCGACCGCCACGGTGACTGGCTCAACCAGCGCGACGATTCCTGGTACGAGTTTGCACCGCTCGGCATCGAGAAGCGAAAGCAGCCCATGGGCATGTTCGAGATTTGGTCTCGTGGCGTCGCGACCGCAAGAGATGCTTTTAGTTGGGGTTTCGATAGCTCTGAAGTGTTGAAGAATATTTCATTGCATATTGATTTTTATGAGTCAGAGCGCGCCAAGTTTAAAGGACATTCAGCAGACGATGAGTTAAAAGATTCCGTTCAATACGATGAACGTAAATGCAAATGGAACCGTTCGTTGTTCCAGCGTTTAGGTCGTGACGAGGAAATCATTTTTTAATAAGGATTTGCTAGTTAGGGGTATTTATCGGCCTTTCTGTAAGCAGTATCTCTATAACGACCCTGCCCTAATTGATATGACGTATTACGTTCCGAAGCTCTTTCCAACAAAAGAACCAAACAAGTGCCTTGAGAATGTGGTGTTAAGCGTTTCAGAACGTGGTTGTCTCATGACTGACTACTTGCCCGATCTTGAATTAATGCATCATGGTCAGTGTTTCCCGCTTTACTGGTACGAAGAAAAATCCGGCATAAGCGGCGGTCTTTTCTCCAATGCCGATAAGCAGAAGAATGAATATGTCCGACACGATGCCATTACCGACGAGACGTTGAGAGTGTTCCGCGCCGCCTATCCGAACGCCTACGGCGCTGGCAAGGGCCGCACCATCGAGCAGGCGAAGGCTGACGGCGTCCCCGGCTCCAAGGCCCGGACCAACGAGCGCTTCGAGGTGAACAAGGTCGACATCTTCTATTACGTCTACGGTATCCTCCACTCGCCCGAATACCGAGAGCGATTCGCGGCCAACCTGCAGAAGGAGCTGCCGCGCATTCCTTTGTCCCGCAATTTCAAGGAGTTTGCAGCCGCAGGCCGGGCCCTCGCAAAGTTGCACTTGGGTTATGAGGATGTCGAGCCTTGGGACGTGAAAGAGGTTGGCAATAGTCAGAACCCCGGCCCCGTCGTTAAAATCAAATGGGGCAAGCGCAAGGACCCCGAGACCGGCAAGAAGGTGGACGACCACACGGTGCTCATCTACAACGAGAACCTCACCATCAGGGACATTCCCGAGCACGCGCAGCGCTATGTCGTCAACGGCCGCAGCCCGCTCGAATGGGCCATAGACCGCTACCAGGTGAAGACCGACAAGGCGTCCGGCATCGTCAACGACCCCAACGACTACAGCGACGACCCGCGCTACATCGTGGACCTCATCGAGAGGCTCATAACCGTATCGGTGCGCACGATGGAGATCGTCGACCAGCTCCCGCCCCTGGCCGAGATGCCGCAACCTGCCGACTGGCCCCTAGCATGGAAGGTCGAATAGACATGGCAAAACTATCGACAAATATCGAAAGTCTTGAATCATCGTTTGTGCTTACATCGAAAGCGCAGCATTATTAACGCCTCAGCGCCAACGATCATCCACGCCAAAGCTTTGGCTCCCGTCCAATCGGGCGGGAGCCATTTTATTGCTCGTTGCAAATTCAGGGGCATCCCTACATAGCTGCCACAGCTGCAACAGCTGCCACACAATTATGTGTTGGAACCGTGAAAGTTTGGCTCTTCTTGGAATTGGGGACCACTTTGGGACCACCTGGGGGTCCGTACAAAGAAAAAGGTCACCGGCTTAAGCCTGTGACCTGGTGTTATTGGTCGCGGGGGCTGGATTTGAACCAACGACCTCCGGGTTATGAGCCCGGCGAGCTACCAGACTGCTCCACCCCGCAATATGTCTGGTGCGCTTTGCGCGAAGAAACATGTTACGCGCTGCGCCATGAGCTTGCAAGTGTTACTTTTCCCACACACAAACCCTCCACAAACGCGTATCCTTCCACAAACGCGCGCAACATGCCGCTGTTACTTCTTTTTCTTGTCCTTGTCCTTCTTGGTTTTCTTGCTCTTCTTGGTCTTGGGCTCCTTGTCACCCTCGACCTCGAGTTCCGCCGCAACCTCCAACTCCGCCTCCTCGGTGAGCCCGTCCTCAACAGGCCCGTCCTCGGCAAGCAAGGCAGCCTTCGACTCGCCCAAACGGGCAACTTGGTCCTCAGGCATTTCGGGATAGTGCGGGTCAATGCTCTCAAGAGTCTCCAAGACCACACAACTCACGAGGTATTGTGTCATCCACTTCTTATCAGCCGGGATGATGTACCAAGGGCTATGCTCGGTTGACGTGTGTTTGATAGCCTGCTCGTACGCGTCCATGTAGTCGTCCCAAAGTTTACGCTCCTTGAGATCTCCTTCGGAGAACTTCCAATTCTTGGTTTCGTCCTCGATACGAGCGAGGAAACGCTCCTTTTGGGCGTCCTTTCCCACGTTCAAAAAGATCTTGACGATCCGATAACCGTTGTCGTATAGGTGCTCCTCAAAGGCGCGAATGGCCTCGAAACGCTTCTCGAAGAACTCCTCCTCATCCATATCCTGGCAACGCGACGCCCACTTGTAGTGCTTCCAATATTCATGTACGCGCACGACCAAGACGTCCTCGTAGTGGCTGCGATTGAAAACGCCTATATAGCCACGCTCGGGCAACGCGTTCACGACGCGCCACAGATAGTCATGAGCAAGCTCGGTGCTGTTGGGGCTCTTGAAACTTGTGACCTTGACGCCTTGGGGGTTAACGCCACTCATAACTTTCTTGATCGTAGAGTCCTTACCCGCCGCGTCCATAGCCTGAAGCGCGATGAGCAGCGCCTCCTCGCCTTGGGCATACAACTTGTCCTGTAACGCTGCGATCTTTGCGGTGTTTTCCGCTGTCAAGGCGTGGTACTTCTCGGACTCCTCCTTATCCACACCAGCGTCTGTTGGAAATTTGCAAAGCTTAAACGCGTTTTTGTCCTTGCCTTCGTATTTGAAATCGTTGACATCTATGCCCAAAAGACGCTCCTTTCCTAGCGACAAACCATATTCACAGTATATTCCACACCAAGCGGGGCATCGCCTTCGAACACCCGCCACCGCAAACGAACTCCCCACAACTTCGATCGAACGGGACATTGCCTTCGAACACCCGCCGCCGTAAGCGAACACCCACCATCGTAAACACCGAGTAACTTATCACCAATAAGGATGATTGCCTGCGCTTTTGGCGTACAATAGCGAACGTTTCAACAACCACAAGGAGGCCCAATGGCGATCATCGACATCCATGCCCATATCTACCCGGACAAGATCTCGCAACGCGCGGTCGACTCCGTGCGCGATTTCTATGGGCTTGAGGAGATGTATAGCGCCGAAGGAACCGCCGAACACCTCTTGCAAGAACAAAACCGGGCGCCCATCACCCACTTTTGCGTGCACAGCGTCGCCATCCGGCCAAAAAACGTTTTGTCAATAAACGAGTTCATAGCCGACCGGTGCGCAAAGTATCCCCAGTTCATTGGCTTTATGGCCATGCACCAAGATTGTGAGGATCCCGAAGCCGCAATCAACCACGGCATCGAGCTCGGACTCCATGGCATAAAGATCCACCCCGATACCCAACGCGTCAACGCGGACGACCCCCGCCTTATGAACGTCTACGAGATCGCCCAGGCCAAGAAGTTGCCAATCATCCTCCACGTCGGCGACTACCGTTACGGCTTCAGCCATCCAAAGCGTGTGGCCAAGATCTTGCGCGCCTTTCCCGATCTCGTCGTGGACGCGGCCCACTTCGGAGGGTGGTCGATCTATGACATCGGGTTCGACTACCTGCGCAACGAGAATTGCTTCGTGGATACATCCAGCTCCTTCGAGCTCACCGGAGTGCGTCATGGCCACGAGCTCATCAATTTGTTTGGCACCGACCGCGTCATGTTCGGAAGCGACTTCCCCATGTGGGATCCCACCAAGGAATTTGACATGCTTCGCAGCATGAATTTCAACGAGGATGAGTTCGAAAAGCTGACCTGGCACAACGCCGAGAGCTTCCTCGGTTTCAAAATCGACTAGCCAAGGAACGAGAACCGTGGACGAAAAACAAAGCGATACCTCGGCAACCAAAGCACCAAGCAGGGAAAACAACATCAATGCCATGCGCTTTTTCGCAGCGTGCATGGTCATCTTCGGGCACGCTGAGATGTTCATCGGCGTCACCGGCTTGCCAAACTTCTTCGGTACGACTTCCCCTGGTATCGCGGTGGACATCTTCTTCGTCTTGAGCGGCTACCTTATCACGAAGAGCTTTTTCCGAGACACCAACGTCCTCCGTTACGCAGTTCGTCGCATCATGCGCATCTATCCCGCGCTCATCACCGCGACCCTGTTTGCGATCGTGCTTGGCCTCTTCCTCACAACCGAGGGACGTCGCGTTTACCTGACCAGCCCGATCACCATCGACTACCTTTGGAACGCTCTTATCCCCTACCATTCGAACTCGTTGCCCGGCGTCTTTGCGACAAACCCCCACCCAACCGACGTGAACACTTCTCTTTGGACGCTCCAATACGAGTTGCAATGTTACATCGCGACCCCTTTTATCTACCTTGTCCTGCGCAAACTCCCGAAAGGCCGCGCCGTCTTGTGGGTGGTACTCGCGCTTTGCTTCGTGCTTAACGTCTACGATGCCGCCACCACCAACATCGCTTGGAACGCAAACTACCCGCGCCTGTTCTTCTTCTACATCGCCGGAGCCTTGGCCTTCGAATACCAAGCAGAACACCGCGTGCCGATCCAAATCGCCTTCGCGGGACTTGTTGTCGTCATGCTCATCGGGTTCAACCACCCCGTAGCGGGCGTCATCGCCGGCTCTCTTGTCATCCCGCCGATCGTCATCTCGTTTGCCTTCGCCAAAAACCCGGTGTTCGGAAAGGTGTTCTCCAAAAACGACTACTCCTATGGCATGTACGTCTATGCATTCCCGATTCAACAAGCCGTCGCAAGCTCCATGGGCGCCGATTTCGGTTACTGGCCCTACCTTGCAGTGTGCCTCGCGTTCACGTTTGTCGCCTCCTTCGCCTCATGGCACCTCGTTGAGAAGCCGTGCCAAAAGCTCGGTCGGAAGATTACCGCCCGTCTACGCGAGCGTGAGGCAAGTCGCAAGGAATAGGCCGGCGGCATGAGCCCGGGGTCTTGCCAAGTTGCTGGGGCCTTGCAAAACGACCTGGGGAGCCGAGGCCTTGCCCAACGGCCTAGGGCCTTGCTCAACAACCCAACAACACAAGAAGGCTGGTCCCCCACTACCAGGACCAGCCTTCATTTTTGCTTGTATCTATCGTATCTGTCAGATCTAGATCTTGAACATGAACTGGAATACGTCCTCACGTTGGATGGTGATTTGCATACCGAGCTCCTCGCCAACGTCAGCGAGTGCCTTTTGGACGGTTTCAAAATCGCTGACCTCAAGACTCAAAGTGACCATCATGGTCATGGAGAAGATATCGCCGAGACGGGTTTGGCTGATGTCGTCGATATTGGCATCATGCTCTGCCAAACACGTTGCGACAGCGGCGACGATACCCTTGCGGTCCTTGCCCAAAACGGAAACCACGCACTTCATAGTTACTTCCTCTCAATAGAAAAGCCTGCGCCCATTCTAATGGACACAGGCCCGATTACTTGCGAGGGCGCTGCAAATTAACAAACCTCGCTCTTACGCGGCAAAGTTTCCCGACGCGGCAATTTCTATCAACGAGGCGGCCACGCGTTGGCCTTGGCGACCAACTCGGCACACTCGGAGGCTTTCGCGGCGGCTTTTACCGGCGAGGCTGCTTACGCCTCGCAAGAGGCGATGTCCCCAGCGCAATGAGGGCAACGGGTTGCGCCCTCCTTGACCTCCTCGAGGCAATAGGGACACGTGGGGACAGGGGCCTCCTCAACCGGAACACCATCCTTGCCAAGAGCCTTCTTGCCGACATTTTGCATGCCGTTCAAAGCCTTTACGAGGCAAAACACGACAAAGGCAACGATGATAAAGTTGATGATTGCAGCGATGAACGCGGAGAAGTCGATGCCGCCTTCCATGCCGGGAACCGGAATGACGAGGCCGGAAAGCGCCTCCTCACCACCGGACACGGGGCTCGTGACAAGCTTGATGAAGGGGTTGATGATGTCGGTGGTCAAGCTCGTGACGATCGCGGTGAAAGCGCCGCCGATGATGACGCCAACTGCCATGTCCATAGCATTACCCTTGTTGATAAACTCCTTGAACTCGCTCATGAAACTCATGATTGGACCTTCTTTCCTTGAAACACATAACGACTAATTGGCAAAGCACCCTATTATAGACACGGATTCGAATGGATTCGGACCCAACTCCCTTTTTGTAACAGATTCCTTCGAACCGTTTCGCCCTATGCGCAATCTGCCGACATGCCTAATCCGCAGATAACGCCACCTCCATTTTCATGGAATATCTCTAGACCTTTACGAAAAACAGGGAAAGCGCCCTCACGACATGCATGTTTTGCGTTAATCTCTTAGGATTACACAAGGGTGCGACTCGTTTTGGATGAGGGGAGTCGTCGCGACGCTTGACGCCGCAACCCCACCGCAACCGTATCTTTTTAGGAGCGTGTTTTATATATGTCACTGGGCCTAAGCCTTGTGCTGATTGTTTTTTTCGTCGCGATGAACGCCTTCTTCGTCGTTGGTGAGTTCGCTTTCGTTCGCGTTCGCAAGTCGCAAATCGAGATTGCCGTCGGACAGGGCAAACCTGGCGCAAAAAACGCCCTGCATGTCGTGGAGAACGTCAACTCATACCTTGCCGTTTGCCAACTTGGCATCACAATCGCAAGCCTTGTCCTGGGTTGGATCGGTGAACCGACCTTCGTGCAGATCCTCAAGCCACTGTTTGACCTCACCGGCGCCCCGATCGAGATCACCGCCGTCGTCGCCACCATCCTTGGCCTGGTTCTCATGACGTCGATCCATGTTATCTGTGGCGAGCAGATCCCAAAGTGCCTCGCCCTGTTCAACACCGAGTCCTACGCTCTTTGGACGGGCACCCCCTTGCGCCTCTTCTACCGTATCACCTACCCCATCACCGTCTTTTTCACCGCTATCACCAACTCGGTCGTCAAGCTTATGGGATACGACCCCACGCAGGAGCGCGAGGCCTATACCGACGAGGAAATCAAGTTGCTTGTTGACGAATCCACCGAGAGCGGCCTTATCGAGGAAGCGCAAAACGAGTACGTGGACAATGTGTTCGACCTCTCGGATCGCGACGCGAGCTCGATCATGACGCCACGAACCGAGCTCGTCTGCGTCGATATGGACCTGACTCCCGAGAAAAACATGGAGACGGTCCGCCGCTACAAGTACACCCGCTATCCTGTAATCAAGGGCAACAAAGACCGCATTATCGGCTTCATCCACGTGAAAGATCTGTTCACTATGCCACCGGGTTCCCATATGGAAGAATTGCCCGTTCGCACCATCAACGCCGTCCCCGGCGCCATCTCCATCCCGAAACTTTTGCAGACCATGCAAAAACAGCACACCAAGATCGCGGTCGTCGTCGACGAGCACGGCGGCACCGAAGGCATCGTCACCATGAGCGACATCATGGAACAGATTGTCGGCCGCATCCATGATGAATACCAGCACGAGACCGAGGATGTGCTCGAGCAGGGCGAAGGATCCTTCGAAGTCGAGGGCACCTTGGATCTCGCCGAGCTTGAAGACCTCATCGGCTTCGCTCCCGAAAACCCAGCCGACGTCAAAACGGCGGCTGGTCTCATCATGGTCTCCTTGGATCGCATACCTGAGGTCGGCGACTCGATCACCCTCGAGGACCGCAACAAGAAAGCAACGCTCACTGTCCTCTCTATGGATGTCCATCGCGTTGACCGCATAGTCCTCGAACTCGAGGAGGCCCCCGAGGGGTCGGATTCCGAGCAGGATGACAAGTAACGCCCGACCTACTCCTGAATTTTCAAGGCGAGGGCCAAGGGAATTTTCTTGATGTGGCGAGCGTGCAGGAAGGCGACCACCGCAAAGCACAAGAGACCCAAAACCACTTCGAGGACCAAACGATCGAGGGGCAACGAGAGGGTAAAGTTGCCGTTGTACGTCACGAAGGCGATTTTCACAAAGACGCGAATGAGTTCGATAACGATGGGAATCGAGACGAGAAGCGACACGACGACCACTTCGGCAATGGAGCGCAAATATAGCTTGTTGACCTCTCGATCGCGATAGCCAAACACCTTCATATAGGAGATGTTACGCGCGCTGTGCTCGATGATGATCTTGGTGAGCAAGTACATAAGCACCAGGTAAATCGCTAAAGCGACAAACACTATCAGCCCCATCGTGTCATCCATGGAGTCTTCCATCTGCATCGTGATCTTGTCCATTTCGGCAGGCGTCATATCGGCTGCCAAATAGCGACCGTCGATGTTGAGCTCCTCGTTCGACAAATACCCGCTGAAGAAGTCGGCGTCATTTCCCGCCAAGGAATTCACCTTGTCGAGGGGGAGATAGGCGTTCATGTTTCCATCAGACCCCCAAACACCACCGATGGTCAACGTATACGTGGCGTTTTCGTACTTGTCATACAGATCGATGGAGTCGCCGGCGGAGAGACCGAATTTAAGGGAAAGTCCTCGGCCTATGGTTACCTTGTCAGAATCGAGAGGCAAATCGGCGTAGTAACGTGAATCGTTCGCGATGCCATAGAGGGTGACGCTCTCGTAGCCATTCTCTCCGCCGCGGCCGTATTCCAGACTAAGGGATACGAACTTCTCCGCCTGGGCGATCGCCTGGGGTGAGTTGTAGAGGGAATTGATCGCGTTGGCGTCCTCATCGATGTCGGTTGTCTTTTGCAACAATGTGAAAAACTCGTTCTTCGACATGTTGCCCAAGTTGACGCCCCCCAAACCGATTTCATCAAAGTCGATGTAGCTGGTATCCATGGCTTCAAAGTCAACATCTTCCAAGGAGATGTTGTCCACGTCAAAAGTGGCAAGGTCGACAACCCCAAGACCATACGAGGTCAGGTCGATCTCGGTGGACTTGAGGATGCCATCGGCCTTCAAGCGCTGCCAATTCAAATCGTCGGTATCGATGTCTTCAAAGGCGGAATCCATACTAGACGAACCAGACAAGCTTGATGCGCTGTAAGTGCCCAAGCCGTACTCGGTCAGACTGATCACCAACGAGTTCGTCAACCTTGTCTGCTTTGCCTGCAACGCGGACGCATCGCTGGCAAGCTTTTGCGAAGCGGCAATGGCCTGTTGGAGAGCGCTTTGTTGGTCGGGCGGAAGTGCTGCCATCGCCTTTGCAAGCTCCTCGGAAGACATCGAGGAAGCTTGAGCAAGCAACACTTGGGCCTCAGGGGGCAACGCTGCTACCTGCGCGCTTACTTGGTCCTGCTCCTCCTGAAGAGCCGCAGCATCAGCAGAAAGCGCACTTGTCAGTTGTGTGGTGGCCTTGTTTGTGACGATGAGCTGCAAAGCGGCGGTGTCCACCAAGTCCTCAAGTTGGGACCTCACATCATCTGTCATGTGCTCCTCGAGAACGCCGGAAAGCTTTTCCTCCACCTCGTCCTCATCGATCGAGGAAGTATCTACCATGTCGGATAACTTGAGAGCGGCCGCATATTGCTCACGCTGCGTGTCGGTGCCGTCAAGCTCCACCGGCGCCTTCAAAGCATAGGAATGCTCAGAAACCAAGCTTGCCGCCAAATTGTCTGCATAGAGACTGATGGTCGGCATCAGACAAAAGCCGAAGAGCAACAACATAGATGCGAACAGGATTCCCACGAACAACGTTGCAAAATTAGGTAGGTTGCGACCGAAGACGCGGAGGCGAAACCGCGTGGCGAAACCGAGCTTGCTCGGCAACACGTGCCCACCCCTGCGGCCTTGCTTGCTCGTCTCGTGACGGAGAAACGCCAAAGGGGTGCAGCGCAACTTGAGCAACAACCCGACAAGGGTCATCACCACAAGAATCGCCAACGGCAACAAAGTCGATTGCGCAAACAACCCCCAATCCCACGTTAACTGGAACGGTGGCATGCTGTAGGAGTTGTAATACAACCCGCTAAGCCTCTCTATCATGAACGTCAAGCCGATCACGTTGCCGGCAACGGCTCCGACAAGCCCACATATGAGAGGCAAGGTCAGATAGTGCCGCACCAGCTCACCCTTGCGATAACCATTGGCCAACAGCGTTCCAATAACGGAGCTTTCAGCCTCAACGGTAGACGACGTCAAAACAACGAACACGAACGCGAGAATGGCGATGAGCATATACAAGAGCACCATCCACACGACGGAGTCACCCTCCATGTCGTCCTTGGCATACCCGATGCCTTGGTTGGCATCGCGGTCAACAAAGTCGGAGAGGGTCACCCCCTCGTCTCCCAAAAGGTCGATCATGTCCTGCTCGAAATCGACACGTTGGGCATCGTCGAAAGAGCGATCATCGAGCACAAAGGAATAGGTATAGGCGCGATTTTCGGTGCCAAGCGCACTGAAGCAATCCTTTGACACCTGGGCTACGGTGAACGTCATGGCGTTGAGGACAAAATCAGTGTTGTTCTCGAACAGAGCCTGATAGTCGGAGAGAGACATGATGCCGCACACCACGAAATCCTCGCCCTGCACCTTGACGGTATCCCCGACTTGCACGTCGTTGTTACTGCAAAACACACGGTCAAGGGCTATTTCGTCAGATTTGGAGGGAGAGGTGCCCTCGAAATAGGCAGGTAGGTCGATCTCGGTGCGATTTTCGTACACGCGCACCTTCATAGCCGTATCGTTATTCGCCACCGTCAAAGGCAAGTCGTAGCTGTTGTTCTCATAGAGCGTGCAGCCCAATGCCTCGAGTTCTTCGCGCACATCAGAGCCGAGTTCGAAGTTGGTGGTGAACCGCCCGTCTTCAACGTGATACTTCTCGTCCACGCCGTTAATGATAAGCATCATGGAAGAGCTTGCCATGAGGAAGCCGGCGACAAGCGAGATGGTGAATATCAGCAAGAGCATGATACCGATCCACTTGCCGAGGCCACTCTTGAATTGACGGGGAATGCGTTTGGTCAAAGGCGACATTGATTATCACCCACTACCAGGTCAGTTCTTTTGCGGCAACCACGTTTTGGTTGATCTCGTCTTGGGCGAGCCGACCATCGCGCAGGCGCAATATGCGATGTGCCATGTTCTTGATAGCGTCGTTGTGGGTAACGATGACGATGGTGCAACCATGCTCGCGGTTCACTTGCTCCATCAACTCGAGGATCTCTTTTGACGTCTTGTAGTCCAAGGCGCCCGTAGGCTCGTCACACAACAGCAAGCCTGGGTTTTTCACCAAGGCGCGACCGATGGCGCATCGTTGCTGTTGTCCACCTGAGACCTGGTTGGGAAACTTGTTGCGATGCTCCCAAAGGCCCAAAGACGAGATCAATTCGTCGATGTCCAAGGGATTTTGCGCGATATGCGCTCCGACCTCGATGTTCTCACGTATGGTCAAATCGCTTACCAGGTTGTAGAACTGGAAGACAAACCCAAGCTCGCGTCTGCGATATTCGCCGAGTTGTTTGTCGTTGGCGCCGGTAAGGTCTTGTCCCGCGACGGTAATGGAGCCCCCATCGGCATGCTCAAGGCCTCCGATGATGTTCAGAAACGTCGACTTCCCGGAGCCCGAAGGACCGAGCAAGACGCAAATCTCGCCCTTGTTGATAGTGGTACTGATGTCGCACAGGACATCCAAACGCGCATCGCCTTCGCCGTAGTGCTTGCAAAGCCCATCTATAGAAAGGTAGGGCGCGGCTTCTTTCGTCATCATGAGTCTTTCCTTTCAAGCACGCGACCTCAAAGGTCCACGCTTGGCCCTTTGCGCGGTGCTAAATCCCAGATAAAACAGTAAGTTAATTTCGGCTAACTATTTTTGCTGCTTAGTCTAGCATTTAGCTGTGAAAAGTAAACCTTAACTAACAAATTAAGAGGGAAAGTGGCGCTAAAAGACAGCGTGAAGAATTCGCTGCCCCGAAGGGATGCGATACGAGGGGTTGCTACCACGAAGGGAATATGGCGCGGAGGGCTCTCTTCCCCAAAGAGGGGCAATGCGAGGAGTTCGCGAGCCAAAAAGGGACAGCCGTTGCCCGAGTGTTTTGTTTCGTCCTAAAAAGACGCTTGTCTAGTGTTGGGCAAAGAAAAGCGAAAGACACTCGGAGCGGGTTGCATGATTGCGGTCAAACAGGCCGCGCACCGCAGAGGTCGTAGTCTTCGCGCCCGGTTTCTTGATGCCACGCATGCTCATGCACATATGCTCTGCCTCGAGAACGACCATGACACCTTGGGGATGTATCTGTTCGACAAGGAAATCGGCAACCTGGGAGGTCAATCTCTCTTGGACTTGGGGACGCTTTGCGAATGCGTCGACGAGACGGGCAAGTTTGCTCAAGCCGCAAATCTTGCCATCTTCACCGGGGATGTAGGCAATATGGGCCTTACCGAAAAACGGCACGAGGTGGTGTTCACACATGGAGCAAAACGGGATATCGCGAACGATGACCATCTCCTGATGGCCTTCGTCAAACAAGGTCTCGAAGTGGACGGATGGGTCCTCAGTCATACCCGAGAAGATCTCTTCGTACATCTTGGCGACGCGATGGGGGGTTTTGACGAGACCCTCGCGGTCGGGGTCCTCCCCGATACCCTCAAGAATCATGCGAACGCCTGCTTCGATCTTCTCACTATCCACGCTGTTGTCCTCCTTTGACGACCATAACAATGTCTAGCCATGATAGCGCGGGGAAGGTTCGGAGGCAACGCCCATACCGTTGGGCACGTCATTGGGCACGCCATTGGGCGCGTCATTTCCTATGCTGTTGCTTGTGCCCGATGTCGACGCGGTAAAGCTTATAGACGAACCGCCCGATACCGTGCCGCTCGTGGCATACCCGTCGGAGTTCGCGCCGCTCACAACTCCACCAAGAACGATGTTGTAGCTCGTTGCATCCGTCATCCCCGTCGTGGAGACCAAAACGCAACCATATTGCTTACGCGGGGTATAAGAAGCCAACACCTTGCCCGTCGAATCGGTCACAACGACGCTTTGGTTGGCGCTTCCGTTGACGTTGACCAGCGAGAACGCCTGGGAACCGCTACTAAAGCTTTGGGCCATACCCAAGGATCCCGCCATGATCACCTCTCCGCCAGAGATTGACGCGCTCAGGGCGTAGTCAAAGGCGCCGTCGCCGCTGCTCGTAGGTCCGCTGACCAAAAGGACGCCGCCCGTGATCTCAACCGAACCGTTTGAGTCGATACCGTCACCCGAGGCATCAACCTCAAGATAGCCTCCGTTCATCTGGAAGATGCAGCTGCTGTCGCCATCCATCATGCCGCCAACGTCGCCATCCATCATGTCGCCAACACCGCCGCCGTTGTCCTGAATGTTGCGCATGTGGCTTTTCCCCGCACCGCCAAAATCCGCAGCTTGGGAGTCGCCCGTTCCGCCAGAAGCGGCATTGACACCGTCGTCGCTGGATACGAGGTGAGTGGTGCCACCGTTGACGACAACAGCTTGTCCCTCGAGGCCTTCGTAGCATGTGCTGATGTCGATGATACCGTTGTTGATCAAGGTCAGTTTCTCGGCATGGATCGCGTCATCGCCTGCCGCAATGGTGAAAGCACCGCCGTCGATGACGACATAACCTTTGCCGTCCTCGTCAGAATTGCTGCTCTTGAGGGCGTCTTCACCCGAGTTAATTGTGAAGACTCCGTCTTTGACCTTGAGACAATCCTTACCGCGGACCGCATCTTCCTTGGAAGTCACGTTCAGGGTTCCGCCAGTGATGACCAAATCATCCTTGCTAAAGATCCCGTGCCTGTAGTTGCCGTTTACCGTAAGCGCACCTGTTCCTTGGATAGTCAGGTCTGACTTGCTGTAGATACACGCATTGGCACTTCCATCGTCTTGGTTGAGCGAATAGGCGCTTCCATCGCTTACGGTGTTGGTCGTACCCGCGTCAAGGGTCAAAAACACCTTCTTTGCCTCCTGGACATAAATGGCACTCCCAAAGCCGCATGAGATGTTCGCACCCTTGAGCACGATTTGGACCTTCGCCTTGTCCTCCTCGTTGCAATCGACAACGATCTGACCATCGGAAAGCGTGCCGCTTACGACGTACACACCCTCCTTCGTGATGGTGACGGTGCTACCAGAAATGGACACGCCGTCGTTGGAGTTTGTCGTCGCGGTCGTGCCGGACAGGGTGATCTTGGTGGCAGAGGAGTCGTCGTAGCTTGGGTCACAATCGCGGTCGGTATATTCGAGATCGTAAGCGGACAAATCGACGCTAGACGTCGTCTGGGAAGGGGAGACCTGGGTCGTCGTGGTCGAATTTCCCGTGTTGTTCGTCGCAGAGCTGCCACAACCCGTCAAAGCCACAGGAACCATGGTCGTCACCAAGACGCCGGCCACCAACATACGCACCAAACGGTGGCGAGGGGCATTACGCACACCCGACAAAATCGTGCGCTTCGGGTCGCAAGAGGTGCGCGCAAGGGTTTGGGGATAGATGTTGTTGTTCATAGGTATCACCTCACAGACCCTCACGTGTCGGCGCGGAACAAAGCGCGACCTTGAGGTTGCCGTTGAGGGTGCGAACCTCGTCAATCAGGCGCTTTGCCTCGCTAGCCTGGCGCAAACGAACCTTGTATTCCAACTTGAACAGGGCGCCCATATTGCTCGTGGTCACACTCGCAAGCTCGAAGTTTTCCGTATAACGCCCCAAAGCCTCATCAAACACGCCGTCGTACTCAAGGTCTTCGGGAATCGTAATGTTCAAAGTCATTTCAGGCTCTGCCTGTTTGCCGAAGGGGGATGCAGTGAAAGCGATGTTGACGATGCAGACCACGATGGTAAACAAAACCGCAAGGCCGATATAGCCCATGCCAGTGGCGAGGCCGATTGCCATGGCCAAGAACACGCTCGTGATGTCTTTCGCGGTTCCGGGAATGCTGCGGAAACGAACCAGGTTGAAAACGCCCATGACCGCGATACCGGCACCCAAATTGCCGTTGACCAAGGTGATGACCGCTTGCACAATCAAGGGTAACAAGGCCAAAGTGACCACAAAGTTCTTCGTGTGTTCGTGCCTGAACGTGTACACCCAAGCAGCTACCGCGCCCAATACGACGGAGGCGAGACAACAAATCAGGAACTCAAACGAGGTGACGCTGCTCATAGCTGATCCCGTGTCGGCATACAGGGAGGTAAAGGTCTGTTCGAACATGGCGGATATTCCTTCCTATCGGGGTTTGGTATCGGGGTTTGGTGGCCAATCTGCGCCTAAGACGCCCGCACTGAGCGGATATACGCCTCACCATATTTCGAGAAGGACGAGGGGAAGATTCCTGCGCCGTCCAAAAATCGAGCAAGCCAAAGAGGCATGGCACCCATAGCCTTGATCTCCAAAATGCACATCCCGGGCTTCATGAGGCTTTGGTAGTCGGCCTGCCCGTCAATCAGATTGCGGTACCGGACGTCCTCGTCCAAGGTGATGCGCAAATCGGAGGAGGCGAGATCGTTCGTCGCGCCAGGAATCGGGATGAACGCGCTTCGCTGGACGGCAATCCCCATGCTTGGGATCAAAGGCCCATGGAACTCCCTGAAACGGTCTATCTCGCGCGCAATCTGTATGCTGCGCAAGCTCAGGGCTTCCGAGACCACTTCCGGGTCAACCAAGGGATAGACGCGTACCGCATCCTCGTAGGGCATGCCGTCAAAGTATGCCTGCACCGCCGCCAACGTCATGCGGACGCGGCGCTTGTACACGATGCCCTTGAACTTCTTCTTGATCTCGACGAACGCTTCACCCGTGGTGTCGTCGGCAGGGTGCCCGTAGACGCGCACGCGCAACTTCTCCTTGTAGAGGGGCTTGTCGAGGGAGCGCTCGATGACCTCCCAACGCGGGGTGTCGTAGTAGATGCTCGTAATTTGGCTCTTCCCATAGGCATCGATCTGCATGCGTCCTTTCAGAGCCTCCTCCAACTGTCGATGTTGAGCCGCATTGATGACGTGTTTGACCTCTTTGCGCTCGAAGACGTCGTTGTACCCCGCCATAGAGCAGCCTCCTTTCGGTCTCCTTTTGGGACCCTTTTCGCCGGTGACGCTCGCAATGCTATGGAAGGTCTCTTAAAAGTGTCTGAAAAGGCCACCTGGTTACGTGAGATTTCAGAATGCTTTCAGCGGGTTGTTTACAATAGGTACCGAAAACAACGTTTGACGAAAAGGCACCTCGGAAGGGGCAACTATGCGAGTTTTGATCGTGGAGGACGACGTCGCGTTGGCGAAAGCCCTCGGACAGATTCTTAAGGACAGCGGCTACCAGGTCGATCTCGTCCATAACGGCCAAGACGGCCTCGACTATGCTTCCTCGGATATCTACGACGTCGTCGTGTTGGACGTCATGTTGCCAAAGATGGACGGCTTTACCGTCGTGGCGAACCTGCGCCGCAAGAACATCTCGACCCCAGTGCTCCTGTTGACCGCAAAGGGCGAGATTCGAGACAAAATCACCGGGTTGGACTCTGGCGCGGACGATTACATGACAAAGCCTTTTGCTCCTTCGGAGCTTTTGGCCCACCTCCGCGCCCTGACCCGCCGCAAAGGCGAGGTGATCTTCGAGACGATCGATGCGTACGACCTCAGCCTCAACCTCGAGAGCCTTGACCTGACCTGTGGCGCCAAGACCATCCATCTCTCTCGCAAGGAGTTCCAACTCGCTGAGGTTCTCATGAAAAACGCCGGGCAAGTCATTCCCAAAGAGACACTTATCGCCAAAATCTGGGGGTACGACTCCGCGGCAGAAGACAACAATGTCGAGGCCTATGTCTCTTTCCTGCGCAAGAAACTGAAGTTTCTCGGCTCCGGCTCCTCCATCGAGACGCTTCGCAAGGTCGGTTACCGGCTGAACGGTGATACCATCTAATCCACCATGCTCAAGAAGCTCAAAAGACAATTCGTGCTTATCAACATGGCGATGGTTTCCATCGTCGTCATCGCTGTGTTCTCCTCTATTGGAGTCATAAGCTACCAACAAAGCATTAACGCCGTGTTTGACGCCATGAATCAGGCTGTCAACTCGGCCAGCAAGACAGGACAGCTCTCCAGCAAAAACGAGATGTTCCAACCGTTCGGCTCGAACCTCGACAACAGCTTCCTGTTTCCGTCGCTACCTGGGGACACGACCGATTCCACGGACGAAAGCGCCGACGACATCCAAAGTAACCCCCTCATCGGCGGGAGCAGTGACAACGTCATACCTGTCGCGGTTTATCGCGTCTCCTCGATCGGAGCCATTCAAATCATGTCGCGCTACTCCTCCGCAGGACTTTCTGAAGACGTCCTTGAACAGGCCGCATCAAGGCTGGGAAAACTCTCTGACGGCAAGGGGACCTTGGGCGATCTCGGTCTGTTCTATGTCAAGCAGACGCGCAATGCCACGACCTTCTACGCCTTCGCGAGCACCGCTAGCGCCACGAATTGGCAAGGACTCCTACTCATGCTGATTCTCGTCGGCATAGGCACGCTCTTGGTGTTCTTCGCGATCAGCATAGGGTTGTCACGTTGGGTGATAAAACCGGTGGAGGAGGCTTGGACCAAGCAAAAGCAATTCCTTGCCGACGCATCCCACGAGCTCAAGACGCCACTTACGGTCATCCTTGCCAACACCGACATCATGCTCAAACACCCCGAGCGCACTATCGCCAGCCAAGATCAGTGGCTCGAAAGCACCCAACAGGAAGCCCTCGGCATGCAAGACCTGGTCGTCTCCATGCTCGACCTCGCAAAGCTCGATGCGGAGGAAAGCTCGGGAGAGGTCGGCGGAAGTGCACCTCGCGAGGACATCAACCTGTCGGACGTCGCGTTTGGCACCTTGTTGCAGTTTGAGAGCATCGCCTACGAGAAAGAGGTGTTGTTCGAGGAGGATGTGGAGGAAAACCTGCATATCGTAGGAGTTCCGCAACAGATTTCCCGCCTTTGCGCGACTCTGCTCGACAACGCCTGTAAATACGCACCCGCGAAAACCACCGTCAGCGCCCAAGTGAAGAAAGCCGACGCCGCCGCATACAGAAACCTCCCGCCGACAACTGTCGTTCAAGGCACCCTTCCCAAAGGCCCCGTAGCGGCGCTCTCCATCACGAACCAGGGAACGCCGGTTCCTCCGGAAGACCTTCCCCACCTATTCGATCGCTTCTATCGCGGCGACAAGGCGCGCACCCATGAAGGCGGAAACAACAGCTACGGCCTTGGTCTCGCCATCGCGGCCGGCACCGTCGCCTCCCATAACGGTTGCATCATGGTGGCAAGCAACGCGGAAACGGGCACCACGTTCACCGTCCTTCTCCCGCTTGCTTCGAAATAGGGACCCAGAGGCTATAGACCAAGCTCGAAAGCGACAGGTCGATCTCGACGGCAACCGGCAACTCCCCCGTGGACTACAGGTCGATCTCGAGGGCAACCGGACAATGGTCGCTCCCAAGCACCTCCGAGTAAATCGACGCAGACATCACCTTATCCATAAGCCTCTCGCTCACCAAGAAATAGTCAATACGCCATCCCGCGTTGTTCTGGCGCGCCTTGAAACGATAGCTCCACCACGAATACGCTCCCTCAAGGTCGGGGTGGAGACGGCGAAAGGTGTCGGCAAAGCCCGCATCGAGTAACGCGGTGAACCCTCCGCGCTCCTCATCGGAAAATCCTGCCTTGCCGCGGTTCGGACCAGGGTTTTTCAAGTCGATCTCGTTGTGGGCGACGTTGAAATCGCCACACATAATCACAGGTTTTGGATCGACAGCCTTCCCATCAGGCAACATCCCCGCTTCGAGACCGGAGCAAAACTCGCGGAAGGCGCCATCCCATTCCATGCGGTAATCGATACGAGCAAGATCGTTTTGGGCGTTCGGAGTGTACACGTCGACAAACCAAAACCGATCGAACTCCAAGGCGACGATACGACCCTCCGTATCCAAGTGCTCGATCCCGAGGCCATGCAACACGCGAAGGGGCTTTTGCTTGGCCCAGACCACGGTGCCGGAATATCCTTTACGCTCCGCGTAGCTCCACCAACTCTCATAGCCAGGAAACTCGAGATCGATCTGGCCCTCTTGGAGTTTGGTCTCTTGGAGGGCGAACACGTCTGCATCAAGAGTCGCAAAGATCTCGGTGAAACCCTTCTTCTCAACAGCGCGCAGGCCATTGACGTTCCACGAAACCAACCTCATTCGGCAGCCTTTTCCTCTGCCTTCTCCTTGGCGGTTTTCTCCTCAGCAGCCTTTGCCTCGGCTTTCTCCTTGGCTCGCGCCTCCTTCTCCTCCGCACGGATCTCGGCGCGAATGCGACGCTCCTCTTCACGGTAGAGCTTCTTTTTGCCACCGGCAGCAGCGAATGCAGCCTCAAGTCCCGCCTCGGCCTTCTTGCGTTCCTTGCGAATGAACACAAGGTCAACGACGAGAGCGGCAATGATGAACACGTATGCCATGGCCATGGTTGCAAAGGCGGCCCACTCGGGCATGAAGTTACGCGCGAACCATGCAAGGGCTGTGCAGACGATGGCGCCAGCGAGCGTGACCCACCAAACAGCACGCAACTTCTTCATGCGCGAGGTCTTGATGTTGCCATACTTGGCGGTAAGAGCCTCTTCTATGCGGCGCTCCTCGGCCTGCTTCTTGCGCTCCTCGGCCTTTTTCTGTTCCTTGGTCTTCTTCTTTTCGACCACGTAGACGGAACTGGCAGCGGCACGTGCGGGTTTCGCAGAGGAGGCGCTCTTGCGCGTCTGTCCCGTACGCTTCTCGGTTTGGATGTTTCTCTCGTTGGTTACGTTTCTGCGACTCATGATTCTCTTTCGTGTTTGTCAAAGCCCCAAGCGTGACAATCGATGCACTAGCGCTCGAACTTGCGTCCCGTGATCGTCTCGTATGCCTGGATATACTTCTCGCTGGTCTTCTCGATAATCTCGGCAGGCAGCGCAGGAGGCTTCTCGCCGGAGCTCTTATCCCAATTGGCCGTCAACCAATCGCGAACGAATTGCTTGTCGAAGCTGGGCTGGCTCTTGCCTACCTCATACAGATCGCCAGGCCAAAAACGGCTGGAATCAGGGGTGAGAACCTCGTCTGCAAGAATGATCTTGCCGTCGATGCGGCCAAACTCAAACTTCGTGTCAGCAATGATGATGCCGCGGCTCGCCGCATACCCAGCAGCGGTGGAATAAACCTTGATGGCAAGGTCGCGCAAAGCAGCAGCGTCATCCTCGCCGATGAGCTCGGCGCATTGCTGGAAGCTGATGTTCTCGTCATGGTCGCCAATCTCGGCCTTCGTGGAGGGGGTGAAGATCGCCTCAGGAAGCTTGCTGGAGTTCTCAAGGCCTTCGGGGAGCTCGATACCGCAAACCGTACCCTGTTTGCGATACTCGGCAAGTCCGCTTCCGGCAAGATATCCGCGCACGATGCACTCAACCGGGAACATTTCGGCCTTTTTCACCAACATGAAACGACCCTTGAGATAATCGCGATAGGGTTGGAACCTCTCGGGAAGGTCCTCTACGTCCATGGAGACGAGATGGTTGTCCACGACACCGTCGAGGAGCTCGAACCAAAAACGGGAGAGCTGGGTCAGGACTTGGCCCTTGTACGGAATCTCGCTATCCAGGATGTAATCGAAAGCGGAGATGCGGTCGCTTGCGACGAAAAGCAACTGATCGCCCAAATCGTAAAGGTCGCGAACCTTGCCCTGCGCGTCTGGTTTAATATCAATTCCAGCCATGTCAAACCCTCGTGTTCTCTCGATGTTTTGCGGCTTTCTCGGACGAAAGTCACACGTTGCTTATTATGCCCCAAATAGCACGTGGGCGCATCATTGTTTATTGAGCCAAGACGCCAAGAAGGCAAAAAGGACGAAGCAGCATGGCCCCAAGAACGAGCAACGCGCAACAGGTGCTATTTCTTGCGAAGCGGTTGGATGGAGAACTTTTGCGTGTTCTTGGCCGAACGCTTGCGCGCCTTCATCTCCCGTTGTTCGTCAAACAAAGGCAGGTGGATCGTGAAGCGGGCACCTTCGCCCTTGCGACCCTCGACCTGCACCCATCCACCATGGCGGTCGACGATCTCCTTGACGACGGATAGGCCGATACCCAAACCACCGCTTTCGCGTTGGCGTCCAGAATCGGCGCGCCAGAATCGACTGAACACCATCTTGGCCTCTTCGGGGGTCAAACCAACGCCCGTGTCCTCGACGCTGATGGAAGCCATGATCTCGCCACGACGGACTCGGACCCAAATATATCCTCCCTCTGGCGTGTAGCGAACTGCGTTGGAGATGAGGTTAGCCGTAGCCTGGCGGATCATGTCGGGGTCTCCCATGACATACACACCCTGCTGCGCCTCGTACTTCAACGTCAGGCCGCTATCCTCGACAAAGGTTTGGTGAGTGGTGACGATCGTGTTGACAAGCTCACCCACGTCGACGACCTCGCGCTTCATGGGGTTTGCGCGATTCTCAAGACGTGAAAGCTTGAGCATGGATCCCACAAGGCGACTGAGGCGTTGGACCTCGGAGTTAACCGTCATCAGGTGGTCTTCGTCGGCAGGAAAAACGCCGTCAATCATGGCCTCAACCGTTGACTGGATGGCCATGAGTGGGGTGCGCAGCTCGTGGGCGACATCGGTGGTGAGGCGTCGTTCGAGATTTCTGTCGTTTTCCATGCTCTCGGCCATGGCGTCGAACGCCTCACCGAGATGGGAGACCTCGTCGTTGCCCGTCAACCCCGTACGCGCGGACAAATCGCCCCTCTCGATCGCCTCTGCGGTCTTGGTCATCGTGTCGATGGGGCGCACAAGGGTGCGCGCGAAGAAGAAGCCGATAATGCAAGCGAGGAGAATCGCAACGACGCCGGCAAACAGGAGGGCGCGGTACGAATTGTTTCGGAATTGCAGATCACTGTCGCGCAACAGGGAATCGGAGCCAGAGACCCAAAGACGCACCGAGCCGACCACCTGGTCGTCGCAGATGATATTTGCAGTCTTCATCTTGTCGAACGCGCCGAGCGGCTTGGATGAGGAACCCTCTATTCGCGAGGAGTCGAAAAGTACCGTTCCGTCACGATCGACGACCGCAATGCCAACACCCGGATAAGCGACCTCCACGCTCTCCGCGATATCGAAGCTCTCCGCGTCCCATCCCTTGGTCTCGCCGTAGCGCTCAGAGATCCTCTCCGCGATGCTGGCGGCTGTGGTTTGGAGGTTCTCCTCGGTATAGCTCTTGAAGTGTTGACCCCATACGAAGGACATGACGAAGATGGTGCAAAGCGCCGTCATTGCCGCGATGACACCGAACATGAGAGCGAGACGCGACGCGTAATTAAAACCCTTCCAGACACGTTTCTTGTCCTTGGGATCACCCTCGATATCATGAGGTTGACGCTTCTCGTCGCCCTTTGCCTCACCGGGAGACTCCTGCGACGTCTCGGAAGCCCTTTTGTCTTCACGGTCGGTCGGTTTGCCGTTGGCCTCCTCGGCCTTTTGACGCGCACGCGCGGCGGGCGAACCCGCTACCGGCTCGTCAGGAACGACCAACGTACGCTCGGTTCCTTCTTCACCATCCATAGAATTCCGGCTTGCCCCTTAGTTTTTGGTGGGATCTTCGAATCGGTAACCCACACCATGAACCGTGTGAAGCCACTTAGGCTCACGGGGGTTGTCGCCAATCTTGGCGCGCAGGTTCTTGACATGGGAGTCGATGGTGCGCTCATAGCCCTCAAAGTCGTAGCCGAGAACTTGCTCGACCAACTCCATGCGGGAATAGACACGACCCGGATAACGGGACAGCGTCGTCAGCAACTTGAACTCACTCGCGGTAAGGTCGACCTCCTCGCCTGCAACGAGAACCTTGTGACCCGTGACGTCGATGGTAAGGTCACCGAACTCCATGACCTCGCGCGCAGGCTCCGCACCGGAACCGGCGCGACGGAGAAGCGCACGGGTACGAGCAACAAGCTCGCGAGGGCTGAAGGGCTTGATGAGATAGTCGTCGGCACCAAGGTTGAAACCGATAATACGATCCTCGACCTCTCCCTTTGCCGTCAGCATGATGATCGGCACGTCGGAGGTGGCACGAACCGTCTTGCAAACCTCCTCGCCAGAGACACGCGGAAGCATCAAATCGAGAATTATCAAGTCGAAATGGTGCTTCTCGAAAGCATCGAGGGCCTCGCGACCGTCCTCGACGGCCACCACATAGTAGTTCTCGCGCTCGAGGTATGCCGTAACCGCCTCGCGGATGGTTCTCTCGTCCTCGACCAAAAGAATTCGTTTGCTGTCGCTCATACTGCTCCTATCAGGCGCCGTCCGTTTGTTGCCACGCGCGGTTCTCGTTGCGCACATTCTCGCACAAACAAGCCCACGCAGGCCTGTTTTGCAGTAATTGTAGCAATTGGGCGTTCCCCCCTTCGAAATCCACGAGGAAATGACACAATAACAACGTTATGAGACCCGCCAACAGAAATACACGAAACGCAAGGCCCAAGTCGCGCCACGCCTCCACACGTACGAGAACCCCACAACGGGTCGGCAACGTGCGCCCGCGCGGCGCAAACCACAGGGCACCCAGGTCTCGTACCCTCGACAAACAAATCGTGGAAATCCCCATAGAGCGCGGCAAAATGATCATCACCCGTCGCCACCTCATCTACGGAGCCGTCGCAGTTGCCGCCGTTGCCGCGGTCGGGATCGGCTCATCCGCGCTCAAATCCTCCACGAGCTCCCAAGAATACGAAGAAGTTTCCGTTCTCGACGTCAAGCCGGTAAACGTCACGACGGCCGACGACATCCAACAGGTCGAAGCTACGAGTTGTGTATCCCAGATTGGCGACTACAAACTTACGTATGGAACGATGGTGTGGTGCAACGATGACGATCTTGCGGTTTGCCTGGTTCCCTGCGACACGGGCAAGCCTCTCAACAAGATCGACCTCCTCTGGCTCGGCTCGGGAAACACCGCGACCCTCCTTGATGGGGCAGTCGGCATCGATGACGGCTACGAGATCCTTGACGTACGCGCTACCTCCAACGGCATCATCTGGGTCGAATCCGATATCCTCGAAGGAGCTTGGCGCATATATACTGCGACGTTGACCTCGGGAGGAACCCTCGGCGATGCCGTACTTGCCGACGAGGGCGATAACAATTGGGAGCTTCCTTCCATCGCCATAGCCAACACCTACGCGTTTTGGCAGGTTTTGCCAAACAAGCAAGGGTCGAACGCCACATCCAACTCGCTACTCAAAAAGGCCCGCGTTGGAAGCAAAAACGTCGAGACTGTTTGGGAGTCGAAGGGACGCATGGCCACATCGCCCTACACCACCGATAACCGCGTTGTCATCACGCCGCGCGCCGACAAGAACGGGTCGATCTACTACCAACTCACCGCCCTTGACGTTGCCACCAACGACCTCGTTGATTTCATCTCCCTTCCGGCGTCCATGAGACCCCTTGAGGCCGGCTACTCAAACAACGGATTCACCTTTGCATTCGACGCGATCTATGACAACGAGACCGGCATCGCCAATCTTGGAACCTACGCCCCCGAAACAAAGGCATCGGGCGACAATTACAGCAACGTCCCTTGGTTTCGATGGGCAAGGACCCCTCGTTGTGCCCCCGCCAACTGCAACGACTTCCTGATCGTCAAGTCCACTTCCGCCGTTTGCGGCGTCAACATGGACACAAAGACCTACTTTGCCTTGGACGTGGAATCCGGGTCCGCCGATTACGGGGACATGCTTGCCTCCGCGGGATCCCGCGACACCTTCGTCACCTACGCCAACGTCGTGAGCAAACCCCTCGAGGGCGCATCGACCCAGTATTGCCACGTCCGCGTTTGGACCATGCTGTAGCGCCCCATAGCGCTCCGAGTTCAAACGGAAGGCGTTTCCCCTGGAAGGCGCCTCGTTTTGACGAGAGCAATTATTGCTCACAGGGTTTTTTGCCATCTCCAAAGATGAGGTTGCGCTCCTCGCCACTCAAAGCCGCACGAGCTTGGTCACGCAAGTTGTTCACGCCGATGAAGAACTGACGCATCATGACCACCGTGAGATAACGGCCCTTAGGCGTCAAGGTCAACTCCTCAGGCGTGTTGGTCGCAAACGCGCCGTTGGCAATCATGAATGCCATCTCAGCCGGAAGACCCGCCTCGACGCTGCAACCAAAGTCTCGCTCGAATTGCAACTTGTCAAGACGGAGGCCGAACAGCTGCATCATGAAACGGTAGCGCATGCGGTTACGCTTGCTGAAGGTGGTCTTGCTCATAAGACTCATACGGCCGCTTTCGATGAGGTCGTTGTAGTCGTTGACGCTGAACGTGTTGACATAGAGACTCTTGCCGAGATAAGTGATTCCGCCAGAGCCCACCGCGGGGTATTCCTCATAGGCGACAACATATTCGTCAATCATGCCCGTCTCATTGGAATGGGTAAGGCTTTGGGCGACCTGGCTTGACTTGGTATCGCTTTTGACCGCGGAGGAATGTCGGTTGAACGTCCATGCACTACCATGCTCGAACAACGGGTTTTCTCCGCCGGAAAGGATACCGTCAATGATTTGGTAGAAACGGTATTCGCGGTCGTAATCGACCTTGCCGATGGTGTTGGCGAGGCTGCGCTCGACCGAAGGACTTGCCATGAGCGGGTAGAACGTCGTTTGGCTACAGCCGGACTTGACGACCTTCTCCACATCCGAGATAAGGATATCCTCGGTTTGGGCGGGAAAATTGAAGATCATGTCCACGTTCATGCTGGTGAAGTACGGGGTCGCCTCACCTATGCGCTCAAAGATCTCCTCGCCGCTTCCGTATTTGTCATAACGGTCCATTTGGCGCAGCAAGCCGTTGTCAAAGCTTTGGACGCCGACGCTGAGACGTTGGACGCGGCCCTTGAGCTTTTCGAGGTAGGACGGGATAAGGTGGTTCGGGTTCGTTTCGCTCGACACCTCCTTGATGGAAAAGGTGTCACGAGCGAGATCGATGGTCTCGCAAAGCTCGTCGATAAGGATGGTGGGCGTGCCGCCTCCGATGTAGACGCTGTCAAAGTCATAGCCCAAATCGCGCAACATGAGCATCTCTTTGCGCATGTTCTCAAAATAGCGGCGGGCTTTCTCTTCTTGGAACGGAAAGCGGTTGAAGCTGCAATAGGGGCAAAGGCGCTCACAGAAAGGCACATGCATGTAAAGCATGTAGTTTTGCCCCAAAGTCGGGGCCGGCATCATCGTTTCTTTCGCAGGGTTCAATGAGAGGATCTGGCCCGTCATGGTGCGGATAACACCGGAAAGCATTCTTTCGGAAATCATACAGCCTCAACTTTTCATGTAAAACAAACTTGTCTAGCCAAACAATCAGCGGCGCGCCTGCGCTTCTTGCCTGCGAAAACCACAACCAAGACGCAGCCGCGCTGCCAAAACCGTGCGGAGACAAAAACGGACGGCTAGCTCCAGCTCTCACGGCCCTTCAACGCCTTGAGGCCGATGTCTTGACGGTACTGCTTACCCTCGAAGTCAATCAGCTCGCACGCCTTGTAGGCAAGGTCGCGGGCCTCGGCGAAAGAGGGGCCGAGCGCCGTAACGTTCAACACGCGTCCGCCATTGGTCAAGATATTGCCATCAGCGTCGACCTTCGTACCCGCATGGAACACCGTCACGCCCTCAAGCGCAGCCGCGTCGTCGATGCCCGTGATCTTCTTGCCCTTCTCGTAGGAACCGGGATAGCCCGCACTCGCAAGAACGACCGAGACCGCCCAGGTATCCTTCCAAGCAAGTTCGATGTCCTCGGGCCGTCCCTCGGCGCACGCGAGCATGATCTCCACGAGGTCGCTGTCGAGTCGGGGGCAAATAACCTGCGTCTCGGGATCGCCGAAGCGTGCGTTGAACTCGACGACCTTCGGCCCTTGCGGGGTCAACATGAATCCGCCGTACAAACAACCGCGGTAGTCAAGCTCGAACTCGGCGGCCGTCGCGGCGGCGGCCTTGGCCATGATGGCCTCCATCTCGACAAGCTCTTCGTCGGTCACGATCGGCACGGGGGAGTACACGCCCATGCCGCCCGTGTTGGGACCCATGTCCCCGTCGTAGGCGCGCTTATGGTCTTGGCTTGTGGCCATGCAAAACGCGCGACCCTTCGTGACAAAGGTCAGGAGGCTGCACTCGGGACCGGTCATGCACTCCTCGATGACGACACGGTTGCCAGCCGCACCAAATGCGCCATCGAAGCACGCACGCACGGCGTCCTCAGCCTGTTCGAGCGTTTCGGCAACGACGACACCTTTGCCCGCGGCGAGGCCATCTGCCTTGATGACTATCGGAGCACCCTGTTCGCGAACGTACGCAAGCGCAGGCTCAACTGCCTCAAAGGTGGCATACGCGGCAGTGGGAATGTCGTTGCGATCCATGAATTGCTTGGAGAAGTCCTTGGACCCCTCGAGTTGCGCTCCCTCTGCATTCGGGCCGAACACCGCGATCCCGGCAGCACGCAAGTCGTCCGCAACGCCCGCAACAAGAGGAGCCTCGGGGCCGACGACAACCAGGTTCACGTCTTTTGCCTGGGCAAACGCCAAAACACTTGCCGCATCGTTGATATCAACACCGGCGACGTTCGTGCCGACGGAGTCGGTACCGCCGTTACCGGGCGCGATAAACAACTTATCGCACTTCGGGCTTTTTGCGAGAGACCAAGCAAGCGCATGCTCGCGGCCACCCGATCCCAACAACAAAATGTTCATGTTCGACCCCTTTCTGAGGTGAAGTTGGGGGTTTTGCCCCACCCCCGGAAACCATTACCTAGTCGGTCCAGCCCCTGAAGATCGTCGCGTCGCGCTCGGGTGCCACGGAGATCATGGTGATAGGAGCGCCGACGAACTTCTCGACATACTCGACATAGCGCTTCGCGTTTTCGGGAAGTTCCTCAAAAGTCTTGCATTCGGAGATGTCTTGACCCTTCCAACCCGGCAACTCGTCGTAGACGGGCGTCGCATGGAACAGGACGCTTTGCTGTTGAGGGACATAGTCGTAGCGCTTGCCCTCATACTCATAGGCAACGCAGACCTTGATGGTGTCGAATTCGGAGAGGACATCGAGCTTGGTCAAAGCGATATCGGTCAGTCCGTTGACGTCGACGGCATACTTGCCGATGACCGCGTCAAGCCAACCGCAGCGACGCTTGCGCCCGGTCGTGACTCCATACTCATGGCCGATCGCGCAAAGCGACTCACCAATCTCGGCCTCAATGCCAACACCGCCATTCTCAGGGAATCGCTGCTCTGTCGGGAAAGGACCGCCACCGACGCGCGTGGTGTAGGCCTTCATGATGCCGATGACCTTGTTGATGGCCATAGGACCGACACCGGTGCCGGTTGGGGCACCTCCGCTGCAACAACTGCTGGAGGTGACATAGGGATAGGTGCCGTGGTCGATATCGAGCATCGTCGCTTGGGCACCTTCGAACAGGATGTTCTTGCCGGCACGCTTTGCCTCGTTGAGAAGTTGGGTCGTTTCGGCCATATAGGGTTTGAGAATCGTGGCGTAGGGCAGGTATTCGTCAAAAATCTCGTCAACGGTGTAGGTGTGGAGACCGTAAATCTTGTCAAGGATCGGGTTTTTCTGGGCAAGGGCGGCTTCAAGTTTGAGGCGGAATATCTTCTCATCCATGAGGTCTTGGACGCGGATGCCCTTGCGAGCGGCCTTGTCCTGGTAGCACGGGCCAATGCCGCGCTTGGTGGTTCCGATGGAGTTTTTGCCGAGGACCTTCTCATCCGCGCCGTCGAGGTCTTTGTGATACGGCATGATGATGTGGGCGTTGCAAGAGATCTTCAGATTTTGGCAAGAGATGCCCTCTGCCTGCAACAACGCCATCTCCTTGACGAGTGCACCGGGATCAATCACAACACCGTTGCCGATGACGGGCGTCGCATGATCGTACATGACACCAGAAGGTATGAGGTGCAGGGCAAGCTCGGTGTCACCGTGAACAACAGTGTGACCTGCATTGTTGCCACCCTGATAGCGCACGACATAGTCGTATTTCCCCGCGATTAAATCGGTGATCTTGCCTTTGCCTTCATCTCCCCATTGGGTTCCGACCAAAACTGTGCTTGGCATGGCTTGTCCTCCTTGCCCGCCGTACGATCCGTCGTCGGCGCATGGTTACTCTGCCCAAGGAAGGCTTTCCGCCTTCCCGCAACGTCAAATTATAGTACAGATGGCCCAGCCGCCCCCGCTCGCGCAAACTAAAGTGGCAGACGGAGACCCCGCCGCATGACTGTGACACACGCTAGGGGCCAGAGTGGATTCATGCGACCATCTCGTCACATTCGCCCCGCTCACGATGCGTTATCCGTCGTGTTGTCAGGGGTTACAACTCGATGAGGGTGGCCAAAGGGTCAGCGCGCCTAAGCGTGGCAACCACATCCTTGTGGCAGGTGAACAAGATGACCTGACGCTTGCGGCCAAGTTGCGCCAAGGCGTTGGCGGCCGCACGTCGGCGCCGCTCGTCGAAGTTGACAAGGATGTCATCGCAGATGACCGGGACATTACACCCCACGAACTCCGCGGTTTCGAGAAGGGCGATACGCAACGCAAGATAGAGTTGTTGGCAAGTCCCCGTCGACAAAAGCAACGGACTACGGACCTCTCCGAACTCGTCTCCCACGGAGATTTGCCCATCTTCGGTCACCACGATGCGCGTCCAGCGCCCATCGGTCATCTTGGACAAAAGCTCTTGGGCACGTCGATACACCTCGGGTTGGCTCGAGCTCTCCCACTCGCGGACCGCCTCATCAAGAAGACGACGTTCCAACAACAAGCAAGCAAACTCCTTTTGGCTCTCCGAAAGGCGAGTGAGTACAGTTTGATGCTGCATGCGGAGTGCATCCAGGTCGTGCTTGCCACGAGCCTCGCCAAGCCGCTGCTCAACTTGGCCGATGTGAAGATTGGCCGCCTCGAGATCCCGAACAAGTTGTTCGTGACGGTCCTCTGCGTCCGCGATCTCCGCCGCAAGTGCCACAGACCCTCCATCGAGGGGCATTCCGCAAGAGGCCATGATCTCGCTGCGTCGCGCGCGCACCACACCAGTCTCTTCCTCTATCTCGCCAAGGCGGGCGTCAAGAGCTTTTTTCGTGTGCTCAGCTGCGGCTTTTTGTTCCCGGGCGTTTTGCGCGCGATCAAGGAGGACGCGCGCAGCTCGAAGACTGCCGTCGGCTTTGCGCAAGCCCATGCCTTCCAATTGGATTGTAAGGGACTTCTCCGATTGCGCCCAATCGGCCTTGGCCTGTTCGTAGCGCTCTTTTTCCTTGCCTAAAAGCCACCGTGCCTCATCGATTTGGTCGGTGGGCTCTTTGGCCGCTCTTCCCCGCGATGCTCCGATGATTGCACACACCACGGCAACAGCCGCGAAAACCCCAGCGCCCACGAACAGGGAGACCATCGGGACCCAAAGGGAGTTTCCTTGCGTTGTCGCCATCAACGCTCCGAGACCTGCAAAGATAACTGCGGCGAGAGCAAACAGGCCGCTGCGGGAAGCAACCTTCACGCCTCCCTCTGACGACGCAGTGCGCTCAAGGTCTTCCTTCTTCTTGGATTCGTAGTTCCTCTCATAATCCGCAAAGGACTCCTCGTAACGTTTTCTCGCGGAATCCAAGGCCACGCGCGCGCTCTCCCTTTCCTCCTCGAGGGATTCGAGGCGCTCACGCAACGCCGCCTCCTCGGCAGGAGAGGCGCCAAGCAGGCGAGCTGGAACATCGGAATAATCTTCCTGTTGCACCGTCTCAAGCTTTTGTGCGGCGACATCCTCGCGTGCCTCCTCGAGAGCTTCTTCGCGCTCGTCGCATTGCCTGACACCAACCTCCGCCGAATTGAGCCGGTTGATAAGCCGGTTTACCGCACGCGCCTCATCTTGGATGGCGTCGCGCTCCTCTCGCAAGGCAAGCAGACTCGCATCCTCTCGGCGGAGCTCGTCGGAAGCAGCACGCGCCTCCTCTATGGCCGCCGCAAGAGCATCCCGCTCGGCAATGAGGCGGACAATGGAGTGGGGACACTTCTCCGAACGGGAGGTGTACGTAGAGATACGCGCGTCCAAGTCGGCACGCACCTGCGCAGGAGAAACCGCGGTGCCGGCACCTGCCGTAAGGAGCCGGCTTGTCACCTGCCCCGCATCCCCCATGCTACGCAACTGGTCGCTGTTGAGGGAAAAGATCTCACCGAAAGTCTCCCGATCGATATCGCCAAGAAGCCACTCGTCGCCCTGCACCCCGTCAGCATTTTTGGCGCGGGAGAGACGTGCTGCCTTCGTTGTGTCGCCTATCTGGGCAAAAGCGAGGGAACCGCTGCGAGTTGCCGAAACCGGCTTGTATGTGTTACGCCCGCGTCTCCCGTCCTCCCAACCGAACAAGACGCCGCCGATAAGGTTTGCAAACGTGGTCTTGCCTGCCTCGTTCTCGCCATGGACGACGTTGAGACCCGGACCAAAGGGACCGAGGACCTTTTGGGATAACGCGCCGAAGCTTTCTGCCTTGGCGTTTTTCAGGTACCAACCCTTCTCCTTCGCGCGTCCGTGCTTCGGTCGGAAAAGACCCATCACGACGCACCCCCCTCAAGTCGGTCGAGGATATCGTCACAAGCCGAGGTGACCAGGCCTGAAATGTCCTCGACGGCGCAAGCCGGAAGCCCCAACCCTTTCGCAGCAAACTCCGCTTGGAGATAGTTGGCAGCGTCCTTGCGTTGAGTCTTTTGCTCATCAGCGGTGTCAAGCACCGTCGCAGGAAACAGATCGGCCGCGCGCAACGCCTCGTAGTTTCTCGCGTTGCGCGTTCTATTCACGAGGGCGTCACAAAAGAATCGATCATGGGAGTCGTTGATGGTTGTGCGCAAATCCTCCAAGACGCCAGGCTCAGCCAAGGTTGTATGCAGGGGTGTGACGCCTGTCAAAGTCACGCGAGAACACATCTCCTCGCAATATGATTGGGAATTCAACTCGAACAGGCGCTGCAAAACAACCCTCTCGACATCGACAAGGGTCTCGCATGCGGAGATGTCCACCTCGCCTTGTTGCCACACGACGCTAGCGCAAGGGACAAAGCGAACCGTGTTAGGGGCCCCTTGGGTCAAGGTCACGAGGTTGACGCCGCGAGGACCCGTCTCGTTGATGTCGCGCCCCTGGATGATGCCGGAGAAGCAAACCCGCGGGTTTTCCTTGGGATAGCTCGAACGCGCATGGATATGGCCAAGAGCCCAGTAGTCGATATCCTTAGACAACAAGGTCGTCGGAGAGACCGGGGCTTTCGCGGAGTTAGTGTCAACGTCAAGTCCGGTATGGAGCACACCCAACGCAAAAGGAGCCCGGGAACAGTCCCCTCCGAGCGCAGCGATTGCACAGGCTCTCGAAATCCCATCCGCCACACACTCGTTCACGGGAAAACTTTGATTGTAGTAGCCACGACCAGCGAGAACGCACATCGGCTCCCCATCGCGGCGATACAATGCATAACCAGGCTTGTCGTCAGACAGGAAGACCGCGTTGTCGGGCAGTGTGCCATAACCGGCTTTCCACGACGCGTACGGATCATGGTTGCCTGCAACGAGGTAGACCGGGATTCCCTTCTCCGCAAGCCTCTCGATGCCGTCGTAAAAACACCGGTAATCCGCATAGGAAGGCCTTGCAACGTCGAAGATGTCCCCCGCTATGACAACGAAGTCAACCTGTTGGTCGATGGCTGCTTGAACGACGCGCCCGAATGCCTCAGGAATGGCTCGCAGCAACCGCTCGCCCCACGCAGGCGACAAGGCGCGTAAACCTCGGAAAGGTGCCCCTAGATGCAAGTCGGCAGCGTGAATGAATGTGAGTTGGCGGGCCATCGGCGCTAGAAGCCCCCGATTCTCGACTCGTCGTAGTAGTCCATAAAGCGGGTATTCTCGGAAACAAAGGTCAGCGGAATGTCGCGCGTAGGACCGTTGCGGTGCTTTGCGACGATTAGCTCGGCCATGCCCTTATCGGGTCGGTCTTCGTCGTCGGCCTCTATGTCGTCCATACTTCGGTCGATGAACATGACGATGTCGGCGTCTTGCTCGATGCTTCCAGATTCGCGCAGGTCAGAAAGCATGGGGCGTTTCTTACCGCGCATCTCAACAGAACGGGACAACTGGGACAAAGCGAGGACAGGCATGTCCATCTCTTTGGCCAAGATTTTAAGACCACGAGAGATCTCGCCGACCTCCACCGCGCGGTTTCCATCGCGCCGGGATTGGGGAGGTTGCATGAGTTGCAGGTAGTCAACGATGATCAAACCCTTCTCGCACCCGCGAAGCTCGCGTCGCGCTTTGGCACGAAGTTCGAGGATGCTGAGGCTTGGTGTATCGTCGATATACAAGTTGAGCTGGGACAACGTGTTCGATGCGTCAGCGATAGCGCCCCAATCCGACTCTTCGATGTTGCCTGCACGCAACTTGGCGAGATTGACATGAGCCTCCGAGCAAAGGATACGTTGGACGAGTTGGCCCGAGCTCATTTCCAAAGAGAGGAACGCGACCGTCACGCCGGCCTTCGCCGCGTTAACCGCAAGGTTCAACGCAAAAGAGGTTTTACCGACGCCTGGTCGAGCAGCGAGGATAATCAAGTCTCCCCCACGAAACCCGTGGAACAAGGCGTCAACGTCGCGGAAGCCCGAGGGGACGCCCGCCATGCTGTTTTTCTGCTCCGCAAGCTTGGTTATCTCCTCAAAGGCATCGGTCAAAAGTCCGTCGACCTTCTTGAAGTCGGAAGACACACGCTTCTCCGTAACGTTGAACAGGATTTTCTCAGACTCCTCAACGACCGCCCCGAGGTCATCGGGCGCGTCATAGGCAAGCGCCTCGATGCGGGTGGAGGCGAACACGAGGTCACGCAGGATGGAAGTGCGTTTGACGACTTCGACATGATTACGCCAATTGGTAAGGGCAAAGGTGTTATCTGCGAGTTCGACCAGATAGGATTTGCCACCGGCGGCCTCGAGTTGGCCCGTGCCGTGAAGGTTCTCCGCAACGGAGATCTGGTCGATGGGGATATTGCGCCGGTATAGGTCCATCATCGCCTCGAATATGAGACGATGGGAAGCACGGAAGAAGTTCTCGGGAGCGAGTTTGGGGCCTACCTCGACAATGGCATCCTGGTTGAGCATGCATGCCGCCAACACAGACTTCTCTGCCTCGATGTTTTGAGGAAGCATACGCTTGGGCTTTTGCTTGGCCTCGCCTTGTTGGGGGGATGGCGTGGCAACGGGATAGCCGGCGTCGTCGTATGGAACCATATCGGGCATAAAGCGCCTCCCTCGAAAACATGAGGCCCGATCGCATGCGAGCCTCCCCCTTGAACAACAAAAAAACAGGGCCTTTTGGGATTTTACCCCCGAAGACCCTGTTTTCTCTCGTCAGTCGCGAAGTATTGAACTACTCTGCGACCTCTTCAACTGCTTCAGTCTCGGGCTCCGCGGCCTCGACGACCTCGGGCTCCTCCTCGACCTCGGGCTCTTCCTCGACACCGACAAGAACCGTGAGTTCGGCCTTGATGGTGCGGTACAGAGCAATGGTGACCTTGTGCTCACCAGCGACCTTGATCGGCTTGCCGAGCTCAATACGGCGACGATCGATCTCCTCGCCGAGTTGCGCAACGATAGCCTCGGCGACCATGGCGTTGGTGACAGAGCCGAAAAGTTGGCCCTCGTCGCCGACCTGAGCAGCGATCGTGACCTTAGCGACGTCGAGCTTGGCCTTGAGAGCCTCGGCATCAGCAATGCGGACCTCTTCGCGCTTGGCGATGCTGGCACGACGACCCTCGAGCTGCTTCAAGTTGCCCTTGGTTGCAAGAACCGCATAACCCTGGCGAAGCAGGTAGTTGTTGGCGTAGCCGCGTGCAACATCGATAACGTCGCCCTCGCCGCCACGGCCCTTGAGTTCCTTAAGAAGAATAACCTTCATGTTTGATCCCCCTTATTAATCGCGCTTGCGGCGCTCGCCGCGTCCGCTGACGGAGGGAACCAGATACGGCATGAGTGCCATAACGCGAGCGCGCTTCACGGCGTTCGCAATGTCTTTTTGATGCTGGACGCATGCGCCAGTCACACGACGGGGCTTGATTTTACCGCGATCGGTGACGTACTTGCGAAGCATCTGCGTGTCCTTGTAGTCGACATACTGCGCGTTCTCCTTGCAGAACTGGCAGTACTTACGACGAGGATGCTTCTGATAGTCGGCCATCTTAACCTCTTTCGTAAAAATGCTTAGAACGGGATTTCGTCATCGTAGACGGAAGAAGACGCATCCACCACAGGCGCAGCGTAATCGCCGCTGGCAGGTTGGCTGTAGCCATCCTGCTGGCCATAACCACTGGATTGACCATAGCCATTGTTGTTGTAGCCGTTGTTGTAGCCACCGTTGCCGCCTTCTTGGCCGCTGCGGCTGCTCATAAACTCAAGCTCATCCACGATTACTTCGAGCTTGCTGCGCTTTGTGCCGTCCTTCTCCCAGGACGAGTAACGGAGCTTGCCCTCGATTGCAACCTTGATGCCCTTGTGCAGGTATCGGCTCAGGGAGCTGGCCCTGTTGCCAAACATGGTGCAATCGACGAAGTTCGGATAATCCTCCCACTCGCCCGTCTGCTGGTTGCGACGACGGTCGTTGACCGCCACGCCAAAGCTCAAAACCGGCATACCGGATGCGGTCTGACGAAGTTCAGGGTCGCGGGTAAGGTTGCCCGAAATAAGTACCTTGTTGATGCTCATGTTCTTCCTCTTTCCATGCCAGGTATCTCACCTGGACCAAATTACTGCTCGCGGTCGGTGCGGGCCACAATCATGTGACGCACAACAACGTCATTGATGCGCAGGATGCGATCAAGCTCGGCAATGCTCTGGGGATCAGCATGGAAATCAACCAAGGTGTACACACCCTCGGTCAAACCGTTAATCTCGTAAGCGAGTTTACGCTTGCCCCACTCGTCGACGTTGTCGATGGTGCCATTGTCAGCGGCGATCGTGTTCTCGATGCGCTTCATGGCTGCCAAACGAGATTCCTCATCAATCGTCGGAGCAACAAAGAACAGCAGTTCGTAAGCCTTCATCAGCTCACCTCCTTTGGACTCATACGGCCTCAGGCGCTGTGAAGGAAATAACCCGAGGCAGGAATAGCCTTTTCATACTATCAGAAGCAAATATTACCTACAAGGACGTTTTTCTTTGTTTTGCTCCGCCGCACGGATTCCTCACATTTCTCACCATGGACGCTGCAACAAAAACCCTACAGCCCTCCTATCCTCATAAACAACCGTCGTTTGTCGAGTTTTAGCCAAACGCTGGCCCGTTTCTTGTTCTGTTCTTGTCAGGTTCTCATCAGACTAAAACAAAGCACAAGTCCCCGTCTAAGAGCGTTTTCTTCTTCGGAAGAACCACTTTCTGACCATGACGGAGCCCGTCTTTGTCCGAGAAAAAAGCCGCCGGAAGTTCCGACGGCCCTACACGCATGTTTGGGCAAGAGGTTACTCCTCAACGGTAACGCAGCCTCCGTCTTCGAAGCCCTCACCGCTCAGATAACGTGGGTCTATATCGTCTTCTGCGTAGACGCTGGGATCGCAAAGATCCTTCATGAAGTTGGGCGCCTCGCCAATATATGCCGGATCAGCTTCCACAACGACGATGCCACTATCCTCCTCCACCTCGTAAAGGTAGCCGATGGCGTAACCGTCGCTCGCGCCGGGAGTGGAGCCTTCGGCGATGATGCAATCCTTCATACCGTCATCGGTGTCAACGTAACCGTCATAGCAAAACGCATAAGCATCGGCCCCTCGCGCACCTTCGACCGTGTGCTTTGCCAACGCGAAGCAATCCTCAGCGCTATCGCCGGGATGGGTCTCCAAAAACAGGCTGTCCTTGATTGCCAACAGGGTAAAGGGCACAAGCAACTGCTTGCCCAAAATGTACTTCTTTCCCTCCTCGAGGGCCTCGAGCATGACTCGTTCGAGGTATTCAGGGATATCAGGAACCTCATCATATTCAACGTCGACGCTACGATCGTTGTATTCCTCAGCCATTACGACTCCTCTCGTCTAAAAGCGTTTGCCACAGTGTAAACCACACCGTGAGCTCTCCCGACAAGAGCTCGACAAACGCACGAAAAAGGAAAGGGCCCCGTACCCGAGGCCCTGGCAATTCCTGGCGGAGGATGAGGGATTCGAACCCTCGTTAGCGGGAATACCGCTAAAACAGTTTTCGAGACTGCCGCCTTCAACCACTCGGCCAACCCTCCAGTCGCAAATCAGTATTGTAACCGCAGATTGAATGGTGCGGGTGATTTTTTTCAAATCGCGGAAAGTCCCCGCATATCAGAAAGGGCCCCATCGCTGGGACCCTGTTGTTTCATGGCGGAGAGACGGGGATTTGAACCCCGGATACCCTTTTGGGGCATACACGATTTCCAATCGTGCTCCTTCGGCCAGCTCGGACATCTCTCCATAACCGAACACGCTCTATGTAAGGCGAACGTGCAGCGAAATTGAATTATACATGAGGTCAGCGAACTAACAAGGGGGAAATCCCACTTTTTGGCTATTTCCTTCTTGTCCTCTACCCGTTCGCGCCCTTCAGCCCTACGCCATTGCGATTAGCGCCCTCTTGTTAGTTAGAGGAATTCGTCGTATTGGATGCGTTCGTCGTATTGGATGCGTCCGTGGCGTTGGACGTGCTGGATGTGTTCGTGGCGTTGGACGTATTGGACGTATTAGATGTGTACGCGGACATGTCTACATCGTAGGAGAGGTTCTTCGGCATGTCGTTGATCACGATATTGGCGTTCTCCTTGTACTCGGACACGTAATTGGAGAAGTTGGTCTGCTGCTCATAGGACTCCGCAGTCTCGCTAATGTAGTCGAGCAGGCCCGACGGGATTTGATCGGTGCTGGTAAGCTCGTCAGGGGCGGTATAGACCTCCGTGCACTTGATAATGTGGTAGCCGTAGTCGCTCTTGACCAAATCGCTGATCTGACCCTCTTCCAAGGCGTCAAGGCCTTCGGTGTACTCCGTAACGAAGCTGTTTATCATGTCCCAGCCCACGTCGCCACCGTTGCTTGCAGAGCCCGTGTCCTCGGAGTACTCCTTTGCGGCATCCTCAAACGAGATCTCGTCATTCTTAACCTTGGCAAGGACCTCTTGCGCGGTTGCCTCGTCCGAGATCAATATATGGGAGGAGCGCTTGGCACCCGACAGGTAGCTGGAATACATCTCGGCGTAAGAAAGCAGCGTCTCGTCGTCGGGCGTGGCCAGCGGAGTGACCTTTTCCATAAGTTCCTGCTCGAGAAGGGCCTCCTCAATACGCTCACGATAGGTTTCCAAGGTGTAGCCCGCGCTCTCCAACGCGCTGTTGAACTCCTCATCGGAATCGTAGTTTGCCTTGACCTGATCGACATACTCATCGATCTTGCTGGAATCGATCGTGATGTCGTTTTCCTTAGCAGCAGCCTTGATGACCTCGGTCTCGACATAGGAATCAATCATGGTCTCACGAACGGATTCGGGAGTGTATCCATAGGTTGACATCCACTCAGCCCAAGCATCCGCATCCTCCAAGCCATAACTCGAGCGAAACGCCTCGATGTCCTTGGTAATGGTCTCTTCGTAGATCTCGACACCGTTGACCGTAGCAGCAACCTGCTTACCGGAGCAACCCGTCATCGCAACTGCTGCGCCCAAGACAAGGACCGCAGCGCAAACAAGTGCCGTGATTCGCTTTTTCATGCCGTCTCCTTTTTCGTCAATCTGTCTGCCTGCCCCAAGCAGGCCCTCTGGTCTTGCTTCTATTTATTCTTCGCAGCTTTTTTGCGCTCAATCGTGGAGAGGATGCGCTTTCGCATGCGAATGTTAACGGGGGTAATCTCGACCAACTCATCGTCCTGAATATACTCGAGGGCCTCCTCAAGGGTAAAGGTGATGGGCGGCGTCAACTGGATGGCCTTATCTGCCGTGGAAGAGCGTTGGTTGCCAAGCTGCTTGGTCTTCTCGACGTTGACAACCATGTCGCCTTCCTTGGCGCTCTCTCCCACAAGCATTCCTTCATAGCACTCGTCACCAGGAGATACGAACATGCGCCCACGCTCTTGGAGCGTATCGAGGGCGTATGCAACCGCCTTGCCGGTAGACATTGCGATCATGGAGCCATTCTTGCGACCAACCATCTCGCCAGAGTAGGGACCGTACTCCTTGAAGTGGTGAAACAGGACCGCTTCGCCGTGGGTTGCGTTGAGGATGTGGGTCTTCAGTCCCATGGTGCCACGAGACGGAATGCGGAACGTGAGATGCGTCATGTTCTCGTCGGCAAACATGTCCTCCATGATGCCGCCCGCGAGACCCATGACCTCGATAGCCTTGCCCGAGTAGTCGTTGGGAACGTCTACCGTGGCCTCCTCGATAGGTTCAAGCTTGTTACCCGCCTCGTCAACCTTGTACACGACCTGGGGACGACCAACTTGGAACTCAAAACCCTCGCGGCGCATGGTCTCCATGAGGACGGACAGGTGCAAAACGCCACGGCCCGCGACCTCGATACCGGTGGAGTCCTCAAGCTCGGTGATACGCATGGAGATGTTGCTCTCCTTCTCGCGCAACAGACGCTCGCGAAGTTGACGGGCGCCGACAATGTCGCCGTCACGACCAACAAGGGGGCTTGTCGACGCCTCGAACACGACCGCCATCGTGGGCTCTTCAACCGCGATGGGGTCAAGAATGATCGGGTTCTCACGATCGGTGATCATGTCCCCGATGTCCGCATCCTCTATGCCGATAACGGCAATGATGTCGCCCGCCTTGGCCTCTGCCACCTCAAGCTTGCCGAGGTTTTCGAAGGTATGAACCTTGCGAATCTGGGCGTTGTACTCCGTTCCGTCATTTTTGACTACCTTGACGAGCTCCTTCTCGTGCATCACGCCGCTGTGCAGACGGCCGACACCAATACGGCCCTCGTAGCTGCTGTGATCGACCGTGCAGACTTGAAGGGCCACAGGCGCATCGACCTCAACATCGGGGCAGGGAATCTCCTTAAGGATGGTGTCAAGGAGGGGAACCATGTCCATATTGTCATCGGCGTAATCATAACGGGCATAACCGTTGACCGCAGACGTGTAGACAATCGGGAAGTCGAGCTGTTCATCGGTCGCACCAAGCTCGACCATGAGATCGAACACCTTGTCCACGGCAGCCTCGGGATCAGCGTTGGGACGATCGATCTTGTTGACAACGACGACGATGCGAAGGCCGCGATTCAGCGCGTGGGACAAGACGAAACGCGTCTGGGGTTTAGGCCCCTCATAGGCATCCACGATAAGAAGGGCGCCGTCTGCCATGTTCAAGACACGCTCCACCTCGCCGCCGAAATCAGCATGGCCCGGGGTGTCTATGACGTTGATCTTGACCCCCTTGTAATTGATGGAAATGTTCTTGGACAAAATGGTGATGCCGCGCTCGCGCTCCTGGTCGTTGCTGTCCAACACGCGATCCTCAACCTGTTGGTTCGCGCGAAATACGTTCGCAGCAAACAGCAGACGGTCAACCAAGGTCGTCTTGCCGTGGTCGACATGAGCAATGATTGCCACATTGCGAAGATGTTCTTGTTTCACTCTCGGTACCTCTCGATTTTTATGTACTCAGTTAACGATAATTATCTGAACTAAACCTTAAAGATTGTAATGGTTTCAAAGAAAACGCCAAGGGTTTCCGCATCTTTTTGTGTCAAGCGGGGGTTTTCCTCAAAAAAACCTCGCAACCTCTTGCCTTTTTCCCCTTGAGAAAACCCCGAGAGCTACCCTTCGTTGCCTCCGTTTTGTGGCAAGGAGGCCAAACCGCCCTCCACGAGACGAGAAAGGGAGGTGTCCTGGGCAAAGGTCGTGGCGTTATAGAGGAACAAGACGTCGTTGATGTTGTTCGATTCAACAAGCGTCTCAAGGTCCTCTGTGTAATAGCGAGGATCGACGACAAGGATATGCTCATAGTCACCAATAAGGAACGGAATGAGGCTGTTGGCGAAGGAATCCTTGATAACAAGGAGGGTTCCGCGGCTGTTCTCGGCATAGCAATCGATCTCGATGAGGGAGTGATTTCCGCCAAAGAAAACCTCATAGGCGTCCCTCTTGTCAAGCGCAGAGGAGTCGTATGGCGACGAGGCCTTCTCCTTCTCGCTGGTGTAGGTGACTACGCAAGGAACATCTTGGTCAGATCTGAGGTACACGTGAAGCTCATCGGTGCCCGACAGGAAATATCCTCCCTGGGCGGTCAAAGACCCAGCGAAATCGCTTTTCACAACGAGGTCGTTGTACGTCTTGCTCGACACGTTCATGCCCATCTCGTTTGCGAGGTTCATGTAGGCAAGCTGGGCGCCGTAGGTCGTCCAATGGTGGTCGGTGCGATAGAACAGGTCGAAATCCTTTTTCGCCTCGAACGCCTTCCATACGTCCACCACCCGGGCTCCCGCCTCGGCAAATTGGTTGTTGATCCCTTCGAGATAGGCCTTTTGGTCATCCACGACAACCTGGCTCGGTAATTTGTAGCTCCAAATACCCGCAGCAGTGGGAGAGACAAGCGTATAGATGGTCATGTCGTCCTTGTGTGCCTCGGTGAACTTGACAACAGCCTCTGCGGCTGAGTCTTTCTCGGGCGCGACGAACTCAAGAACGAGGGTTCCGTCGCCACAACGATAGACCCCGTTGTTCTCAACCCGACCAGAGATGGTCGAGACGGCAGACTTGAGCGTGACCCACATATCGCGGAAGGGGAACTGGTCCTCCACATAGGTTTGGAACTCACTTTGAAACGTTCCGTTCAAAAAATTGCCCACCGAGACCTCAGGAGCAACCTGGAGTTGTCGGTTCTCTGTCTGGGAGAAGTCGGAGTCAGGCAAAACGATGCCCAAGACAAGCAACGCGCTAATCAATCCGAGGAAAAATGCCGGCAAGATGTGAGGAGAGCGCTCCTCGGCCAACGTTGAACCTCCCTCAAGCGTTTCGAGTCTCTTCGTTTCCTTCGCCATCGATTGCGCCTTTGAAGCCAAGCCTGATAGCTTCTCTTTCGCGTTTGAGACAAGAACCTCTCGATCAGCCGGGATATCAGCCGAAATCCCTCTTTCCTCGATGCTGCGGCGAGGCCGCTCGGTCTCGCTGTGGCGCGGCTGAACATTCTCGCGTCGGCGGTTACGGGGCCCCATCTCCCAATCTTTACGAGAGCGTCCTTCTCCTGCGGAAGGCCGACGAGCAGGCGTGGGCGAGGAAGACCGGGAAGCGCGTCTTTGCGGCTCCGGCTCCGCGGCGTGCGTGCGGCGGCTTTGCGGCTGTTGCTCCGCGGCGGGCGTGCGCCTCTGCGGCTCCGGCTCCGCGGCGCGCGCGCGGCGTCTTTGCGGCTCCGGGTCCGCGGCGTGCGTGCGGCGGCTTTGCGCGCTATCACCCTCAAGAGACCCGATATCCCTCGCGGGACGTGCAGAACGGGAAAGATTTTGTTCGCTCTTGCGAGAGGCCGCCTCGTATTTCTCGCGCGGGGTGAGCGCACGTCGCCTTTGCGGAGACGGCACGCGTTCTGCCTCGACGTTCCCTGTCGAGTTTGGGCGGGAGGAGCGAGCGGCGGCGCGGTAATGGGATGCGCTGGCAGCATCGCCGTGGTAACGAGCGGAACGGGTAGCGTCGCCGCGGTAGCGGGAGGGGCTGTTTTCCTGGAAGTTGTCGGATCGTCTTACCATGGGATCAGAACCTAAAGTAGAGGAACGGGCTATACGAGCTCGACACCATGAAAGCCACACTGAGAACAAAGGCAACGATGTACAAGGCGATCCATACGCCATGGTGGGTCGCTCGCAGCTTCTCAATGAACCTACCAGGGGCTGGCGCCGAGAACACAGCTCCGATGACGATCGGGATGATATAGGACTGGAAATAGAACAGGCTGTACCCGTCCGCGATCCCACCGCCCGCGCCAAAGGCAAACATCGTACCGAGGTAGACCAAGGCGTCCCCCAACGAATCGATGCTGAAGAACACCCACCCGATCACCGCCACGAACAACGTGATAGCGACGCGAAGAGGGGAAGGAAGCATCTCGATATACCTACCTGTGACATACTTCTCGAGCACGAGGATGACCCCATAATAGAAACCCCATGCGATGAAGTTCCAGGCAGCACCATGCCAAAGCCCAGTCAAAGTCCACACCACGAGCATGTTGAAGATGTGGCGCCCGGCGCTGACACGGTTACCGCCGAGGGGGATGTACACATAATCGCGGAACCAAGTGGACAACGACATGTGCCACCTACGCCAAAACTCGGTGACGGACTTGGAGATGTAGGGGTGGTTGAAGTTCGGTTGAAACTCGAACCCGAACATGCGACCCAAACCGATAGCCATGTCGCTGTATCCGCTGAAGTCGAAGTAGATTTGCAACGTGTAGGCGATGATACCGACCCATGCGGTCACACATGCGAGGTTCTCGATGCCGAGACCGCAAATCTGGGTATAGCAAAAACCCAACGTGTCAGCGATGAGAACCTTCTTGACGAGGCCACGAAGGAATTGGGGGGACCCCGTGACTATGTTTTCAAAGGTAAGGACACGGTCACGAAGCTGCTCGGCGATGTCGTGGTACTTGACGATAGGGCCTGCGACGAGTTGGGGGAACATGCTGAGATACAAAGAGAAATCCAGGATGTTCTTGTTGGGTTCGACGTCTTTTCGGTATACGTCCACCAGATAGGAGATGGCTTGGAAGGTATAGAAGGATATACCCACCGGCAAAGCAAGCTCATGGTAGGTGACATTGACAAAGGGAATACTGTTGATGGTCTCGAGGATGAATCCCCAATACTTGAAAAAACCGAGAACGACAAGATTGACCACTACGGCAAACACAAGCTTGAGCTTTCTGTTGCCTGATTCGTTTCCCAAGTCGAGACCGCAAACATAGTTAAACACGCAGGAAAACAACATGAGCACGACATACACCGGCTCGCCCCACGCATAAAAAAAGATGCTCGCCAAAAGGAGGATGACGTTTTTGCCGCGACCCGGGATAAGGTAGTACAGACCAAGGACGATAGGCAAGAACACAACGAGGAATATCAGACTACTGAATACCATCGAGTACCCCCGTCCACTCACTTAGTTGCTCAGGGGACCCAACCGCGTAGAACACGTAGTTTCCACGGACTTTGAGATAGGCGGAGTCGAGCTTTGCTTCCTGTTCGGGGGCATATCCGTTAAACGCGGTCTTTTGATCGCTCAGTCTTTGCTCAAAGGCGGCTTTTATGGCTGCCGCCTGATCGCTGTCCTTGGCTTCCGCGATAGCAACTTCGCTGACGTTCATGCCATCGGTCGCCTTCCAATAGTACAGCTCCTTGTAGTCCTCCGGATAAAGACCGAGACAGCGAGAGACCTGTTGGGAGTTCGACATGGCAATGTCTTGGATGGAGCTTGTTTGCAACAAGGCATCCTCAACTTCGGTCAAGGGGGTCGAAGGGGTGGCTCCTGACAGGTAGACAACAACCATAAACACCACCACAAGCGCGGCAAGGATGAACTTCGAGACGCGAGCAATCATTGGTAGATCGCCTGACCTACAACGGCGCACCAATACCCGTAGAACTCATCCTGGAAGTGGATACCGTCCTCACCACGAAGGTCTTTATGCTGGTCAACAAGGTAATCAGTCTGCACATACGTCACACGATCGGTCGTGTCGCACACAGCGGAGAGCGCAGCGTTGAACTGGTCTGCATACACCATGCCAGGATTGTCTTCCAAGGCCTCCTCTGAGGGGGACAAGGTGGATGTGATGTAAATCTGAACATTGGGCAACTTTTCTTTGATCCACTCGCAACGCTCAAGGTACATGTCAGCAAAAGCCTGGGCATCTCCACCGAACAAGACCATGTCGTTCGTGCCGAAATTGAAGATGATACGCGCCGGGTGCATGTCAATCGCCTCTTGGACATAGTCGTCACAGGTCTTCAGGGAGACGGAATAGTAGGCAGAAATCTCATCCTCGGTGAAATACCCCGCAAGATAGCCCATATACGTAACCGAATCGCCAATCACGACACAATTCTTGAATACGCTACGGCTTGCATCAGGCTCAAGAAACCCGTCAGAGGCATATTGTTGGAGAACGGATTTTGTCTTCTCATCTGCGCGTTGATAGATCAACGTCTGCGCATCATCAACCGAACGCGCCTCCATCTGCTCAAGGAGGGCGCGATTCGACGCATTATCACTTGAACAACCGCACAAAGGCGCACACGCAACCAACCCCAGGACAAGTGAGGTAAAAACAACGCATATAGATTTTTTGAAGCCTGAAAAGAGGTGCATTGTTCCTTCAGATAAAGCGAGTTTTCATAAAATGTTGCGTCTTCCATTCTATGATTGAATCAGATTAATTTCAGAGAAGTTTCGCCTTTCGGGATTATTTTTTCAACCTCCCAAGAAAACAAAAAAGGCCCGGAAGAGACCGGACCGGAAAATCATGGTGGAGTATAGGGGGATCGAACCCCTGACCTCAGGCTTGCAAAGCCCGCGCTCTCCCAGCTGAGCTAATACCCCATGCAAGGCATTTTTAATAAACGCTCCACCGGCTAACTCGGCTCACGGTGGAGCGTTTATCACAAAAATGGTGGGCCTGAATGGATTTGAACCAGCGACCTCACGCTTATCAGGCGTGCGCTCTAACCAACTGAGCTACAGGCCCTTGCAAAGTGCCTGATTATATTATCCCGCTGGGATTGTCTGGTCAAGCATTAATTTCATCTTTTTTCCAAGAGTACGGAAGTACGTAGACCGCTCACGCGCTTCTCTGTTCTTGGACGAAAGAGCTCACATGAACGATCAGGTGATTTTTCGGACGGCTTGGAAGTCGTGTTGGCGACTAACGTCTGGTCGCCCGCTTGGGACAAATAACCCATGCGAAGGACCGCTATCCTTTCCAACTCTCGGGTGGAATGAAGCAACGCGTCGCTATTGCACGCGCGTTGGCTTTGAACAGCGACATCTTGATGCTAGATGAGCCTTTCGGAGCGCTGGACCAGCACCGCCGATCTCAACTGCAAACTCTTTTGCTCGATCTTTGGCAAAGCGGGGAGAGGCGCAAGACCGCCGTGTTCGTCACCCACGACATCGACGAGGCGATTTTGCTGGCGGATCGCATCTTCTTCATGCGTCCCGGCAACATCGAGCGCATCTTGGACGTCGACCTCGACCGCAATCGCGACGCCGCGACATTGACGGAGAACCCGCGCTTCGGAGAGCTGCGCCGCGAACTTCGGCATGGGCCATTGGATTCACCTGTTCACGCACTACTGCGACTTCGCCAAGACGTTTGCCGGCTTCTTCGAGATGGCTGCAGTTGTATTGATCGTCAACGTCATCGTTGAGAAGATCCAGGCGAAAGCCGTCAGATGGAAGGCCGACTAGGCATCCCACTTGGGGCAAAGGAATTACTACCGCGCCGCCCGCCGCTTGGTTGGCGGCGTTTTTTTGCGCAGACAAGGCCTCGAGCTTGAACTGCCTCCCATTTCTTGGACAAGAGAAATGGGAGGTTTTGCGCCTGGACGGTGTCGATTTGCGGGATGCGAAAGCCCCGAACCTCAGATGAGATTCGGGGCTTTAACGATTGCTTTTGCGTTCGCGCCGGGTGAGCTGCGGGACTGTGTTGAGACAGGCGCGTCGCCGAGGCGGCGGGGAGGTGAGGCTTAGAACGCTGCTTCCTCCTGCATTTGCTTTTGGAGAAGGGAGCCACCGCAGCTCGAACCGCATCCTGCGGAGCACGAGTAACAGATTGGGCTCGTAGCGATGCGGCGCTTCTCGAGCGGTTTGTCGACGATGTCGCGGACATTCTTCGGGCCATCGACGGGCAAGCCGAGGACGTGATTGACCTCGCAATCGTACAGGCCTCCGTCGTAGTCGACGTTGATCTGCGTGCGGCACATGATGCGCGCGACGGTTGCAGCGTTGTAATTCTCGGCAAGCAGGTCGAGGTAATACTCGTACTTTTGCTGATCCTTCATCTGGTTCGCGAAACGTCCAAGGCAGTAATTGTTGAACGCGTACATGCCGTTGAACTTGACACCCTCGGCGCGCTGCAACTCGTATTTGTAAAGATCCTCGAGCTCGCGTTGGTCTGGTGGCAAGAATGGGCCGTCGACGTTGTAGACGAGATCGACCTGCAACGTGGGGTCGATTCCGTAGCCGCGATCGTTGAGCTCGTGGAGGCTGCGCATAACGTTGCGGAAGACGCCGGTGCCGCGTTGCCCGTCGCACCCGAGCTCCGTGAAGTAGGGAAGGCTCGAGACGATCTTGACCTTGTTGCGAACGTAGACATCCATGAAGTGTTTGTACTCGGGGAGTTGGAGGATGACGAGGTTGCTGCGGACGATGACCTCATCGGCGATCTTGGATGCCTCGTCGATGAACCACTCGATGTCGGGGTTCATCTCCGGGGAGCCACCCGTGATGTCCATCGTTTTGTAGCCGCCGGTCTTGAACGCGGCAAGCACGGCCTCCATCGTCTCGCGACTCATGCACTGCGTGCTCTTCGGACCACACTCGAGGTAGCAGTGATTGCAGGCAAGGTTGCACTTATATGTGACGTTGATCTGCATCGTCTGCATCTCGGCAGTGTAGAGGAAACCCTCGTCGTGGACGCGTTCGTCCCAAGGCTCGATGCCGATTTGCGCGCACGCCTCGTTGAGCTCCTTGAGACCGAGGTGATCCTTGCCCCTCATGAGGCGTAGGGCCTCGTTGGCACGATCGAAGTCGTAGGCGCCGCGGTGTTGCTTGGCGGGTGTGATCTTGAAATGGCCGGCGTAGCGACTCGACTGGAGCATCTTCGCCATATTGCCGCTGATGGCGATGGGACGGCCTTTGATCATACGGACTTCGCGGCTCAAATCGAAGTAGCGCTTGTTCTCAGGCATCGTACCGAGGTACGTAGCGACTTGGCCGTAGTTTTCCTCACGCGGCTCGAGACCGGCACATTTGACGGCGCGGACTGTGTGGGAATAGAAGCCGATACATCCGAGCTTTGTCGCGATACGCAGGTCACCGATGTGGACCTCGTCGCACTCGACGTCATAGAATGCCGGCACGCCATTCTCAGCGAGCATTGAACGGAAATCCTCGATGTACATCGCGCCAGAGAGGCACTCGCCGCGCAGAACAGGATCGTCGTAGAAGCCCTCAGGAACACGTCGGTCGGAGAAGATGTCGGAGAAGAAGAGCTCGCCGCCCTGTTTCAAGACGCGGAACACCTCTTTGAACAGCTGTTTTTTGAACGGAGAGAGGTTAATCACGCAGTTGGAGATCACGACGTCGACGCTCTCATCAGGAATGGCAGCCATGTCCTCGATGAAGCTCTCAACGAACTCGACGTTGCTCTTCTCGAAGCCGAACCGCTTCATTTGGATGTCCTCGAACTTGCGCGCAAATGCGAGCTGGGACGGAGTCATGTCGATACCGATGACCCGACCGGTGGGACCAACGAGCTTCGAGCAGATGTAGACGTCGCGGCCCGTGCCGCATCCGAGATCGAGCACCGTTGCGCCCTCGAGAGCAGGAGGAATGGGGCTGCCGCATCCGTAGAAGCGCGCCAAAATCTCGTCTTCGATGTCGCTCATTGCATCGATGACGTACTTTGGAGGCGGCGTTGAGGAGCAGCAGCATGCGTCGGTGCGCAGGTCATCGGACTCTTGCAGGAAATTGCCGTAGTATTCTTTGACTTGGCGGCGAATCTCCTCGTCGGTCTTTTTTCGATCCATGGTCCCCCTTTGGAATGTCTCTTGTCTGTTTGGCCTATCCTCAGTCGTTTACCTAGCGGCCCTCGTCACCCATGCCAAAGCACTCGGTGAAGAAAATTTGACAGTCCATGTTGTACTTGTCGCAGACCGCGTCGACAGCGTCATCGACAATGCGCGCCAGCGGACGACTCTCGCAAACGGCACGGGCGTTGATGATCATGCGGAACTTCTTGTGGCCACGCAGGAACTCCTCGGTATGCTCGATGTCATAGTCGACGCCGATGAGGGAGCACTTGTTCACGTCGCCGTTGCCGGCGGTTGCGAACGTCTTCAGATGGGGGACGTTGCGCTTTCGCTCGATGAGACCCATGCGGATCTCTTCGATGAGGTCGTCGATAACAGCGTTGCAATCAACCTTGGAATCATCGAGCGTCTTGAAGAACACACGGCGATTGTACCAGGTCAGCTTCGTCTCTGCGGCGGCAAAGGCCTCGTCGTCACGAACGGAGAAGTTCTTGAGGGCGCTTTGGTGCGTCGTGATATACTCGGCGAGCTCGGCGATGCCTGTGCGCTTGAGGGCGGAAATCGTCAGGACGTCGACATCGGGGCATGCTTCCTTGAGGTAGTTGACATCGCGTTCTATCTCTTCGTCAGTGAGCAGGTCGCACTTGTTGAGCACAACGAGGTCGGCCTCTTCAAGTTGAAGCTTGAGCAGGTAGGCAAGCTCCTCGGGCAGGTGGATGTCGGCACCCTCGGTGAGCATGCGGATGCGCTCGGGGTCGACGACGACCATGAACGGGGAAAGGATGAACTCCTCCGCGCAATCGTCGGCGAGGCGGTGGTACACGTGATCGAGCGCACCGACGCCGCAGCCGGGGATGTCGCTCATGACGAAGCTTGCGCCATCCTTGTCGCGAAGGCGACGGATGCGGTCGATGGTGTTGTCCATCTGATAGCAGATGCAACCGGAAGCGATCTCTTCAACGGTGCAGCCGCTGATTTGGGTGAGGTTCGTGTCGACGAGATTTGCGCCGAGGTCGTTGGCGATAATGCCAACCTTGTTACCGTGGCGGTTCATGTAGTCGCCGAGTGCAATCATCGTCGTGGTCTTGCCAGCACCGAGGAAGCCGCTGACAACCATAAAACGAATCTTGTCGAAGTTGCCGCCGTTTGACACAAGCTTGCCGGTCTCGCCAATCGGATCTTCACCAATGGAGTTGAAAGTATCGTAGGGCATTTGGCCTCCTAAAAAGTAGTGCGGCGCATGTCCGCCCTTTGCGTACACGCGCCGGTTATTTTAACAGCAGGACGCTTGGATGGGTTGGTCGTCCTCGTCATAAACGCCGTCATAGTCCGGGCTTGTCTTGATGATGTGGTCGCCATGGGTGTCCATCTCGTGGCGCTCGCGGTTGAACTCGATATCCCAACAAGCAGCATAGCGGGTCTTAGCGAAGCAGGTCACGTTGTTGCAGACGTGCCGGCGCGCGCCGGTCGGGAACTTGATGTTGTAGTCATACAGGAACATATCGGGATAGTCAGGCAGATTCCCCTTGTAAGTCGCCCACTCGTCGGTGTAGGTTTCGCAGACATCGGACTCCCAATCGGTCTTCATCAGGCGACAGGTGATAGTTGCGAACGCGGTGCCGTCGAACTTGGCGAGCTCGTCATCGGTAATAGGAGTCTTGAAGCAAATTGGGTAGCGCGGATTGATGAAGCCGACCTCCTGGACGATACGACGGAAATCGTTGATATACATCGCGCCGCCGAGACGCATGGCGCGAAGCTCCATGTCGTGGGAGATCTCGTGCTGCATGCGGCGGTCGGTGAAGACATCGGTGAAGTAGAACTCACCGCCGTCCTTCAAGATGCGGAAGACCTCGCGAAAAATGGCGTCCTTATCGGGGGAGAGATTGATCATACAGTTGGAGATGACGAGGTCGACGCTCTCGTTTGCGATGAAGGATAGGTCCTCGGGATAGCCCTGGGCGAGCTCTACGTTGCACTCGTCGTAGCCAAACTGCTTGATTTCAGCGTCAAGGTATTTCTCGGCGATGGCGAGGCGTTTGGCGTTGGGCTCGACACCGATGACCTTACCCTTAGGGCCAACGAGCTGGGCGGCGAGGTAGGTGTCGCGGCCGGAGCCACAGAACAGATCGACGACGGTCAAGCCGTCCATCAGCGGCGGAATCGGAGCACCGGGCTCGTGAAACCAGTTCTTAATCTCAGCAGAGACGTTAAACATCTTGTCACGAGCTAAACCGGGGAGACTGACGTCGGTATCCTTGGTGCGGGAGGTTGCTTGAGGGTCTCGCGGACCGATCTTTGCAATCTCTGCGTAGTAGTCTGCCGGCTCGACGTCGAGCTTGTAGTACTTGACGTAATCTGCATAACGCATGGGTGAACCTCTTTCTCGTAGTTGCCCCGTTTTTGTCGTTGTCCATTGTTTTTGCGTAGGCTTAATAGTGGACTGTGTCTATTATAGTCGTAAAACAAAGAGCTGTTGGAAAATCGCGTTGTTTGTGTGATGAAAAGAAAATGAGAAGAGGCATGTCGTCTTTTGATATCGAAATTTTGAAATATCGCGGCGAAAAAGAAAATTCTGTCGACGTGCCAGAGGGGACCATACACATTGGAGAGGGCACTTTCGCTGGGCATGGCGAACTCGTCTCAGTTGCGTTGCCCGAGGGACTCGTCTCGATTGGCAACGGAGCGTTTCGTGGATGTAACGCACTTGCGAAAATCGAGCTTCCTTCAACGTTGCGCGAAATCGGCGCGGACGCATTTCTCAGGTGTTCAAGTCTCGAGGAGATCGACATTCCCGACGGCGTCGAAGTCATCCCGGATTCTGCGTTCAACAAAAGAAATAGCCGCTGCACGACAAAGCACAGCGGCTACTCTCGATGATTTGGGAAATGACTATTCCTCGAATGCTCCCTCTTCTGTCTTTTCGGGAGTGTTTTCTACTATCTCTTCCTTCTCCTCAACCTCTACCTCTCCTACCTTGACTTCCTTCTTGGTATCAGTGGCGATTGCGACTGCGGTGACCTTATCGTTCTCGGCGACATCCATCACCTTAACACCCTGGGCAGAACGGCCAAGCTGGGAAATTCCCTTGATCGGCGTGCGAACAATGATGCCCGAGACGGTAGAAACCATGATCTCGTCGTCAGGCATGACCACCTTCATAGCGCAAAGCTTGCCTTTTTTCTCGGTCATAGTGATGGTATTCATTCCCTGGCCACCGCGATGGTGCTCGGTATATTCGGTTGCCGGGGTGCGCTTGCCATATCCTCGCTCAGTCAAGACAAACACGTCAGAACCCTCAGGAGCAATCTCTAGACCAAGAACGTCAATCCCGTCCGGGACCGTCATACCGCGAACACCCATGGTGTCTCTTCCCATGGAGCGAACCTCGTCGGTGGCCCAACAGATCGCCTTACCTGCACTTGAAACCATGATCGCACGATCACCAGACTTAAGACGTTTGACGCTGATAAGCTCGTCCCCGTCCTTCAGATTGATAGCGATAAGACCCTCTCGACGGCTCCTGGCATATTGGTCCATGGAGGTCTTTTTGACCATGCCGCGCTTCGTAGCAAACATTAAATACTCAGTCTTCGGGAATTCTTTGGTAGCGATGACCGCTTGCACCGTCTCACCCTTCTCAAGAGGAATGAGGTTGACAATGGCGGTACCACGGGCGTGGCGGCTTGCCTCGGGAATGTCATACACCTTCAGGCGATAAACCTTGCCCTTGCTGCTGAAGAAGAGCATGTAGGAATGATTCTTCGCGACGAAAAGGTGCTCGACGAAATCGTTTTCCTTGAGGTTCGCGCCGGCCATCCCCTTGCCGCCGCGCTTTTGTTGACGATAAAGATCGACCGGCATGCGTTTGATGTATCCCGAGTTCGTCATAGTGACGGCCATATTGTCGTCGGCAATAAGATCCTCGGGGTTGATATCCTTGGCTTCACCGGTAATCTTAGTACGACGAGCATCGCCGTACTTCTTCTTTATCTCAAGCATCTCTTCCTTGATGATCTCAAGTACGAGAACATCATCTTCAAGGACGCGCTTGAAATACGCAATCCGCTCGCGCAACTCAGCAAGCTCGGCCTCTATCTTTGCGCGCTCCATACCGGTAAGACGGCGCAAACGCATCTCAAGGATGGCATCGGTTTGACGCGTGCTGAGCCCAAAGCGTTCACGGAGGCGCGCGCCCGCTTCCTTATCCGTCTCGGAGGAACGGATGATGTGGATTACCTCGTCGATGTTGTCGAGGGCTACGATGAAGCCTTCCAACAGATGGGCACGTTCTTCAGCCTTTGCAAGATCGTATCTCGTACGACGAACGATAACATCACGTTGGTGATCGATATAGTAACCAAGGACTTGCTTGAGGGAGAGAACGCGAGGAACGCCATCAACCAAGGCGAGCATGATGACACCAAATCCGACTTGGAGCTGGGTGTGCTTGAACAACTTGTTGAGGACGACCTGGGGAATCGCGTTCTTTTTCAAATCGATGATGATGTCGATGCCATTACGATCGGCTGCGTCATGTACGTTTGAAATCTCAGGAAGCTTCTTATCCTTGACGAGCTCACCGAGTTTCTCGAGAAGGCGGCGACGATTTACCTGGTAGGGAATTTCGGTGATAACGATTGAATACCCGTTTTTTCGTTCCTCAATACGGGATTTCGCACGAATGGTCAGGCTGCCACGCCCGGTCTCATAGTAATCAGCAATGCCTTGACGCCCCATGATGATACCGCCGGTCGGAAAGTCCGGACCAGGCATGATCTTGATGAGCTCCTCGGTGGTGATATCGGGGTTGTCCATATAGGCACAGCATGCGTCGATAGTCTCTCCGAGGTTGTGCGGGGGAATGTTGGTCGCCATGCCGACCGCGATACCGTTGGAACCATTAACTAGGAGGTTCGGGAATCGCGCAGGCAAAACCGAGGGCTCCTCGAGGCTCTCGTCATAGTTTGGTTGGAAATCGACCGTTTCTTTGTCAAGGTCGCGAAGCAGCTCCATTGCAGGCTTGTCGAGACGAGCCTCGGTATAACGCATAGCAGCGGCGCCGTCGCCGTCAATAGAACCGAAGTTGCCATGGCCGTCAATCAAAGGGACGCGCAAGCTGAAAGGCTGCGCCAGACGAACCATGGTGTCATAGATTGCCGCGTCACCGTGGGGATGATATTTACCCATGCAGTCACCTACCGGACGAGCCGACTTGACATGGGGTTTGTTAGGTGTGACCCCGCTCTCGTTCATCGCATACAAGATACGACGATGAACAGGTTTCAATCCGTCGCGGACGTCAGGCAACGCACGGGAGACGATGACGCTCATGGAATACTCCAAGAACGACGTCCTCATCTCGTCGCTTAGTTCCGCCTGCAAGACGGTGGAATTGGTAGCAAAATCTTGCTCTTCTCCATCTTCGATGATTTCAGTATCTTCTGCCACGTAAGGTCTCCTTACACATCAACTGGTAATTTTTTGGTTCGTTTGCTTTTTAGATGTCGAGATACCTAACATCCTTTGCATGCTCTTGGATAAATTCCTTACGAGGCTCGACCTGGTCACCCATGAGCTCGGTGACCACGCGCTCCGCCATGAGGGCATCATCAACCGTCACTTGAATCAAGGTCCTGTTGTTCGGCTCCATGGTCGTTTCCCAAAGCTGCTCAGGATCCATCTCGCCGAGGCCTTTGTATCTTTGGATGTCGTACTTTGAAGGATCGGCAAGTTCAGCCATATGCTTTTTAAGAGCTTTTTCGTCGAAAATATACTTCTCCACCTTGGGATTTCGAGAATTTTTCTTCTTGAGGCCGAACAGAGGAGGTTGGGCAATATACACATATCCGCGGGTGATGAGCTCAGGCATATAGCGGTAGAAGAACGTCAGCAACAGACACCTGATATGCGCGCCGTCGACGTCAGCATCGGTCATGATGATGATGCGATGATAACGGGCTTTCTCTGCGTCGAACTTATCGCCAATATTGGTTCCGATAGCCGTGATGAGAGAGGAAATCGTGTCACTTGAAAGCGCGCGATTCTGGCCGGCGCGTTCCACGTTGAGAATCTTTCCCCTAAGGGGTAAGATCGCCTGATATTTTCGATCGCGCGCCTGTTTTGCAGATCCACCTGCGGAGTCGCCCTCGACGATGAAAATTTCTGACTGGGAGGGATCCTTGGAGGAGCAATCTGCCAACTTACCCGGTAAGCTGAAGCTCTCCAAAACTCCTTTACGAGCGGTTTCGCGAGCCCTGCGCGCGGCCTCGCGGGCCTTCAAGGCTTGAGCCGCCTTACCGACAATACGCTTCGCAGACGTAGGATTCTCTTCAAGATATTCTCCCAGACCCTGCGTTACCGCACTTTGAACAAGGGGCCGTATCTCGGTGTTTCCAAGCTTCGTTTTCGTCTGACCTTCAAATTGCGGATCGTGAAGTTTGACGGAGATGATTGCCGCCAACCCCTCACGGCAATCGTCGCCGGTAAGATTGGGGTCTTTTCCCTTCAAGATGTTCTTATTACGTGCGTACTCATTAATTGACCGCGTGACAGCCTGTTTAAAACCGTCCATATGGGTGCCACCCTCATGGGTGTTGATATTGTTTGCAAAAGCGAGGACGGAGTTGCTTGAATAGCTGCTCGTCCATTGCATGCATATTTCTACCGTGCCGTTCTCGTTCTCAGCCTCAAAATAAATAGGCTTGTTGAGTGTTTCCTTACCTTCGGTCAGCCAAGAGACGAAATCCACGATGCCACCTTTGTAGAAGAACTCAGCGGTCCGGACTTCCTTATCTTTTTCCCCATCTATCAACTCGCCGGTTTTTGCGACCTTGGCAGCCGATGCGACTGCCGCGCCACCCTCGGCATCAATGGTGTTGACCGAGCCCTCGCGAGCCTCCTTGGAACGTTCATCGTGAAGCGTGATTTTTAAACCCTTGTTAAGAAAAGCCATCTCGCGGAATCGGGTAGCAAGGGTTTCGTAGTTGAAAACGGTGGTCTCAGTAAATATCTCAGGATCAGGCCAAAACGTTACCTTTGTTCCCGTCCCTTCAGCCTTTCCTATTTTGTGAAGCTTCTCGGTGGTCTTGCCTTGGGTAAAGGCAATCTTATATTCAGCTCCGTCACGTTTTACACAAACCTCGACACGCTTGGACAATGCATTCACGACGGAAACGCCGACACCGTGAAGACCGCCGGAGACCTTATAACCCTCACCTCCGAATTTTCCACCAGCATGGAGGATAGTCAATACAACCTCTACGGTAGGAATTTTCTCCTTGGGATGGAGGTCCACAGGGATTCCACGACCATTGTCCGCAACCGTCACGGAATTATCTTCGTGGATCCACACCTCTATCTCATTACAACAACCGGCGAGCGCCTCATCGACCGAATTGTCTACAACCTCATACACCAAGTGATGAAGACCGCGGGGACCAGTCGACCCGATATACATACCCGGCCTTTTTCTGACAGGTTCAAGACCTTCTAAGACCTGAATATCTCCGCCATCATAGTGCTCGGATTTAGGTGCCACGTGTATGCTCCTTTTATTCTGTTTTTTCTACTGGCAAATACGCAGATACGCATATCGCTCAAAATTATACACCATAAGTTGTTTTTTTACAGCTTACAGAACGGCTAAAAGCGTTTCTAAAGCCTTATTTGGCTTCTAAGTAGGTCGCGATACCATAATTGTCGAAAATAGGGTACTAGAGGCGCTAATTTGTTTCTAATTGAACTACCCGAGCGCGTCCAAGAAGTGTTGGATCAAAATACTCGAGGTTCGTCGTCGTGATGAAGACTTGCATCTCGTCTTTTATGAAATCCACAAGACATCCGCGACGGTTTGAATCGAGTTCGCTCATAACATCGTCAAGAAGAAGTACCGGTTGTGTACCGAGAATATCCCTAATCACTCCTACCTCGGCAATTTTGAAAGCCAAGACAAGACAACGTTGCTGTCCTTGGCTTGCAAAAAGGTTCGCATCTTTCCCATCGATGAAAAAAGACACCTTATCCGCATGTGCCCCCACAAGACAACGTTTCCTTATCCTCTCTTGATGTCTGGCGGCAACAAGCGCCTGGGTTAGCTTATCCTTCGCCTCTTCGCACGTAAGCTTACCTTCGTTAAATATTCCGAATTCCTCCCAACTCGGAATATAGCGGCAGGTCACAGTTTCCTTGGCGGAGGAAATCCGCGCGTAGGCATGAGAGAGATATTCGCTCAACCGATTAAAGAGTGCTGCGCGATAACACGTGAGATGGGAAGAGCAGGTAATTAAAACCTCATCAAGAGCGAGGATGACATCTTCGCGCGCATCCTCCTTGAGAAGCTTTTTCTTATTGGTAATCACCGTGGAGAAATCACGTTTTATTATGCGGTGATTCTCTGATATCTGCCCGCCTATAGAGTCTAAGGCCTCTCGGCGGATCGAGTTGGAACCCTTCACAAGATCGAGGTCATCGGGGGTGAACACCACCGCGGGGTAAACTCCCTTAAGCGAATTTATCTTCTTGGGTTTGCCATTGAGAAGATATTTCTTTTTACCTTGGGACAACATCACCTGTACTTCGAGTTGACGCGCCTCGTCCCCTATTTGAGCATCAATACGCCCAAACTCGCTTCCCTCTTTGATCAGGTGTTCCACCCGTGGGTTTCGAAACGAGGAGATGGCGGTAACGAGTTGGATCGCCTCTATGACGTTGGTTTTACCCACAGCATTCGGGCCCACCATGATGGTGAGGTTTCCCAAATCCTCAAGACTGAATTCCTCGTAATTTCTAAAGTTCGCCAAACGGATAGAAGAAAGGGTCAAAGACACCCGTTACCTCCCAAAAAGGACTACGCGATGCGGACCGGCATGACGAGATACCAATACTCCTCATCTCCTACCGCGCGGAGGATACCAGGGCGATTAGAAGATTGGGTCTCGAGATAGACCGTATCGGACTCAATGGCTCCAAGTCCGTCCAAGACATAGCTGCAGTTAAAGGCGATTTCTGTAGCCTCCCCCTCGCCGGAACAATTGATGGTCTCCACAACGCTCCCGACATCTTGGGTAGTTGCGGAAATTTGGACAAAACCCCCATCGGGGTCGGCGGTGATTTTCATCGAGGAGCCAGAAGCGCCCATAAGGGAAGCACGCTTGGCCGCCTGGGTAAATTCCGAAGTAGGAATCTCCATCCTCGTGGAGAAACCAGCGGGAATGAGTTGTTTGTAAGGAGGATAAGAACCCTCAATGCGACGGTTGATGAATACCGTGTTTTGATACTCCACCACAATTTGGTTTTCAGAAAGTGCAAAAACGATGTCTTCTCCACTCTTAGGTAAAGAGGAGAGATCGGACAGGAATGACCCGGCGATAACAGCGGAAAAATCTTCCGTCTCGACTGCGGTCGGCATGCTTGTCACCGCAAGACGGTAGGAGTCGGTACTTACAAGACGAAGCACTCCTGCCTCGACCTCAACCAAAATACCGGTCAGAATAGCGCGACTCTCATCACGAGAAACCGCTTTGGAAACACGTCGAACCATGGCTGCGAATTTATCAAAAGGTATGGATATGCGCTGGTCTACCTCAACATGAGGAAAATCAGGGAATTCATCAGGTGAGATGGCTCTGATGGAGAAAGAAGACGAGTCGCAGGAAATATGAGCTTCCTCAACTGATATCTCTACATGTACCGCAACGTCAGGAAGGCTTTTGATGATGTCACTGAATAGTTTGCTGGGAACAACTCCCTTACCAGGTTCCTCAACCAACGCAGCAACATCATATTGAATTGAAACAGTGAGATCGGTAGTACGGAGGGAGATTGTATCCTGATTCGCCTCAATCAGAATACCTGAAAGTACTGGTAATGTTGATCGGGTGGAGACACCCTTTGACACAACGCTTAACGCATTAAACAACTCATTCTTATTAATGCTGAACTTCATATTTCCCTCCGCCTTTATTCTTTCTTTTTTTGTATATATTTTTTATCTTAGTAATAACAATAATGTCGGTGGAATGACTTAAAACTGTTTATTTCCCCTGTTCATTCTTTGGTGTTTGGATGGTGGGAAGATGCTTGATAACTTGTGTCTCGTTTCCACCATATTTTTTTCAATTTTCTTTTCAGTCGGTATTGAGTCGGTTTTAAGTCATCCTTGAACCATTTATTCCTCAAGGATGGTTTTTCTGAGAGCTTCAACCTCTTCACGCAGCTCACGGTTACCTTTCATCTTCTCTTCGATGTTGGTGACGGAGTACATGATGGTTGAATGATCTCGGTTGAATTTTTTCCCGATTTCTCCGTAAGGAAGGTCGAGGATTTTCCTGCTTAAATAGATTGCTACCTGGCGCGCATGCATAATATTACGCGACCTTTTGTTTCCCGTTATCTCCGAGTGGGTCACCTTGTAGAAAGATTCAGCTTCCTTTTGGATGTCCGCGACGGTGAGTCTTTTTGCTGGTCCTCCCGAGAAATGATCTTCCAACAAAATCCTCACATCTTCCAATGTCGTTTCTTTCTCCTCAAATTCGATGCGATAGAGGATCTTGGTGATGGCGCTCTTGAGTTCACGTATGTTGGATGAGGAGTTTTCGGCGACATATATTTGGATGTCGCTTGGAATAGTGATTCCCGTGCGCCCTTCGTTGGCGGCATACTCTTCTATGAAGCTTTTGATGACGCCGAGTTTCGTCTCGATCTCGGGGGGTTGGATGTCGCAGATGGCTCCGCCACCGAAACGACTTTGGTAACGCTCGTCAATATCGATATTTTTAGGTGCCCGGTCCGCAGACAGTACGATCTGCTTTCCCTGTTGGGATAGTTTGTTAAAAATCTGGAACACGATATCGAGGGTCTGTTTCTTACCTTGGAAGAATTGGACGTCGTCGATAAGGAGGACGTCCGCCTCCTCGTATCTTGTTTTGAAGTTTTTGTAGCTCAATTTCTCGCGATCGTTTGCCGCTACCGCCTCCGTGTAGTCGTTGAGCATCTCAGCTGAGTCTGCATAGACGGTTTTAAGGTGGGGAAATGTCTCACGGATGTAGTTTTGGATGGCGCGGAGGAGGTGTGTTTTCCCCAACCCGCTCCTTCCATAGATAAATAACGGATTGAGTGTGGATTTACCCGGGGTTTCCGCGACACTCATAGCCATCGAATAAGCCATCTTGTTGGATTCCCCGATGACAAAGTTTCCAAAGGTGAGCGAGCTGGTTGGATCTGAGGAGAACGTATTGTTCCCACCAATTGTCTTTGTTTCTTCCGGTGTATAAACTTCACTCTCGGGGATAAATATAGGCTCGCTGAAAGCTGAGGGGGCCTCATCTCTTTCTTCCGATTTGGTTGCGGGGGATTTTACCTTTTCGGACGGTTGGGTACTTTGTGTCTCATCCACCTCAATCAACACGGTGAAGTCGGTTCCGTAGATATCTTTCAAGGCTTTTTTGATTGTCTTTATGTAATGGTGTTCAATCCAATTCTTTATAAAGGAAGTGTCAGCGGTCAACATGAGGAAGTCATCGCTCATTGCTTGAGGTTGAAGCCTCGGGAAGAAGGCGCTGACTTGGGATGAGTCGATTTCGTCATAGGTCTTGACCAGGTCATAGACTCGTTTCCATGATGTTTGTAAGGATTGATTGTTCATGCGGCGGTTTCCTTACTTCCAAACCATTCTTACTCTTTGCTGTATTCTACAGTGCTTCTGCTACTTCGATACCCTGCTTAGTGAGTGATCTTTTTTTGTCTTTCCCCTTTTTTATGAGTTTCTTTGACTCCAACTTTTCTAATACAGTATAGGTACTTGATTGTGCGACTCCGGAAAGGGATACAAGGTCAGTGACGCCAAGCGTGCCATGTTTAGCAAGCAGAAGAAGAAATTCCTTCTCTCTCTCGTTGAGATTAACGAGGGATTGAATAGAAATTTCCGGTTCTTTCTCCTCTTTTTGGGCCTTTTTGTTCATGTTGATGCTCAACGTGACCACGGCGCCTTCGGAGAGGTTATCCTCGATGGTGATGGTGCCTTGGGAAAAACTCAGGTATTCCTTTACGATGGGAAGGCCTGACCCTACTCCACGGATGTATTTTTTCATAGGTTCAACTGCGGAACTGAATCCGGGAAGTTGGGCCTTTTCTTTATTCTTGATACCAGGGCCCTGGTCGGCGAAACGAATCGTCTTTCCTCCATCAAGGATAGAAACGACAATTTCCGCGAAGTGTGCGTGGATAAAGTTTTCGGAAACCTCCCTGATGGCAGTGTACGGGATGGTTCCACCTTTGAGCTGAGCTTGTTGATAGACGGAGGAGGCAAGATCTTCGATAAACTCCGCAGTCTTGTTTGGCTGGATTTCGATAACGCGCGGAGCTGCTTTCAAGTCGTCATAGACGGCAATCCTGGCGGCGGTTTCAACGTATGAGTAGTTGAAGGGCTCCTCGAGAGTAGTTTGATTCCCCTTCGGGTTATCTTGTTCGACTGGTTTCATGACTCTTCCTGCTATGTTTGACCTGCGGTTGTCGTAAAAAGATAAAACGTTGAAAACTTCTGATTCCCTGTATTTTCAAGAACTTTAACTTATTTTTGAAAAAGAAGTAGAAAAGAATGAAAGATTCATAGTTTTTTTCACTCAAAAACTGTTAATTCCTGAATTCTTGGAAATGAGTTTACCGTGGCTTTTCATTGTTTTCCACACTTTGTTCAGAATATGTGGAAAAGTGTGAAAAGTATGGAAGAATCCCGGTTGAAAAAGAGAAAAAGAATCATCTTTAGCTTTCTTGGTTTTTTTGGATTTAAAGGAAGATTTGGGAGGTCTCATCAAAAGGAAAAAAAACCGATTGAAAAAATTTTTTTACGTGGGGAATTCAAGATTTATTATTATAAAAACCCAGTTCAACACATAATTTTTTTATTAAAATTAAAATTATTTCGCCAAGTGTTCCCCTCTTTGGTTTCTTAACGGTTTTAGTTCTTTCTACTAACTTTTCCACCCTTCCTTTGCTGCTTTCTATTGGTTTTTTAACGTTTTCCACATTCTTCAATGGTGGTGATTGTGAAATTTGTTCTCTTTATAGAGACACGCAGGTAGAGCTAAAATTATTTATTGACTTTAAGGTGACGTGTAGTATTCTTTTACAGCTACTCTGTTTATAAGAAAGCAAGAAGGTAGGGAAAAATGAAACGCACTTATCAACCTAATAAGCGCAAGCGCGCAAAATGCCACGGCTTCCGTGCCCGTATGTCTACTCGCGGCGGTCGTGCTGTGTTGTCTGCCCGTCGTGCTAAGGGCCGCAAGCGTCTGACCGTTTAAACAAGGAGTTTTGGGTTGGATATTATAAAGTCCAGCACCGAGATCTCCGATTTGTTTTCCCACGGAAGACGTATCCATACGCATTATTTCACGATTATCGTGACACCGCATAACGACCGCGCGAACAATTCGAGCGGTCGTGTTGCGTTTATTGCGGGAAAAAAATTGGGAAATGCGGTATGGCGTAATGGCGCAAAACGGCGCATGAGAGAGGTTTGCAAACAAGCAGGGGGTCCTTTGGATGGCTTCGATATCATATTTCTCGCTAAAAGGAGGATATGTTCTGCGGGCTATCTTGAGGTGGTTTGTGCTTGTGAGAAGGTTTTTGACGAGCTTAGGTCGATGAAGGCAAAAGAGAATTTCTGATGGAGATGTTTTTGAAGGTAATTAAGGTTGTTGTGCACTTCATTAAGCGCATACCAACCTTTATTGCCCTCTTCGTCATCTATTTCTATCGTATCGTTATCAGACCTCAACTTGCCGGTTGTTGTCGTTTTGTGCCGTCGTGTTCCGAATATGGCCTTATCGCCTTTAAAAAGTACGGCTTTTTCAAAGGTTTCGCTCTCACCGCGAAACGTATAGCACGTTGTAGACCAGGAGGAGAGTACGGGTACGACCCCGTCCCTTGATAAGGAGTCAGGGCTCCTCTTTGGAATAGAAAAGAGAAAGGAAAGGTAGATGGAAGTAACAGACCTTTGGGGTTTGCTTCAAAATGCGATTTTCTACTGCATTAACTTCTTCCATACCGTCTTCCTGGACTGGGGTGTCGCGATTCTCGTGATCACGATCATCTTCCGTCTCATCATCACTCCGTTGATGTACACACAGTCCAAGTCGACGTTTATGATGCAGAAGGTGCAACCCAAGCTCAAAGCGATTCAAGAGAGGTTTGCAAACGATCCGGTTCGAATGCAGTCGGAAACGCAAAAGATTTATGCGGATGCTAAATTTAACCCGTTGGCGAGCTGCATCCCCATGCTTATTCAGATGCCTGTGTTTATCTTGTTGTTCCAAGTTCTTAGAGGTATGGCAGGAACCAATCTCGCCGAGAACGACGCCACTATCCGTTTTCACGACTTCATCCTAAGTTTGCCCGGCGGAACAGACTTCCAATTTTTGAACCTCGTTCCTGACCTAACTCAAACCCCTGCCGGCTCTATTGCGCTTGTCGCCACTGATGGCATCATGGCCGCAGTGCCCTACATCCTGCTTCTCGCAATATTTGCGTTCTGTACGTTTGTTCCCTCTCTTCTCACCATGAAGAACCAAGATCCGAAGCAGCGCAGCTCCATGATGATCATGATGGTTTTGATGACGATCATGATGCTTTTCATCGGTTGGAGCTCTCCTGCAGGCGTTCTTCTCTTTTGGGGCGCTTCCTCTATTCTTGCTATTTGCCAGCAGCAAGGTTCCCTTGCTCTGATCAAGAAGAAGGACAAGGAAGCGACGGAGGCTGCCCAGGTTGTCGAGGTTCTCGACATCGAGGTCGACCGTAAACCCAAAAAGAAGCGCCAGCACAAGAAGCGCTAGATCCGTTTCACGTTCTTACATTTGTAGAGGAGATAGAAATGTCTGATGAAATTAAGGAGGCCTCCGAGGAGGCGGCTCCTGAGGAGAAGAAGGATATTACAAATCTCACCGATGACGAGATTGACCAGATCGCCGATTGCGCTATTGAGACGCTTCAGGATATTTTGAAGCATTTTGACCTTGGTGAAATCACCATCGACGAATACGAAGGCGACGAAGGAGAGCTCATTCTTGATATCACCGGCGATGACATGGCGGTACTGATCGGTCGACATGGAAAAACCCTTGAGTCTTTGCAGTTCCTTGTTTCCGCGATCACGGTCCGCAAAATCGGATTCCGCTATCCGGTTGTTGTCGATGTCGAGGGATATAAGTCCCGCCAACGTCAAAAACTTGAAACGATAGCCCAAAGAGCTGCCAACAAAGCTGCATCCCAACAACACAGTGTCAAGCTTCGTCCGATGACTCCCTATGAGCGCCGTATTGTTCATATCGCCCTTCGAGATGACGCCCGTGTTGAGACGGCTTCCGAGGGTGAGGGAAGTGCTCGTCACGTTGTAGTTATTCCTTTGTAATATTAGGTATACTCAAAAAGGCATTTATGTTGGGCTCTGGCATTGCCAGGGCCCTTTCTTACTATAAGGTAGTGTCATGAATCAGGAATTGATCACCAAACATCTTGAGCTTGTCATCGAGGCGAACAAGACGACAAATATTACCCGCATCTCTTCTTTCGAGGAGGGTATGGTTTTACATGTTGAGGATTCCTTATCGGGTCTTCCTGAAATTAATGAATGCCCTGAGGGGTTGTACGGCGATATGGGATCAGGCGCTGGGTTTCCCGGAATTCCTTTGGCTATAGAGACTGGTCGTCCTACGGTTTTAATCGATTCTGTCGGTAAAAAGGCCGTCTTGTTACAAAAATTTGCTGACGAACTCGGTTTGGTTAACGTTTCTTCCTATGGTGGGCGGCTTGAGGAGTTAGCGAATGAAAGACCTGGGCAATTCTCTGCTTTAACGGCGCGTGCCCTGTCTAAACTCGGTTCTTTGATGGAACTGGCGACTCCTTTACTGAGAAGGGGCGGCAGGCTTATTTGCTATAAGTCCCATATAGAAGAAGAGGAGCTTGCCCATGCGATTTCGCTTGAGAAAAGACTTGGTTTGAGGTTGGTCTCCGACCGCGATTTCTACCTTAGCGACAAAGAGACCTATCGCAGAATCGTGACGTTCGAGAAGGTAAGGAAACCCACCATCAAACTTCCGCGCCATGTGGGATATGCCCAAAAGAAACCTTTGTAAACACTGATGTTTCACGTGAAACACTACAAGAAGAAGCCTATCCTAAGAAAATTAAAACTTTATTTGTGGGCATAAAACGACGTTTTACCAATCTTTGTTGTAGATACAAATTGGCTCACGTATACTTCCCTACCAGAGAAAAGTAGGCTCAATCGACGCGAGCAGGTAATCTGTTTTCGGTGTTTTGACGGCCTTTTTTGATTCTATGTGAGCGTTTTTAGCCAAAAAGCTGAAATATGCGAGAAAGAGTGTAACGTGGCAAAATCAAATAAAGGTGACAAGGGTGAGAAAAAGACGAAGGTGATCGCCATTATCAACCAGAAAGGCGGCGTCGGTAAATCGACCACCGCAATAAACCTTTCTGCGGCGCTTGGCGAACGGAAGAAAAAAGTTCTCCTTGTCGATCTTGACCCCCAAGGTAATGCGTCTAGTGGTCTCGGGATTGAAAAAGGTAAAGTCGAGTATTGCGTTTATGATGCGTTGCTTAATGACGTACCTTTTAAGGAGACCATTCTTCATACCAGGTTTCCCAATCTTGACTTGGTTCCGGCAACCATCAACCTAGCTGGCGCTGAGGTCGAACTTGTGTCGGCGATGGCGCGCGAAAATCGCTTACGTGAAGCGATCGAGGGCTCGCGCGGGAAGTATGACTACATCTTTGTCGATTGTCCTCCCTCCCTCGGATTGCTTACTGTCAATGCCCTTGTTGCCGCTGACAGCCTCTTGATTCCCATCCAAACCGAGTTCTATGCCCTTGAGGGTGTGACAAAACTTATCGGCTCAATGGATCTTGTCAAAAAGCGTCTCAACCCCAATCTCTCTATCTTTGGTGTGCTTTTGACGATGTATGACAAGAGGACGATTCTTTCCAAGCAGGTCGCTTCCGAAGTAAGAAATTACTTCAAGGAAACCTTCAACACCGTTATTCCCCGCTCGGTCAAACTCTCAGAGGCTCCGAGCTACGGACTTCCCATCACCCAATATGCCCCCAACAGTAAAGGCGGAGTCGCCTACTATTCGCTCGCGGAAGAAGTGATATCTCGTGGCAAATAAGAAACGTAGCGGTCTTGGGCGCGGTTTAAATGCGCTGATCAACTCAACGGACATAGGGGAAGAGGAGACCGGAAAAAAATCCGGAGAAGAAGGGTCCTTCCCTGATAGTGAAAAAAATATTGACGAGTTGCCGCTCAGGCTCGTTGTCCCTAATCCTGACCAACCCCGTAAGCGATTTAAGAAAGAGGAGCTCGATGAGTTAGCCTCCTCTATCAAAAGGGACGGCCTTTTGCAGCCAATCCTGGTTCGCAAGATGGATGACGGGACCTATCAGATTATTGCAGGTGAGAGGCGTTGGCAGGCTTGTAAGTCTATCGGTCTTGAGACCGTGCCTGTTCGTATCAAGGAAACGACTGATGAGAAAGTCACAGAGCTTGCCCTTATTGAAAATATCCAGCGGTCCGACCTTAATCCCATCGAGGAAGCGCTTGGATATCGTAGCATCATGGAAGAGCAGAATCTTACCCAAAGCCAGCTTGCGGAGATGATGTCAAAAGGCCGCTCCACGATCGCCAACGCGCTCCGCTTGCTCGATTTACCTGAGGAAGCGCAAACGCTTCTCGTTGAAGAGAAGATTACAGCGGGACACGCTCGCGCGATTTTGTCGGTTTCTTCTGAAGAAGGACGGCAAAAGTTGGTTGAAAAGTTGGTTGACGGGAAACTTTCCGTTCGTGAGACAGAAAACCTTGCGCGCCTCATCGAGAACCGCCCCGATCCATCCAACAGCAAGAGAGTTGTTACACCTAAGTCCTATAAAGCGGTGGCCAAGAGCTTGCGTAAAAGATTCTCAACAAAGGTAAGGGTCAAAAGTGTGCGAGGAAAGAACAAGATAGAGATAGAGTTCAAGGACGAAGATGATCTGAGACGTATCGTAGAAGCCATGACTAACGGTTCAGAAAAAAGCGAGAACTAACTTTTCGAGGCGATAGTAATAAATGTGCCCGATGTTTCACGTGAAACATCGGGCACCGTTTTGTGTTGTTGCCTAGTTTGTCGCGTTTTTAAGTTGACCGCACGCTCCGTCGATGTCTGCGCCGCGCGACGTTCGTATCGACGTCTCGATACCGTTGCGTGTCAACGCATCCAACCATTTTCGTACCGTAGTTACATCACTTGGTTGGTAGGGTGAAGACGCGACGGCGTTCATCGGAAGCAGGTTCACATGGCATAAAACGTTTTGACAATACACGATAAGTTTCTTCAGGTGGATATCGGTGTCGTTTACATCCTTGATTAAAAGATATTCGAAGGTCACACGTCTGTTTGTCTTGGCGATATACGCTTGGATGTGGCTTCGCAGCTCACCAAGCGGATAGCGCGCGACGATAGGCATGAGCTCGTCCCTTGTTTTCTGGACCGCGGAATGGAGGGAAACCGCCATAGTATACTGGTGCTCATCCTTGGCGAGAAGATCAATGCCAGGAAGTACGCCGCAGGTGGATATTGTTATATGGCGCGCGCCGATGTTGTCAAACTTCTCATTGTTGAGGATGGACAGGGCATCAAAGGTCGTGCGATAGTTTAAAAATGGTTCACCTTGGCCCATTCCGACCAGGTTGGTTACGCGCTCACAGAAGTCATCGCTGACGGCATGAACTTGGTCGATGATCTCTCCCATACCGAGGTTGCGGGTAAATCCTTCGTGGCCTGTTGCGCAAAAGGCGCACATCATGGGACATCCAACCTGGGTTGAAAAGCACACGGTCAGTCGTTTTCTTCCGCTGGTGGACGGAATGGCTACCGTTTCGACCAGGTTGCCATCTATGAGTTTCAGGAGATATTTCCGTGTCCCGTCGACTGAGACTTGGCGGTTGACTATCTCGGCGGTATACAAAGGATATTCCGCTTCTAAAAACTCGATGAGGGGCTTTGGTAGATTTGAGATGTCGTCATAGCTCCTGATGTTTTTGCGATAAAGCCACTCGATGAGTTGTTTTGCGCGAAAAGCGGGAAAACCCGCCTCTTTAACGAGGTCGGTTATCTCTGCGATGGTGCATTGTTTTATCGGTTTCATCATAGTGTCAGTCATTATATAAAACGAAGGTCGTTGTGCATAAGGTATACTTCTTATCATTGTTGCCGAATTAAGGTAAAGGGAACGTTATGGCAAGCGCATTTAATCCTGCACATTGTAAGGTCGCATTGCTTTGCGGCGGACGTAGCGACGAGCGTGAAATTTCGCTCAAATCGGGTGAGGGGGCTCTCAATGCCTTGAACGAGGCCGGTTTTCCCGTTACGGTTCTCGATCCAGCAAAGAAGGAAGATCTGATCGCGTTGATTTCCGGCGATTTTGACGTTGCTTTCCTTTGCATGCATGGGAAATACGGTGAGGACGGTACGCTTCAGGGGCTCCTTGAGATGATTGGTCTTCCCTATACGGGATCAGGAGTGTGGAGCAGCGCCCTGTCCATGAACAAGGCGCGTACCAAGTTGTTCTATCAAAACGCTGGTATTCCCACGCCGCCACAAGTGTGGTTGCGTCGAGGTGACGTCGTTGATGTGAACAAAATCGTTGAGAACGTCGGTGAGCATTGCGTCATCAAGGCCGCTTCTGGTGGAAGCACGATCGGTGTCTACATCGCTACCAAGACAGATGAGATAAAAGACTACATCGAGCAAGCCTTTGAATATGACAATGATGTCATCGTTGAGAAGTTTGTCGCCGGAGAGGAATTCACCATCGCGGTCATAGGCAACGACCATCCTATCGCGTTGCCTATTATTAAAATAATTCCCAAGGCCGGTTGGTACGACTTTGAGTCCAAATACGCGCCGGGTGGGTCCGAGCATCTTTGCCCGGCACCAATCTCTGAGGAGCTGACCCAAACATTGAAGGAGCTGGCGGTTGCTTCTCATAAGGCCCTTGAGTGCATGGGTGTTTCCCGCACCGATTTCATCGTTGACGAGGAAGGGGGATGTTGGGCGTTGGAGACGAACTCCTTGCCTGGCATGACGAAGACCTCTCTTTTACCCGATGCTGCGCGTGTACAGGGGATATCGTTTCCTGAGCTTTGCACCATGCTTATCAAGTTCGCTTTGGAGTAGGTCGCGTATTGCCGCTCCTTGAGAGCTACCATCCAAGAAGCGTTTTGACGAGGAATACGACTCCGACAACGAGCACGGCAATGAACGCCCAACTGATTGCATAGCAACCTTTGTTGCCCGCACGGCCTTTTTCTATGGCTTTTTCCGAGAGGCTCTGGCTTGATTTGAGGATGACCCTGCCCGGCTCTTTTTTCTCCATGGGGAGGTTTCGGTCGGGTAACCAGTCCCCCTTGGCTGCCAACATGAGGTCAATGCTCGAGCTGGTAATGTCGATGTTGGGACGCCGACCCTCTGCGAGTTGCTCTGATATGCGCTTCTTGAACGCGTTGACCGCGGCGGCATATTTTTCCGGACAGGCGAAAAGAGCGAGTTCTCCCCAGTAGTAACCTGTCTCCTCCTCTTCGTTTTCGGTGTAGCCCACCATGGACAACAACCCCGAGATCTTCCATCCGCGGGCTCGCATGACATCGAGGCGATAGGAGACGTTGTCGTCGAAGTACCCGATGGAGTTGTCATAAGCGTTCTTTGCCCAAGCGACCACCTTTCCCTCTTCAACGGTGAATTCAATGGAGAACTCGGTGCCGACGATGAAATCCGCACCCACGACCAAGGCACCCTCACTCTTGTTTTTGGTCCTAAACGTTGCATATTGGCCAAAAAAACGCATATCGGACATAGCGGAGACTCCTTGACGCTGAAAGATGTTTTGCGTGTATCCTATTGGGTGGACTAATTGGTTGGACTAATAATACGTGACAGACGGAGAAACATGGAGAAGCATTATAGGGGCGTTTCCGAATCGCTAAGGAAATTCATCAGTGATGGCACTCCGGATTTTGTGGTTGATAGATACGCCGCGCTGAAGGCAACTGCGGAAACGGAGGAGTTTGGAGCATTTGATAACGATGTGGTCGTTGTCGATACGGAGGCGACCGGTTTCTCCTTCAACCACGACGAGTTGATTCAGATTGCAGCCGCCCGTGTTTTGGGGGGAAAGGTTGTCGATTGGTATATCACCTTCGTCGATCCTGGTAAGCCGATTCCAGAAGAAATCACCCATCTGACCGGCATAGACGATGATGACGTAGCGGGCGCGCCTGACCCTGACACGGCTTTGGCTGGGCTCGTGAACTTCGTGGGGACCTCTTTTGTCGTCGCCCATAACGTGTCTTTTGACAAGACGTTCACGACGAAACATCCCGGCGGCTTTCCGCTGTTGGACAACGTGTGGGTCGACTCTTTGGACTTAGCTCGCATCGCATTGCCCCACCTGAGCTCCCATCGCCTTCTCGATTTGGTGCGGGCTTTCGACTGTCCTGTGTCAACCCATCGTGCTGATGCCGACGTCGCGGCGACCTGCGCGGTGTTGCGCGTGTTGCTTGCGGCCGTTGACGCGATGCCGGCATCCTTGGTGTGCAAGATCGCGAGTTTGGCGAGCCCTGACCAGTGGAGCACTCAGGTTGTGTTCCAGTATTTCGCCAACAAGAAAATGGAGACCTTAGGAAAGAGGGGCGCAAAGGTTGAGGGAGCGGAAAAAAAGAACGTCGACCTTGACTTCTCGTTAAGGCGTATGAGGGCAGACAGGGTTCGCGCCATTGAACGCGTAGAGAAACGGGACGCCTGGGCATTGGCGACAGATCCCTTGGTCGAGATCTCCTGCCCTACGAGCGAGGAGGTCGATCACGCATTCACCGCAGAGGGGATCGTTGGGCGTCTGTATGAGTCCTACGAGCAACGAGGTGAGCAGGTTGAGATGGCCCAAGCGGTCCGTGGTGCCTTCGAGGCAAGCGAGAACCTCATGGTCGAGGCGGGTACCGGCGTCGGAAAATCCATGGCATACCTTGTCCCTGCCGCCCTCTTTGCCAAGAGGAACAACATTGCGGTCGGAGTTGCTACAAAGACCAACGCCTTGCTTGACCAGCTCGTCTACAAGGAGCTTCCCGCTCTTTCGGAGACAATTGGCGGTTTGGCGTTTGCGCCGCTCAAGGGTTTTTCGCACTATCCCTGTCTTCGCAAGATCGACCAACTGGTAGCTGACGGAGCCCATATGAAGGAGGTCGCCGGTAAGGAAATCTCCCAAGCGCCCGCCTTGGCCGCCCTTCTCTCTTTTATCGAACAAAGCGAGTATGAGGATATCGACACCCTGAAGATCGACTATCGTTGTGTTCCTCGCTACACCATCACGACGACGAGCCATGATTGCCTGAGGCGAAAGTGCCCCTTCTTCGGCGTCTCGTGCTTTGTGCATGGTGCGCGCCGTCAGGCGGAGAGTGCCGACATCGTCGTCACCAACCACACGTTGCTTTTCTGCGACCTTGCGGCTGACGGGGGTCTTTTGCCCACGTGTCGCCATTGGGTCATCGACGAGGCCCATGGCGCGGAAGCCGAAGCGCGCAAGGCATTCTCCGTCGAGCTTTCCGCGGAGGAGCTGATTCGCTTGGCGAACAGGATGGCGTCGGCGGAGGCCTCGCGCAACCCGTTTGTGCGAGCTGAGCGTCGCGTGACCGCAGAAGACGAAGGAGCCGAGTCCCTGTTGTACGCCTTGACGGCAAAGGCCAAGAAGCAGGGAGGCGCCTTTGCTCTTGCTGCTCAGGACTTCTCGTCCCACATGAAGGACCTTTTGTTCTTCGATTCTGCGAAAAGGGGCAAGGGATACGAGTACTTCGAGCTTTGGATGAGTCCGGAGGTGAGGGAATCCTCCGTATTTTTGGGGCTTCGCGAATTTGGAAGAAGGCTATGCGCGGAGACCGATCGTTTGATATCGGCATGTCAAGACCTGGTAGCGTTCCTCGAGGACTACGAAAAGGCGTCGGATGTCCAGCGCGACATCGCATCGGTGGCTATGACCCTCAAGGACATTCTCAAAGCCGCAGAAATCGTGCTCGGTCCCGCGAGCGACTCCTATGCATACTCCGCGACACTCAACCGCAAGAAGGATCGCAATACGGAGCGTCTTGAGGCCCTCATGGTTGAGGTGGGGCCGCGTCTCAACGAGACGTTGTACGAGCGCACCCACTCGGTCGTGTTTGCGTCCGCTACGATTGCGGTGAGCGGGAAATTCGATTCGTTCGAGGCGGCAATGGGTTTGAACATGGGAGAGTCTTCCCGCTCCAAAGGCCTCGTCTTGCGTTCCAGCTTCGATTTTGACAAAAACATGACGGTCTACGTTGCGTCAGACATGCCGGAGCCCAACGATCTTGCCTACCTTCCTGCGTTGGAAAACTTTCTCGTGGAGACGCATCGCGCTCAACAAGGATCGATGTTGACGCTCTTTACGAACCGCAAAGAGATGGAAAGGTGCCATGAAGACGTCGTTGAGACATTGAAGAGGGACGATTTGCGTGTCGTGTGCCAAAAATGGGGAGTTTCGACCAAGGGTCTTCGCGATGAGTTTCTCTCCGATGAGCGCCTCTCCCTTTTTGCCCTAAAGAGCTTTTGGGAGGGGTTCGATGCGCCGGGCTCAACTTTGCGCGGCGTGTTCATTCCGAAGCTGCCGTTCTCCAAGCCGACCGACCCGCTTTATTGCGAACGTGCGGCGCGCGATGATCGGGCGTGGAGTCACTATGTGCTTCCTGCTGCGATTATCGAGGTCAAGCAAGCGGCGGGCCGTCTGATTCGCAAAGCTGACGATCGGGGTTGTCTGATTCTTGCGGACAAGCGTCTCGTTTCGAAGCGCTACGGTAAGGCGTTTCTTGATTCCTTGCCGAGCCGCAACATCAAGGTCATGACCATGGCGGAGATAGCTCGTGACATACGAGGGAGCCGACAGGACTAGCCTATGCCACATCTCAGAAGCCCGTTTAAGGCCATTCATCTCAAGAAGAACACCAGGGGAACGTCCAACGAGATCTCTTTGAGTGTGCTTGATTCCGCAAAGCAGATGATGGACGAGCGCCATGGTGAAGCTCGGCGTGTACAACAACTTGGGAAGATCGACCTGTTCACAGGAGAGAGGGAGCCGGACTACCAAGTCATGACCCTCTCGGAGGAGACATCTTCTGGCGAGAGTTCCCCCGGTGGGGTTCATGCCTCCATCGGCGATGGACTCCCCTTTGGGATGGAGGAAGGCAAAAGGGAGCCGCTCTCGGTTCCGATTGCGACATCCATCCGCCCGGATAAGGCGGGTGAGAGGTCTTCGACGGGCGCGGTCCTTGGAGGCGTGGCTCTCGAGTCGTCTGGAGCCGGAACCAAGGCGCCTGCCGGTCGTGTCCGCAAGGGGGCGGCTGTCGGTGTGGTCGCGTTGCTTGTCATCGCCATCATCGTCCTCGCCGTTCTTGGTATTTCGGGATACGCCGAAAAAAGGGCCGAGTTCAAAGAGCTCACCGTTGAGATAATCGGGATGATTGAGGAATCGGAGTCATCCATTGTTGCCATGAACGAACTGTTGGCCGATCCGTCTTCCGAGGAGTCTCGTTCCACGATCTCCGACGTGAAGAAGGGCCTCGATTCCGCAGAGCGCGCGCTGGCTCTTGCGGAGGAGAAGCTTCCTGGTGTCGAGGCGGTGGCGAGCACCGCTTCCGAGAAGGAGACGGTTGCCCGTTTGGAAAAAGACCTTCTAGGCCGCCAAGAGATGGTTTCAAGCGGCAAGGAGGTGCTCTCCTGCCTTGAGATGGCTCAAGGTGCTATGACGAGCCTTGAGGAGGCGTGGTCTGCGGTCAGCGAGGCTAGCGAGGCGGCAAACAAAGCCGCGCGCATGGTTTCGAGCAACTCTGAACTTGGTAGCGCATTCGAGGAGGCTTCCAAGAGCTGTGAGCTTATTGTCTTTGCGCAGGAGAAGGTTCAAAAGGCCCAGGAAGCCTATCCCGGTGCGGATTTGACGGCATTTCAGCGATTCCTCGAGGCTAAATCCATCGCTCTTCAAAAGGAGACGGAGGCTATCCAGGCGCTGATGAACCTCGATGCGGCAACCGCCCGCGCGTGTCAAGCGGAATACGAAGAGTATGAGGAGGCTGCCCAGCTTGCCATGAACGGGATAGACAACATCGACAAGCCCATCGTCGACGCCTATCAGGTGCAAGTTGAGGACTATACGACAAGGTACGCGGCGGCTCGTACCGAGGTGGCTCTTTCCGATGAATACTTGAGGGACTTTCTGGGACAGGCGAGCAAATAGCGTATACTCACCTACATATGCCTAATTACACGAAATGGTGTTTTGTATAGACGAAAGGCTCCCACATGTCGGAGACAATGGAATATATTAACCGCCTCTCCAACGAGATCGGTCCACGTCCTGCTGGTACTGAGGAAGAGAGGCAAGCCGCAGAGTTCATAGCCGAAGAGCTCGAGACGAGCTCGGGTCTGCCCACCGAGATCGAAGACTTTACCGCGCCGGCGGGAAGCGACGCGCCTCGCGTCATCGTCGCAGGCCTTGCTTTTTTGGGCGGAGTGTTGAGCCTGCTGTTGCCGATGTTCGGCGTCCCTGCTGTTGTCCTGGTCCTCATCGCAGCGACCCTGACGATTGCGGAGTATCTCGACAAACCCCTTCTTTTCAAGGCCTTTTCGCGAGGGGCGAGCCAAAATGTCGTGGCTAAGTACAATCCAGGGGTGGCTGCCGCGGTTGGACGAGGGCGCGCTCGCAAGATCATCCTCGTCGCCCATTATGATTCCGGCAAGGTAAGAAACGAGCTCTCCGGCGGGCTTATCAAGCTTGTCCCTGGTCTGCAAAGGGCGGCTTTCTGGTCGGTTCCCGCGCTTTTTGTCGTGGTTTTGCTTCGAACCCTGTTTTTGGCCACCGACACAGGCTTCCTTGGTGTCTTGTCCACGGTTCTTACGTTCCTCGGGGTAATTCTTTCCTTGGTGCCGCTTATCTTTGCCCTGCTTCATAAGATTTCCCCGTTCAACGAGGCGGCCAACAGCAATGCCGCAGGCGTTGCCGTCATGATGGAGGTCGCTGGTCGCGTTGGCCGTGGCCGTATGACCGAGGAGCAGATCGAGTACCTTCGTCAGTACGACGAGCAAGATGTTGATGGATCCGGCGGCGGGTTTGCGCCGGTTGTGCATGGTGAGCAAGCTGCTTTTGATGCGCGCGTCGTCCCCGATGGCGCGGAGCTTTCCTACGACGTGGAGCCTACCGTCTATCGGCCGACGTCGCAGGTCGAGGACGCACGAACAGGCGTCAATCCTGCCAAGACCGGGGACGATCCTGTGTCTGGATTGCTTGCTGCAAAGGCGGCAATCGCCGCAATGACCGGTGTTGACGTCCCCGCAACGGTTGCCTTGGAGACCGTTGCTGCTCCCGAAGAGATTGCTTCCGAGATCGTCGAGGAGCCTGTCATTGTCTTCGAGGACGCTGACATTTCCTCCGGAGAGGCCGTCGTTGCCTCGGATGACGCAGAGCCTGCTCCGATTGAAGGCTTTGCGATGGAGACTGCCCAAAAGAACGCACCTGCGGTCCCGGATTGGTTCGCTTCCGCACGTGCCAAGGCCAAGGCCAACAAGCCTGAAGCCGCAACGGTCGGTACTGTCAAACGATCCCGCTACGCGGACGCGCTTAACGCCGCGGTGAGCGAAAGCTCCGTCTTTTTCGACTCTGCGAATCAGGCGTTGACGGACATGGACCAACAGATTAGCCGTCTTCGGGACGGCATCATGGAGGTCAAGGCACCAACACTCGCCTCTCCGGACCCCACTGGCGTGACTAAGCCGTTTGAGCCTGTCGCCATCACCGGGGCTTCCGCTGTATCGGTCGAGGGAGTCCAGATCGGGTCTGTGCCTGCGGTTGGGTCTGGTCCTGCGGTAGACGAGGTCCCCGCGACGCTCGAGGCCGAAACTGCACCCGTTAAGACCGGGTTCGAAGCCATCTCCTCCGAGCCCGACGTTGGGACACCCGTTGCGCAGCCCGTTGCGCAGCAGCCTTCTGGGGAGATTGCCGCTACACCTTTTGTCGAGGTAGTTGAGGATTCGGAATCGGTCAAAGAGGTTGTCGAACCTGTTTCCGACTTCGTGGGAGAAATCGCCGACGAGTTTGCCGCCGATTCTGTCTCCCCGTCCCTCTCCCAAAAGATTCCGGTCATCCTTGCCGACAAGACCGACTCCTTTGCCGCGGTCACGGAGGAACAAGGCCAACGTGCGCCTCTTGCCGACTCCTCTTCCACAGCAAAGAGCTTGCTGAGCATGCTCCCCTCGATCAACCCCTCCGACCCGGCTGAGGCCGCAGCCGCTGCGAGTGTTGCATCCCTGCGCGCTACGCTCCCCTCCCCCTCTGGGACGATTTCCGCAGTTAGCGTCCCTGCCTCTGCTAACACGGGTTCTGCAGGCGCTACCGGAGTTTTTGCGCCCGTTACCGAGGAGATGGTGAAGGCTGCTGACTCCGAGGAGGATCTGTTCGTCGAGGATGCCGATGACTCCGACTACCAAGAGAGCTTCACCGAGAGCGGTGCGTTCGCGGGCCCTGACTATATCGAGATGCCTAAGTCTCCGGTAAGGAACTTCTTCGACAAGCTGTTCCATCACAAGGACAAGGGCGCCGAGTTTGTCGACGACCAGAACGGGTGGGGCGACGACGGATATGAAGATGAACCCTACGACGACTCCTATGATGGAGGCTGGATCGATGAGGGTCAGGAATTCAGCGACGAACTCGAAGACATCGATGGCTATATCGATGAGTACGAAGATGAGTTTGCCGACGAAAACGGCAGGTGGAACGGCGGCTCTCTCTCCGCATTGAAGAACGCTGCGAGCTCTTTGGGTGGCAAGACAAGTGCCGCTGCCCAAGGTGTTGCGGGCAAGATGCGCCACAAGACGCGCGAAGACGAGCCGGATGAGACCCCCGCAGCATCTCGTCGTGGGCGCTTTACGAGCTTGATGGATGAACCGATCCCCTTCGGGGACGACCCTCGTGCCCGCTTCGAGGAGCAGCGAGAGGCTGTTGCCATGACCGAACCAGAGGTTGAGGGCGTCGAGGCTGAGCGTGAGGAACAACTCGACAAGGTCAAAGCGTTCCGTAACCCGTTCGTGGATTCCGAGGTGTGGTTTGTTGCTCTCGGCAGCGATCTTGCGTGCAACGCGGGCATGCGTGCCTTCATCGACACACACTCCGATGAATTGCGCGGCGCTTTGATCATCGAGCTTGATGGTCTCGGAGCGGGAACGTTGAGCATGGTTGAGTCTGAGGGGTGTATAAAGACCGTCTTGACCTCCTCTCGCATGAAGCGCTACATGCGTAAGGTCGCCCAGACTACCGGCGTTTCATGTTCGAACGTCAAGTTTGAGTGGAACGACTCCGCCTCCTCCTACGCAAACGCCCATGGCGTCAAGGCCATGCATCTCGTGGGCGAGCTTGGTGGAAAGCCCGCTTATTTTGCGCAGGAAAACGACGTGATTGAGTCTATCGAGGAGGAGACCCTCGAAACGAATGTCGAGTGTGTTATGGAGCTCCTTCGGATCGTCTAGTTTCTCAATCAAAGGCTTATGGTGGCGGCTTTCGGGCCGTCACTTTTTTGGGAAATCTCGAAAGAATGCCCGCGAAAGTGTTGACACCTTTCGGAATAGGAGTAATATAACTTTCGCTGTTTTGAGATGCGCCGTTACCTCAGCTGGATAGAGGGACTGACTACGAATCAGTACGTCGGGGGTTCGAATCCCTCACGGCGCACCATTTGACCTTCCGCTCGCTTTTGCGAGCTTTTTTGTTGTATGGGGAGGAGTCCCGTGGTTGAGGCTGAGGTTGGGTTCTTGAAGAGCGCGATGCGCAAGGAGGTGCTCAGTCGACGCAACGGAATTGCTCCCGAGGAACGCGCAGCGAGGAGTCAGGTGATCTGTGAACGCGTCTTCGAGGCGGCCTGTGACGAGGCGATATCCGCTTTCGGAAAGTTGGCCGACTTGCGCGTTGCCGTGTTTTCCTCCATGGCCACAGAGGTTTCCCTTTCTCGCTTCGAGGAACTCGCACTTGAGGAGGATATGCGTCTTTGTTTCCCTGCCCTGATTAAAAAAGAGGACAGCCCGCGCCCTGTCATGGCCTTTTTTGAGGTCCCGTCTAAAATCGCCCTTTTGAAAGAGGCGCCTTTCCTTGCCCATCCAGCCCGTGCCTTTTCTCGGGAGGAGGTCGTGGCGTGCGGAGTGACGCCTCTTCGGGACATCGAGATCGATTTTGCCCTCGTGCCTCTTGTCGCGTTCGATGACCAGGGTGGTCGTCTTGGATATGGAGGGGGTAACTACGATGCCTTCCTTCGTACGCGTCGTGCTGGGGTTCGCGCCGTCGGAGTCGCTTTCGAGGAGCAGCGCGTTGAGAAAGTGCCGCGAGAGGATCACGATTTGTCTGTTGACCGGGTGGTTTTCGGATAAAGCGGTTCAGGGCAAACGTCTTGGCAGACATGAGGCAGCGGGCACGAGGCGGCAGACGTGAAGCTGAAGACATGAAAAAAGCCCCGAAGGGCTTTAGATGCTATGGAGCGGGTAACGGGACTCGAACCCGCGAATGCGAGCTTGGGAAGCTCGTGCCTTACCACTTGGCGATACCCGCGTAATGAAACATATGGGATTATAGCGCGAAATGTTAGGTGTGGGTGAAGGTTTAAAAAAATCCACGTCACATGCTGCTGCTGCTCGCTTTTTGAAAAACGAATGAAAAGGCAAATCAGACCAAGGCACGAGGGCTCGCGAAAATAAGCATTCGCCGAAGAATTGATGGAATAAACCTTGTAGAACTGAACTATAATTCTAGTACGCATGACTAGAGACGAGCTATGATCGCTAGAGGAGAGAAGTATGGGTTTGGACGCAGCGATGCTTAAAGCCATCATCGTTGACGATGAGGCACCCGCGCGCTCTGAGTTGAAATTTTTGCTTGAGGAGCTTGGCAAAGTGGACGTGGTGGCAGAAGCCGCCAGCGTACGCGAGGCAGTTGAGAAGCTGAAAGAGTATCCTTGCGATGTCATGTTCCTCGATGTGAACATGCCTGAGGCGACAGGTTTGCAGTTAGCGGATGCCCTTTGCCACCTGAAGTGCCCTCCTGCGGTTGTCTTTGTTACCGCATACAGCGAGTTCGCCCTCGATGCCTTCAAGGTTAACGCCGTTGACTATCTTGTAAAACCGGTCGAGTCCGATCGTCTTTCCCAAGCTATCAGCCGCGTAGCTGAGCATGTTGCCCTTCATGCAAAAGCTCAGCGTTCCGAGCGGATTCCGGTTGAGAAGGGTGGGAAGAAGATTCTCGTCGGCATCGACAAGATCCGCTTTGTCATGGCTCGTGACGATTATGCTTATCTCCAAACCGATACCGATCGCTACTTTAGTACGGTAAGCCTGGCCCAACTCGAAAAGCGTCTCGAGGGCCATGGCTTTTTCCGCGTTCATCGTGGGTATCTTGTCAACCTCTCCATGGTCGAAGAGGTTGAGCCTGTTTCAGGCGGAACGCTCCTCCTTACGCTCAACTCGGTGGAGGAGAAAATTCCGGTCTCTCGTCGTAGGGTTTCATCATTGAAGAAGGCCCTGGGTATTTAGCTTGAAGATCAAGAGAGAGGGGCGCTCGCGTGCGCCCCTTTTCTTTCGCCTCAACGTTCTACGCTTGAAAAGGAACTTTGATGATTGTTGCAAACATGGAAAAGCTCTATCCCTCAGCCAAGATTCTTGTCCGTGATTGTGTTGCCAGCAGGCTGAACGCCAAGGATGATACGCTTTACTCGTTCGACGAGAACGCGCAGGAGTTCGCCAAGCATTTCATGGGTTGGGTCGATCTTGCCGAGAACCCTCCTTACCCCATTGCCGAGATCCAAAAATTCGCAGATGAGGCGGTCGAGGCGGGGATCGAGACCGTGTTCCTGATTGGCCAAGGCGGCAGCACCCAAGCTCCGATGACTTTGACAAAATACAACAAAATCGATCGTAACCGGGTCAACTTCAAGACCCTTGACTCCGATTCCCCGGTCCGTCTGCGCGGAACGCTTGTGGGAGAGACCTTCGAAAACACCCTGATCCTCGTTTCGTCAAAGAGCGGAGGCACCCTCGAGCCGCGCATGATGTTGAGTGCCGTGCGCGACGTAATGAGGCAATCGATGTCCGAGGAGGAGATCGTCCGCCATCTCGTTGCCATCACTGACCCTGGCTCCAGCCTCGAGGCGCAGGCCAAGAAGGAGGGGTGGCATGCGGTGTTTAACGGCGAGCCTACGGTCGGTGGTCGCTTTAGTGCCCTGTCCGTGTTCGGTCTTCTCCCTGCGGCGTTGGCTGGCATCAACCTTGCGGCCTTCATTGCCCAAGCTGCAGAGGCAGAGCGCGCGTGTAGCGAGGATTCCATCGACAACCCCGCCATCACCCTTGCTGCCTTCCTTTATGACAATTACGTGCTTGGGCGTGATAAATTCAGCTTCCTTACCCCGAAACGTGGCCGCGTGCTCGGCCTTTGGATTGAGCAGTTGGTTGCCGAGTCTTTGGGGAAGGGGGGCGAAGGCATCCTTCCCAACATCGAGGTCGACACCCTTGTCCTTACGGAGGACCCGGGCGATCGCAGTGTCATCATGTATCAGACGAAAAACGACCTGTGGGACGAGCGCAAGAACTTTGAGATGAGCCTTGCTTACGTCGACCAGCGGATTCCTCGCCTCAACTACCGCATCGAGTCCGTGGAAGAGTGTGCGGATCATTTCGTCATGTGGGAATATGCCGTCTCCATGTGCGCGTATCTTATGAAGGTATGCCCCTTCGACCAACCTGATGTCCAATCGGCAAAGACCGAGGTGCTTGATATCCTTAAAGAAGGTATGCCGGAGCCGACATTCCAAGAGACCTTTCTTGGCGGGGTCGATATGGGCACGGCGGAGGTGCGTGTCGCCCCCTGTCTGGGTGAGTGCGAGACGATTGAAGGCGCATTGCGTGCCCTGTTCGGAAGCATACAACCAGGCGACTTCTTTGCCCTCAACGCGTTTTTGCCGTTTACGGGAGAAGGTCGACGTGAGGCGCTGGAATCGATTCGCCACGTCGTCGTTGAGAGCAAGGGCATCGTTTCTTGTCTTGAAGTCGGTCCTCGTTATCTCCACTCCACCGGCCAACTTCACAAGGGCGGACCGAACAAGGGAGTGTTTTTAATCCTGTCCGCAGACGAGTTGAAGGACGTGCCGCTTGATGAGGATTGCAAAAGCCTTGGCAATCTTGCAAAGTCCCAAGCGGTTGGCGATTGGCGCGTTCTCGCCGCGCGCGATCGGCGGGCGCTCCATTTGCACCTTCCGGACAACTCTGGTGTCACGCTTCGCGCGCTATCCCAGCTTGTTGTCAAGATTTTGATGGGAAAGTGATTTCCATAGAAGCGCTTAACCTGCATGTCAAAGGCTTGGTACAAGGGGTGGGATTCCGCCCCTTTGTCTATCGCGAAGCAAAAAAATACGGCCTTACCGGTTGGGTGTTGAACGCCATTGACGGTGTCCATGTCCACGCGGAAGGTGACGGTGATAAGCTTGACCGCTTCACGCTCGCTGTCGCTGACGAGGCACCGAGCGCCGCTCACGTCAGCGAGGTGAATATAGAGGAGTGTCCCGTGGAGGGGTTCGAGGGTTTCGAGATTCGCTTTTCTGACGCTAGCGAGTCCGAACAATCGACGCTGGTCTCTCCCGATATCGCCACATGTGCGGAATGCGAGGCAGAGCTGTTCGACCCTGAAAACCGCCGATATCGCTATCCGTTTATCAATTGCACGAACTGCGGCCCTCGTTTTACTATCGTTGACCATCTTCCCTACGACCGAAAGGCGACCTCCATGGCCACCTTCGAGATGTGTCCGGAGTGTGCTGCTGAGTACGCCGATCCTGCCGACAGGCGTTTTCATGCTCAACCAGACGCCTGTTTCGAATGCGGTCCCTCCTTGTCGTTTCGCGTGTTGAGGGAAGGAGCATGTGACGGCGTCGCATGTGATGGCATAGATATGTCGCTCGGTAAGACGACGTGGGGCGTTTCACGTGAAACGTCGGACGCGATAATCGCTGTGACGGTGGCGATGCTTCGCGCGGGCAAGATAGTGGCGATTAAGGGGCTTGGAGGGTTCCATCTTGCCTGCGATGCGGACAACCCCGCGGCCGTTGCGACACTGCGAAAGCGCAAACATCGCGACGGCAAGGCTTTTGCGGTAATGATGACAAGCGCAGAAGATGCAAAAGGCGTCTGTTCCGTGAGCGGCGAGGAACAAAACCACCTGGAAAGCGCTCGACGTCCTATCGTCTTGCTTCGCAAGAAAAAGGATGCGGCAATTGGCGCAGGTGTGGCGGACGGGCTTACCGAGCTTGGTATAATGCTGCCTTCCACGCCGCTTCAACTGCTGGTCATGCATGACTTTGCAGAAGCGGGCGGTCGCATGCTCGTCATGACTTCGGGCAACCTCCATGATGAGCCGATTGTCATCGACGATGAGGCCGCGGTTGTAAAACTTGGCTCTATAGCTGACGCCATGGTGGGCAACAATCGTCCCATTCTGAGTCGTTTCGACGACTCGGTCCTTCGTTTGATCCATGCGGGCAAAGCGGGAGAGTTTTTGCAGGTCATCCGTCGTGCTCGCGGCTTTGCTCCGTCCCCTATCGTCCTCCCCGGAAAGGAGGGACCTGTGGGACCGGTCGTCCTCGCGGCGGGTCCGGAGCAAAAAAGCACCCTGACGCTGTTGGAGGGTCACCGCGCGTTTGTGTCGCAGCATATTGGCGACCTTGAAGATGCGGATACCTATGATGCCTGGTTTGAGGCAAAACGCCGCACCGAGAGCCTGTTTGGAGCAAAGCCTGCTGTGGTTGCTGCCGATATGCACCCAAGTTATCTCTCCACCCAATGGGCTGACGGGCAAGATCTTCCTGTTGCCAAGGTCCAACACCACCATGCCCATGTTGTCGCTGTCCTTGCCGAAAACGGCATCGAGGATGCCGTTTGCGGTATTTCCTTCGACGGGACGGGGTTTGGCGCTGACGGAGCGGTTTGGGGTGGCGAGGTCTTGTTGAGCAACCAAACGGACTACGAGCGATTTGCCAACTTCGTCTACTTACCTATGCCTGGCGGAGCTGCGGCTATCAAGAGCCCTTTACGTATGGCTTACGGTATGCTTTGGGCGTTTGACCTGTTGGATCATGAGGCCGCTCGCGGCGTTCTCGAGCGTTTGGGAGATGCGGCAGACATGCTTGGGCAGATGATCGAGAAAGGGGTCAACACGCCGCAGACCTCATCGGTTGGTCGCCTGTTTGACGCGGTTTCGGCCCTTCTCGGCGTGTGTGTTTCTCCGAGCTACCAAGGGGAGGGCGCGGTCTTGCTTGAAGCGGCCGCCGCTACGGCGGAGGGTGACCCCAACGAGCGGGACGCTGCGCAACAACGCTATGCTGTCGATGTCATAAAGAACACCGCTTCCGAAAAAAGTACTGCTCACGATACGTCCGTGGTGTTGTTTGACGCGGCGCCGACCATTCGGGCGGTGCTTGACGACATGGTTGCCGGGGTCCCCGTGAACGAGATTGCCTATCGTTTCCACGAGGCGATGGTGGGTGTGGTCGTTCAATCCGCCATCCTGGTTGATGCGGTCTACGGAATCAAGACGGTGGCGCTTTCCGGGGGTGTGTTCATGAACCGATTCCTCATGGAACACGCCGTGGAGGAGCTATACGAGCGCGGGTTCGTCGTTGCCGTGAGTCGCGAGTTGCCGCCTAACGACGGCTCGGTGTCCTTTGGGCAAGCTGTAGTAGTATGGAGACGAGAGATACAAGGAGTGTGAGAGAGGTATGTGCCTAGCAATTCCCGCATTGATCGTTTCTATCGATGACGACCGGCTTGCCACGGTCGACATCATGGGCGTGACCCGCACCGCCAGCATCGATTTGACCCCGCAGGCAAAGGTTGGCGACTATGTTCTTGTTCATGCCGGTTTCGCAATCGAGGTGGTTGACGCGCAATACGCGCAGGAGACGATTGACCTTATCAAAGAGTTTCCCGATTTGGTGGGCGACGAACTTGTCGCGGCGGCATCATGATGGACCTCAACGCCTTCAAGGACCCGGCTCTTGCCCAAGGCCTGATTCAGTCTATTGAAAAATTGGCGCCAGAGAGCTGCACGCTCATGGAGGTGTGCGGCACACACACCGTCTCCATCGCTCGCAACGGCATTCGCGACCTCATGCCTGCGGGCGTCAAGCTTGCGAGCGGTCCAGGGTGTCCGGTATGCGTAACCTCGAACAGGGACATTGATACGGTTATCGCTTTGTCGAGAGTTCCTGGGGTCACCATTGCGACCTTTGGAGACATGACGCGCGTCCCGGGTTCGACCTCGAGCCTTTTAGCAGAACAGGCGGACGGCCGCGATGTGTGCATCGTCTATTCGCCCTTGGACGCCCTCACGCTTGCAAGTGCCCACCCTAAGACCGAGGTCGTGTTCGTGGGTGTGGGCTTCGAGACGACGACTCCCCTTGTCGCGGTTGCGATCAAGCGTGCCGCCGCCATGGGTCTCAAGAATTTCAGCGTCTTCGGCGCGCATAAGAACATGCCGGGCGCGTTGGAGCAAATCATCAACGATCCCGAGCTTAACGTTGACGCGCTTATCCTTCCCGGCCACGTCAGCACCATCATAGGTGTCGAGCCATACCTTTTCCTCGCGGAGAAATATGGAATCCCTGGCGTTATTACGGGCTTTGAGCCTGTAGACATCCTGCAGGGTATCGCCATGATCGCGCGTCAGCTCCATGAAGGTCGTGCGGACATCGAGATCGCCTACGCCCGCGGAGTCATGCCGGAAGGAAACCCCGTTGCCCGCGCCGCTATCGACGAGGTCTTCGAGACCTGTTCTAGCACTTGGCGCGGACTCGGCGAGATTCCTGGGTCGGGGTATCGTATCCGCGAGGAGTTCGCTGCTTTCGATGCGGTACGCAAGTTTGCTCCCGACGTTGAACCGACCCAAGACCCTAAGGGGTGTCGTTGTGGTGATGTTCTCCGTGCCCACATGGCGCCCAATGAGTGCCCGTTGTTTCGCCGTATTTGTACGCCCGAGAATCCCGTCGGACCTTGTATGGTTTCCAGTGAGGGAAGCTGTGCAGCCTACTATCGTTACTACTAGCATTGCCACTGGAGGCATGTGTCGTGATTGACCTTAATCTCATCATTGCCATCGTCGTCACCGCGGTCGTGACTGCAACCATTTGCGGGCTCCTTGCCCGTCTACGCCGAATCAAACAGGAAAATCAGACGACCTCTGAAGAGGAGATTCGCGAACTCGTGGCGGAAAACGAGGAGCTCGCCGAGGACGAGAAACGCATGATTCACGAGATCATTGACCTCGGCGATATGAAGGCAAGCGAGGCTATGCAGCCCCGTGTCGACATCATTGCCGTCGAGGACACGGAGACGGTTCTCGCGGCGCTTGAGCGGATGCAGGGCACGGGCTTTTCCCGCCTCCCCCTCTACCACGGCGACATCGACCAGATCACCGGTCTCGTCCACTATAAGGACCTCGTTCCCGCGTTGCTTGATCGCCGCCTCGATGACCCTGTCGGGAAATATGCATACGAGGCGTTGTATGTCCCTGAGACAAAGAGCCTCATTCCGCTGCTCTCCGAGATGCAGGGCAAACACCAACAGATGGCGCTTGTCGTTGACGAGTACGGCGGAACGGGCGGTCTTATCACCGTTGAGGACATCGTTGAGGAGATTGTTGGCGAGATCACGGACGAGTCGGACCGTGAAGGTACCTATTTGCGCGTTGTGCGCGAGGGAGAGTGGGTGGCGGATGGTCGCTTCCCCATCGAAGACGCTCTCAAGATGGGATGGCCGGTCGAGGAGTCTGACGATTACGAGACTCTTGCGGGATGGCTTATGTGCGAAGTGGATTCGGTTCCCCAAGCAGGAACGGTCATCACGTCCGGCGCCTTCACGTTCAAGATCGAGGGAATGAGACGACGCAGGATTCAGCTTGTCAGGGTCAAAAGGGCGGAGCTTGAGGAGACTCTGCGGGAAGAAAGCGACGCCTAACCGTCTAAGCTTAACGGGTGCTGCGTGGCGGCGAATGGGGTTTTTGTGCGCCTGAATCGGGTCGTATGGGTTGAGATTGTGTCTCATCTGCAATTTTAGTATAATAACGACACTTTAATTGAAAACACGTATTGCGCAGCAACAAACGAACCCTAAACACACTACCTAAAACAGCTTAAATCGACTACCTGCTGGGGCCGTTGGAGAGCGGTCTTTTCGCGTGCGTTGCGAGAAGGACAGAGAGTGGTTAAGAGGGGCAATACCAAAGCTACGCCTAGGCGCGTGAAGGCGGGAAGGCCTTCGGTTGCGTTGGTCGCCGGTGCAACGGTGGCTGTTGCTTTGACGATAGGTGGATTCGGTCTCGCATCTGCGGACAACGGTCTCGGCACGATCGAAGACTTCGGTTTGGTCCAGTATTCTTCTGCTGTCGCTCCTGTTGGACAACTTTTCAACACAAGTACGTTCGAGAACAACCAAACCTCTCCTGTGAGTTTTGATGTTTCCGCCGCTGCCACGCAAGCTGAGGCCGATCGTGCAGCCCAAATCGCTGAGCAGGAACGCGCTATGCGCGAGGCTGAGGTTGCTTGTCGCGAGCAGGCTTTGGCGGCTGAGTCGAAGTGGCTCGCTTGCAGTGATCGTCCCATCGATTTCGAGTCGGTTGATTGGAGCGTGAGCCGCGAGGAGTTTATCTCGACATGGACGTCCCGCATCGATGCGTTCCTTAAGGGCACGGAGCTCGAGGGGTGTGGCGAGGCTTTTGCCACCGCCGCTTGGGAGAATGGGGTGGACCCCCGCTTCTCCCCTGCAGTCTCTATGACGGAGAGCGGTTGCGGAGCGATATGCTTCCTTCCCCATAACGCTTGGGGTTGGGGGTCTTCTTCTTGGGGTAGCTGGGAAGAGGCAATCGCTGACCATGTCGCCGGTCTTGCGAAGGGATATGGCTACAGCCTGACAATGAGCGGCGCCGCTATGTATTGTCCTCCCAACACCGCTTATTGGTATTCGACGGTCCAGTCTCAAATCAAGCTCATCTAGACCCATCTGAGGCGCCCAGGTACCTTTGTTGCAGTATCCTGTATGAATCACAAGAAAGCCCCAGGGCTTGTGTCTTGGTGACTTGTTGGCCCTCAGGAGGATTACATGAGCAACGTCATCGTCGTCGGGTGCGGTCGCGTCGGTTCGCAGTTGGCGATTCTTCTTTCAAACAACGGAGATAATGTCTGCGTCATCGACCGCTCTGCGGAATCTTTTTCCAACCTAGGACGTGGGTTCAACGGCACAACAGTCCAAGGTATCGGTTTTGACGAGTCCGTTTTGATCCGTGCCGGCATCGAGGAATGTGACGTTTTGGCTGCGGTGACCCAATACGACAACGCTAACCTGATGGCGGCTGAAGTGGGGAGCAAGCTGTTCGACGTCCCCCATGTGATTGCCCGTCTTTACAATCCCGACCACGAGCGTGCCTACATGCAGCTTGGTTTGGACTACGTGTGCGGGACCTCTCTTGTCGCGGAGGACATCTTCTCCAAGATCGTTTCCGGACACGGGTCGCACCTGGATACGTTTGGTGACTTTGAGGTTTTGCGTTTTTCCCTCAATCTCAACGGCCTTGACCGTACGAGCATCGCCGTCAAGGAGATGGAGAAGGAGCACGACATCCGCATCGTCGCGTTCGAGCGCAGCGATGGTTCCGCGTCGTCGATTCCGGCCAGAGATTCGGTTCTCCGTCATGGTGACTTGGTTTTGGCATGCGTTCGTCGCGACTTGATCAAATCCTTTGCGAAGTACATTCAAGACTAGTGAGAAAGCCTTTCGAGAGGACGTGAATTCCTGTGTATGTAGTCATTGTAGGCGGTGGTATGGTTGGCATGTATCTCGCCCAGACCATGCTCAAGTCCGGCAACGAGGTTGCCATCATCGAACAGGATACTGAGACGGCGGACAATCTGTCTGTGGAGCTCGAAGGTGATTATCTCGTTATCCAAGGTGACGGATGTGATTCGCGTTTCCAAGAGGATGCTGGTGTGCGTCGTGCCGACGTGTTGGTTGCCGTTACCGGACAAGATGACGTAAATCTTGTCGCGTGTGAGATCGCAATGCGCATCTTCCAAACCAATCGCGTCATCGCCCGTGTCAACAACCCGAAAAACCAACGCATCTTTCGCGCGTTGGGAATCGAGGCGATTTCGAGCACGCCTCTCATTGCGAACCTCATCGAGGAGGAGGCGTTGCTTGGCGGTGTGAGCGTCGCAACGTCCCTTGCGCATGGCAATGTTGCGTTGTCCGAGGTCAATGTGCGACTCAAGCGCTATCCCGAAGGCGTGCTGGCTCAAGAGGTCGCCCTCCCGGAAGGGAGCCTCATCGTCGCGGTGTCCTCGTCTCGCGAGGAGGTTGAGGTTGTTGGCGACGAGACCATGTTGATGCCGGGAGACAAGGCGATTGTCGCAGCGGACACAGAGGTCATGCCCGAGGTCCGTGCAATCCTGCGTTCCATGTAGACACCCAGTCCCCAAGTTTTTGGGTGACTGATAGAATAAGGGCACGTAGGGTAGACAAAAGAGAGGGAGCTATCTGGATGATTAATCGATACACGCGTCCTGAGATGGGCGACATCTTTACGCTGCAGAACAAGTTCTCGGTATGGAAGGAAATCGAGGTTTTGGCGTGCGAGGCCCAAGCAGAGCTCGGTGCTTCGGGTATTACGCACGAAGAGGCGGCTTGGATTCGCAAGTATGCTGACTTCACTGTCGAGGAGATTGATGAGATCGAGAAGGTCACGAATCATGACGTTATCGCGTTCACGACCTGCATGGCGAAATACATCGACGCTGAGGTTCCGGAAGGTGAGGAGAAGCCGAGTCGTTGGGTCCACTACGGCATGACGTCCAGCGACTTGGGCGACACTGCCCTTTCCTACCAGATCACCCAGGCTATCGACATCATCTTGCGCGACATCCGTCAACTCGGCGCAACGTGTAAGAAGCGCGCCTTTGAGTTCCAAGACACGCTTTGTGTGGGTCGCACCCACGGCATCCACGCCGAGCCCATGACGTTCGGTATGAAGTTCGGGAGCTGGGCTTGGGCGCTCAAGCGTGCCGAGGAGCGCATGCTTGACGCTCGTCGCGTTGCCGCCTGCGGCGCGATCTCCGGCGCAGTTGGAACCTACAGCAGCATCGACCCCTTTGTCGAGAGGTTTGTGTGCGAGAAGATGGGCTTGACGCCCGATCCTTTGTCCACGCAGGTTTTGGCACGCGACCGCCACGCGCAGGTTATGACCGCCCTTGCCGTTACCGCGGCGACGCTCGAGAGCATCGCTATGCAGGTGCGCCTGCTCCAGCAGTCTGACGTCATCGAGGCCGAGGAGCCGTTTGCGAAGGGCCAAAAAGGGTCCTCAGCCATGCCCCACAAGCGCAATCCCATCACCGCTGAGCGTGTTTGCGGTCTTGCTCGCGTCGTCAAGGCAAACTCCCAGGTAGCTCTTGATAACGTTGCTCTTTGGTATGAGCGCGACATCTCCCACAGCGGCACTGAGCGCGTGGCCCTCGCCGACAGCTTCACCGCTCTTGACTATATGTTCGGCAAGATGCAATGGATGCTTGACGGCCTTCGGACCTATCCGAACAAGATGGAGCACAATCTTTGGCGCACCAAGGGCCTTATCTTTTCCAGCAAGGTCTTGCTTGCACTTGTCCAGACCGGCATCACGCGTGAGGATGCGTATGTCATCGTTCAACGCAACGCCATGGCGGTGTGGGGTGATATCCAACAGGCTGTCGATGGGCCCACGTATCGCGAGCGCCTCGAGGCGGATCCCGAGGTCAACCTTACGAAGGATCAACTTGACGCCATCTTCGACCCGTGGGCTTTCCTTACGCGTAAGGACGAGGTGTTTAAACGTCTCGAGGCTCTCGAGTTCTAAAATTTCATGAACAGGGGACGGAGGAGTGTTCATTTTTCGCGTTAGGTCTCGAGGCTCTCGAGTTCTAAAACTTGACGAAAAGGTATTGACCGAAACTTGGCAACCATATAAACTAACAACTCGCGTTATTCGATAACGCCTATGGTCAGGTAGCTCAGTTGGTAGAGCAGCGGACTGAAAATCCGCGTGCCGAGGGTTCAAGTCCCCCTCTGACCACCATAATCAGAAGGGCCCCTGCAATGGGGCCCTTTTCGTCGTCGGGAGACATGCTCAGATTTGAATCCTGCGCAATTGCGTTTGTCTACTTCAGCAACTCAGAAAGCGGGCCGTTGGAGAGCAGGGTGACGTGTTGGGTAGCACGTGATATGGCGGTGTAGAGGCGACGACTTGAGAGACCGGGGTCCTCGTAGGCGCGATTTTGTGCATCGGGAACGATGACGCGATCAAACTCAAGTCCCTTGGCAAGGGCGACCGTGAGCAAGACGATGCCGCTTTCCGGGAGGTTGGCGGAGCCGTCCATTTTCATGATTTCGGGATCGTCGAGAATCTTTGCGGTACGCTTCATGCCCATCTTGTCGGCGGTGACGATAGCGGTGAGGCCCGATGTTGCCTTTTTCGCCTCAGAAACAGCGTCGATGAGGGCCCGACGATACTCCTCATCGCTGTTGCATTCCAAAATGACGGGGGGTGTGCCATCGCGTTGGACGGAGTTTGCGTTGATGCGTTCCTCTTCCGTCATGAGGCGCGTGAACAACTCCGTGATCTCGGGGCTTGAGCGATAGCTTGTCATGAGTTGGCATTCGTCGACATGTTTGTGGATTTCGGAGAATATCTCGCGAATTTGCTCAAAGGTTGCCGTGCCTGGGGTGATTGCCTGGTTGGGGTCACCAAGCAGGAGGAAGTGCGCGTTGTTGAAGTAGCGTGCGAGGACCATAAGCTGGGGTTGGGTGTAGTCTTGAACCTCGTCAACCATGACGTAGCGTGCGCCGCGGTTGGAACATCCAGCCAAGGCGAGCTTGAGGTAGAGGTGCTCTGCGCTTGTGAGGCTTTTCTTCCCCAACATGTTCATTCCGATGCGGTCGATACGCAGCCACCCACCTTTCTCGATGGCCTCTTCAATGGGCCGATAGCGCCAAGTGAGATATTGGCGGGTGTAATCCCTCAGCTCCGCGTCGTCCATCGGGATGATGTGGTGACCAAATACGCGCACCATCGTGTCCTCGTCGAGCTCGGAGACGGTGTCTTGGGTGTACTCGTCGTTGGCAAGGCGTTGGATGCGCTGTTGGATTTTGTCGTGGAGTTCCTCGATGGTGAGGGTGCTGCGATGGGTGCCTGCCGGGAATTTCTTGAAGCGGTTGTAGCAGGAGAAAATTTGGCTCGCGGTGAGCACGCGTTCATCATCGATTCGCAGGTCTTGAAAGTCGGCCTGGGTGAGTTCGAGGGTGGGGACAAGCTTGTCGATGAGCCTGAGGGTGTCAGCAGAGGTATCCTTGCCAAGGCCATGCTCCCCTACACCGAGGTCGTTCATGAGGTCGTTCCAGGTAAGTGTTGACGGGTTCGTCTCTCCCATGTTTGGGAGCACCTCGCCGATGTATTTTTGGAAAACAGGGTTTGGCGTGATGAGATACACGTCAGAAGGACGGAGATTCTCACGTTCACGATAGAACAGGTAGGCAATGCGTTGCAACAAGACGCTGGTCTTGCCTGAGCCTGCGATGCCGTTGACAAGCAGCACCGGGACGTCATCGTGGCGAACGACGGCATTTTGTTCCTTTTGGATCGTTGCCGTGATGTCGCGCAACGTGTCGGATTTCGCTTGGGCGAGGCTTGCCAAGAGCAGGGGATCCTCGATTGCGACGGTGGTGTCAAAGTAAGCGTTGAGCTTGTCACCCGTGATGTCGAATTGCCGACGCAGCAAAAGGTCGGTTTGGATTGTGCGGCCGTTTGCCTCATAGGAGGTCTTGCCTGTGGATTGGTTGTAGTACACCTCGGCAACAGGGCTGCGCCAATCGATGATGAAGTGGCGGCGCTTCTCGTCGGTGATCCCTGTTGTGCCTATATAGAGGTCGCGCGGCTCGGCACCCGGCTTCATCTGAAGGGTAATCTTTGCGAAATATGGTTGCTTGAGTAGGACGTGGGTCTTGTTGAGGCGGTCTTGGTCCAATTCGTTGGAGAGGTTGTACTCATCAATGATCTTGTTGATGGATTCGAATTCGACATACGTCTCCAAGTTGACTTCGCCGGTGAAATCGACAGCGAGCTCATCGAGCATGTCGTTCTTGTCTCCGAGGGCCAACTTGATGCGCTCTTCCAATGAGGCGCGGGTCTCTCTTTCGATGTCCTGAAGTTTCGCGTAGGTCTCATGAAGGTGGGCTTGTTCTTCGTCAAACGCTTTCTGATCCATGCGCGTTTCCTCCAAACGATGTGGTCGAGGGCGAGCTTTGCGAAAAATGCATCGAACCATGCTATCACACTGTGGTGAAACTGGGGCGGTGGGCAGGGGGCGGGGCTTGGGGCTTTATGCTTGGGGCTATAAGTTAGAATACAAAACAACAGGAGAGAAGGTGATGAGGGTATGTATGCGGAATCCAAGGCGTTTTTGCCAATCAGCGCAGCTGACATGAAGGAGCGTGGGTGGGACCAATGTGACTTCGTGTATGTGTGCGGAGACGCCTATGTTGACCACCCCTCTTTCGGTATGGCCATCATCACCCGCGTCCTCGAGGCGAACGGCTACAAGGTCGGTATCATTTGCCAACCTGATTGGCGCGACATCGAAAGCGTGAAGGCCCTCGGTCGCCCCCGCCTGGCGTTCCTTGTCAGCGCGGGAAACATGGATTCCATGGTGAACCACTACACCGTCGCCAAGAAGCATCGCAAGCGCGACTATTACTCGCCCGGCGGGAAGATGGGCTTGCGTCCCGATCATGCCACGACGGTGTACGGCAACCTTATCAGGAAGGCCTACAAGGACATTCCGATTGTACTTGGTGGTGTCGAGGCGAGTCTTAGGCGCCTTGCCCACTACGACTATTGGTCCGACAAGCTCAAGCGCTCGGTGCTTTTAGACAGCCAGGCAAACCTGTTGTTGTTCGGCATGGGAGAGAGAAGTGTTGTCGCGGTTGCGGATGCGCTTGACGCTCGTATCCCTGTGGACCAGATCACCTACGTTCCTGGTACGACTTTTCGCACGAACAACCTCGAGAGCGTTTACGATTATGAGATGCTTCCGAGTTGGGAAGAGATGGGTGCGGACAAGCTTGCCTATGCGCGAAGCTTCAAGGCGCAGTATGCAAACCTGGACCCGTTTTCCGGCAAGCGCCTCGTGGAGCCTTACGAGCGCGATGGCATCTATGTGGTCCAAAACCCCTCTTCTGAGCCTTTGACCACAGAAGAGATGGACGCGACCTACGATTTGCCCTATGCGCGCACGTATCATCCGATTTACGAGAAGGCGGGCGGCGTTCCGGCGATCTCCGAGGTCAAATTCAGCATTACGAGCAATCGTGGGTGCATCGGCGAGTGCTCCTTTTGCAGCCTTGCCTTCCACCAGGGTCGCATCATACAAAGCCGCAGCCACGAATCAATCCTTGCCGAGGCGAAGCTTATTACCGAGGACCCCGGATTTAAGGGCTACATTCACGATGTCGGTGGACCGACAGCCGATTTTCGCAAGCCGGCGTGTCCGCGCCAGATGAAAAACGGTGCTTGTCGGGGGAAGCGGTGCCTCTCTCCTAAGCCTTGCAAGAGCCTTCAGGTTGACCATAGTGACTACCTTGCCTTACTTCGCAAGATACGCTCCTTGCCGGGAGTGAAGAAGGTATTTGTCCGCAGCGGTATCCGTTTCGACTATGCCCTTCTAGACAAGCACGGGGAAGACTATATTCGGGAACTTGCCCAATATCACGTAAGCGGCCAGTTGCGCTTGGCTCCCGAGCATGTGAGTCGAGCGGTTCTTGACGTGATGGGAAAGCCGAGCAACGACGTATATCGGCGATTCGTCGAGGCCTTTGACCGGGCGAATAAAGACCTTGGCCTCAAGCAGTTTGTGGTCCCCTACCTCATGTCCTCGCATCCCGCATCCACGCTCAAAGAGGCGGTGGAGCTTGCGGAGTTTTGTCGAGACATGGGGTTCAATCCCGAGCAGGTGCAAGACTTCTACCCCACACCGAGCACCGTCAGTACCTGTATCTACTACACCGGTGTCGATCCGCGTACGATGGAGCCCGTCTATTGTGCACGCACGCCTCACGAGAAGTCACTCCAGCGAGCGCTCATCCAGTACCGGAATCCACGAAACCGCGAGCTTGTGGAGGAAGCGTTGCACAAGGCGGGACGGGAGGATCTTATTGGCTTTGGACCGAAATGCCTCTTGCATCCTCGTAGGGAAGGCAAGCAAAAGGGGGCTGTGCCAGGCGCTCGGGGCACAACGCGCTCCTCTGGTGTTTCGGGCGGCAATCGCGCACAGGGTCGTTCTGGGCTTGATCGGAGTCGTAATGGTGGCAAGGGGATGGGTCCCAACAAGGCTTCGGGTCACAAGGGCGGGATGGGTCGTCAGGGATCCAAGCGTTGACTGGGTGTCGGTTCGGCTCGAGATTGACAGTTTGGTGCTGTTTTGTTAACAAACGGCACGTTTATTTCAAAAAAGGTGCACTTTAAGGGAAAAAGTAAACTTGAGCAAACTTTATCTTGCCAGTTTCTTAAAGTTGCCTTAAGCTAACAACTGTGTTCAGCAACAATGTCTAACATGTCAATTGCTTAACTGGGCGATGCCTCTCTCTTCTCTCTCGTCTGGAGACATCGCATAAAAAGGGAGGAAGGGCGCGATCCCCCTCGGCCCTCCTCCCGCCCCCTCAGAAGCGGTTTTGCCGCTTCTCTTTTTTTATAGGTGTATGCGTTAGTAAGGGGCGGTTTTCTTTCTAATGTATGATTGGAGACGCGTTTGCGTTTCCAAGAGGATGTCCACGTCCCCGTTTGTGCGCATAGGGCTTTGCTGATGTACTAGAATATGCGCTATGCGTGAGAAGAAAACCATACGTGAGCAGATTGAGACGCCGGTGAAAAGCGTCGCTACCGTTCTGTTGTTTTTTGGCGCCCTCCTGGTGGTCCTTTGGGGGGTTATCGCTTTGACCCGTTTCGTGTTGGGATAGCGGCATGTGGTCGAAATTCACGGTTGACGATGCGCGTACCATCGGCCATTATCTTGGCCTCCTTATCGCGTTCTCTGCGGCAATCTACATTCCTTCTCTCGTGACAGGTCTTTTCTATCGAGAATGGGAGCCGATTGCCCGCTATCTCCTTGCGGCGGGAATCAATCTCGTCGTGGGTTCGGCTCTTTGCTTCCTTCGTGTCCAACCGACGCGACTGACCCAGCAACAGGCAATCGTCGTTACGGGTCTTGCGTGGCTTATCTTGGCGGTTTTTGCATCGATTCCTTTGTTCCTATCCGGCCACTACAACAGCTATGTCGATGCCTTGTTTGATGGTGTGTCCGGTTTCACTACGACAGGGGCCTGTTTGATCCAAGACCTCGACCACCTGTCGTACGCGGACAACATGTTCCGCTTCATGATGATCCTTGTGGGAGGTTTGGGCCTTATCGTCGTCGCTTTGTCGTTGGGTCTGTTTGGCAAGGGCGGCGCAGCGAGTCTCTACACCTCCGAGGCCCGCAGCGAGCATGTTGTCCCCAACGTCGTTCAAACCGCGCGGTTCATCGCCCGTGTCGCCTTTTTTTTCATCGTGGCCTCTACGCTGGTCTTGGCGATCATCTGCCTATTTTCCGGGGTTGAGTTTATGCGTGCCATCTTCCACGGGTTTTGGCTTGCCATCACGAGCTTTATGACGGGTGGATTTGCCCCGACAAGCCAAAGCGTGATGTACTACCATTCGATTCCGATGGAAATCGCCATCATGTTGCTGATGCTGTTCGGCTCTTTGAATTTCGTTATGCACGACAACATCTGGAGGGGAAACCTCCTCACCTTCTTTCGGGATATCGAGACGCGTACGATGTGCGTCTGGTTGTTTGCGATCACGGTGGTTTTCGCTGCGGCGCTTTGTGCAAGCACTGAGTTTTCCTCGGTGTTCGACATGATGCGTCGCGGGTTGTTCACCGTTATTGCCGCGTTTTCGACGACCGGCCTGCAAAACATAACGACGAACCAGTTGACCACGGTGTTTTCCTCGGGTGCCTTCCTTACCATCGCTTTGATCATGGCGGTAGGAGGAAGTGCGGGTGGCACGGCGGGTGGCATGAAGCTTTATCGTGTCGGCATCGTTTTCAAGTCGGTTGTTGCGTCGGTCAAGGAGGCATTGTCCCCTTCGTCCGCTCGCGTCGTCATCACGTACTATCACGTTGGTCGCAGGCAACTTTCCCCCGAGACGTCCCGCGAGGCGTTGACGGTTTTCTTGTTGTTCGTCATCACGTACACCCTTGGCACCCTTGCCGGCGTCGCCCATGGGTATGAGGCGCCGCAGGCGATCTTCGAGTCGGTCGCCATGGCAAGCAATGGAGGTTTGACCTCGGGTGTTGTTGCTGCTGGTATGCCCGTGGATCTCGAGATGTTCTACATTCTTGAGATGTGGGCGGGACGTCTCGAGTTCATCACGTTGATTGCCCTGGTTGTGAGCGTGGTTGTCTCGATGAAGCCCTCTTTTATCAAAAGGGGGAAATAGCCATGGCTACACGTCAAGTGCCTTTTGCAAAACGGCGGTTCAAGACCATCTCACTTGCTTTGGCGTTGATGCTTTTGTTGACTCCGTTTGCGTGGGCGGATGATTCCTCGTCCCAACAAGAAAGAGAAGGTGTCGGCGTCTCTCTCTCCGAGGAAGAGAACGTCATCAACGAGAACCAACTCCCCGACACCTCTTTTATCTACGATTCGACCATCACCGAGCTCGCTTCCGCGGACTCGTACTACGACAAGCAAACGGTACAGGTTGTCGGCGAGGCGACAGGTGACATCATAAACGACGAGTTTGGATCCGATTACTGCTGGGTGATGCTTTGGGAAGAGTCGACCGCGAGTGCGGCTTCCGCCAACGCGTCAAATAAGGCAAGCGTATCTAGCTCCAATGCCACTAACGCCGCCAACAAGTCTGTTGCCTCGACGAACACGCTTACCGTCTTCATGAGCAAGGAGAGCGCCAAACTTATCGACACGCTTGGGACCTACAGCCAAAAAGGGACGATGCTGCAGGTTCGTGGCGTGTTCAACCTTGTGTGCAGCGAGCACAACGGCATCTCCGATCTGCATGCCACGAATGTTACCGTGACCAAACGCGGAGGAACGACAACCCATGAGGTCACCTTTGGCATGTTTGTCCCTGGAATATTGCTTCTTTTGGTGGGTGGCGGATTGGCCCTGTTGTTCAATCTCATTCGAGAAAAGATGAGATAGATGGTGGAGAGGGAAGAAGAATACGAACTCGGCCAGGTCGTGAAGCTCGACCGCGGCTTCCCTCTTGTTAAGTTCTCCGATGGGAGCGAGGTGCGTTGTGAGCACGCGACAAACCTTGTGAAAAACGCTGCCAATCGGTGCGTCATCGGAGACAACGTGCGGGTGGCGCGTTCTGGAGAGCACGATGTGGGCATCGTTGTCTCGATAGCGCCGCGCAGCCGCGAGCTTTTGCGCAAAGATCCCGCGGAACAGGCGGTGCCCCAGGTCCTCGCTGCGAATTTTGATCGCGTCGTTATTGTCCAGCCGATTATCGAGGTCAATATGAAGCGTCTTGAACGCGAATTGGTCCTTGCCCACCAGACCGGCGCCGATGTGACAATCGTTCTGACAAAGGCAGATTTGGCAGAGAAGGCCTCTTATTTGGACGAGACGGTTTCCGCCGTTTGCGACCTCGCCGGAAATGTTGGCGTATTCGTCGTGTCGGAGAGGGACGAGGAAAGCGTCAAGGCGGTGCGTGCGCTTATGCCGAAAGGAACCATGACGGTCCTGATGGGGCGTAGTGGTGTTGGCAAATCGAGCCTCGTTAACCTTTTGGTCGGAGAGCGCGTCCTAAAGACCAGCTCAGTGAGAAAGGGAGACGGCAAGGGACGCCACACCACGGTAAGTCGCGAAATAGTCGAGCTTCCCGACGGAGGTCTTGTCGTGGACATGCCGGGAGTTCGTGGTCTGGGCGTTTGGGAGGCCGAAGAGGGAATCCAGACAGCATTTCCGGATGTGGAGGAATTTGCGCAGAACTGTCGCTTTCGTGATTGCACGCACCGAAACGAGCCAGGATGCGCTGTTCGCAAGGCGGTTAAGATGGGGATATTGTCCCAAGATCGTCTCGATTCCTATCTGGGTCTCACGCTAGAGGTGAATGAGATGCGCAACCGCAAGGAGCAGGCCCGCAGGGCGTCTGGGGCGAAGACGTCTGACGAAAAGGCGGGCAAGGCCCACGGCCGGCGGCGCGGAAGGGGGAAACATCCCTCTTCCTTTGGATAGCTGGCAGTTATGTAGGTCGTGCGAAAAGTTCCATTCAACGGTACAATTAATTGGAATTTACATTCTTTTGGCATGCTGGCTCGATAGCTTTATATGCGTGCCCAACAATAACAACATAAGGAGCGCAAGGCGTGAATCCAGCAATCATTATTCCCACATATGTCAGGGCGCGTGCCGCAAGTCTCGATGCCGGAGTGCTCCAGACCTATGATCACGCGACTCCTCTTGGCGCCCGCGGAGAGCTTGGTCGTTGTCTCGATTCTCTTCAGAACGTGTTGGGTGTTGGGCAGATCGTCGTCTTGGTTGCATGTGCCGACGATATTGCCGAGCGCGCCGAAAGCCAGGTCCATGCTATCTGCCGACAATTTCCAACCCTGCATACGGCCGTGTTCGGTCGCGCGGAGAATGAGCTCGTCCAACAACGTATGAGCCAACTGGGCCTCGGTACGATGTATGACGAGGTGGGCCTCGGTAGCTACGGCGCCATCAAGAATTTCGGTCTTGTCGTGGCACATGTCCTCGGCTTTGACTCCGTCGTGTTTATTGACGATGACGAGATCATCGACGATCCCGACTTCTTGGTCAAGGCGATGTACGGCTTGGGCAAGATGACCCGTAACGGCGTGCCCATCCTTGCGAAGTCCGGATACTATCTCAATAGCCAAGGTTCGTACAAGTCCTCCAGGAAGAGCTCTTGGGCCGACCGCAATTGGCCGCAAACCGAGCTGTTTAACGAGTGGATTGAGCGTGCTATGGCTGGTAAGCGTCTCAGCAGGTCAAACCACACTTGTGGCGGATGCCTCGCCTTGAGCGAGGAGGCGTACAAGCGCGTTGCCTTCGACCCTTACATCTCTCGAGGCGAGGATCTCGACTACTTGCTGAATCTTCGCATGTATGGTTCGGACATGTGGTTTGATAACCAGTTGTACCTGCGACACAACCCTCCCCGCACCGGCAACCGAGCCCTGCGGTTCCGTCAAGACGTTTATCGTTGGACCTACGAGTACCGCAAGATGGAGTTCAGCCGAACCCAGATTGACTTGCTGCAGCTTAAGCCTTCCTCGTTGGAGCCTTATCCGGGACCGTTCCTTGACGCAAGTGTCATAAAGCGGCTCAAGAAAACGGCTCGCTCCCGCATGCTTACCGAAAGCGACAAGAGCTCCTACGGTGAGGCGTTGCGTGCTGCGAACGGCGAGGCTGATGTGTATGCACAAAACCAATGCGGGCGTTATTTCCAACTGCAGTTCGTTTGGCCCGAGACCATGCTCCAACTCAAGGGCGATGCCATTTTGAGAGCAGCCCTCGTCCAGTCTGTGTCCCAACGCAGCGTTGCCGCCAAGTCGGCGCAGGCCGGTCTTGCTGAGGAAGAGCAGGCACCCGTGGAGTTGCCGAAGCGGACAAGGCGTGTGCCCCGACGTGACGAGCGCCCTCGTATGCGCAGCATCGAGGAGGAGTCTGCTGCTGCGGCTGCTGAGCGAGCCGCGGCGCTTGCTGCCGCATCCCAAGCAGAAGCGATTATTGCTGCTGCTGCCTCCGGCGCACAAGAGGCAGATGAGGAGGTTGCCGCACAGGCGCAACGTTCGTTTGAGAAAGACGGTTACGACGGCGGGTTCGATCCTGGCGCGACAAGCGAAATCCGCCTGAACATCGCTGATTATTACGACGCGAACTAGCGAGGCGCATCGATGGATGTCGTTTTTGTAGGCATCGCGCTCGCGCTTGCCGGCGTCGTCATCGGGATTTTTTCGGGAATGCTTGGAATCGGAGGGGGAACCGTCATGGTCCCGCTTCTTCGCATCGCGTTCGGCTTTCCGGCGATCTCGGCGACGGCGACTTCGTTGTTTGTCATCATCCCTACGTCTGTGTCGGGCGCTTTGTCCCATCTTCGTCGCGGCACCTGCCTTGTCAAACTTGGTCTCGCTCTTGGTGTCGGCGGCGCTATAAGTTCGTCCCTGGGCGTATTGTTGGCCGATCGTTCCCCTTCGTGGGCGATTATGCTGGTGGCGGCTGTGGTTATCGCCTACTCCGCGGTAACTATGCTACGCAAGGCGATCAAGCTTCCGAAGAAGGGCGAGGTTTCTACGAACGCGGTCTCCTCTTCTGCCGTGACGACCGATTCCGGTGAAGTAAGGCTTTCGGGGAAGGATCTCCTTGGAGGTGTTGGAATTGGCCTTGTCGCAGGATTTGCTTCAGGTTATGTCGGCGTCGGCGGCGGTTTTATCATGGTGCCTCTCATGACGAGCCTGCTCCACATCCCCATTCGGAAGGCGTCGGGTACGTCGCTGGTCGCCATCATCATCTTGGCGATACCGAGCGTTATCGAGTATTGCCTGCTTGGGCATGTAGACTATCTTGCGGGCATCATGCTTACGGTCGGAACGATTCCTGGTGCCGTTCTCGGCACAAAGTTGGGTGCGATGGTAAACGAGCGGGCGTTGCGCTTTGTCTTCGCCGGTTTCCTAGGTATTGCTGCCGTTCTGCTCGTTGTGCGGGAGTTTGCCTTCTAGGGCCTTTTGCCTTCTAGGAACTCTCGCCTTTCTCCTCTTCGTCGAGAACCGCTTCGGAGAACACGGCAAACGCTTTTTCCCACTCCTCGTCTGATAGGTCTTTGACGTGGGCCATTTCTTCCTCGTAATCCCAATCATCGTCGAAGTCTTCCCCTACCCCATCATCTTGGTTGAGGAGGTCAATATGGGAAAGGTCCTCGCGGAACTTGTCGGCAACGCCGGTCGTCTCGCTTTGTGCGGCGACGTTGTTCATGGAGCGAACCTCGGCGGAGGAGACAGTCTCGGCGGATGCCGCTGCTGCCGCGACAAGGCTTTCGCTCGCGCTTGAGAACACCTCTCCTGCAGAGGTGGAACCGAGCGGGTCCGCAGGTGCCATGCCGCTCATTTGGGCCGCAGAGCTCGCGATGGTGTCAGCGACGCTTTGTCCGTGAACGACGGTGCCATTCTCGGGATTGTTGCTGGCGTTCATGAGGTTTTTGAGGTTCTCGGAGTCGAGGTTCATGACAAGCCTGATGGTGGTTCCTTGGCCAAGCTCGCTGTCGACCTCCATGTGGGATCCTTCGCCGAAGTAGCCTTCCACACGATCGTGGACGTTCTTGACCGCGATGCCAAGGCCTGTTTCCGAGCTGGGGTGGAGGATGGAAAGACGGTGCTCCTCGTCCATGCCTACTCCGTCGTCAGCAACGGAGAGGATAAGAAAGTTTTCCTGCTTCTCCGCAGTGACCTTGATGGTGAGCATGCGGTCGGTGGGCCGAGCGTGGCGAACCGCGTTCTCAACAAGGGGCTGGATCAGGAATGCGGGAATGAGCATATCCTCGACGTCGTCGTCGAAGCTGACGGACAGGCGTAGGTGGTCTTCGCCAAAGCGCGCGAGCTCAAAGTAGAAGTAGCGCATAGTCTGCTCGACCTCGCGAGACAAGGCGACGAGATCTCCGGTGTCTTCGAGGGTGTGGCGATAGAAGGTTGCAAACTCACGCAACAAGACGCGAGCACGTTCGGGGTCGGTTCGCACAAACGAAGCGATTGTGTTGATGGTGTTGAACAGGAAGTGTGGATTAATCTGGGCTTGGAGGGCTTTGAGCTCCATGCTTGTCGTGAGCTTGGTCTGCTCCTCGAGGGCTTCTGCGGAGAGTTGGGTCGAGAGAAGGTGCCCAAAACCGTAGGCGATGGTGCGTTGGGTGTTGCTGATCTGACGCGGGTGGCGATAGTAGAACTTGAGTGTGCCGAACACCGATCGACCGCGGGTCAGAGGGACAACGATGGCAGCGCGAATCACGCGCGGCTCGAACGGGAAGCCGATCTCCTCAGCGGAGGTGAACGTCAAAGGCTTGCCTGTCTCGACGACTTGTTCGGTCGCGCGAGTCTGGATGGGGCCGCCTGCGGGGTTGTCTACCTCGGAGAAGCCAGCATAGCCCAGAACGGTTTCCCTGTTGGTGATCGCGACCGCGACGGCGGCTGACTTGGGAAGCAACATCTCGCAAACCTCTTGGGCGGAATCGCTATCGAGGCCGCATTGTATGCGGTCAAGCATCTGGCGTGCCAAAGCGAGCATCTCCTCGGTTTGGCGGGCGCGGACGGAGTCGGGGTTGCTCGTGACCCATATAATTCCGACAACGGACACGGTGAAGACGATGCCGGTAAACAACAAGGTCCAACTAGAGCCTTCGTGGCATGAGAGCTGCCAGATGAGCAACGTCCCGGAAAGGACCGCGAAGAAAAACGCGGTGAACTCGGAAAAGAGGACAGACGCGGTGTAGTTTTGCGGCCGGTTGAGAAAGTCGTCCTTCTCGTTTACGGGAATCGGCATGGGGGCTCCTGTCAAATGTGCTACGCACGGATTGTGGGACTTGTTTTTCCGATATGGTAATTCACCGACAACGGGATTGGCGCCAACAACATGGAATACATTTGGGTTTTATACGTTGGAAACCTGTTTGCCGTTAGGTGCCACTATACTCTTGGCAAGCGAAGAATCCACATCCCATCTCGCGATTCACTTTCTCGTACATCAAACAGAGATTTCCGTCGAGGGACCATACCAAGGAGGCGCTATGGCAAAAGAGGCCGAAAAGCTCAAGCTTTACCAAAACTTTGAAGAGTTGAACTACATCGACCCGGAAACCTACCGACGTTTCGACGTGAAACGCGGCCTGCGTAATGCCGACGGCACCGGTGTCATCGCCGGCATCACAAACATATCCAACGTACATGGCTACCTCATGTCGGACGGCATCAAGTTTCCCGACGATGGCTTGCTGCGCTACCGTGGCTATGACTTGTACGACCTTTTGCAAGACCCATCTCCCGATCGTCGCTACCGCTACGAGGAGATCTCGTACCTGCTCATGACGGGCCAGTTGCCGACACAAACACAACTCGACGAGTTCAATGTCGCTATGGAGAGCCAACGCTCCCTGCCTGATGGGTTTATCGCCTCTATTGCGTTGCGCGATACGCCGCCCGATATCATGAACGTTCTTGAACGCTCAATCACGCTGCTTTATTCCTACGATGAAAAGGCGGAGGATCGTTCAAACGAACACGAGGTCATGACTGCGATCTCGATCATTTCCCGTCTCCCCCGAATCATGGTCTTGTCGTACTACTCGATGCTGTCTCGCTATCACGGCGGCTCATTTATCATGCATCCGTACATCCCCGGCCAGTCGACCGCCGAGACGATTTTGTCGATGTTGCGTCCCGATCGCAGTTTCACCAAGGAAGAGGCGGCGATGCTCGATGTCATGCTGTGCTTGCACGCGGAACACGGCGGCGGCAACAATTCTACGTTTACCGTCCGCGTCATGTCTTCGGCGGACACCGATCCCTACTCCGTATACGCGGCGGCGCTCGGCTCTTTGAAGGGCAAGCGTCATGGCGGCGCGAACGCCCAGGTCAACGCCATGCATGAGGATATCAAGGCGCACGTCAAGGATTGGTCCAACGAGGACGAGCTCGCCTCTTATCTTGCGAAGATTGTCAACAAGGAGGCGTTTGACAAGACCGGCCTCATCTATGGCATGGGTCATGCGGTCTACACGAAGTCCGATCCACGTGCGGTGTTGCTCAAGCGTTTCGCTGACAGCCTCGCGATTGGCACGAGGTTCGAGGAGGAGTACAACCTCTTGCGTTCCATCGAGCGGTTGGCTCCAGACGTCATCTTGGCCGAGAAGGGGACGAAGAAGGACTTCTGTGCGAACGTCGATATGTATTCGGGGTTCGTTTATCGCATGATGAATATCCCCTCCGACCTGTTCACGCCTTTGTTTGCATGCGCGAGGATGTCTGGTTGGGCGGCGCATCGTTTCGAGGAGATCTTGAGTGGCAAACGCATCATCCGCCCCGCTTACAAAAACGTTCACAACCACACGCGCCATTACATCCCTATGGAGGAACGTGAAACGTGGTGATCGACTGGGAGTACGCGGGCGTTTCGCAGGTTAGCGCAGGTGCATGCGAGCGCTTCCCAGGGCGGGCGCGGAACCTGGTTTATGGGGAGCTGAGCAAATCCCGAAAGATTGCCTTTTCAAGAAAAGGACCCCTTTGCAGGGGTCCTGATGTTTTCTGGCGGAGGATGTAGGATTTGAACCCACGGAACCTCTCGGCTCAACAGTTTTCAAGACTGCCGCCTTAAACCACTCGGCCAATCCTCCAATTGGAATCCGCATCGGTGGGAATCCGACATTGCAAAGAATACCATATAATGCAGCCATGGAAATTGAAGCACATAGCAAAACGGAGTCTCGAAACAGAGCTCCTGCGGCAGGGTGCGAGTTGGTGAGTTGCCGACTCGATGACGAGCTCTATATGAGTATGGCGTTGGAAGAGGCGAGGCGCGCGGCGTCTTTAGGGGAGGTTCCCATCGGGGCAGTCGTCGTGTTTGACCCGGTTGACCCATCGACGCGAAGATACCTCAATGACAAACCTCGCGTCTTGGCTCGCGGGTGCAACCTTCGCGAGACAACCAACGATCCTGCTGGGCATGCTGAGTTTTTGGCCATGAAGCAGGCCAGCGATGAGCTCGGCGTTTGGCGTTTGACGGGATGTACCGTGTATGTGACGCTCGAGCCTTGTGTTATGTGCGCCGGTTTGATGCATCAAGCAAGAATCGATCGGTGTGTGTATGGTGCGTCGGACGCAAAGGCGGGTGCTCTCGGTACGTTGTATAGTATTCATGCCGATGAGCGCCTCAACCACACATATCCGGTAACACCTGGCGTGCTTGAGGAAGAGTGCGCGCAAGAGTTGAAGGCGTTTTTCAAGCTTCGAAGGAAAGAGCGCAAAGCGGACAAACGGGCGCGACGCGCCAATGAGATAGACGAGGTCGTCGATGAGTGATCGAAACGAAAGCAAGAGTTTGATGGGCGAGGAGTGCGTTACTCGCGAGGATGGCGCAATTGACATGATCGCGTTTGCCCGCGAGGCCACCATTCGCGACCAGATGAGCACCTATGCAGGAAGTGTCAAAGTTGTCGCCCCGGCAAAGGTGAACCTTTTGCTCAACATCGGTGCGAAAAGGGAAGACGGCTACCATGATGTCGACACGATTGTTCATGCCCTTATGCTGCATGACGTCCTTTACGTTCGTACGCGCCCCTTGGAGGAGATGCTCGAGGGTCCCTCCATTGGCAATGCTGCCGACACGTCCGATCTTCCCGAGGTGCGTATTGTCGCGGTTGGATGTGGGGGGGTTGAGCCTCCGATGATTCCGACCGAGGAAAACATCGTTTACAAAGCGATCCGTATGTTTGCGCAGGAGGTCGGAATGGGACGTGGGGAGTGTGTCGAGGTTCGCCTCGAAAAGCACATACCCCACCAGGCCGGTTTAGGCGGAGGTTCCTCTGATGCGGCCGCGGCCCTTGTCGGCTTGGCTTCACTGTGGGGTATCCCCGCTGGTGACTTGCGTATTCGCGCATGTGCCGAACGTCTCGGTACCGACGTGGCGTTCTTTCTTGATGGAGGTTGCGCACGATACTCGGGCACGGGTTCGACGTTGGAGGAGAGGATCAAGACCGACAACAGCAACGTCGTTCTTGTGAAACCTCCCGCGGGGTTGTCCACGGCTGGTGTGTATCGGGAATTTGATGTAAGTCCCGAGCCTGTATCCGAGGAGGCGGCGAGCCAGCGGCCTGTGAGTGCGAAGGACGTTATTCGTGCCAACAACCTCGGTGCGCCGGCGTATCGCCTTATGCCCATGCTTGGCGCCCTCGAGGAGTGGCTCAAGGAACAATCCTGCGTTACCGATGTCTTGTTGTGCGGGAGCGGTTCCACGATGTGCGCCTTTTGCGACAACTTCCAAAATGCCATGCGCTTGTCCGCTGTGGCTCAATCTCAGGGCTATTGGACGCGTGCGACGACGCTTGCAAACCTTCGTGCGGCGGTCGTTCCTCGAAAATAGTTCGCACTGCGTGGTTGCACAGAAAAGAAAGAGGCGCCAAGGATGGCGCTTCTTTTTCTCGTCTGACCGATACCCACAAGACGAAATATCCGTATGACAGTTGCCAGATGTCAGGTTTTGATGGTGCCCCCGAGATGATTCGAACATCCGACACATGGTTTAGGAAACCACTGCTCTATCCCCTGAGCTACGGGGGCATGGCGCGAAGTATTTTAGCACTTGTCTAGGGCTTTTGCTACACGCCGCGCTGAGGCGGTAATGCTGAGGTCGTCGACGCTGACAACGATTTCAGCGTATCGCTCGTAGAGGGGAAGGCGTTCTTCGTAGATGTCGCGGAGGCTCATGCCGATGCCTTCCCTCATCACGACGCCGCGGTCTTGGAAGTCAACAAGGCGGGAGCGAAGCTCGTCGAAAGAGACCTTCAGGTATACAACGGTGCCGATGGAGGCGAGGTGTCTCATGGCCTCGTCGGAGTAAATTGCGCTACCGCCTGTGGCGATGACGGTGGGGTGGGTCGTCTCTAGGGACGTGAGGACGTCGTTTTCGAGCTCGAGAAACGCTGTGACGCCCTTGGAGTCGATGACGGACTGAAGCGTCGTCCCGCAGCGTTGCTGTATGGCGAGATCGGCGTCAAGGAAGTCGGCGTTGATGATTTTGGACAAGACGACACCAAGGGTCGACTTGCCTGCACCCGGCATGCCAATAAGGACGACGTTGTCGGTGCAAGGAGAAACGGGCTCAAGGCTCATGGGTGCTCCTAGCTCTTTGCGGATGGTTCGAGGGCGGTGATGATCGCCTTACGAAGCTCGTCAAGCTCGTCATCGGTGCGCACGGGCTCACGGGTTGGTCCGCAGGCGGGCTCGCGCGCCACGATGCAGGCGGCCATGTCCTGGCCTGTCTGGGTACGATGGGGCATGTAGTTGGCGAGCAGCGCGATGATGCAAGCTGTGGGGAGGCTTGCGCCGACAAGGACGTCGCTCCCGGTGAACACCTTTGCGAAGATGCCAACCAAGAACAGCAGCGCTGCTACGACGAACAGACGAATCTGCCAAGAAAAGCTCTTCTTGTCGAAAAGCGCAAGGTTGTCGACACAGTGGTCAAGTTCATGGTTCCACACAGCGATGGTTTTGCAGAACGTGTCCTTGTTGTTGACAACGCAAGATGCGATTTCTTGGACGGTGATGGATGCGGGGTCATCGGACAGACCGTCGAAGAGGGCCTGAATGGTCGCTTTGTCCATCTCATCGTTGGGCTTCGTGCTCGTTTTCAACAGGCGGTAAGTGGGGTTGTCCCCGTCGACCGTCTCGACGGATATGAGGCCTTTTTGGGCCAGATTTGCGACAGAGATGGCGAATTGCCGCTCATCTTGGCGATTCCAGTTCATGAGGCGATCGAGGATTGCAGGATGAGCGACAGCGATCTCAACTTGTGCGGCTGCGGCATTTGTCTCGCTAGGCTTCGGGTCTCGTCCGAAACGGAGGTACAATATGACGGCGATAGCAAGAACAACCAGGCAAAATACCAAAGCGGCGATATCGAACTTGTCGCCACGTACCTGCGCGGCGTTGTTGGAGTCAATCCACTTCTTCTCTCCGTCGATTGCGGTGTCGAGGTGGACCTCGTTTGTGTATTTATGGGCAAACTCGGTATCAGGGAGATTCGTGATCCAGACAGAGGGGAACGTGACGTGGAGGGAGGCGTATTGTCCAGAGCTTGCCTTGGGAGCCTCGTAGAGGACGACGCCAGACTCCGTGACCGCGATAGTTCCGCTTTGTGGGCCGTGGCTCCATGCGTTGACGTTCTTTCCAGGGGAGACGAGTGCGTTGGTTGCGACGGGTAACTGGAGGGAAACTGTGAGGTTGTCGCTATCCACTTCCCAATCGCTTGAGAGCACGGTCCAGTTCAGCTCGGCGACGTCTTTCCATACCTGGATCCCCATCTCAACGGTGTAGTCGAGAGTGAGCACGACCGTCTTGTCCTCGGCCTCAAAGAAGGTGTAGACCGTGTTGTTCGACTTGTCGATAGAGTAACAAGCATGGTCGGGACCAATGCCGTCGGTCCCGTCGGTCTCTCGCCATTTTGTCTCAAAGGGGACAGCCTGGAGCTCGATTGATTCGACGGCGTCACCGTTGGCGTCCAAGACGGATACGCGAAGACCGTGCATCGATATCGTTGACTTGTTGGTAAGAGTGTCGTGCTTCCAACGCACGCAGGTGGTTTTGCCCGAGAAGGTAAACGTGCGTTGTTCCGTGACATTGAGGGCAGTGTCGCTGTCAATCTGTGCGGTGATGGAGGTGGAAGGGCTCGTGTAAGGCTGGCTTGTGGAGAGCGCCTTGCTGAGGAGTCGAGGAATGCCTGCGACGAAAACGGCATAGACAAGCATGGCGACGAAGAGAGCGACGACAATGATAATCCCGCGCTTGTTCGCGGCTCTATCTCGCATGTCTGGCCTTCCCGAATCAAATCGAAGGGAGGATAATCCCTTGCAAGTTTTTCTTGCTCACGGTATCATAGCAAAACGCGCTTTCGAGGTGCGCAGGACGCATGTCCGCGATTGGAGAGCTGACCGAGAGGCCGAAGGTGCTCGCCTGCTAAGCGAGTATACCCCAAAAGGGTATCTGGGGTTCAAATCCCCAGCTCTCCGCCATGAAACCACGGGACCCCGGCAACGGGGTCCTATTATCTTATACAAAAGCGGGACGCAAGCCTCAATGCCTGCGCCCCGCTTTGTGTGCTGTTTCGGGTTGGACTACTTGTCTTCGTTGTAACGCTGGGAATTCTCGAAGGTGGCACGACCAAAGAGAACACCACCCATCAAATGCATATGGAGATGGCCCACGGTGGCTGCGGAGTCAGGACCTGTGTTCATGATGGTGCGGTAACCGCTGTCATGAACGCCCTTGATCTCGGCAACCTTTGGGAGGGTGCGCAGCATATGTCCGACGACTTCCTCGGGAATCTCGTCGTTGAGGTTTTCGTAGTGCTCCTTCGGAATAAGGAGGGTGTGGACCGGAGCCTCAGGCTCGAGGTCGTCAAACGCCATGCATATATCATCCTCGTAGACGACCTTTGCAGGGATTTCGCCAGCAACGATCTTGCAGAAAACGCAATTGTTGTCCATAAGTCTCGCCTTTCTAGTCGTTTGTTTTATCTCGTGTGAAAAACGTACCGCCCATGCTATCAAACGAAGATGGCAATCAGGTTAAAATTCCCCCACCTTTTCGGCTGTTTTTCGGGCTGGCGCTTGTTGGGCCAATGCGTCTTTCCGTGTGTCTATCTTGGGTCGTTTTTGGAGCAATAGAGGTTCCAGCGGTGTGGCTCGATGTCGATGTGGGGACACCCGTCGCAGTTCGGCTCATAGCAATCGCGCTGGGCGGGTTCGGCGCTTGCCAAAATAGGATAGTCCTTCGGGTCGTTGCTCCCGTTCTCCATCTGGGCGATCACCATGGTGGCGAGCTGCTCCATGCCCAAGGCGTCGGGATGGACCCCCTCTACCGAGCTGTAGTTGATGTTGAAGGAGCGAACGTCGGCGACGTGTGCTCCCGCTTCATTGGCGGCCTCAAGGATTGCCCTGTTGTAGTCGTCGAGCTCGATGCCGCGGATACGGTAGGCGAAGTTGGGCCAAGGGGCGCCGGGAACGGATCCTGGGGCGAGGTTGACACACCATGTCTCGGATTCGGGTGCGATGTGCTTGATCTTTTGGAGAACCTCGAGATAGGCGGCCTTGAAACGCGCAAGTGCGTTTTCGTCGGCAATTCCGGTAACTTCGTACGGCTCGCCAAGGTCTTCCGGCTTCGCGGAAGCGGAGACGCTGCGGCCCATAACCTGATTTCGACCACCGCCCCAACCGTAGTCGTTGATACCCATGAAGACCAAGACGACATCAGGTTGGGTACCGTCGTCGCCAAGGAGACGGCTAATACGTTCGTCACTGTTACCACTTGGGAAGCCGAATCCCTCCACGACGGAGCCCGAGTAGGAGGCGTTGCTGACGAGGTGGCCGTCAAAGTGTTCGATGACCTTGCCCCACCACGTGTCGTTTTGGGTGGTGACACCCTCGATGTGGACCTCTCCTTCGTAGTGGGTGCGCCAATCGGAGGGGTTCGATCCGCCGAGCGTGCTGATTGAGTCTCCCAAGATTGAAAAGCCTTTGTTGGTCACTGCGTCCTCCTTGCGCTTCGAAGGGTTTCGGTTTCGTCTGGAAATGATACCGCGCGGGGGTGAGCGCGTCACGCATATACGGGAAGGCGCGTGACTTGCCCCTAAAAACGAGGAGGGCGCCCCTCGCGGTACGCCCTCGCCCGTTATGTGAGCGGCTCCTTTTGGCCGCTGCGTCCCTAGTCGACTTGCTTCAGCAAGCCATAACCGCCGTTGTTGCGACGGTACAGCACGTTGACAAGGTTGGTGTCGCGGTCTGTGTAGGCGAAGAAATCGTGGCCCAACAGGTCGATTTGGATGAGGGCTTGCTCCTCGGTGAGCGGCGGAAACTCGACTTCCTTCACGCGGACGATCTCGTCCTCCTCGCCAGAGAGCTCAGCCATCAAGGCGTCGAGGTCGAGACCGGTATCGTCTTTGGAAGAGGCGGCAAGGTTTTGGCTTGCCTTGATGCGACGATCGACGACACGCGTCTTGAACTTGCGAAGCTGACGCTCAACCTTTGCTGCGGCGATGTCGATGGCGGCATGCATGTCCTCGTCATGCTCCTCGACGCGGATGATGTGCCCGTTGGTGCGCATGGTGACTTCGCACACGCAAGGACGCGGGTTGCTTTTGTTCTTCTCGACGTGGAGTACGACCTCGGCGTCAAGCGGGTCGATGTCCATAACTTTGAGGGAACTCCCTATTTTGTCCGTTGCGTAACGGTTGAGGGACTCGGTGATGGTGAGCTGACGACCGGTGACTTCGATATTCATGGTTGCTCCTTTGTCTCCAGGCGGTCGGACAAAACGCAGAGCCCAAGGGAAGGGGTCGAGCTTCGAGGGCTTGGATTCCTTCCCTCGGCTTGTGCTGAGATGAGCATACCCCATTTTGTCCTTGATGCAAAACGGACCATGGAGTCGCGCGGGGACGTGGCATGGGTGGGCATGTGGTCGAGGGGCGACATATGGCGTGAGGAGACGATCAAAACGCCCCGCTCAACGGCGTTCTTGTTGGGCGGGGCATAAGGCCGATGGAAGTTTTATGGGTTTTGTCGAGGTTTTTATCTAGGAAAACCGTCTGGGTAAACGTCAAAAACGCCCAGGAGAATGTTAACTATCGACGAGCATCCCTCTCAATGCGCAGGCTGAGCATGGCGCCGGTGTCGTAGGCGACGCCTCCTTCTTCGTTGTGGTCGCAAGCGAGATTGAAGCCCACAAGGCGCTCAGAGCCGTCGCGGGTCGTCTCGAAGATATAGACGACGGTCATCTCATCTTCCTCTCGTGTCTCAACGCGGCGGTTGGCGGTGATTTCAATGGTGCCCGCAGAGAGGAACAGCGCATCGTTGACTGCGATGGTGTTGTTGGCGATTGCTCCCCTGAAAGGGGTGTCCGGCGCAATACCGGCAAGCTCCGCTGCAATGGCGGCGCCGGCACAGGCTCCTTGGTCAGTAGCGTTTTTCCAGATGCCCACGATGCGTTTTTGGCCAGAGATGAGTTCGAGGGCTTGCGCCACATCACCTGCGGCGTAGATATCGGGATTGCTCGTGCGCATGAACTCGTCGACGATGAGGGCGCGGTCGGTCTCGAGAGCTCCTGGTTGCAGGAAGTCCAGGTTGCATTCCATGCCGTAGGCGACGCAGATCTCGTCAAAGTGGTCGGTCGAGCCGTCGGAGAACGTAACGGCCATGCGTCCGTGGTTCGTGTTGGGTCCGGATGTGAGGGAAACGCTTTCGATGGTGACCCCCAAGCGAAGCGTGGCACCTTGGGCACGCAGGTTCGACTCGATGCGCTCGGCGGCTTCGGGGGCCGCAACTGCGCGGAGGATGTGGGTGCTGCGTCCGACGAGCGTCGTGTCTTTTCCCAGGCCAAGACATGCCTCAAGCGTCTTGAGCGCGACCATTGACGAGCCGGCGACAAGAATGCGTTTGCAGGAGGGGTCGGTAAGCGCTTTGCGCATGCGCTCGGCGTCTCCCATCGTGCGCAAGACGAGAGGTTCGTATCCCGCAACGACGGGGAAGCCTTCGAGAGAAGGCGACGCTCCCGTGGCGATGAGGCACTTGTCAAAGGTGTAGGTGCCTGAGGGCGTGGTGATGGTGCGGGTAGGGATATCGAGCGAGTCGACCGAGGATGGGATGAGTTCGACGTTCAGGTCGTTGATGTCGTTTTGCGACCAAGGAAAGCATTCGTCATACGACTTGCGCCCTGCCGCGTAATAAGACGTGAGGATCGGGCTGTACGGCCTCTCTCCGGCATCGGAGAACGCCAAGATGCGTCCAAGAAAGCCAGCGTTGCGCAGGGCGATCGCGGCGTTTACGCCAGCAGCCCCGAAGCCGATGATGGCAACGGTGGGGCCAAGGTTTTGGGCGGGGGTGTTGGAGGGGATAACGGGAACAGCGGGCATGGCTGGCACGGCGGGCGAGCTTGGGGTTGGGATGTTAGGTATTCCCGGTGCAGGGCTCGATGAGAACATGGGTCGGTCCTTTCGTTGCGTTATGCGAATACCTGGGCAAGCCAAGCACCATATTCGCCGCTCCACATGCTGTTGAGTTGGGCGAAGTTGAGATCCCAATCAAATTGGTTCTCAAAGAGCAGCTCGGTATAGTGCTTGTTTGCAAGGTTGCGCGGCTGTGCCATGAGGCGAGAAGCGTACGTATATGTGCAGGTTGGGCACATGGTGACAATAGTCGCGCCGTCCGGTGCGAAGGAGAGTTTGCTATCCGCTTGGTTGTTTTGGCGATTCGGGTCAAAAGCGCTTACCGCTCCGCCCGCGCCACAACAACCATGGAAGATGGAGGGAACGCTCGTGTCGATGCCGAGCACCTCGCAAGTCTCCTCGAGGTAGGTGCCATCTCGATCTTGGCAAGACCTTGAGAGATAAAGCGGGGTTTGGGGAAGCTCTCGCTTGGGCTTGAATCCATGGGTGGAGAGGAACGCGGAGAGGGATACGACCTCGATATCAAGGCCGGCGCGGTCAAGGGTCGCCCGCATGGCGTTGGCGCAACCGGGACACACGCAGACGACCTGCTTGGCCCCGGAGGAGGAGATCTCGTTGGCGATCAGGTCGCAAAGGGCCTCAGCCCGATCGAAGAAGCCGGCGCTTTTCAACGGAGATCCGCAGCAATGGTCAATCATGGTCGTCTTGCCTGCGTAGTGTTGGATCGTATCAAAGATCTCACGGGTCAGCTCGGGGGCGTATGCAGCCAGGGAACACCCCGGGAAGAAGGCGACTTCGCAATCGGACTCGGCGTAGTGGCCACCGATTTCCACATGCCGCGTCAGATCGACGTAGTAGATGCCGTGGATAGCGCGATAAGCGGTGAAGATGTCCCACTCTTGGTCTACCATGACGCTGGACCATGCGGGACGTTCGATGAGGCCAAGGCTTTGAAAATCGATGCGCGCATGGTAGATAAGATCACACACGTCATTGTGGGCAAAGCAGGTGTTCTTGCAGCTCGTGCAGAAAAAGCACCCGCGAACCGCCTGGATTAAATCCTGGTTCTTGAGGATTTCCATGGTGAGGTCCTCTTTGGACTCGGCAGTGCGCTGAGCCGCCAACATTGCTTTGGCGATGTCTCCCAGCGTCATTTTTGCCGCAGTCAGGGAGCTGCATGCTTTCGTGCAGTGTCCGCACTGGGTGCAGGTTCCCAAAAATTTCTTATAGGAGTCTGAACATTCAAGTAGTCCCATAGGTCTCCCTCTCGCAAACGGCGCCTTTTTTGCCCCCGGCGCATTCGGGTACAAGGATACCGCGATGGCGGGGGCGTATGTCTGGGGATTTGGTGGTAAATACGACAAAGAAGCAGGTGGCTACCCCTTTATGGCTCGAGGCTTATAGCTCGAGGTTCGGACGGTTTGCGGAGGAGGCCCGGCGTCTGGTCGTTGTGGGTGGGGTTTCTGCCTCATCGGGGGTCTTGCCGGTTGTCTTGTCGGGGATCTCAACAACGGGCTTTTCTTTGAAGCGTGACCCAGCGGCAAACAAGGTGGTCTGGCGGTCGAGCAGGTAAGCGACGACCTCAGGGTGGTTGGCGGCCTTTGCCGCTTGAATGGCTTCCAAGAGCGACTCAGCGGTAAGGTTCTCGTGGGGTCGCTCGGTGAGGCTGCGAATTTCCTCCATGAACCTTTGCTCGGCGCAAATCGTCAAGAAACCGGGAAGGGCCAGCAGTGATTGAGGAGAGCGCCTGGTTTCTTTCGTTTTCGCAACAAGGGTGCGCAAGGCGAGGGGGTAACGCTTGACGTGTCGCCATTGCACGAGAGCGCCCTCGGGGTCTACGGTGACGGCGCAAATTGCGGTAGCCTCGCTTTTTGCGGTCGGAAGATAGGCTCTCGCGTAGCCGGAGCCGTTTGCGCCGTTTGCAACGAGAAACTCGGCAAGCTCGACGGCACCTTCGCTCATGCAGGTGTTGAGAAGCGAGACGGTAAGGGTGTTATCGAAGTCGGTTTGGCTGATGAGGCGCTTGGCAAGCGTATTCTCCTTACAGGTGATCGCTGCTTGGCACAAGTGGTAGCGGTCGCGCACGCCAAATACGTCCTTGTCGAGAAGGGAGTTGATGAGCTTGACGCTAGGATATCCTCCACAGACAGCGATTCTTGCCTGTTTGGGCGTGAGCGGGCCTGCGGAGATGTCGTCAAGGAAGGCGTTTCGGTCGTCGTATTCCAAATCATGACCGGCATCGTAGGGGACGCGTTGGCCAAAATATGGCGAGTCCAAGATGTCTTTCCTCTCCCCTTTTTGAGGCGAGAGGATGAGGGCGGGGCGGATACCGACGCAGTCCAAGGTGGAATGGAAACCGTTGGTGTCGATGACGCCTCTCTCGTTGACGAACTGGAAGGCGAATTGGTTGCCGCCGGGGGAGCGCAGCCACCAACAAGGTACGGAGGAGAGGCGACTTGCGTACGAGGTGCAAGAAGCGGCACGCGCCCGGTCGGTGGCGAAGAAACGGCGAGCCTCTCCTTCGCTGAGAAGGAACACGAAGTCATCGGTTCCCCGGCACCCGACCATGCGGTACTCCTTGTTGTCGAAAGTGACAAGGTGGACCGGACGGATGCGCAAGGCTTCTTGCGGCGTAAACGCGTGGGGCATGAATACCTTGTGGAGCCAATAGCGAATGGAGGCGTGTTGCCAGGTCACGTCTCCGTCGTGGTCGTGCGCTCGGCGGCTCTCGAGGGAGCTAAGCGAGACGAGAAGGCGGGAGCCGTCCGCCCCCTCCCCGATGACACGCCATTGAAGGGGCTCGGCGGGACCATCGGGCTCGGTGGGCCACGTGCCAAAGGACAGAATCTCGCCGCGGTTGCCGCAAGGGGTGAACGTGTTCTCGAGGGTGCCGCTTCCGTCGTCAATCCCGGCCCCTCCGCTCCTGCTGATGCGAAAAGCCAGATTGCGCGCGGTGCGATTCGAGGATTCCGCCGAGATTCCCGATGAGATGCCCATAGTGTTTTGCCTGCTCGTTCGCTATTGCGTCCGTTATTGGGCTCGATACGTGAAGCCGGTGACCGTTTTGAGGCCTTCCTCTTCTTGCAACGCCTCGACGGCACGCATGATGTCGATGCCGCGTTCGGTGAACAGGAGGCTCTTGTTGTGGCTGATGAACTCCTCGCTTCCGTACTCGCTGATGAATTTGATGACCAAGTCGTCGGAGGAAAGCCGCGTCAAGAGGATGAGGGCTTCCTGGGAGTCCTTGCCAAACGCGTTGTCCATGAAGCGGAACGCGTTGTCGAGGCCGTCAATGGCCTCGTCGGCGTTGTCTTGCTGAAGCGCGACAAAGCGGTTGTAGGCTGATTTTGCAGCTTCGAAGGCGTTTTCCGATGAGCCCAAGGCGCCGTGGGCCGTCTCGGAAACGAGGTCTTCCATGATCTTGAGCCGCTGCGCCTTGACGACAGAGCGATCGGCGACCTGTCCCTTGATGCGGGTTCCGACGCTTGTCGCGAGGCCGACCTCCTCGGCACGGGTGGCAAGGATGGCCGATCCCTCGGCAAAGCCGCTGTGGGTGAGCTCGTCTTTGAAGGAGAGGAGGTCGTTGCGGACCAGTTGGAGCGCCTCTTCGAGCTCAATGACTTTGTGGATGCGGGAAAGCAGTTGCTCGTGGAGCAGGCCGGCCAAGGCGACGCGCTCGTCGAATTGTGCCGCACGGGCGCGACTTGTGGAGGCGTGGGCATCCGCCCCGGTGGCGAGGATGTCCCGAATCCGATAGTCGTCCTCGTACTTGCGGAATAGCTCATAGTATGCGGCGAACTCGCGGGAAATGCGGTCATCTTGCAAGTATTGCCTGATGAGGACCTCGTCAACAAGGATTCCCTCAGCTTCGTAGGCAAGCAACATGCGGGAGAGGTCCTCCCATCCGCGGGGTGTGACCAAATCTGTGCCGGATACGTTGGCTTGAACCTTGTAGAAACAGTCGTTCTTGCTCTCGAGGAAGGTGGTGATGGCGGGGTGGACACCGTGAGATGCAGCGTAGGATTGCCACACCTCCAAATCGGGCTCCACGTCGATGCGCTTCATGCGATCCATCATAGCCGGATCGAACTCGCGGGCCGCACGGTTGTACTCAGGAGGGTTGCAGGCGCAAACGATGATCCAGCCTTCGGGGAGTTTGTGCATGCCGAAGGTCTTATATTGCAAGAACTGCAACATGGCCGGTGCGAGGGTCTCGCTGACGCAATTGACCTCGTCGAGGAAAAGAATGCCTTGGTTGATGCCGCTTTTCTCCTGAGCGCGGTACACCGCAGCGATTATCTCGCTCATGGTGTACTCGCTGACGCTGTATTCGATCCCACCGAACTCCTCTCGCTCGATAAAGGGGAGGCCGAGGGCGCTTTGACGGGTGTGGTGGGTGATGGAATAACTCACGAAGTTGATGTCGAGCTCTTCGGCGATTTGTGCCACGACGGCGGTTTTGCCAACGCCGGGAGGGCCAAACATGATGATGGGTCGTTGCATGCGGTGGGGAATGCGGCGTATGCCGCGCTCGTCTATGGACATGTAGGAGCGGATGGCGCCGCGGATTTGCTCGATTGCTTGGCTGATGTTCACGGTTTGTCCTTCCTATTGGAACGGCGTTGCGGGGGCTGGGATGGCAGGGTTGGTGGCGGGAGGTGTGTGGGAGGGGTAAACGGTATCCGCCATGGAGGTAGGCGCCGAGGTTGTGCCGTCATAGGGGGTTCCCGAGACGACCCTGGTGCTACCGCGCGCAATGGGCTCCTTGGCTTTTGGCGAGCCGAGGGAGGAGCTGTCCAGTGTTGCCGAAATTGCCCAAGGTGGCACGTTTTTTTGGCGGTGGTTCTCGTCGAAGAACACGAAGGCGGTGCGATAAGGGGGGCGCCATTCGGGATAGGCGCCCCACCCGTCGGTGAAGTACAGCAAACCTCCGAGGTTTTTGAGCTCTCCGCGCTTGATCAGGTTGTCGACATAGCGGAACACGGGGCGAAAGTCGGTTCCGCCTCCTCCGTAGATGCGCATGGCTCGGTGCCACGCCTGCACGTCGTCGAGGCTTTTGAGAGTGTCGTCGCTTTGCACGGCCGCGTCGCATTGCAGGATGCGCAAGTGGATGCGCTCATGGAAACTCTCAGTGTTCTTGAGGATGTCGAAGGTCGTGTCCACGAAGACGCGGACGGTGTCGCCACGGACGCTGCCGCTGGTGTCGATGGCGATGACGAACTCGCGGATGCGTTTCTCTTCGCGGGTCTCGAGGGGCTCAATAAGGGGGACGTTGCCAAACAGCTCCAGCCCATACGTGTAGAACACGTTGTCGAACTCGTCGTCGGAAAGTCGCATGACCTCGCCGTAGGACGCGAATTGACGCAAGAACGAGCGGAAGTCGAAGGGCTTCTCGCTTGTCTCCTTGACGTCGCCGACGAAGCCAGAAAGGGCGGAGGCGGTCTCTTGTGAGTAGGTCTCTAGGTCGACGGCTAGGCTCAAGGCGACATCACGCCACTCCTCGCGGCGCGCGTTCGCTTGACGGGGCGAGATGGGGGCAAGTCCTAGGCCCCGACGTTGGCTTGCGTAGGATTGGAACAAGCGTCCTTCGCCTTCCCCCTGCGCTCTGACCTCAGTAAAGCCAAATGAAGGGGTGTCTCCTGGACTGCTTGCGTCGTCGTTTGCGGCGCCTCCGTCTGTCTTGCCTGAGGAGCTTTGGTCTTGAGGGGCTCGACTGTTGCGGGGATTGGGTTCCGAGTTGCCGCCGGGGCCCGATTCTGGGCTGCGCTCCCCTCCGCACATTTCCTTTGTGGTATCGGAGGCGAGCGAGTGTGCGCCGTCCTCCGCGGCCTTCACTTCGGGCTTGTCGTCATTAGGTCCTGACGTGTCGTCTTCCCGCTCGTCGGGCTTGCTTTGTCCGCCGTCCTCCTCACAGCCCTGCTGGCCGCTCGGAGAATGGGGTTTGTCGACGTTGCGGCTTTTTGGAGGGGACCCTTTGCCTATGCGCTGCTCGTCGCTTCCGGGTTCTGGCCCTTTGGTTTTTGTCTTGTCGAGCTGGTCTCCCTTGTCCGAGTCGCCCTCGGAGAAGCCGGTTGAGGTGTCGGGATAGGCATACCAAGGAGTGTGTTCATCGCTGAAGAAAAGGGCCTCCCAAAAGGGGACTTGGGCGGCCCATCTTCCCTCCCGCAAACCGCTATAGACACGTTCTGCTGTCGCACGTCCCTCCAGGTCGCTTTCGATCATGTCGATGATCTTGGCTATCGCGACCCCTTTGTCCTTTCTTAGCCCGAGCAAATCGGCAACGACGCGTTCGGCGGCGATGTCGGCGGCGAGGTTCCAGAGGTTTTCATCTACATTCTTACCGACAAAGGGGTGGAGAAACACGCAATGGACCACGGTGTGCATCAAATCGTGCTTGGGGGCCTCTCCTTTTGTGGCGCTGAACCGCTCGACGATGGCGTGGGTGTCGAATCCGAGGCGTTCGCCATCGGTGGTGAATTGGGCAGATTTTTGCGTTGCCGAAAGGGCACGGCCGAGCGAGGCTGGTTCGACGAGCAGTCTTCCTACCGCACTTGCAAGGAAGTGATTCTTCGAAAGGATCTCCGCCTTCGCCAGATTGATGATCTGGAGTGCGACGAGGTCTTTTTTCGTGTAGGTGGACACACGTTCCTCACTATAAAACGAAGTTGGTGCTTGGATCGCCCCGCGGGGCGTCTTCCCGAATTTCGTTATTATAGTTTAAACCCGCCAACGCATGGCTTTAACGCATGTCGTCAACTCATGTCGTGCTCAGCGTAGGACCTGTGGAGCTCAGCGATGAGGATTTCCCGAAGAAGCGAACTGAGGGTCGTTCCGCGCAACGTGGCCTCATCTTGTGCGGCTTTACGCAGATTCTCTGGGACGCTGAGCGTGATTGAGACGATCTTCCCCTCCGCTAACCAACGGCGGATGTCTCGGGACGAAGACAGAGAGGCTCGGTCAATCATTGATCCCTCCTTTTCTCGGAAACGGATACTTGAAGAGTAATCCATATGAGAAAAGGCGATGGGGTGTTTTTTTGAACACGCGGACCTTATCGCGTAAAAGTCCGAACTATTGGCGTTCGAAGTAGTCCTTGTCGGCATAGTAGTACGTGCGGATGTAGCCGTCGGTGGAGACGACCACAAACTCGCGGGTGTTTTCGAGGTAGTACACGTCGTCGCCGTCTTCCCGCTCCGTTTTATGGGAAGCCTTGGGATTCGTGACGACGGCGGACGCGGCGCTCTCGTAGGCTGCGGCGTCGGCGAAACCCATGTTTTTGCCGTGCTTTTCGTAATGCTCGTTGAGTAGATTCGTGTTGCGGAATGTGCATTTTTTCGCGTTGGCGGCGTTTGTTTTGGCGGCGTTTGCGCTGGGTACGTTGGTGGCGTTGGAGTCGGAGGTCGTGCTGGTCGTGTTGGGGGTGCTCACAACGGCGGAATAGTTTGTGGTGCTCGACGGGTCTGTCCCGGGGACCGTGCCACCAAGGGAGCCGCCTCCGATCAGGGCTGCAAGGACGATTGCGATGGCGGCGCCGCCTGTCGCGACAAGCTTGCCGAGGGGCCAACCGGCTTGGGAGGCGGTCTTGTTTGTGGCTAAGCTTTCGCGTTTGGCTTCGGATGAGGACTTGCTTGATTTATTTACCTCGCGGCATTCCTTGCATCGCTTAGGGAGGTCAAGACCTTTGGATTCGTAAAACGATATCTCGCCCTCGGTCAGCTCGAACTCTTTTCCGCATTGCTTACAGGTTCGCTTCACGGGGTCTCCTTTCATGCGTCGTCACGCCGTCGTCAGTGTAGCGCATCCTGTGTATATGAGTTGGCGGATGATTGCTAAGACCGAGTACGGAGTAGGGGGGCGCATGGGGGTATCATTGGGGCGCGTGCCGTTATGAGGGGGGTGTCAGATGCAGTCAAACATGAGAAGGACCGCGATGGTGGTCGACGAATTCGGGGAGGAAGTCGGCGAGGAGACTCTCGAGCGCTTCGGGTATACACCCGCGGCGGTTCAGGTTTGGTGGGACCCTTCGACCAAGAGAAAATTCCTGTACGTGGACATCTCCGATGATTTCAGCTATTTCGAACCCTACGATGGGCCGGTTATTCACGGGACAGGTTACTCGTTTTAGTGATTTGAGCGGGACAAAGTTCTTTCGTTGCATTAAACTGTTCAAGTTTACACGGACTGCCGCGGTTGTTGGCGTGCGCCGATTTTCGCTCGTTTAAGGCTTTGGGGAGGATCATAGACCGATATGACTGACTATAAGAATAAATACTGCATGCACACCGCGACGTGCGGTGAACTTCGTTTGGAGGACATCGATCGCGAAGTGACCCTTACAGGTTGGGCATGGCACAATCGCGACCACGGGGGACTCATATTCTGCGACTTGCGCGATCGCGATGGCTACACCCAGATCGTCGTTGACCCCGACTGCGTCACGCCCGAGGAATTCAATGTTGCCGAGCACCTCTCCCGTGAGGACGTCATCAAGGTGACGGGCAAGGTTCGCGCTCGCGGGGAGGGCATGATCAACCCCAACATGGTGACGGGCGAGATCGAGGTCTTGGCAACGAGCCTCACGATGCTCAACCAAAGCGTTACCCCGCCCTTCAGCATCGAGGACGGCATCGAGACCGACGAGACGACGCGCATGAAGTGGCGCTACCTCGATCTCCGTCGTCCTGAGATGCTTGCAAACATCAAGCTGCGCCACCAGGTCGTCCAAGCGTTGCGCGCAAGCCTCAACAAGCGCGACTTTCTCGAGGTTGAGACCCCGATTCTCGCGAACAGCACGCCTGAGGGCGCACGCGACTACATCGTTCCGAGCCGCCCGAACCCCGGCAAGTTCTACGCGCTTCCGCAAAGCCCCCAACAGTTCAAGCAGATGCTCATGGCCGGCGGCATCGAGCGCTATTACCAAGTAGCCCGTTGCTTCCGCGACGAGGACCTGCGTGCAGATCGCCAACCTGAGTTTACCCAGGTCGACATCGAGATGAGCTTCGTGTCCGAGTATGACGTCGTCGACATGATGGAGGACGTCATGAAAGAGCTGTTTGACGAGCTTGGCATCGAGCACGAGTTCCCGCTGCAGCGCATGGAGTACTCCGAGGCGATGCGTCGTTTCGGATGCGATAGGCCTGACGTCCGTTTTGGCATGGAGCTCGTTGACCTGACCGATATCGTTCGCGGTTGTGGGTTTGGCGTCTTCGCAAAGGCCATCGAGGCCGGCGGAATCGTCAAGTGTATCAATTGCAAGGGAGCCGGTAACTGGAGCCGAGGCGACGTCGAGAAGATGGCCGAGGTTGCCGCCGAGAACGGTGCAAAGGGCATGGCGTGGATCGCCTTTGTGAGCGATGACGTCGAGATGAAGGGCAAGAGCCCGATCATTAAGTTCTTCGACGAGGAGACCTACGCTGCAATCAAACAAGCCGCTGCGGCCGAGCCTGGCGACTTGCTGCTGTTTGCCGCTGACAAGCCGGCGACGGTTGCCGCGGTCCTCTCTGCCCTGCGTCTTTCCATGGCAGACAAGCTCGGCATCGAGCGCAACGGCCATGCGATGCTTTGGGTCGTCAACTTCCCGATGTTCAAGTACGACGAGGACGAGAAGAAGTATGCGGCCGAGCACCATCCGTTCACTCACATCCTCGAGGAGGATCTCGACAAGATTGAAGATACCCCGCTTGAGTGCGGTAGTTACAGCTACGACCTCGTTCTCGATGGGTTTGAGCTTGGCGGCGGTTCCATCCGTATCCACAACCCTGAAGAGCAAAAACGCGTCCTGCGCCGTTGCGGCGTGTCCGACGAGGATATCGACATCAAATTCGGCCACCTCATCCACGCCCTCGAACTCGGCACTCCGCCCCATGGCGGCATCGCTCTCGGCCTCGATCGCTTGGTTATGCTTTTGGCCGGCAAGCCGAGCATCCGTGACGTCATTGCCTTCCCGAAGACGAGCAGCGCAAGCGACCCGATGACCGGCGCACCGAATGCCGTGACGGGTCGCCAGCTCAAGGATGTCAGCCTCCGCCTGTTGTAAGGCTTTGAATACAGACCGTTCTAGGGGGACGATATGGAATCAGCAGCAATCATCTTGGCGGCAGGTGCCGGTACTCGTATGAAATCCAAGAAGCCCAAGGTTGCGCATGAGGTCATCGGAAAACCTATGGTTCGATGGGTCGTCGACGCGGCAAAGGGCGCTGGCATCGAGCGCATCGTCTCGGTTGTCGGCCATCTCAAGGAACAGGTTGAGCCGCTTGTCGTCGACGATACCATCGTTGTCGAGCAGGTTTGTCGCAACGGCACGGGCGGCGCGGTCAAGGTGTGCGCCCCCGCTCTTGCGGGCTTTAAAGGCTCCCTGGTCGTCCTGTCCGGCGACAGCCCCCTTATCACGAGCGAGACCATCGAGGCCCTCATTCGCACGCGCGAGGAAAACAACGCAGCCGTTGTCGTTTTGACGATGAAGTTGGACGACCCCTTTGGGTATGGACGCATCATCCGCGACAGCGGTGGCAACGTGAAGCGCATCGTGGAGCAAAAGGATGCAACTTTGGAGGAAGCTGCCGTCAACGAGTGCAACTCCGGGTTCTATTGTTTTGATGCCGAGGCTTTGTTTGCGGCTCTTGAGCAGGTCGGCAACGACAACGCGCAGGGCGAGTACTACCTCACCGATGTGCTTGCGATTTGCCGCAAGAGCGGACGCAGTGTCATGGCGCTTCCCACGAATGACCCCAATGAATGTCTCGGCGTCAATAGCCGTATCCAACTTGCTGAGGCAACCAAGCAACTTCAGCGCCGTATCAACAACGCCTACATGGCCGCCGGTGTGACTATGACCGACCCTGCCCAGGTGTGGATTGGGCCCGATGTCACCATTGAGTCCGATGTCGAGCTTTTGCCCCAGACCATGTTGTTCGGTACGACCTCCATCGGTGAGGACAGCGTCATCGGTCCCAACACACGACTTACCGACACCAAGGTCGGACGAGGTTGTGTTGTCCAAGAGACCGTTGCGATTCAGGCGATTCTCGAAGACGGCTCGGATGCCGGACCGCGTGCATATCTTCGTCCGGGCGCCCACTTGCTTGAGGGGGCACATGTCGGTACCCATGTCGAAATCAAGAAGTCCGTCGTCGGACGTGGCTCCAAGGTCCCCCACCTTTCCTATATTGGCGATGCGGAGATCGGCGAAGGCGTCAATATCGGCGCTGGCTCTATCACGTGCAACTACGACGGAAAGCACAAGAGCAAGACCATCATCGGTGATGGTGCGTTCGTCGGTAGCGACACGATGATGGTCGCACCGGTCTCTATCGGCGCTGGTGCGATTGTCGGCGCAGGTTCTTGTATTGCCAAGGACGTCCACGGGGACGCGCTTGCCCTCACTCGCCCTGAGCTTATCCAAATTGAGGGATGGGCCGCCAAGAAGCGCGAGCAATTCGCCAACGAATAGCGACCAGCTAAAGAAAACCCGCTAAAGGGAAAAGAGAGGGGGTGGCATGGAGCCGCCCCCATTTCTTGTCTGTTTGCCTAGGGGCACGTGTTAGGGGCACGTGTTCGCCTAGAGGTCAAGCTCCTCTCCGGGGGCGAGAACGATGCGTCCGTCGGGGATGAAGCGCTCAGCGGTCTCCCTGCTAAAGATTGTGGGGTTGGACATGTCGTGGACGGGGACGAGGTGGATTGGGATGAAGTGGCGTGCGGCGATGAGGCGGACGCAATTGCTCCCCTCCTCCGGACCCATGTTGTAAAAACCATCTCCCGGGAGGGTGGCGTAGTCGAGTTTGAGATCGGCGAGCTTGCCGGAACGCATGTCGTCGGTGGTGCTGGTATCGCCTGCGGCATAAAATCTTAGGCCGTCGATTTCGATGACAAGCCCTACGCACTCATCGATGGGGTGGTTTTTGTTATACGCCTGAACAGCGGTGATACGAAGACCGTGGCTCACCAAGGTCTGATAAGAGCCGGGGGCGGCAAGGAAGTCTTTGGCGCGCAGAATCTCACACCCGTCGGCATGTGGCATCTTGTCCACAGCGGTGTGGTCTTTGTGCTCGTGTGTGACGAGTATCAGGTCGGCGGGGGCATCATAGCCATCTCCCGCAAAGGGATCGACGTAGACGACGACGCCCGACTCGGTGGTGAGACGAAACGATCCGTGACCTTGGTATAGCATGCGTGCCATGGCTGATTCCTCCAAATGCTAGAGAGCGCGAGCGGCGGCGGCGGTGGTGCGGACGGCACCAATGACGGTGCCGCGGAAGGCGTTCTTTTCGAGGGCTTCCATGCCCTTGATGGTCGAGCCGCCGGGGCTGCACACCTCGTCCTTGAGGATGCCGGGGTGCTTGCCGCTTTCCAAGACCATCTTTGCACTGCCAAGAACGGTTTGGGCAGCGACCTCGTACGCAGCGGCGCGAGGAAGGCCTTCGGCGACACCGCCGTCAGCTAAGGCCTCGATGAAGGCATATACGAAGGCAGGGGCGCTGCCGCCTAGCGCGCTTGCGGCGTCGATGAGCTTCTCGGGAAGAAGCATGCGCGTTCCGAAACAATCCAACAATGATTCTATTTGGAAAAGCTCACTATTGGTCACTTGCCCGTTTGGACAGTAGCTTGTGAAGCCTTCGCCGACCAGGGCGGGCGTGTTCGGCATGCAGCGGACTATCTTGACCGCCGTGCCGAACTGCTTCTCGAGCCAAGCGATGGTCTTGCCGGGAGCGATGGTGACTATGACCTGGTCGGGTTTGACCCCTTCCCGAATCTCGGCGATGACGTCGGCGTATTGCTGCGGCTTGCAGGAGAGGAAGATGATGTCGGACGCCCCAACGACCGCCTTGTTGTCAGTGCCCACGGAAAAGCCGAGTTCAAGTGTTTTCTCCTTGGCGTGGAGGGTGCTTGAGCATGAGCCTGTGACGTCCGCGGCGGCCACAACGCCGGCGGAAATGATTTTCGCTGCGATGGCGGTGGCCATATTTCCTGTGCCGATGAATCCAAGTTTCATGAAGATCCCTATCCGATTGTTCCTGCGATGGGGTAAAAGATACCATGAAGCGGGTTTAGCGTGTGTTGCGGAGAGGCGATTGTTTTTGGGACGGATGGCTCGCGAACCACGAGGCCGTGTCCCGGCCGAGCCCGTTGATGTCCCATTATTGCGACACGACGGGGATGTTCAGGTGTCATACTCTTATCAAACAGGAAAACGGATCGAACAGAAAACGGATCGAGCAGGAAAACGGCTCCCAAGGAGGCAATGTGAAAACAGAGCACCAAGCGAACTCGAAACGAGAGGCCTACGAGCTTGCCTATGGGATAGTTTCTGGAAACACCCAAATGGAAGGCGCGTGCGTGTTGCTTGTTCCTTCCTATGATGAGACGGTTCGCGTAAAGAGCGACCTTGCGAGGGCGGGGGCGGGCTTCGGCGTGACAGTGAAGACGGTCAAGGCGTGGCTTGCGGATCTTTGGGAGCTTTTCGGCGACGGGCGCGTCATCGCGGGGAGCGTGGAGCGCGCGTTGTTTGTCAGGCGGGCGCTCAAAGAGCAGGTGCTTGCTGCAAAGGAGGAAGGCCAAGAACCCCTCTTCGAGCTGACCGGCGGAACCGAGGCCCTTGTGGAGCGGCTGGTGCGCGATGCGGCGTCTGCTGTTGTAGACGCAGGTCAACACCCCGGGGCATACGCGCTCTCCGATGTGCAGCGTTGTGCTGTGGAGGTCGCGGCACGGGCTCGAAGGGACATGGCGCGCGTCGGCCTCATCGAGCAGTCGAGAGTGTGCGATAAGTTGCGCGAGTGGGGCGTCCTTGAGGGCATGTTGGTTGTCGCGGTCGCTTGCGAGACGAGCGTTGCCGAGGACCGCCTGTTTGACGCGATTGGGGCCGATGTCGTCCTCCTAGCAGAGGAGCGCGATTCGATAGAGGGATGCGCGAAGGAGCTCAATGTTCTTGTGGAGCGCCTGTATAGACCCGATTTCGTGCACTCGAACGCTGCAAGCGGTGCGGTCCGATTTGCGTATCCGGCGGGTCGCTATGCGTCCGGACAGGTAATCTCGGACGAAATAGTTCGCGCAGTTGAGGAACTCGGGTCGACCGGTATTCGAGTGGCATTGGCGTCTCGCGTTCCCCTCGGCGTTTTCGATGTCGTCGCATCGCGCCTGGTCGCCCGCGGGGCAAAGGTTCGCGTTTCCTGTATGACGAACTTTGCTGAAACCTCTTTCGGGCGTGCGTGGAATGCCCTTCTCGGGTTTGTCCTCGACAAGGAGATCGATGTTTTGAGCGCTGGCGACTTTTCGTTGAGCAATTTCTCCTCCATGACGTTGTCCAGGGCATATGGACTCGATGCGCGTCTGCGCGGATGGCGCGGCGAGACAGTCGACGACGCCTTGACGGATATGGCTGCCTACGCGGACGACGATTGGCGTGAGTTCTTGGGTTTGTTTGCCGAGGGGGACCTTCTTGGCGCCCTTGACGCCCAAACTCGCTGGATTGCGACACGTCAAAACTGGTCGGAGGCCTATCGGGCGCAACAGCTGCGATCGGTGAATGTGGCGCGAGGAGTGCATGAGCGGGCGGCCCAAATAGGACTTGGCCTTGCTGACGCCTTGGAAGTCCTGCAACGTGTCACCATGCCCTACGAGGAGGAGGTGGTTCCCGAGCGGGAGGACGAGACGCCGACGTTTACGGTGCTCATCGGGTCCATGGCACAAATCGTCCAAGGCCGCTCCGCTGATTTCGACATTGTTGTGTTGGAGGGCCTTGATGCCGAAAGCTATCCTTTGAAGGATGAGGAGACCTCGGTGGATGCGTTGCTGCAAGCTCTTGGTGCGTGGAAGCCGGCGCGTCGTGTCGAAAAGCTTCGTCTGCGGTTCGCCCAAAGTATCGCTTGCGCCACATCGTGTGTAATTCTTCATCGTGTTCTTAACACCGTTGACGCGGAAGAATCGCGCCCGGCTGCCCTGTTGGAGGAGTTGGTCGATTGCTATCGCCGCGATCCCAGCGATCCCGAAGAGATCGACAAGATCACTGGGCTGACGAAGGATTTGCAGGAGCATTGCTTTTCTGTGGGCGAGGAGGATCTTGTGGGTCTCCTTGACAAGACGGGCGAACCCGCGCCGCTCGAACGAGAGGTCGACGTGTATTCCACGGGGTATCTCGTCCGTGGCGACGCCGAGAACCTCTTGCCGCCAAGCAAGAACAAGGACGGGGAGTTGCTTGAGGGGGCGGTCCTCTCCCCCTCCGCGATCGAGCTGTATCTCGAGTGTCCCTATAAGTGGTTTTCGCAACGGCGACTCAAGATCGAATCGATCGACGCAGAGTTTGGCCCGCTTGCCTTTGGCGGCTTCGCACATAAGGTGTTCGAGGCCTTTCATGAGCAATTGCGCGTCACTGGGCTGCGCCGTGTGACACCGAACAACCTCGCCGAGTGCGATCGGCTTTTGGATTGGCAATTCGACCGTCTCTTCGGCGAGGAGCCCTATACCTACAACAAAAACGCGTTTATTCCACAAACACAGCTCGAGGTGATTAAGGCGGAGCAATTGCGTCGAGAGCTTCACGGCTTTTTGCGCAGGGAGGCGGAGTTGTTGCCGGATTTCGAACCGTGGAAGCACGAGCTCAGGTTCGGTTGGGAAACGCCGTTCGACTACGCGGGCGTACCTATCCGCGGGAGCATTGACCGCGTCGATGTGGATGCGGGGGGTCGTGCGGTTGTTTTTGACTATAAGCAATCGGTGGGGTCCGCGTATGCGTTTTGGCCAAAGGAAGAAAAGCCCGAGGGCTCATTGCAGGATGCGGGCGAGCGCGTCATCGTTTTGCCTCGCAAGATGCAGGCGCTGATCTACGCCCAGGTGGTCCGTCGACTTTGGGGGGTTGTGCCTGTGGCGGCGGTCTATGTCGGGTATGGAAAAAAGGCCGGTATCGCTGGCCTTTTCGATGAGCGCGTCCTCCACCCCGATGTCGATCTCGGTGGCATCAACTCCGAGCGTTGTGGGACAAACGAGATGCTTGACGTGCTCGATCGGTGCGAAGAGGCGGTTGCCCTTCGTCTTGCGGGCCTGATGCAGGGCGTGATTGCCCCAAGCCCGCTCGACGAGGAAGCTTGTCGCTATTGTCCTGTGGTGCGTTGCGATGTCCGTGACGGCGTCGCTGCGGGAAAGGAGGCCTAGCATGGCGGTTCGATACACCGACGAGCAAAAGGCTTGCGTCGAGCAACTTGTGGGTCCCGTCGACATTTCCGCTGGTGCGGGGTCGGGCAAAACGTTCACGTTGACCCAACGTATCGCGTCTGCCCTCGCCGATCCGAACAGCGGTGTGGACGACATAGACCAGGTGTGCGCCATCACGTTTACCGAAAAGGCGGCAGCGGAGCTCAAGGGTCGCGTCCGTTCCACCCTTCGTTCAAAAAGCCTGTTTGACCAGGCGCTCAAGGTCGATAGCGCATGGATTTCCACCATCCATGGCATGTGTGCGCGAATTTTGCGCGCTTCGGCACTGGAACTTGGCCTCGATCCTTCTTTCAAGATCGCCATAGGCAAGGTGGCAGACGACCTCCGAACTGCCAGCCTCAATGAGGCGATTGCCGCGTCGGGCGGGGTAGACGGTCCCTGCGCTGAGCTGTTTTTGGAGTACGAAGCCACTTCCGACAAGGGTATGTCGGTGGAGACGTTGGTCAACTCGTTGCTTGACGCTGCGGCAAACGTCCGGACTGGCCTCGACGGTCTCGTCGTGGTGCGAGGCACCGAGCGTCCCCGAGAGATTGCCCGCCTCCTTCTTGAGGCATATGAGGAGGCGGAGCCGTACTACCTCCAGGCAAACGTGAACAAGACCAACGATGCCGCCCGTGCCGCGGTTGAGGCGACCAAGGCTGCGCTGTCGTCGTATTTGGCAGGGGAAGGTGCCGATGACGTCGACACCCTTCTTGAGGTGCTCGATCGTTGTCCGGTTGCGGGTGCGTTGCGTGCCAAGGACCTTAAGGAGGTGACAACGCAGTGCAAGGTTGCCCACCACGAGGCAATCGTTAAAGCCTTGATGCTCAAGGGGGACCGGTTGCTTGAGGCGGCGATTGCCCTGGCTCGCGATGCGGAGATCCGCTATGGTCGCGCAAAACGTGCCAACGCCCTTCTCGATAATACCGATTTGATCAAAGGTGCGCTCGCTGCTCTTGAGATTCCCGCGATTCGCGGTCGCTTTGCGGACAAGTTTCGCTTGGTCATGGTGGACGAGTTCCAAGACACTGATGAGTTGCAGCTTGCTATTGTCACCCATTTGAGCGGCGAGGGGATGCGCTACCTGTGCACCGTCGGCGACGCGCAGCAAAGCATCTACGGGTTCCGAGGTGCCGATATCAACGTGTATCGTGCATACCAAAGGGAGCTGTGCAATCCTGAATTGGCAGAGCGAGGTGGACAACCACGACAACTCAAACTCAGCCGGAACTTCCGCAGTCATCGTGACATCCTGGCGTTTGTCAAGAAGGTGTGCGCGCAACCCAGCGTATTTGGAGAGGACTTCCTTGATCTGGGTGCCGTTTATGACGGTTGCGGGTATCGCGCAACGGGTGAGTCGCGTATCCAAATCCACACCACCGCCCTTATCCCCGATGGGCGCGCAGGTTCGATTCGAGACGCAACCAAGGGCCAGGCTCGCGAGATCGCTGCGTATTTCTCCCGCATGCATGAGGCCGGTCACGCCCTGTCCGAGATGGTTTTGCTCCTCGGCGCGACGACAAATGCCGACTTGTATGCGCAGGCGATTCGCCAAGCGGGCTTCCCTTGCGTCATTGCAGGTGGAAGCTTGTTTTCTCAAGCGCCGGAGGTCGGTGTCGTCAACGCGATCGTCCAAGCTCTCGCGAACCCTCGCAACACCCAATCGTTGTTTGAGGCGTTGTCTGGCCCGGTGTTCGGTCTTGGGGCAAGCGACTTGATCACGCTGGGAACGAAGGTTGACGAGGAGACGGGCAGACCGAGCAACCGCAAGCTTTACCAAGGGGTTTCCCAGGTAGCATACGAGCTCTACCAAGGAGGGGAGGCATCCCCCGCTCTCTCCCATGCGGTCACCGTGTTGCGCAAGGCCCAACGTGCGTTGCGAGATGAGCCGTTTTGCCAGGTGGTCTTGATGGTATTGCAAGACAGCGGGTGGATCGCGCGCCTTCAGGAGTCGGGCGCGGAAGGCATGGCAAAACTTGGCAACGTGATGAAGGCGGTGCGCCTTGTGGGCGATATCCAAGACGAGTTCGGCTTTGGGGTCGCTCGCACGGCCAAGCGGTTCGGCGTGTTGGTGGAGAGCGGCATCAAGGAGAAGCCGGGCGCGTTGAACCTCAGCGGACAAGAGGCTGTTCGTATTATGACGATCCACTCCTCGAAGGGTCTCGAGTTCCCCGTTGTCGCCATGGCGGACTTTGCTCGCCCCTCACAAGGAAAAGACCTGGTCGTTCAAAGGGTCGGGGGAGAGACCTTTGTGTCGCTCAAGGGCAAAAACCGCACACTTGCCGGCAAGGATGTCGTGCCCAGCGCGCTAGAGTCGTGCGTGTTTGACGGCGATCCTGGGAGCGTGACTGCGAATGCGGTGCGGCTTGCCGACGGGGTGAAACGTCGCGCAATGTTGTTGGCGGTGGGCGAGTACGAGGAGCTTGCGGAGGCTCAGCGCCTGTTCTACGTGGGTGCAACTCGTGCCAAGGAGGCGCTGGGCCTCTTTATCGCGCTCAAAGAGGGACGCGACCCCTTGAAGGCATATGTGAGTACGGTAGATGACGTGCGCAGCGCGTTTTTCGGTCAGGAACCGTTCTCGGAGGAGTGTCACGAGCTCGACTATGGTGGATCTGAGCCGGCGCTGTTTTGCTACAACCGCATCGCCTACGCCGATGTCGTTGCGGAGCAGGAACGCCGGGCGGCCGAGGCCATACCTGTTGTCGGCAAAGTGGGAACGATGAAGATAGCGCAGGTGAAATCGCGTGCGAGGAAGAGGGGGACCACCCCGCCCCGACTCGAAACCAATCTTGTTTCCTATTCCTCTCTTGAGGGAGACGGCGAACAGGGAGCATTTTCCTCCTTGGTTGACGGGGCGGCCGCCCAAGAGGAGTTGAGCCCACGTTTGGCGAAGGTGGACTCTTTGGACTTTGCTTCGTTCGGAGATCCTTGCGTCCTTACGACGGGACAAATTGAGTCATTGACAAAGGAAGCTCGCAGACGTGCGCTCGAGCTCACGATAGAGGTCGCTGACGAAGCTGATGAGGACTCTCTTTCTACTCGAGTCTTTGCTGAGAACCTCGTGGACGACGAGGACAAGGCGACCTCCTTTGGCTCTGCCCTGCATCGATTGTGCCAAATCGCTGTTTCTCGCGGTGAGAGGGAGGCGTTTGCCAACCTTGACCGCATGGCGGTCTCCTACGAAGTTGAGGAACGAAGTCGGCTGCAAGACGCCCTTAAGCGTTGGTTCACGTCACGTGTGTATGCCTATACAAAAACCTTTGCGCACCGCCAATCGGAGCTCCCCTTCTCGGTTGCCTTGGGAGAGACGACGTTGGAGGGAGAGATTGACCTTCTTTGTACAAATGAGCACATCCGCCCAGGTCGCATCGAAGAAATGACGTCAGAGCGGGCGCTTATCGTGGATTACAAGACGGGCGGTCACAAAGGCGAGACCCTCGAAATGTTGCACGCGAAACACGGCCTGCAAGCATGTTGCTACGCATATGCGACCTTGCTTCAAGGGTATGGCCAGGTTGATGTCGCCTTTGTCCGCGTCGAGCAAGATGACCCGTTGGGTGTCGATACCTTGGAATCGGTGTGCTTCTCCTTCTTTGCATGCGATATAGCCACGTTGTGCGAGGTGATCTCAAGCTATCGATAGCGCTGGTCAATGGAGGGGGCAAGAAAACAGTCGTTTGCCTTGGGTTGCCCTTGCTTGGACGATGTGAAACAAAAAAACGGTACCCTTCCGGGCTGAACCGCGTTCCATCTCTTGTGTCTAAGAGACGGGGGCGGCTCGACCGAGAGGGTGCTGGTGTTTGCTTCGCCTTGGGTGGGTTCGCTACTCCTCCGCAGCCTACTCCTCCGCATCCGCCAAGGAGCGAACATGGTCGCTGGAGCGTTCGAGCGCTTCGGCGGCGGATTTGATTGCCGAGAGATCCTCAACCTCACCCTTCTTTACCCGCTTGCTTAGTGTCTTGGAGAGCAGCGCGATGTCGGCCTTGACGCGATGCTTCTCGTCCTTATCGAGTTGTTTCCCGCATTTTGCCAAAGCGTTGTTTGCCTCGTTGAGAAGGCGCTGGGCGTCGTTTTTAACGTCCCAGCCCTCACGCTTTGCGGCGTCGGCGGCAGCATATTGCTCAGCGTCGCGGATAGCCGCCTCAATCTCGCTGTCAGACATGCGGTCGTTGTCGGTGATGGTGATGGATTGCTCCTTGCCCGTACCGAGGTCCTTTGCGGAGACGGTCAGGATGCCGTTTGCGTCGATGTCGAAGGTGACTTCGATTTGGGGAACACCGGCCATGGCGCGCTTTATGCCCTTGAGACGAAACTTGCCGATGGTCTTGTTGTCTGCTGCCATGGGGCGCTCGCCTTGGAGGACGTGGATTTCCACGCTTGTCTGGAAGGGGGCGGCGGTGGTGAACACTTGGGAATAATGGGCAGGCAAGGTGGTGTTTCTCTCGACGATGCGAGTCGCGACGCCGCCGACAGTCTCGATCGACAAGGACAACGGCGTGACGTCAAGCAGGAGAATCTCGCTTCCCCGGGTTGCCAGCGCGTTGCCCAGGACCGCTCGGGAAAGGGTATCGCCTTGGATTGCTGCGCCTTGGGCTACGCATTCGTCGGGGTTGACACTGTTGGCAGGGATCTTGCCTGTCAGCTTGCGCACGTGTTCTTGCACGGCGGGGATGCGGGTGGAACCACCGACAAGCAAGACCTGCCCAAGTTCGCTTGCGGCAATACCGGCATCATTGAGGGCTTGGGCGACCGGTTCGGAGGTCTGCTCGATGAGATCTTTGACCATGCTCTCGAACAGAGAGCGGTTGATGGTGCATTCAAGGTGTTTCGGCCCTGTGGTGTCGGAGGCGAGAAACGGCAGGTTCACCGTGGTGCTTGAGGCAGAGGAAAGCTCTTTTTTCGCACTGGAGGCCGCCTCGCGGATGCGCTCGCGTGCGGAAGAGTCTCGGGACGCGTCGATGCCGGTCTGTTGCTTGAACTGCTCGGTCAGGTATGCGGCAATCCGCGCATCGAAGTCGTCGCCGCCGAGGTGGTTGTCTCCGGCGGTGGCCAAAACCTCGATGACGTTCTCGCCGATTTCGATGATGGAGACATCGAAGGTGCCACCGCCGAGGTCGTACACCATGACCTTTTGGGGCGTCCCGTTGTCGAGTCCGTAGGCGAGGGCCGCCGCAGTGGGCTCGTTGATGATGCGCAAGACGTTGAGCCCGGCGATCTTTCCGGCGTCTTTGGTAGCCTGTCGCTGCATGTCGTTGAAGTAGGCTGGGACGGTGATGACCGCGTCGGTGACTGCCTGTCCGAGATAACTCTCGGCATCAGTTCGCAACTTGCGCAAAATCATGGCGCTGATCTGGGGCGCGGTGAAACGTTGTCCGTCGATGGTCTTGCTCCATCCGCTGCCCATGTGGCGCTTGACGCTGGAGATGGTGCGATCGGCGTTCATTGCGGTTTGTCGAATCGCGATGGTTCCGACGAGGCGCTCTCCGTCCTTGGTAAACGCTACGACGCTCGGTGTTGTGCGCTCGCCCTCGGCAGAGCTGATAACGGTGGGTCGCCCTCCTTCGACGACAGCGGCGCAACTGTTGGTTGTTCCGAGGTCGATTCCGATTGTTGCTCCCATAAGGGACCTCCTGGTTCTGTGTGAAACGTTGACTTAGAAACAAGGAATGAACATCACATGCCCACAGCCGCCTAGCGAGCAAGTGCTGCATATGAGCGCGCCACACATACAATCAAGGCAGGGATTGCTTGCCATGGTGAAGCCCCGGGTCTCAGCCTCCTGGGTGTAGGCGTTGCCGGGCTGTTGGAAGGCGGACATTGCGCGGCGGTAGTCCATGTTGTTCGGATCGAGGGTGCACGCTTTGCGAATCTGCTCGTATCCGAGGCTCGTGTTGCCGGCGCCATGGTTGGCGAGGGCCGCCAGGTAATACCAGCGGGCATTGCGACCCGTGCTGGGAATGTCTGCCATGATGCGTGCGGCAGCGATGTAGTTTCCGCTGTTGATGGCGTTGATCGCAGCTCGGATTTCTGCGGAGTCCCCAGCCGCCGTTTCGGGATGGATGTCCTCGGGACGCCCCGTGCCGCCGAATCCGTAGCCGAACAGGTCCTCCCAGGTAAACGTCTCTGTGGTCCAGGTATAACCCTGTCCGCCGCCCGTATGCGTGTAGCCACCCTGCCCGCCGGCGCTCCCTCCGGTGTTGCCGGTGTAACCGTATCCGAAGGGGTTGGAGTAGCCATACCCTCCGGCGGAACCGCTTGCGCCCGCATTGCTTGAAGCGGCGCGCTCCTTGGCGTACTTCTCGGGGTTCATGAGGCGATCGTAGGCGTCGTTGATCTGGTTCATGCGCTCAGCCGCGCCCGGGTCGTTCGGATTGAGGTCGGGGTGGTTCTCGCGAGCTTTCTTGCGGTAGGCCTTCTTTATCTCGTCTTGTGAGGCGCCCTCAGAGATGCCAAGGACTTCATAGGGGCTTTTTGTCATATCAGTGCTCCAAAAGGTTTTGCATCGTCAAGAGGTTCGGCAAGTTCTTTTCGTGGCGGTGCGGTGAACTCGAGGGTTGCGTTTAGGTGAGGAGGTCTCTCCTCGGGGCAAACGTCGGACAAGACCGGGGTCGCTTCTTCCTCGGGGCCCTCCAAAAGCACAGGTTTGGCGTTTGACTCCTCGCTGTCGGCGCGGGCCTGTTCCTCCCCTTGTTTCTCGAGTTTATTCTTCATGTAGTGGTTGTATTTGACCCACACGCCGCTGTAAAGAACATTGCGTAGCAAATTGATGTCCTCGACGAGGGGAAGCTTCTCAAATATCTCGGTCACGTTGCCCATGTACATCAACAGGAGGGTGTGGAGTTCCTCGTCGGTCCACTCCCTCAGGACAAACGGGTTGTATGAGCCCTTGGCCTGGTCCTTTTTCAAATCGACAGCGGCGTCCATCATGTAGATGAAGCGTCCGAGTTGTGCTCCCATCATGCGCAAAGGGTTTTCCCAGATGTCGGGCTCCATCACAAACATCTCGCCCATGATTTGACCAAACAGATTTGCTGCGGCGTCGGGATTGTCCTTGTCGTCTCGCTCGACCTCGGCTATGGCGCTCATGCCTGCCTCTAAGGCTGCACACTGGCGTGGCCACTTCTCGGCCACCTCGCGATAGCGTTTGCGGAGGACAAGGGCGAACGCCCGAGCGGACACACTGTGGTCGTCGTTCCAATCATCGGTGCATTTGTGGTAGGCCAGGGCGACCGTCATGTCCGCCGCATAGTCGATATACTTATTGCTTGTCCAGACATGTTTTTTCATGGGGTGCATGACGCAGCGCGTTTGGAATTTCGTCTCCTCGGGCTCATACAGGGACATGAGCAAGAGCGCTAAGAAGGTGAGGTCGTGGTTGAGGGCCATGCGCGTTTGTTGGCCGCATCGCTTCCCCAACGCATGACACAACCCACAATAGGCTTCTTGGTAACGATCCCTCTCTTCTTGGGTCAATTCCTCGTTGTTGGTGACGACAAATCCAAACATGGCTATCTCATCCTCTCGGTTCCGGTACGCAGAGTATGCATGCCTTCGATAAGAGTGGCGACGGTGTCGTCGGGGATTTCGCGGAACGTGGTGCTGAACACACGTTTGATCTGGTCGTTGACCTCGTCATATACGCGGGACCCATGCTCTGTGATAGCCAATGTGAACGAGCGGCGATCGTTGGGGCTTTGGATGCGTTTAACGAGACCTTGGCGTTCCATCTTCTTGCTTAAGATTGCGAAATTGGTGCGTTGTACGCCGATGCGGTCGCAGATTTGGGTGATGTGTTGGGCGGGGTTCTCGTGGAGTTCGATCAACACATACATTTGCTGTACCGTGATGCCCGCCTTGCGGCACAGGGGGGCCAATTGGGAATGCGTGATGCTGGCCATGTCACGGCACGCCAGCAAGAGCTCACGGCAAATCTGGGTGTATTGCTCGGGGGTCATGGGGTCCTCTTATGTGGTGTGGTCATGCGCCTTGTGGCATTTCGGGCACGTCGCGCGGATCTTGCCCTTGCCTTTGGGGACCGAATAGACGGTTTTGCATTCAGGACAGGTGAAATAGCAGGTGGTCTTGCGGTTTTTGAACTTCTTGTACTGCAATTCCACCCATCTTGTCGGTCCTGCGACCTTTGCGGAGAAGGACTCGTTCTCGCGGCGGCGCGCGGAAACGTTTTTCGAGTAGCAACGGAAAAGGGCGTACGCCAACGGGACGAGGGCCAAAGTGTTGATAAGTCCGTTGTTGATGAGAAACGCGACGACGATCATGACGATTGCGAGACCCAAGCTCCAATTCGCCATCGTGTCCATGCCGTTGCGTCCGCGCATGCTGTTGGCGATGTTGTAGCTTAGACGCGTGAACCATTCTCTCATAGGTGCTGCTCCGACTTGTGTGCTGAAAAATACTTATAATTTAAGACTAATTATACGAAGCAATGCTTAAAGGTCGCTGAAAGTGACAACGTTTCATAGCTTCTTCAATTTGGGGCGAAGGATCCGTGTGTTGGACGAACGAAGACAGGGCCACTTTGCTCGTAATGCAAAAATGAGAGACAATAGGGAAGACAAAAACCCGCATTGTTGATGCAAAGACCGAGAAGGGAACCGTATGCTCGTTTCAACAAAGGGGCGCTATGCTTTGAGATTGATGATGGAGGTAGCTTCCAAATCGGACAACCGACCTGTTTCCATCAAAGAGGTGTCGAAGACCCAAGACCTCCCCGCAAAGTACCTCGAGCAATTGGTTCGGCCCCTCACGAAGGCCAAGATCCTCAAAAGCGTACGTGGGCAACATGGCGGTTATATCCTTGCTCGCCCGGCGTCTGAGATCTCGGTTGGAGAGATTATCAGGGCGTCTGAGGGGGATGTCGCTCCAGTCTATTGCCTCGAGACCAATGCCGAAACATGTCCACGACGCGCCTTTTGCACCACGCTGTCTTTCTGGGAAGGTCTCGACAACGTTATCAACGACTACCTTGATTCGTATACCCTCGAGCGTCTCCGTAGCGCCGACCTGCCTTGTGGCGAGAAGTAGGAATCGCAGCAGAAAAACCTTGGGCCCCCGGCTGCTTGGCGGCAACGGGCAAATGGTCCCCGGCTGCTTGGCGGCAACGGGCAAATTTCTTGAAAATCTCTCTTGATAAGCGGGCAAAACCCCGTTAAAGTGTTTCTTTGCCTGTTGCGAAAAGCGACGAAGCACCATGCGGGTGTGGCGGAATTGGCAGACGCGTACGGTTCAGGTCCGTATGGGGGCAACCCCGTGAAGGTTCAAGTCCTTTCACCCGCACCATTTAACAACACGAGTCGCCGTCCGGCGGCTTTTCTTGTTTTAGGGGCGATGTTTTGGGGTTGATAGGACTTGGCCGTTTGGGCAATGGGACGAGAACAACGCGACGAGGACGTCGCCTTTGCTGTTGGCTTTTGTGCGCTGGTTTTGCCCAACGGGCGGGCAAAGCTCAAAGCCCTTCTCGCTTTTTTGCGCAATGGCGGGCAAGCCCCGAGGCTCTCCTTGCTTTTCTAGTAGAATCATTCCATCAAGAAGGTGAACGAAAGGGTTGGCATGGGCATTCGGTTTGGCGCCGCAAAGGCAACAGGCTCCCTCTTGACGTGGGGTTTGCGAGACGTGTTGCACAAAAACGGTCGCAACACCCCAGGAAAAATCGCGCTTTATGTGGACCCAGACCTCATCGGCCACCTCTCTTCCAAGGTTAAGCATTCGGTTTGCGTCGTGGGCACAAACGGTAAGACCACGGTGAACAATCTCATTGCCGACGTGCTTGAGGCTGCGGGCAAGACGGTCGTCTGCAATCGTGACGGCGCAAACCTTGACAGCGGTGTCGCCACAGCTCTCTTGCAGGGAAAGCCCGCGGATTGGGGCGTGTTTGAAAGCGATGAGCTTTGGCTGGTGAAGACTCTCCCCCAGTTGCAGTCCGACTACGTCCTGCTTTTGAATCTCTTCCGCGACCAACTCGATCGTTGCGGCGAGATCGACCATATCCAAACCGTCGTCGCCGATGCGTTGCGCAAGAGCCCAAACTCCACCCTCATCTATAACGGTGATGACCCCCTGTGTGCCATCATCGCGGAGAAGGTCGACAATCCCAAGATCGCGTTCGGCATAGAGGAAGACTTGCATCTGCCGCAAAACACGGTAAGCGACGCCCAGATGTGCCAGCTGTGCGAGGGCATCATGGATTACGGGTGGCGCCAATATGGCCAGCTTGGGACCTACTCGTGCCCGAATTGCCATTTCAAGCGCCCTGTCATCGACTTCTCGGTCACCAATGTGAACATCGGAGAGGAAGGCTGTTCGTTTTCGTTGACGGGAACTGGCAAAGAGGGAGCGGGCAAAGAGGGCTCTTGGACGTTGAGGTCTGCGGTGGGCGCTGCGTACATGGTGTACAACCTTGCGGCGGTCGGAGCTCTCGCCCGCCTTGCCGGATGTGGGCAGGAGGTGACGCAACGCTCCATCGACGCCTTCGCACCGAATAACGGCCGCTTGCAAAAGCTTGTGATCGACGGTCACGACACGCTGCTCAACCTTGCAAAAAACCCCACGGGTTTCAACCAAAACCTCAAGCTGGTGACCCAAGGCGAGGGTCCTCGCGTCGTTGCCTTTTTCATCAATGACAGGGAAGCTGACGGCCACGACATATCTTGGTTGTGGGATATCGATTTCGAGGAGCTTGCTGCCAAGGAGGACCTGGCGGTCTTCGCTGGTGGCATGCGCGCCAACGACATGCAGGTTCGTTTGCGCTATGCGGGCATCGATGCGGATATCGTGGACAACGCCTCTGAGCTGTTCGAGAAGACGAAAGGTCTCCCCGCGAACGCACGAGTCTACCTCATTGCGAACTATACGGCCCTGCCTGAGGTCAAGGCGGACCTCGAACGCCTTGCGGCCGCAAGCGTCGGGATCGCGGCGACAAACGAGGGCAAGCCTTGCAACTTGTCGGCTACGATTCCTGTTTCAAAACCCGCGGACCAACCCCCCGTCGTCATTGCGCACATGTTTCCCGACCTGCTTAACCTCTATGGCGACGGCGGAAATGTCACCGTCCTCCAACGCCGCCTCCAATGGCGTGGCATCCCTGTCGAGGTTCGCGCGGTGCCCCATGGTCAACGCGTCGACCTGTCTGGGGTTGACTTGGTGTTTCTCGGCGGTGGACCCGATCGAGAACAGCGTATGGCCTCGGTCGACCTTGTCGAAATTGCCGATGACCTGCGTGAATACGTGGAGGAAGGCGGTCCCCTGCTTTCCATTTGCGGAGGTTACCAAATCCTTGGTACGACGTGGCTTCTCGGTGACGAGGAGATTCCGGGTCTCGGCATCCTCGGCATTCGCACCGGTCGCGTCGAGGGTGGCTCCACCAATCGTCTCATAGACAACATAGCCCTCTCCTCTGTCGTCGCGACCAATCCCGTCGTCGGCTTTGAGAACCATGCCGGTCGAACCTACCTCGAGGAGGAAGCGTCGCCTTTCGGCCGCGTGATCAGCAATGTGGGCCATGGTAACAACGACAACGACAAAACAGATGGCGTCCTTTACAAGAACGTGATCGGTACCTACCTGCATGGGCCGCTTTTGGGCAAGAACCCTGAGGTGGCGGATTTCCTGTTGCAAAAGGCCCTCGATCGGTGCGGCAGGCGTAACGGTGTCGACCTGGGAGAGCTTGGGCATCTTGACGACCGTGTCGAGTTGGCGGCTAATCGCGTGATGGCAGAGCGCCTCCGTGCCCGACCTTCTCGCTAGAGACGCCTTTCAACCTCGTTGTGGGGAGGGATCGGCTTTAACGCTTCCTATGCCGACCCCTCGCTCAAGATTTCCCCTAAAAGACGAAAACATCGAGCTCGAAACCTCGTCCGTCGTGACGTTGTTTTCATTCGCTCTCGGGTTGGTCTACCTACCGGGTCCGAAGATTTTGTGCCCTTCCACCTCGGTGTTGCCTTGGGCCCAATCGAGATGCTTCTTCATGGGTGGACTCTTGATCATGCTTTTGAACACCTTGCAGCTTTCGAGCAGCTCGCCCAAAAGCTCTTCAGTGGTTCCTGTGTAGCGCTCGTTAATGTACTTGCGGAATACGCTGTAGAGCTCGTAGCGGGTGTGCTTTGACAGGGACGGATCCTGCTCCACAAGCCAACAGCGCAAAGCCGCGTTGAAGTTGGTCTGGTCGCGGTCGTCGGCAAACAGGGCCTCAAGGGGTTCCCAATATGTCTCGAGCAAACGCTCCTGCGTAGCATCGTCGTTGCCGTAAAACAATTTGTTGCGTAGCAGGTCGCTTGTTGCCAAGGACATGCCCTTGGAGTTGATTCCCTCGAAGATGAGCTGGGGGTTGTCCTCGCTCTCAAGTTTGATGATGATAGCGAACAGGTTGTTGAGGCCGCAGACGAGCTCGTCGAGGTCGGTCCCGTCAGCAATCTTGTCCGCAAAGAAATGATAGTTGTCGACAACGCTCTTGGAAATCTTGTAGTTTTCCGGCATCTCCGTCTTCTCGAGAATGGCCTCAAGAGTCTCCCTGTCGGCCGGGGCCGCGATAAATTTCGCGATGCGCCCCTCCTCCCCCGCAAGATAGAGGAAGCGGTTGTCGATATCGTCGACGGCAAGCCCGCCGGCTGTGGTCTTGGTTTTTGTCAGAAGGTCACGCAAGGCGACGAGCAGGAGGTACATGGTCGTAGTTCGTTGTTGGCCATCGACAATGTTGTAAATCTTGTCGAAAGGGTTTGCGCCCCGTACCTGCTCTTGGGTGTAGACGATGCTGCCGATGAAGTGGTCTTCGCCGCTTCGACCGGCGTTAAGGATGTCTTCGAGCAATTCCTCGCACTGCCAGGTGCCCCACGTGTAGACGCGTTGGAATACGGGAATCTTCATCTTGGTGCGGGGCGTTCCCAAAAAGTCGAGATATGTCGCTTGCTCGGTCTGCACGGACCCTCCTCGTTGCCGCTTAGGTTACAAAGAGCAAGTATAACCAAGCGATGGGGCCAAGCGGCGGAGCTTTTCTTTCTCGCTTTCGTCGAACTGGCAGGGTTCTATAATGGCGGCTGTGCTTTTTGATTAAGGAGGGGCCACGTGCTCACGAAACAAGACAATCTGGTGGACTTCTTGGGACAAGAGGGCGTTCGGTTTACCATCCCGGTGTACCAACGCGCATATGCTTGGACCAAGCGTCAGTGCAAAGAGCTCCTCGACGACATCATGCGTGCCGGGCAAATCGAGGCCAAGCACTTCTTGAGCATGATTTTGTTTCTTGAGGCCGAAACCGACGAGGAAGGCGTTCGCTGCCTTGACATCATCGACGGACAACAGCGTATTGCCACCTCCACCGTCATGCTGTGCGCCTTTGCCGATTGCCTGCGCAAGCGCGACGAGAAGACGTGTGGCCTTGGCGCCCAGGAGCTGACCGAGCGTTTCCTCGTGGCGGGCAAGGAGGATCCTACATGCAAGATCGCTCTTTTGGGGTTGGATGGCGCGACCCTTGATGCCCTTGTGTTGGGACGACAGCTCCCCGCGAAGACCTCCTCGCGAATCATGGATAACTACCACTACTTCCAAGAGGTCATGAGTGCTGACGACTTTGACCTTGAGCGATTTTGGCGTGGTGTTGAGCAGCTCGTTGTTATTGATGCCGAGTTGGACAAAAACGACAAGGCCCAGGCGATTTTCGAGGGTTTGAACACCAAGGGCTTGCCCCTTACCACGGCCGACCTCGTTCGCAATTATCTCCTTGTTGCCCAGGAAAGCGAAGAGCAACAACGTCTTTACGAGGAGTATTGGAATCCGATTGAGTTGATGTTTGGCGAGGACAAAGGCTCACTGAAGCTCAACGCCGGTATTCGTATGTGGCTCTCGATCCGTTTCCGCAAGATGCGCATCCACGACAAGAGCCAAACGTATAACGCCTTCAAGGCCTATATGACCCAAGAGTACAACGGCACAACCGAAGAATTGCTTGACGAACTTCGCAGCTTTTGCCTCATGTGGGCAGAAAATTACAAGTTCAACGAGGTCAAAGAGTTTCGTTGCATGGATTGGGCCAAGAAGGGACAAAACAAGACGTTGCTTCCCGGATGGGGTCACCAAAGCGGTTTCTAGGCTGCTTCTTGCTTGTGCGTTCCTGGTTGATCTGCCTGCTGTTTCTTGCTTGTGCGTTCCTGGCGGGTGGGGCTGTTTCTCCTTGTTTGTGCGCCCTCCCGACTGAGGGGGTTGTTCCTCCCCAAAATGTGTCGAGTGTCTGCTTTTTTGCGTTTTTTGTTCTTGGTCGCACCATGTTGCCCCATCATTTAAAAGTACGCGCTTTTTTGGCGTATATGACCGGTCAAAATAGGTCGGGAAACGTTCCCGGGTTGTAGTGCGGTTACTAAACGCTGCATACTCCGTTTCGCAGGCGGAGGAAATTATTGAAGGGCAACCAAGCTATGGCAAACTCCGATAACGGACGATACAGTCGCCACGACGTGGGCAATTCCTCTTTTGAGGAGACGTCGCGCTATTCTTCCCGTTACTCTCAGGAGACGACGGAAGACCCGGTAGACGCTAAGCGCTCCTCCATTCAAAACTCCGAGGCGTATAGCCGCTACAGTCGAGAGATGTATGGAGACGGTGGAACCCATCGTGCAAGCGCCCGCGCGACGCGAGCCAGGGCGGTCCGTGAACGTTCCGTCCGGCCCAGCTCCCAAAAGGGTCGTGGTGGCAAGAAGAAGATCGTCGCTACCGTTATTGGCGTCATCTTGGCATTGGCTATAGTCGGTGTTGTTGCGGCGGCTATATGGATCAACGTCATCGACAAGAGCTTGTCCTCCGGAATAGACGATTCCTTTGTGGAGACCCTCCCTGAATATTCCGGCAAGCCTTTCTATATGTTGCTGGTCGGCGTCGATCGTGACGAGGAGCGTTCCAACGACGCCGAGTTCGCTGGCGCCTTCCGAACGGACACGATGATGCTTGCCCGCATAGACCCGCAGAACAAGAAGGTGACGTTGATCTCGCTGCCTCGTGACACCATGACCGACATGAGCGATATCGGCCAGGGGTACCAAAAACTCAATTCCGCCTACACCTGGGGGAATTCTGTAAATTACCCAGGCGGTGGTCAGGCCTACCTGGTGAAGAAGGTGGAGGATTTGTGCGCGAGCAATGGCTATGCCATCGATATCGAGCACTATGCCGAAGTTGACTTCGACGGTTTTGTGAGTGTCGTCGACGCTCTTGGCGGTATCGAGGTTGACGTTCCCGTGGTGATCGACGACGACGACGCGGGCGGACACCTCGACGCTGGCCTCCAGACGCTTGACGGTACCCAGGCCATGATCTTGTGCCGCTCCCGCCATACCTATGATAGCGTGGGTGCGGGTGATTTGTACCGCGCAGCCAACCAGCGCATGGTTCTTTCCGCGATTGCGAAGAAGTTGCTCGATTCTGATGTCCCGACGATCAAGAGCGTCGTGGAGAGCGCGGCGGGCAAGGCTGTCTCCACCGACCTGACGGTTGCAAACTTGTTGAGCATGGCCGGTTCCATGCGCGGCCTTGACCCCGCCAACGATATCTACACCTGTTCCATGCCGACGACCTCCTCCTATATCGACAATCTTTGGTACGAGGTCATCGACTCTGCATCGTGGGCGAAGATCTTGAGCCGCGTTGACCAAGGCTTGCCTCCAACTGAGAGTACCGTCATCGACGAGACCACCGGCACCATCCTGTCTTCTAACGGCGACGGCTCTACGGCGTCCGCTTACGGCGAGCAGGCAAGTGACGGCTCTGCTGGTGGGACGGTTGCCGTTCGCAACGGCGGCGCCTCTCCCGGTTCCGCTACCAAGGTTGCAGAGTTGCTTACAAACGCCGGCTACACCACCGACTCCGGAAACGCCGATGCCGAGACCTACAAGACGACATTGGTTGTCTACTCCAACGCGAACCAGGCCGACGCGGCTGCCGCAATCCTTAAGAAGCTCGGTGTCGGGAAGACCGTGAAAAACGATGGTTCCTACGACATGTCTAACCATGACTACCTAGTCGTCCTCGGCTCCGACTACGTTGGCTAGGAGATACACCTTTTCATGAAAACCAGTGATTATGATTACGAGCTCCCGGAGGAACTGATTGCCCAGGAGCCTGCTGCGGTGCGCGACGCGTGTCGCATGCTTGTGATGGATCGCAAGACGGGGACTCTCGAGGACCGTGTTTTCCGCGATATTGTCGAGTATCTTCGTCCGGGCGACCTTCTTGTTGCAAACGAGACCCGTGTCCGTCCGGCGCGTCTGCTTGGCAACAAACGTGGAACGGGGGGCGCTGCCGAGGTGTTTTTGCTTCGTCAGGCCAAGGTCGGCGATGTCCCCAGCAACACCTGTGCCTATTGGGAAGCCCTTGTTCGTCCAGGCAAGCGTTTGAAGCCGGGTGCCATCGTCGATTTTGTCGGCGGAGACGGAACGGTTGCCATGAGTGCCGAGATCGTCGGGTTCGTAGGAGGTGAAGGCCAAGGCAAGGGTGAGCGAATCGTTCGCTTGTCGACGGAGCTTCCCTCTTTGGACGAGGCGCTTCATGAGGTGGGCAACACCCCTTTGCCTCCCTACATTAAAGACTATACCGGCGACAAGGAGATGTATCAGACGGTCTACTCGCGCAACGAGAGCAGTGCGGCGGCTCCTACGGCGGGGCTCCATTTTACGCCTGAGCTGATCGCACGGGTGCAGGAGATGGGCGTCGGTTGGGAGACGGTTGAGCTTGAGGTGGGCCTTGATACGTTCCGCCTCGTTGACGAGGACGATCCTACCGATCATCAGATCCATACCGAGTTTTTCTCTGTTCCACAACGCACCATTGATGCCGTCAACGCCGTACATGCGGGCGGTGGTCGCGTCATCGCTGTGGGGACCACAAGTGTCCGCAGCCTGGAGAGCGCATGGGACGCAAAGGCAGGTGAGCTTCTCGAGCGCAACCGCGAGGCGACTTGCCTGTATATCCTTCCCGGCTACGAGTATCACGCGGTGGATGGCCTCATCACGAACTTCCACGTGCCGAGGAGTACCCTCATGATGTTGGTCAGCGCCTTCAGCTCCCGTGAGAACCTTATGAACGCCTACGCGCACGCCATTGAGGAGCGTTATCGTTTCTTCAGTTTTGGCGACGCGATGTTTGTGATCTAGGGGTTTGCCGCAAAGCTTGCCGCAAAGTTTATCGCAAAGAGGGCGGGGGATTTGAGGTGCTTGCCGCAGACCCTCTTCGTGTTTTGCTATTTGTTGTCGCTTTGCTGTTGGCGCATGGCTTTCAGGATGGCGCGTTTGCGGGCTTGCTTTTCGTTGTAGGCGCGTCTTTCCGCGCGTTTGGCGTCCTGCTTTGCCTGCCGCGCCGCGCGTTCCTCGGCATATAGCTCGGCTTCGATCGCTTTTGCCTGGGCGCGTCTGGCTTTTCGTTGGGCGCGTTCTGCTTGGGCTTCCAATTCGCTGATGCGACACCCGCAATTGTTTTGGCGATACATGCCGCGTCCGCGGCTGCGCTTTGTCGCCTCGTCGTAGTAGGGTCGGTAATCCTCGAAGCAGGCATCGATGCCGAATTTCTCCGCAGCGCGCTCAAGCTCCTCGCGAATGATTTCGGTGTACTGGTAGGGACTGACAGACAACGTCGTGCCAATAGCGCTAAACCCGTGCGCCAATGCATATGCGGCAGTCGTCTCAAAGCGGGCACGGTAGCAAAGCCGACACCGTTTCTCTCGCACGGTCGGGTCCACTGCGAGGGAAAGAGCGGCAGCATGGGCCGCTCCCCCGGCAAGGGCTTCGTGGTAGGCCAAAACGCGAGGGCTATCTGCGTTTTGTGGGTCCGCAACGAACGTGCGTGCGTCCTCAAGCGCGCAATCACCGATGCGTCCCGCCGTCTCCTCCCAGGAGGTTGGGTCGTAGGTCCCCTCGACGATGGGGATGGGTGCCATGATTGCGGGGTCATCGCTTTCCGCCCACTCTCGCAACGTCTCGAGACGGCGGGCGTATTCTTGCGCGGGGTGGATGTTGCCGTTCTCGTAGAAGATGGTCGGCGTGACAAAGCGCTCGTGCCAAAGGCGCATCGGCTCCATGCTGCAAGGTCCGCAACAGGCGTGCAGGAGCAGGTGTAATTCTGAAGGCGCCGTGCCTTTGGTGGCGGGTTTTTCGCTGTGGGTGTCCATGTGGCTTATACTACCATCACGAAACAAACGGATGGAGGCACTATGACCAACGCAGCAAACTTTCCCGTACCCGTTCAGGGGTATCGAGCGGTGTGCTTTGACCTCGACGGGACGTTGTTACCCATGGATTTGGACGCGTTCCTCGGGGCTTATTTTGAAAAGCTCGCACGCTTCATGGTAGCCCGAGGTGCCAATGGCGACGCGTTCAAAAAAGCGCTCAATGACGGCGTGAAAGCTATGATAAAAAACAAGGGCCCGCACACAAACGCTGAGGTGTTTTGGGAGCTCTTCTTCCGCGAGCTCGCTCGGCTCATGGAGACGGCCGGCGAGGCGAACCTTGGTAACGACGAGTGGCTCTCGTTGTTCAATGAATTCTATGAGGGCCCCTTTGCCGCCATTGGTGAGGGAGTTGAGAAGGACGAGCACATGGTGCGCGCCGTGCATACGTTGCAAGAAAAGGGATATCCGATTCTGTTGACGACGATGCCCCTGTTCCCGATTCAAGCCCTTGTCCATCGATGTGACTGGTCCGGCCTCGACGTGGACGATTTCTGCCGTCTCACGACGTTCGAGAATTCCACGGCCGCCAAACCCTCTTTGCACTACTATGCCGAAAACCTTGCCGCCATGGGCGTGTCAGGCAAAGACGTCCTCATGGTGGGAAACAATACCGTAGAGGACTATTCCTTCACCAAACTTGGCGCGGACATCTTTCTTGTGACCGACTACTTGCTTGACCCGGTCGACTTTGACCTGTCGACCGTGCGCAACGGTACTACTGCCGAATTTGCCGCATGGGTCGACGCCTTGCCTTCGTGCGAAAATCCGGCTTTGGACGTGAAAGCTGGTTGTGTCGATGCTGCGGCCACAGATGATGCCTATCGCGCCAACATCGTGGCGACCCCCGAGGAACTTGTCGCCGCAAAAGAGGCAGCGGCTCGGGCGAGAAGCGCCGCCGACGACATAGGGGATGCGATCGCTGAGGGAAGAGGCAAGGGCGGGGACACGTATGTCCCCGTAGGTATGGAGCAGGCCCTCAACGCTGATTTCTCTGCGAAGGAAGAATAGCATGGCCTTGTTTGACTACACTCTTGTTGCCCAAAGCGGACATGCCCGCGCCGGCCGGTTTGAGACCGCTCATGGCGTTGTCAATACTCCTACGTTCATGCCTGTCGGCACGAGCGCCACGGTGAAGGGCATCATGACCGACCAGCTTCATGAGCTACATGCCCAGGTTGTCCTTGCGAACACCTACCATCTCTCCCAACGTCCCGGTGCCGATCTCGTGGCCGAGGCGGGGGGTTTGCACAAATTCATGAACTGGGACGGCCCCATTTTGACCGACTCCGGTGGGTTCCAGGTCTTTAGCTTGGCGGATACGCTCAAACTCCATGATGACGGCCTCGCTTTTCGCAGCATCTACGACGGTGCGAAGTTGTTCTGGACGCCTGAGGAGAACATGGACATCCAACAAAAACTCGGCGCGGACATCGTGATGCAGCTTGACCAATGCACCCCCTATCCTTGTGAGCGCGAGGTGGTTAAGCGCGCCGTCGACTTGTCGGCGAACTGGGCGCGGCGTTGCCTTGCCGCCCACACCCGTGAAGACCAGACGCTGTTCGGCATCGTCCAAGGCGGTATGCATCTCGACCTGCGTATGGAGTCTGTCCGCCGACTGTTGGAAATCGATGCCGAAAGCGTCAAAGCGCAAGGCCAACGTTTTGGCGGTTTCGGCATCGGCGGCTACTCGGTCGGCGAGGACCACGAGACCATGTTCGAGACGCTTGGCATCGTTGCGCGCGCCTTGCCCGAGACGCGTCCCCGCTACCTCATGGGTGTTGGCAATCCGACTACCCTCGTCCGTGCTGTGGGCGAGGGGGTTGACCTGTTCGATTGCGTCTTGCCGACGCGAACGGCGCGTATGGGTACGGCGTTTAGCCACACCGGGCGCATGAACATGCGTAACGCTAAATTCACGCACGATTTCGGGCCCCTTGACCCTGCTTGTTCCTGCCCCACGTGCCGCAACTACTCCCGAGCCTATATTCGCCATCTCGTGAAGCAAAAGGAGATGCTTGGTGGCATCTTGTTGTCTATTCACAACATCCACTTCCTCATCCACCTGATGGAGCAGGCGAGAGAGGCCGTTTTGTCGGGAAATTACCAAGAGTTCCTCGATGCGTGGATGGCGAGTCCCGCCGCAAAGGACTACTAGTTCAAACCCTTGTGAAAAATATGTCAAATAAAGGGGTTTTCGTGATGCGCGAAACCCCTTTTTCAACGTAAAAACTATAGCACTAACAGAATAATAGGGGTGTTTTCTCTAGTATGATGGGCGCGCTTGTGGCACAATAGGAAAATTCCTGTAGCCTGCCGTGTCGCGGTGGGCCTCTATGCGCATAGTTAGAAGGTAGTAAATAATGTCATCTGACGAAAATATCAACGAAAACGCCGACCAAGTCGAGGAGCCCGAGGCTCCAAAGGTGAAGGCCTCCGAGCGCACGAAGTCACATGCGGCTTCCATGTCTCGGGGAAGGCAATCCTACGTTCAAGGCAAGGCGGTCGCATCGAAGAAAAAAACGGCCAAGTCCACCTCGAAGAAGCCGGCCAGGTCCGGCGGTGTTGAGCGACGCAACGTGTGGCTGCTCGTTCTCACGGCTTTTCTCGTGATCGTCTCGGTGGCCTTGTTCGTTCCTCCCCAAGAGCGCATCAACCAGGGCCTCGACATCCAAGGCGGTCTCTCCGTTGTCCTTTCCGCAAAGAACGACGACGGCAGTACTGTCTCGGACGAGGACATGGAGAAGAGCCGCGCCATCATCGAGAATCGCGTCAATGCGCTTGGCGCGAATGAGGCGACCGTTCAAATCCAAGGTAGCAACCAGATCTTGGTCCAGATTCCGGGTCTTTCTGACACCGATACGGCCCTTGCGGCTATCGGCAAGACCGGCAAGCTCGAGTTTGCACGTCTCGACTCCTTTACCGATGAGGACGTCAAGACAAAGATTGAAAACGGCCAATACGCCTCTGAGGGAACCTACCAGGATTCTTTGACGGGCATCACGTTGAGCACGGGCAAGACTCAAACCCTTGAGGCCAAGGAAGGTACCTACACGCCGCTTATCACCGGCGAGAATATCACCAAGGTCAGCGTTGGCCAGGCCTCCCAAGCCTCGGCCTACTACTCGGTAAACCTCGACCTCGACAGTGCTGGCACCACCGCCTTTGCTGAGGCAACCAAAGATCTAGCTTCCACCAAAGGACAGATCGTCATCATTCTTGACGGTGAGGTCCAATCCGCCCCTGCGGTCCAATCCGAGATCTTGACCGGTGAGGTCTCGATCACGGGCAACTACTCGCTTGCCGAGGCGGAAAGCCTGCAGACCATCCTTGAGAGCGGCTCCCTGCCAGTGAGCTTCCAGTACGAGCAAAGCCAGGTCGTGGGTCCGACCCTCGGACAGAACGCCCTGCTTGCCGGCGTCCTTGTTGCCCTTATCGGCCTTGCCCTTGTTATGGTCTACCTCCTGTTCTTCTATAAGGGCCTCGGCCTCATCACCGCGGGCGCCATGGCGGTCTTCTCCGTCATGTACCTCGGCATCCTTGCCGCCCTTTCCCTCTTGGGCCAGTTCAGCCTCACCATGGCGGGCCTGGCAGGTGTCGTTTTGACCATCGGCATGGCCGCCGACTCCTCGATTCTGACCCTTGAGCGCTTCCGCGAGGAAATCCGCATGGGTCGCTCGATCAAAGCAGCATCGCTGTCCGGCGTCAAGCATGGCATCATGACCTCCATCGACGCCGACGTCGTCTCCCTTGTCTCCGCTGTCACGCTGTTCTTCCTTGCGTCCGCATCGGTCAAGGGCTTCGGCATGACCTTGGCTCTCGGCATCATCTGCGACATCGTCATGATGCTCGTGTTCAAAGCCCCCATCATCCGCATCCTCGCTCCCCGTTCCATCTCGAAACATCCTGGTTTTTGGGGTGTCAAGGACGGCATCGACGCTGCCCCCTACTTCACGGGGGAGAAAAAGGCCGAGTCCAAGAGCGAAATCAAGGGTCGCTTCATCAAGCGCGACTTCAATGTTTTGAAATTCCGTAAGCAATACCTGATCGTCGCCCTCGTCGCCGTCATTGTTGTTGGCGGTATCGTTGCCCTTCGTGGTGGCGTGAACCTTGGCATCGAATTCGTCGGCGGCACCTCCATCACGTTCCAACACACTGGAGACGTCACGACCGACCAGCTCCGCGAGTCCTTTGAGAAGGCTGGCGAGGGTGATGTCACGATTCAGACCACGAGCGCCAACGGCGAGGCCGGCTTCCTCGTGCGTCTCACAAACGATTCCGCTGAGTCTGCTGCCAATGTTGCCAACCGGGTTGCTGAAGACTACGGATGGTCTGCTGAGGATGTCAGCGTCAAGACCATCGGTCCCGACTGGGGAGCTTCGGTCATTCAAAGCTCGGCTGTCGCATTCCTTGTGTCGTTGATTCTCATCATCGTGTACATCTCCATTCGCTTCCGAGACGCGAAGATGGGTGTCACGGCCGTCATCACGCTGTGTCACGATCTCATCATCGTCATTGGCTTCTACGCGATTCTCGGTCACGAGTTCACCCCCAACACCGTTGCCGCGTTGCTCACGATTTTGGGTTACTCGCTCTACGATACCGTGGTCGTGTTCCATCGCATCAACGAGAACATGATGGAAGACGACGTCAAGTGCACGTTTGCCTCCATGGCGAACCACTCTGTCAACGAGGTTTTTGTCCGTTCCATGAACACTTCCATCACCTCTTTGATCCCAGTTCTTGCCATGTTGATCTTCGGTGGCGAGACGCTGCGTGACTTCGCATTGCCCATGGCGATCGGCCTGATTGTGGGCTGCTACTCCTCCTATCTTGTCGCAACTCCGCTTTACACGATTTGGAAGAGTGCCGAGGAGAGGTTTGTCAAGCTTACGAAGAAGTATGGCGCCGATGTCCAGCTGTTCTTCCTCAATCGCCTCGAGCTTGCTCCTGCTGCTGTTGCCGCCCCAGAAGCTGTTGAGTCTTTGGCTGTTGAGGAGGCGGCCGAGAAGGACTCCTCCTCCGAATGGGAGAACATGACCACCTCCCAACGCAAGAAGGCTGCCGCCAGGAAGAAGAAAGAGTAACCCAGCGACGGTAATTGCCGAAAGGGCCGCGCAAGCGGCCCTTTTTTCTACAACGGAGCGCAAAAAATGTGTGGGAATGAAGAAGCATCGAAGAATTTCGCGCCTAGCATGATAAAATCAAAAAGCTTGCGTATAAGTTGGCGTAAGCGTAGTAACTGTAGGCCCCCGAGACATGTTTGATGCGGGTTGTACCGCACCTGCGAACATGAATAATGTAAGCAACATTCATGGCGAAGGGTCCCCCGTTTTTTGAAAGGGGTCCGTTTTGACCGAAATCAAGAACACTTCTGTTATCGATTTCACTGACATCGACGACGATCAGATGAATGCCATGATCGATGGCACCCTGACCGATTTTGACGAGGGCGACCTCGTTGACGGTACGGTTGTCAAGATTGAGCATGACGAGGTCCTGGTGGATATCGGCTTCAAGAGTGAGGGTGTCATCCCCTCTCGCGAGCTGTCCATTCGCAAGGACGCAGATCCGAGCGAGATCGTCTCAATCGGCGACAAGCTCGAGGCTCTCGTTCTCCAAAAGGAGGACAAGGATGGCCGCCTGATCCTGTCCAAGAAGCGCGCGGAGTACGAGCGTGCCTGGATCAGCGTCGAGGAGAAGTTCAAGGCTGGCGAGATTGTCACTGGCGAGGTTATCGAGGTTGTCAAGGGCGGCCTTATCCTCGACATCGGTCTTCGCGGCTTCCTGCCTGCCTCTCTTGTTGACCTTCGCCGTGTAAAGGATCTTGACATGTACCTCGGCACTGAGGTTGAAGCTCGCGTTATCGAGATGGATCGCAACCGCAACAACGTTGTTCTGTCTCGTCGCGTTCTCCTCGAGGAGGGTCGTCGCAACGAGCGTGCTGAGATTCTCTCCAAGCTCACCAAGGGTATGCGCCTCAAGGGTTCCGTCTCCAGCATCGTCGACTTCGGCGCGTTTGTCGATCTTGGTGGTATTGACGGTCTGGTCCATATCTCCGAGCTTTCTTGGAACCACGTCAACCATCCTTCCGAGGTCGTCAAGGTTGGCGACGAGGTCGAGGTCGAGGTTCTCGACGTCGATCTCCAGCGTGAGCGTATCAGCCTCGGCCTGAAGCAGACCACCGAGGATCCGTGGGTCAAGCTTGTCGAGTCTTACCCGGTCGGTTCCATTGTCGACGGCAAGATCACCAAGGTTGTTCCTTTCGGTGCGTTCGTCGCCCTTGGAGCTTCCATCGAGGGTTTGGTTCACATCTCCGAGATGGCTGCAAAGCACATCGACACCCCGGCCCAAGTTGTCAAGGTTGGCGACGAGGTCAAGGTCAAGGTTATGGATGTCAACCCCGAGCGTCGTCGTATCAGCTTGTCCATGAAGGCTGCCGCTGCCGATCTCGGCATCGAGATTGAGGTTGACGAGAGCATCCAGCCCGAAGAGAAGCCGGCTCGCCGCAAGAACGATCGTCGCGAGAAGAAGGCTGAGGAAGCTGAAGATGCTCCTGCGGAGGAGACCGAAGAGGCTCCTGTCGAGGCTCCTGCTGAGGAGATCGCGGAGTAATCTCCCGAGCAATCGTCTGAATTTGAGAACCCTCCCTTTTTTGGGAGGGTTTTTCTTTGTCGTGGCCTTATGGGGCAAATCTTGCTCAAGCTTTCACAAAAATTGCAAAAAAGTGAATATTTCTACCAAAAAATCAATTTTTTATGAAAAATTAAAAGATATTCCGTACAATGGGCAAGGCTACATGAAATAGGGGAAATCCTTGTCGGATTGCTCCCAAAGAGAAAGACAGGCAAACATGGTCAAAAAGATAAAGCCTTTATATAACGGTGCTGCCGAGGAGCTTGCGCCTGGCTTGACTGAGATTGAGGGTGGGTGTACCGCCGCAAAAGGCTTTGCCGCTGCAGGCGTCCATGCTGGTTTCAAGAAAGACCCGACGAGACTCGATTTTGCCATTGTGGTTGCCGACGAGCCTTGTCCCGCTGCCGCGACGTTTACCCAAAACGTGTTTTGCGCGGCACCGGTAATCGTTTCGCGTGAGCACCTTGACGGTATCCAATACGGTATGGCGCGTGCGATCGCTATCAATTCCGGCAACGCCAACGCTGCCACCGGCGCTATCGGCCTTGAAAACGCGCGCACTTCCGCTCAGATGGTGGCAGATGCGGTGGGGTGCACGGCAGATGAGGTGCTTGTCGCCTCTACGGGTGTCATCGGAATGCACTTGCCCCTTGAGCCGTTCTCCGCGGGGCTTCCCATGGCGCTTGAGGCTCTTTCCCGTGACGTTGCTGCCGGCCACACGGTTGCGCGCGCCATCATGACGACCGATACCGTCCCGAAAGAATGTGCCTTTACGTTTCGGGTTGAAAGCCCGGCGTACGGAGGTGCGACTTTCACGGTCGGCGGTATGTCTAAAGGCTCCGGCATGATTATGCCGAATATGGCGACCATGATCAGTGTTATCACCACGGATGCCCCGATTGCCGCCATCGATTTGCGTGCTGCGCTTTCGGCGGCCGTGAAGGAAAGCTTCAACAAGATCACGGTTGATTCCGACACTTCCACCAACGACAGCTGCTTTGTTTTGGCGAGCGGCGCGGCTGTGCCCGGGGCTCCCATGATGAGGCCCGGCACTCCGGAGTTTACTCTGTTCGAACAAGCTCTCAACGCGGTTTGCAACAACCTTGCGCGCAAGATGGCCGCAGATGGCGAAGGCGCGACGCGTCTTGTAACGGTTCGTGTGACGGGCGCTGCTGACGACGAAGATGCTGACAAGGCAGCTCGTACCATCGCGAACAGCCCCCTTGTCAAGACCGCCATTTACGGCCATGACGCAAATTGGGGACGAATTGCAGCTGCCGCTGGTCGCTCCGGCGCCCGCTTCAGGCAAGAGGATGTGTCCATCGACATCATGGGTATGCCGGTGTGCCGTGGCGGTCTGACGGTTCTCTTTGACGAGGATGAGGCGCTGAGGCGTTTTGAGGAACCCGAGATCGCCATCGACATCGATCTCGGCGCAGGTTCTGCCGCGACGAGGATGTGGACCTGTGACTTCTCCCATGACTATGTCACTATTAACGGAGATTACCGCACGTAGGGCTAACGTCTTTGTTGGTGCCCCGCGTTCAGAGATAGGAAGAGGTTGGAAAACATGTATTACAGCAAGGAAACACGTCCCAAGGGCGTGTCAAGCCTTACGGCAGACGTCCTTGTGGAGGCCATGCCGTGGATTAAAAACGTCACAGGCAAGACGATTGTCATCAAGTACGGTGGAGCAGCGATGGTCGATGACGAATTGCGTGCTGACGTCATGGCCGACATCGTTCTCTTGAAGATCATCGGAGTGAATCCCGTCATCGTGCATGGCGGCGGCAAGGCTATCTCCCAAGCCATGAAAGAATCCGACCTCCCTGTTGAATTTATCGACGGCCAACGCGTTACGACACCGGAGGCCATGGGTCTTGTTCGCGAGGTGCTTGTGGGGACGGTCAACCAGCAACTTGTCCAAGAGATGAACGAGCACGGCAATCTTGCCGTCGGTTTGTCCGGCGCCGACGCCGGTACGCTTATCGCCGAGCAGATGGACGACGTGCACGGTCGCGTCGGCAAGGTCACACAAGTGAACACCCAACTGATTGACAATCTGATCAAGGCCGACTTCATACCGGTCATCGCCTCTATTGCCATGGGCAACGACGGCGGCGTCTTCAACGTGAATGCTGATGTTGTCGCAGGCCATGTTGCTGCGGCTATCGGAGCGCACAAAGTGGTCTTCCTCAGTGACGTGGACGGTCTCTATCGTGACTTTGAGGATAAGGACTCTCTCGTGTCGCGCCTGTCTTTGGATGAATGCGAGCAGATGATTGCCGACGGTGAGGTTTCCACAGGAATGATTCCCAAGCTCGGTGCATGTGCGCATGCGCTGCGCAGCGGCGTGAGTCGCGCTCACATGATCAATGGCACCATTCCCCATGCTCTCCTTTTGGAGCTGCTTACTGACAAGGGTATCGGAACCATGGTTTACAATGACGGCGAGCAACCCGAGGCCCAACACTCGCTGAGTCGTTTCGCACAGCGTCTGGTTTCTCGCGGCAACGTCGAGCAACAACAATAGGAATAGACAAAGCGCTTGTGCGCTGTGGTGAGAAAGGATGCAAAAGTATGTCTTTGGCCGCACAACAAGAACTTGAGTCCCGCTATGTGATGGGAACCTTTGCCCGCAAACCCGTGGAGTTTGTGTCCGGCAAGGGCATGACGCTCAAGGATGATGAGGGTCGCGAATATCTCGATTTTATCGGCGGTATCGGTGCTGACAGTTTGGGTCATTGCCCTGAAGCTGTTGTGAATGCTGTCAAGGAACAGGCCGAAACCCTTATCCATGTCAGCAATTACTACTACATCGAGAAACGTGGTGAGGTCGCCAAGCTCGTCTCTGATATGTTGAACGAGGGCGATACCGACAAGCAGGATTGGAAGAGCTTCTTTGCGAATTCCGGCGCTGAGGCAAATGAGTGCTCCATCAAGCTCGCTCGCCTGTATGCGCGTCGTAAGTGGGTCGCGGCTGGCAACGAGCCGTTGACGAGCCCGCGTACCATCGTCGTTCTCGAGAAGAGCTTTCACGGTCGTACCCTAGCGACGCTTGCCGCCACGGCTCAACAGGTCAAGCAGGAGTGGTTTCAACCTTTGCCCAGCGGTTTTGTGACAACCCCGATCAACGATATTCCCGCTCTTGAGAAATTGTTCGAGGAGATGGGCGACCAGATTTGCGGTGTGTTGCTCGAGGTCATCCAAGGGGAGTCCGGCGTCAATCCGTGCACACCTGAGTTTCTTCAGGCTGTCCGCGCGCTTACCAAGAAACACGATGCCATGATGATTTGCGATGAGGTCCAGTGTGGCATCTATCGTGCTGGCACCTATCCCTTTGCGTTCCAACACTACGGAATAACTCCCGATATCGTCTCTATTGCCAAGGGGGTTGCGGGAGGTTTTCCGTGCGGCATGAGCGTTGCTCGTGCCAAGGTTGCTGCAGCTTATGAGCCTGGTGACCATGGTTCCACGTTCGGCGGAAGCAATCTTGCCGTTGCGGCGATATATGCAACCTTGACCGAGATCAAAAAACGTGGCCTTGCGGAGCAGGTTGCCCGGGTTGGCAAGTATATGCAGGAAAAGCTCGCTGCTTTGCCGCAAGTCAAGACGGTTCGCGGTCGTGGTTTGATGCTCGCTATCGACCTTGCAGACGAAGTGGAGAAAAACGCTCCGGACATCGTTCTTGCCGGTCTTGAGGTGGGCTTGGTGTTGAACTATACGGGTCCGCGCACCATGCGTTTCCTCCCGCCTTTGGTGTGCGTGGAAAGCGACGTCGACGCTATGGTGGAGAAACTCGTCACCATCATGTAGTCGCAATCGTGTAGCCACAACCATGTAACGTAGGGGGCATCTGATTACTCAGGTGCCCTTTATTAATATTCGCGGTAAAAAACGCGTAATTATAGGAACTAATTATGTGTATTTGCATAAAAGATGAATATAATAGGGGAGCAATCGGCTGAAAGGGTGTGCTATGAGAAAACGGCAGCAACGTCATGACGCAATCCGTGACATCATTCGTACCTATCCTGTTCGTACGCAAAAGGATCTTGCCGAACAATTGCGCATCGCCGGCTACGACTGCACTCAAGCGACGGTTTCTCGTGACGTTCTCGAGCTCGGCCTTGTGAAGGCAGAAAACGGACAATATGCCCTCCCTGAGGAACAACGTCTCGCCCGCCTTGTGTCGGACCTCGTTGTGAGCGTCCAGGCGGCCTGCAATCTTGTAGTTGTGAAAACAAGTCCTGGTGCTGCTCAGGGGGTTTCTGCCGCGCTCGATGCTGCTGCTATCGATGGCGCTCTTGGTACGGTCGCGGGTGATGACACTATCATGATTGCCGCAAAATCCTTTGAGGCGGCGGCTGATATAGGTGACCAAATCGAGGCGCTCCGTCTCAGATAGCATGCGTCGCCACTTTGCTTTAATGTGGCGTTTGCGCTGATTGGACGTGAAGAGATGTCGGCGTGAGCGTGGATGCTGCAAATCGCTGGGTTATGTCAACGAATGGGGAAAGTATGGCTCACTCAAACGCTCGACACATGAAAGTGACGAAGAAAAAGCACAACAAGCTCGTTCTTTTTCTTGCGGTGATACTGGTACTTGCTCTCTTGGCGTGTTGTGCGGGTGTGGGCCTCGCGTTCTTTTGGACACGCGATCTCCCCGCTTGTGATTCCGCGGAAGACTACAACGTCAGCTCGCCTACCACGGTGTATGCCGCAGATGGTACGACGGTTCTTGCGAGTTTCAGTTTGCAGAACCGCATTCCGCTCTCGTCTCTTTCTGAAGTTGGAGAGAACGCAAAATGGGCAACGGTGGCTGTTGAGGACGAGCGCTACTATGACCATGGAGCCATCGACATTATCGGTATCGCGCGAGCGCTTTGGAACAATGTGACCGGTGGGAACATCGAGGGCGCATCCACTATCTCGCAACAGCTTGCACGTAACACCGTGCTGTCTGACGAGGCCAACGATATTTCTATCAAGCGCAAGGTTCGCGAAGCGGCCGTTGCGGTGCAAATGGAGCAGCTTTTCACCAAGGACGAAATCCTGCTCATGTATATGAATACCATCAACTATGGTTCTGGTGCGTACGGCATTGAGGCTGCGGCACAACGATATTTCTCGAAGAGTGCGTTGGAGCTGACGTTGAGCGAGGCGGCCCTTCTCGCCGGCATTCCGCAATCTCCCACGTACAACAACCCCATCGATTATCTCGACAACGCAATCCAACGTCGAAACGTCGTCCTTGATCGCATGATGGCAAACGGCTTTATTGCCGAGGCCACGGCGGCTGCCGCAAAGGCAGAGCCTGTTGTGCTCGAGATATCCGATATCTCTACCGACGGAATAGAGAAATACCCGTATTTCACAAGCTACGTTCGAAGCGAACTGCTTAATTCGTACGACCTTACGTCTGCTGACATATTTGAAGGCGGCTTGACGGTGTATACCACCCTTGATCCGACGATACAGGAGTACGCGGAGGGGGCTGTCTCTGAGAAGCTTAACCAGGTTGGAGACTCCTATGAGTGCGCGTTGACCGCGATCGATCCCAATACGGGCTACATCAAGGCGATGGTTGGTGGGCGAGATTTCTATCAAAACCAATACAACCTTGCCACCCAAGCGACACGCTCCCCGGGGTCTTCCTTCAAGACATTTACCCTTGTGACGGCGATTCAGCAAGGAATCGACCCGAAGACGCGCGTCAATTGTGCGTCCACCGTAAAGATCGGCGATTGGGAGGTAAAGAATTACGGATACTCGAACTATGGGATACAAACCATATCGGGTGCGTTTGCGGTCTCCTCCAATACGGGTTTCGCCCGCTTGATCATGGCGGTCGGAGCGCAAAATGTCGCCAATACCGCCCATAGCATGGGTATCACGTCCGACCTGAGAGCGGAGGGGGCTTTGACCCTTGGCGCGTCGGAGGTGACGACCCTTGAGATGGCCGACGCTTACGCCACTATCGCAAACGGTGGCACCCACTACGATGCCGTATGCGTCACGAAGGTCATTGATCGCAAGGGTAAAGTGGTCATCAACAATGAGACGCCTCGCGGAACCACGGTCCTCTCCGCAGAGGTAGCCCATGCGGCAACGGAAGTCATGAAGGGCGTCATCACAAGCGGTACAGGCACGGCGGCGCGACTGTCGAATGGCCAAGAGGCCGCAGGAAAGACCGGGACCTCCGAATACGAGTACGACAGTTGGTTTTGCGGGTTCACCCCTCAGATGTCGGTTGCCATTTGGCTTGGTGACCCCGACAACAAGAAAGCTACGCCCTCAAACGCCACAAGTGTGTTCTCTGCGTTCATGAACCAGGTACTCGAAGGGCAATCGCCCGTTGCGTTCCCTGCGGCGTCTGATCCGGAATATACGAAGACCTTCAGCAACATCGACCTCGATGTAAAGACCTCGTATTCCTCTTCGGTTGACAATACGAACAACACAGAAGGCGAGGCAGCAAACGAGAACGCCAATACCTCCAACACAAATGAGGGCGCTGGCTCTGAGGGAGGACCTGGCGAGGGGGGTACGATTACTCCTGACTCGGGGTCGGATTCCGGGTCCGATACGGGTGGAGGAGGCTCGGGTTCTGGTGATGCCGGAGGCTCGGGAGAGCCGGCGGACCCCCCTGTCGTCACAGGCCCTGCGGCATAGAAGGATGTTGTTGCGATAAACATGGTCGCTCTGTTGTTTTTTCTTGGCGACAGGTCGACGTCCCCTATTTTGTCGTAGAGTTTCCACGGACGAAAACATGATCATCGAGAAAAGGAACCGCGTATGAAAAAACGATTTGCAACAAGTGTTGTTGCTGTTGCCGTGTCCGCAACGCTGTGTGTTGCAATGACGGGTTGCTCTGCTCTGACAGGGACGACTGCCTCTGCCCAAAACCCCATTGACCAGTATATGTCCCAGCTTGCACAGGTGACATCAACGCTCAATGCCGATCTTGATGCGTTTACGGCCGCTGTGGAGTCGGGAGACGTCACCCAAATGCATGCTGCAGCGGAAGCGGCGGCAAAAGACGTCGAGAAGATGCAAGATCTCGAGGCTTCCGATTCTGTGAAGGAAGTAAAGGAGAAGTACGATGCGGGCTGTGCGGCTATGAAGGAAGCCCTCGATACGTATGTCACGCTGTATGAAAGCGGAGAGGCTATTACCGAGGAATCTCTCAAGGCTGTTCAGGAACGATACCAAGAGGGCGTTGACATGTTGAAGGCGGCCGAAAAGGCTGCAACCGAATTGAGCTAGTCAACCTCGTTGAGCTGGTCAACGAAAAAAACGAACGCAAAAAGAAGGGGTGCCGCATATCCATGCAGCGCCTCTTCTTGGTTTAGGTTTAGCCTTGGTTTAGGTTGTTGCGGCCTCTAGTTCAACCCTAGCTCAACGAGAACGTCACATCGTCGTTTTCGCTATATGTGGAACCATCGGCTTCAGTCCCATTTGAGTCGGTGTCGGTAGTGTTGGTCGTTGCGGTAGACGACCCCGAGCCGGAATGCAGCGTGTTGTAGATGCTGTTGTATTTCGGAGAGTCGGCAGTGTCGAAGGCTTTGGTCTCCTTGCCATCCAATGCGAGCGTCATGAATTCGCGCCATATGGTCTTGCACCACGTTGCCTCATACATTTGTCGCTCGGGGTCGGCGCCAGCCCACACCGCGACGGAGTATTGTGGGGTGTAGCCGACGTACCACAGATCGCGCCACTCTTCGGAAGTGCCGGTCTTGCCTGCCGAAACCTGGCCGTTGGTAAGACGGGCGTCGGTCGCGGTGCCGTAGTTGACGACTCCCTCGAGAACTTGGGTGACAGCGTAGGATACTTCCTTCGTGATGACCTGTTTGCCCTGCGGGTTGGTGTTGTCGATGATGGTGGAGCCGGCGTTATCAACGACTTTCTTGATGCAGGTGGCATCGCAATGGACGCCGTTGTTGGCGAAGGTACTGTAGCCGCTAGCCATCTTTAGCGTGTTGACTTGGGCGACGCCGAGAGTCAAGGCGGGGTAGGCTCCGAAACCATGCGTACCGGAGACGCCGAGGCGGTTTGCCATCTCCAAGACGCTTGCCGGGGTGACGCCGTTTTCGTCGGTGACGAGGTGGGCAAAGCCGGTGTTAGAGGAGACCCAGATCGCAGACTCAATGGAGCGAATGCCGTAATTGTAGCCTGCGTAGTTCTCGACGCTCCATCCATTGATGGTGTCTCGTGACGAGCAGTCGACGGTTGCCTTCGGGCTGATGCCCTGCTCGATTGCTGCAGCCAAGGTGAATACCTTGAAGCTCGATCCTGCTTGGCGACCAGATTCGCTCGTTGCAAGATTGAACTGGTTGCTGTAGTAGTCACGACCACCGATCATAGCCAGGACGTAGCCGGTCGAAGGCTCTATGCAGGTAAGAGACAGGTAGATATCGTCGTCAAGGCCTCCATACATGTCGTTGGTGACGTCCTCGGCATAGCCTTGCAACGTCGGGTCGATCGTCGTATAGACGGTCAGGCCGCCTTCGAATACCGTCTCGTAGTCAAGCTGCTCAAGAAGGGTGTCCCTGACGTAGCTGGTGAAGTAGGGGTACTCGAGGATGCCGTCTTCGGACTTTGCAGGGGCAAGGTTGAGGTTGAGGTCGCTTGCCGCCGCCGCGTCATACTCGGCCTGCGTGATGCAGCCGTAGGAGAGCATGCGGCTCAAAACCACATTGCGGCGTTTGACGCAATTCTCGGGGTAGTTGACCGGGTTGTTATACGTGGGCGATTGGGGAATCCCGATAAGCGTTGCGGCTTGGGCGATTGTCAGATTTGCCGCGGATGTTTGGAAATAGTGCTGAGCTGCCGCTTCGATACCGTAGCACCCGTCGCCGTAGTTGATGGTGTTGATGTACATCATGAGAATCTCGTTCTTCGAGTACGCCTTTTCCATCTGTAAAGCGAGGTCTGCCTCGCGAACCTTGCGCTTGAGAGAGATGTCGTTGGCCTCTTCGGAGAGGAGCGTGTTGCGAACGAGCTGTTGGGTGATCGTTGACGCGCCTTCCAAGTCGCCGCCTACGAAATTGTTGACGAAGGCGCGTGCTATGCCGAGGGCGTCAACGCCGTTGTGCTCATAGAAGCGTTCATCCTCGGTAGCAACCGTGCCAGCCAAGACGTAGTTGTTAACTTGGTTGATGGTGACGGGTTGTTGGTCTTGGAGGTAGAACTCGGCAAGAACGGTCGATTCGTCGTTGGCATACACAACGGTTTTCGAGCTATACTCAAACGCCGTCGTGTTCGTGACACTCGGAAGATCCCGTGTCCACTCCTTGATGGAGTTCATGACGCTGTTGGCGGATACGTAACCGATGAGGGCTATCGCAATGACGATGCAGAGCAGGACCCATCGGATTGGATGGGGATGGGCATTGCGTTGTTTTCTTCTTGTCTTCATGAGCATTTATACTACTACATAATTTCACGCTAAAAACTTTGGGAGAGAGCAACATTCATGAAAGAACATATTGAGCTTTTGGCCCCCGCGGGGAATCAGGCGGCGCTTCATGCGGCAGTAACAGCTGGCGCAGATGCGGTGTATCTCGGATTGGAGTCTTTCAACGCTCGCAGGAATGCGGAGAATTTCACGTATGAGTCTCTTGGCGAGGCATGCGCGTATGCCCATGCCCGAGGTGTTCGTATCTATGTTGCGTTGAATACGGCGATTCTGCCAGGAGAGCTTCCTTGCGCATTGGAGTGCGCTCGCCAGGCGTGGCGCGTTGGGGCGGACGCTTTTATCGTGCAGGACATAGGTCTTGCCTTTGAGCTCCATCGCACGTTGCCCGAGGCGGAGCTTCATGCCTCGACCCAGATGAACATCCATGATGGCGCCGGTCTTGAGGCGGCTGCCCTTTTGGGATGCAAGCGTGTGACCCTTTCTCGTGAGCTGTCGTTGGAAGAGATCGCGTTTTTGTGCGAGGTTGCTGATCAGCTTGGCATGGAGGTGGAGGTGTTTGCCCACGGTGCGCTGTGCGTATGCTATTCGGGCCAATGTCTCATGTCTTCGATGATAGGCGGGCGATCTGCCAACCGTGGTACATGCGCCCAACCTTGTCGCTTGCCCTATGAATTTTTCCGTTCCGGTCAAGAAAAGCCGCTGAAGACCCCCGGAGAGCACCTGCTTTCTCCTCGGGACCTTTGCTCTGTTGGTTTGTTGTCCGAGCTTCGGCGTGCGGGTGTGGCCTCTCTTAAAATCGAAGGACGCATGAAGTCCCCCGATTATGTTGCCTCGGTCGTCCGCGTGTATCGTGCTGTTTTGGATCGCCTCGAGGCGGGGCAAGACGCGACGCCGACCCACGAGGAACGCCAAGCCCTCTCCGAGGCGTTTTCTCGTGGTTTTACCACCGCATATCTCGAGAATTGCCGAGACAACGACATGATGAGCTACCAGCGTCCCAACAACCGAGGTGTGCCTGCGGGCCGCGTTGAGCGCGTGGGCAAGATGGCGCTGTTTCTGAAGCCCTCTCTTGATATCTGCGAGGGAGACATTCTTGAGATTTGGACGGGCAGGGGTCGTTCGGTCCAAGAGGTCTCTACGCTTGATTTCGACAAGAAAGGCCTTCTTTGCATTCCTGTTCGCGAGGGTGATCGGGACGCTCGTGCGGTGCGCGCGGGCGATCGCGTGTTCCGTGTCCGTAGCGCGCAGGCAGCGTTTGATGATGACGCGATGGAGCCAAGGTTGCCGGTTTGCGGTGTTGTGAATGCCCGGATAGGAAAACCCCTTTCCATCGAGTTTTGTCTTGCTGACGGTCGCTACAAGAGACGTCTTGGAGAGGCGGGCCTTGCTGTGGGAGCCGCCGAAGGGTTCGTCGTGGAGGCTGCGCGTACCAAAGCCGTTACGGACGAGGACATTCGCTCCCACGTTGACCGCCTTGGCAATACCCCTTTCGTCCTTGAGCGTCTTGAAGTCAACCTTGATGAGGGGGTGGGTCTTGGTTTCTCCGCGATCCACCGTGTTCGTGCAGATGCTCTCGAAAACCTGTTGTCGGCGCTTGGTGGAACAGCGCAAAAACGCGTGCTTCCTAAGGTCGAGCCCCGATCCGTTGCGTATCCGGTTAAGTTCCCTCGGTGTAAGGTGGCGGCGCTTGTGGCGAATCCAACGTGTGCACGTGCCGCTCGTCGCGCAGGCGCCGACGTCGTCTATGTGCATGCGCTCAACTACAAGAGGGGGTCTGCAATGATGGCAGGACGCACGGTCGACTCGGTTGAGCAGGCGGGATATCCCAAAGGGTGCGCCATAGCCCTCCCTGTGGTTGCCCATGAGATGCTTGAAAATACGAGGGAGGCTGTTCGCGATATCGACGTGTGGGAATACGTGAAAGAGGGGCAGGCGACCCTTGCAGACAGCGTCGCATCCTTGTTGCGTGCTGATGATATGGGTGCCCTCCCTGAGGCAGGCCCACATATCCCCATTACAAACAAGGTGAGTCTTGAGGTTGTTTCCTCTTGGGGTGCTCAACGCGTATGGCTCTCTCCCGAGTTGACGTTGCGTCAAATCGCAGATATGACCGAGGGAGGCTCCCCTGTCCCTGTCGGATTGACGATCATCGGCGCCCAAGAGCTCATGGTAACCGAGCATTGCGTCCTTATGTCCCAAGCGCCTTGTAATGAGGATTGCGCTCATTGCCCTCGTCGCAAGGCGATACATTACCTCAAGGATCGAAAAGGTTACGACTTTCCTGTCTTTACCGACGCCATGGGTCGAAGTCACATATATAACAGTGTGTCCCTCGATATCGCCGCATTCGTCCCCGACCTCATCAAGGCTGGGGTCTCTGCGTTGATGGTCGACGCGACGCTCATGTCGGCGGAAGAGACCGCGCAGGCGGTGGGTCGAGCCGTGCGTGCGCGCGATATCGGCGAGCGCGATGGTAATGCTGTTTCCAAGGTCTCAAATGCCACAACGGGGCACCTGTTCCGTGGTGTGCAGTGACGAGGCCGTTTGACGCTTTCAAAATTGACCGCCTTTCTGCAAAGGCGTACCATCTCCGAATCAACCTTTTAATAGAGAGGACTCCGTATGGGTATTTACGAGGAGCTTCAGGCGCGCGGCCTTATCGCCCAGGTCACGGACGAGGAAGAAATCCGCGATTTGGTGAACAGCGGAGGTGCTCGCTTCTATATCGGTTTTGACCCCACGGCCGATTCTTTGCATGTGGGCCACTTCATGGCTTTGTGCCTCATGAAACGTCTGCAAATGGCCGGCAATAAGCCCATCGTTTTGTTGGGTGGAGGCACGGGTATGATCGGCGACCCCTCCGGTCGCACCGACATGCGCAAGATGATGACCGAGGAGACCATCCAACACAACTGCGATTGCTTCCTCAAGCAAATCGGACGTTTCATCGAGTTCGGCGACGACAAGGCCATTGTGGTGAACAACGCAGATTGGCTTATGGATTTGAAATACGTCGATGTTTTGCGCGAAGTCGGCCCCTGCTTCAGCGTGAACAACATGTTGCGTGCCGAGTGCTATAAGCAGCGTATGGAGCGCGGACTTTCGTTTTTCGAGTTTAATTACATGATCATGCAGTCCTACGACTTCTACTACCTCCACAACCACTATGGGTGCAACATGCAGTTCGGTGGCGACGACCAGTGGTCCAACATGCTGGGCGGTACCGAGCTTATCCGCAAAAAGACCGGAGACGATGCGTACGCCATGACCATCACGCTCCTGTTGAACAGCGAGGGTAAGAAGATGGGAAAGACCGCCAATGGGGCGGTGTGGCTGGATCCCGAAAAGACCAGCCCCTACGAGTTCTACCAATATTGGCGCAACGTAGATGACGCAACCGTCACAAAATGCCTGCGCATGCTCACCTTTCTCTCTCTCGATCAGATTGCCGAGATGGAGGCGTGGGGCGACTCTCGCGTGAACGAGAAAAAGGAGATTTTGGCTTTTGAGCTCACGGCGTTGGTCCACGGCGAGGATGCAGCGAAGAAGTCGCAAGAGACTGCTCGCGCAATTTTTAGTGGCGGCGGCGATAGCGAGAATATGCCGAGCACCGAGGTTCCAAAGGACATGTTGGTCGACGACTCTGTCAATATTGTCGACCTCATGGTTCTTGCAGGCCTGGTCAAAAGCAAGAGCGAGGCGCGTAAGCTCATCCAGCAAAAGGGTGTAAGCTTGGGCGGCGAGCCGGTGGAAAGTCACGAGGATCGAGTGACCCGTGCGCAACTCGAGGAAGGTGCTATCGTGCGTAAGGGCAAGAAGGTGTTCCGCAAGTTCCGGTTGGTGTAAACGGCCATACCTAGAACACAGCGTTGCAAAGAGAATGAGGGTGTCGGCTTTCCGACATCCTCTTTTTGTATAGGCGCCATCGGCGTATAGGCGATCCACAGGCTCTTACGTATATAAGGTAAAAGAGGAGAGTTGGAGTAGTGTTTGGCGCAGCTTGCGTCAAAGCGTGTATGAATTGTGTTCAAAATAAGAAGGACAGCAACGTTATAAAAAAGCCGACCTATCTTATGCCCCACAACATGTGGTGCGTCCGCGGCCGGGCGGGCACAAGATTGGGCGGCG
>CAVIKF010000003.1:0-58972 GCA_963643505.1 Eggerthellaceae bacterium
TACATGGCAAAGTGGATTCCGTCATCGCCGCAGGTCAGAGAAACACCGCCTCCGTCGCATGTATCATAATCTCCGCTTTCGGAAGATTCCGCCCTGTTGTGGTGAATACGACCGCCGTACATATAGAATGCAACGTTGTCTTCAACCTCATTATCACCTATATGCACGCCGCCTCCGGCGCCCTCACATCCACTGGTACACCACGCACTGTTATGGCAGATATCTCCGCCATAAAGATACAGACACGCAGTTTCGTCTTCACAGTCAATATCTATTGCGCCGCCGATGTACGATTTGTTGCTGCATAGAGTGGTGCCTTCGTAGATATAAACCTTGCCTTTACTGTAAACAGCACCACCGCATTCCTCCCACCAATTATCGTTCATGTTCCAGTTGCTTTTAATCGTCGTGCCCTTTAAAACAAGTGAGCTTGCGCTGTCTACAGAGATTGCCGCAGCCTCCGCCTCGACATTTCTGCCGTCAATCAAAAGATTGCCTATGGTCACTTGTGTCGGAGTTTCACCCGTTGATTCTACGGACAGCAGTGTTTCAGTGAACCCATCGGGGCGGACAAGAGAGCCGCCGTCAACAGAAGAAATGCTCACAGAACGGTTAACAACGACGGTTTCCGTCACGGGAATTTCGGCACCGATAACGATCGATTTGCTTGAGCTCGCAATAGCTGCCTTAAGCTCGTCAAGCGTCCGTACGATGCTGTCGTTTTCAACAGGGTAGAGAACGGTATCTTTTTCTACAACGGATGACGAAATCCACGCAAGACCGTCCTTATCCTGCCACGCCTGGGCAAGAGAAAAGTTTTCTGCAGTTGAAAGCGCAGCCCCATACGGTATTACCGACTTGTGCTCAGCGCCGTCAACGATAAAGGTAACGGTGACTGTATCCTTTTTATATGAAGCATACAGTGTCAGATTGCTTTCAACAAAACCAGTGAAATATTGATTGCCGTCAGCGTCGAACCAACCGAGGAAATCATCGCTGCAAATTTCAGGCAGACAGAGAAGTTCCGTCTCATAGGCTTGCACGGTCTTCAAAATTTCATCACCGTCATAGAAAATCACGGTGAATTCCTCCGAAGGAACCACTTCGATTACTTGATCGCTGCCGTTCCCGTCCTTTGTATGGTTCATATAAACAATGGACGCTTTGTATATCGGGCCGTCATTGCCAGTACGCTCCTCTATTCGCCCTCCAAACAGATTGACTGTGGATGAACTGCCTCCGCTTATAGCATCATCCGGCGCAGAATAGTTGCCGGAAACAATGTTGCACACGGAGTCGGAATACATGTAAACCACTTTATTGGAATCCGTACTGACGTCCACTCCATCAAAGGTCAGCTCAACCCCGCTTGCAAGCTGGAACATATTGCCGGGGCCGGTAATCTTCGTTCCCTCATCGGCTGTAATGTATACATCTGACGCTACATTCAAGGCGCCATATTCTGAAGGAAATTCCACATTGCCAGAGATTCGGATATAACTCTTCTTGGCATCGATGGCGCTCTTAAGCTCTTCATAAGAAGTAACGACGCTCGGCTCTCCAGATGGCTTCTCCGGTGTTGAAGGCGTATCGGGTTCTTCCGGATCCGGGTCCATCGGAAGGCCTTCCTTAACAAACTTAGCTTGAAGCTCGGTTGCGGATGTAAAAACAGAGTCGGAATCATATCTATTACCGTCGGCATCAACCCAGCCCCACCAGCGATATTCTTTGCTTGGAGCTTCGGGGCGTGACGGCCAATTGACTACGGATGAATTCGCTTTGACCGTTTCGCGATAATCTTCGGCTCCGTTCTCATCTAAGAATACGATGTCAAATTCATCAGGACATATTCTGATCTTCGATGCGCTGCTTACACGCCAATCTGCAGGATCCGCCACATATCCTTCTGCGATGCTGATATTGTTTTCGTTTTCCCATTGGAATGCTGCGCCGCCGGAGCTGTTGGTAAAAGTTCCGCCGCTCAGCTGAACTGTGGCTTCATTTATGGCCCAGATTGCATAATACGTCGAGGCAAAGTCGCCATCTTCGATTTTAAGCGCGCCGTTGTCACTAATATCGAAGCAAATGGCTTCATTCTCCGCATTTCCTGCCGTGAAGGTGCCGCCTTTCACAGTGAGCACGCCTCCGGTAAAATCATCCACACAATCTTCCGACGAGATAAATGTGCCCGTCTCAATTACGGCATTACCGGCATAGAGCCCTGAAATGATGTGCTCACTCTCGTAATAGCCACTTTTGATTTCAAGCGAGCATCCATCATCTTCAAGATATCCGACTATATAATCTTCAGATACCACATTTGCGTTTTCAATAATTACACTTGCATTTCCGTAATTCTCATATATCAAAGAATATCCGGGCTTATAACTTCCACCTTTAACAACAACCGTTCCGTAATTATCCGAAATCACATCATCGCTGGACACGATTCCATCGCCAGCTGTTGACTCGATTGTGAGAACGCCGCCAGCCTTGATCGTGTCGATAACATCATCGCCTGTCGACTCAATTTGGGCGTTCACAAGCGTCAGACTTCCCGTTTCGGCAATTTCGAACAGGGCATCATCAACCGTGATCTTATGACCGTTAAAATCCAACCTGACATTCTTATCAACGACGATTGAATCGAGCTCGCTTTGCGAATAGTCAATCTCCGCCCCAAGAACGATAGTCTCGCCCGCCGCGGAGTTAGAAACTGCATCTTTTAGATCTTGCGCGGTCACGACCTCGCCGTGCCATTCAAGCCCGGCTAGTGAAATCTGGTCATCATAAAACCCGCAAATCCGTTCTCCACTTTCGTCATAGCATTCCTCTGTATGCACGTGACCGCCTTCAGCTGACGCTACAACCGAAAATGCGGGTGTGGCACTGAAAGCCATGGCAAACGAAAGCAGGACTGCGAGTAACTTTTTTGCTTTCATAGCCTGTTCTCTCCTCTCGACTTTAGAACGTAGGGCGATGAAGTCTTCATTGATCCGTCTGCCGAACGGCAATGTAACCAATGTTTTCAATCTTGGAGAAATGGCAGTAACGCAATACCAACAAAAACAAGGTTGCCGCAAAAAAGGAACGTATCCTTTTGCAGCAACCTTCGTATCTGTACGATAGTTAAAGATTTATGCTGTTAAGAATGTTTGCCAAAATCGGCTCTGCCCAGGAGTATTCTGTCAGGAATTCGCCGTCGAATCGCTCTATGCTCTCTGCGTTCTTATCAAGCCACGAAAAATAATCGCAGTCACAGACAGCGACGTTCAGCATTTGTCCACGTGGGGTTGAAAGCAACAGTTCGCTCGCGCCAGCCTCTTCCAGCGCATGCTTGAGTCGAGAAAGCGCATTATAGTAGACCTTCATGTTCACGTTGTTGTACTCGCGATTTTCCCACACGGTGCTGTAAATTTTCTCGTTGCTGATTTCTTTTCCGCGTCGTATGGCAATAAGAGCAAGGATTTCCTTGGTCTTACCGCTGATTTTGACCGGTACGCCGTCCTTGAGCACATTGAATCTGCCGAACATCTGTATATAGATGTCCTTTTGGATGCGCGTTGCAAGCAGGGACATCTTATCGACCATCATTTGGATGGTCTCTTTCTTGTATGGCTTGAGGATATAGTAGTCGCCGCCTATCTCGTTGAAGTCACGCACATAGTCGTCATGAGCGGAGATGAACACAACGAGCAGCTTGGGATATATCTCGCGCAATTTAACTGCGAGCTCGATGCCGTCCATGCCAGGCATGCGCACGTCCAGCAGCGCAAGCTCGAATTCATTGTCCTGCGCATAGGCAAGTGCCTCCTCGGAACTTTGGAACTGCGCAACTACTTTGAGCTGCGGAATTCCCTCGCTGTAACGCATAAAGCTCCGCAACATAATGGCTTCATCGTCTACCATGATGGCTCTCATACTTGCCCTCCCCTGACGTTTCGGCTGTACGCCGGAATGCTGATTGTGACCTTCGTTCCGGCACCGACAACGCTGTCGATGTGAACCTTTGCTTTTAACAGGCTCTCGAAGCGAAATATCAGGTTCGCGAGGCCGTTGGAATCTCTCGTGCCGGCCTCGACCTCCTGCATCGTCTTCTCGTAGTCAAACCCGATACCGTCGTCCTCTACGCTGACGATAATGCAGCCCCCGCTTCGCATCGTTCTAACGATCACGGTCCCGCCCGCCGCTCCGCGGTTGAAGATGCCGTGACGGATGGCGTTTTCGACAATCGGCTGGACACTCAGGGGAATAATCTCGAAGTCCGTTTCCGGGCACTCAAACCTCACGGTGAGGCGCTCGCCAAAGCGCATCTTTTCGATGCTGGTATAGGCCTTGATATTCTCAATTTCTTGTGTAAAGGGTATCAAAGCGTCGCTCGACATCGATCGGATGCACGCTCTTAGATACGTTGTGAAGTCATAAATGAGGTCGGAGGCGTACTCCGGATTGTCCAAAACAATCTCGCGGATGGACGAGAGAGCGTTGTAGAGAAAATGCGGCTGCATCTGGCTGCTGGCGTTCTTGATTCTGCTTTGCTCCAGTTTGTCACGCGTCTCCTCAAGCTCCCGCTCAAGAGCTTGGCACTCCGCGCGGTATTTGCTCATATCGATTACGACGGAGTAACCGTATCTGGCGCCGGAGGAGGCACGCTTGGCATACATGGTGTCGGAAACCTCAAGGAGAGTGCCGTCTTTGCAGAGCATGCGATACTCGCAACTCTGCGAGCCTCCGTTTAGCGCGAGCTCCCTGCAAAACGCGCGATATCGAGATCGATCATCCTTGCATAGCAGTTGCGAATAGTGGCAGTCGGGACCAATCAGCCCATCGATTTCCGAGCGCGAATACCCGAGCATCTTGCAAAGGCCGTCGCTAAAGTAACCGAGGTGGGCCTGGCCGGTAAGGCTGTTTCGATAAACGGCTCCGGGCATCTGCGCGTAGGTGTCTAGCTCCATTTCCTCGACGTGATGCAAATCGGATACATCGAGGAGCGCGCAATAGATTTTTGTCATGTTGCCGTTTTCGTCTGCGATGGGGATGATCTTGACTTTAAGCCAATAAAGCCGGTCTTGGTTGTTAGCGGCGGGAGCCAAAATCGTTTCGAACGAGCAGCTCTTCCCGGTATTTTTTGCTATCGCGACCTCCGATTCCAGCTCGCTGTAGTCAAACTCGGGATGCGCTTGCTTGTAGCTATTAAAGGCACCTGCGCTCCCGTCAATCGCGCTCAATCCCAAATCGTCAAAGTTCTCCTGCAAGGTCGTGGCAATCCCAGTTTCGGTGTCGTATTCCACAACCGCGCAACGTATCTCACTGAGGAGATTTTTGTAGTTGTCGTTGTAGCGCTGGATTATGCGCGCCTCTCGTTGCGAGCGCCGAATGTTGATGCTGTCCGAAACGAGGATGTATGCGATGGAGGCGAGACACACAAACGCAATACAGACGATTACTTCGCGCGTCCTACTGAGATTTTCACCATAGGTTTCGCTCGCATTCGCTTCATCCACAACGCAGTAAAGGCTCCAACCGCATTCGTCTAGCGAGACGCGCTCCGCAAAACAGCTTCGGCCGGCAATGTCGATACGGTGCGCCTTACCGTCCTCCTCGAGATTTTGCAGACTTGCGCCCAGCTGGGTTAGGTTCGGTTCATTCCCTTCTTCGACACCGTGGGTCGAAAAATAGCCGTAGCCGCTTTCGTTCGCCGCGATCAGCAGCCCGGTCTCATCACAGATTAAGACAGCGGTCGCAGAGTCAAAGAGGTCGCTGTGGGCAAAAATCGACTTTTCAAGGATGGAGGTTTCCTTGCTGCAAAAGAGCACTCCGACCATCTTGCCGCTTGCGTCGTATGCCGGAATCGAGAGGATAACTCGCGGCTCGCTTGTCTTTTTCGTGATGGGAAGATACTCGCAAATCTTGGTATGGCTTCCATCAATGATCTCTTGGAAATATTCGCGGTCGGCGCACGACCCAATGGTATTTCCCTGGTAGTCAGTGGTGTTGCCGCTCGTATCCGCCAAGCAAAGACCGCAAAGCTCGAACGTTTCTACGATTGAGTTGAGCGTAGGTTGAATCTCTTGGCTACCGAATTGCTTGCCGCTTGCAAGCATGTTTGCGATAAGGTAGAGCGGCTGATATTGTCCGCTCATGTCGTCTTTAAACGCAGATGCCTGCATGCCAACGGTGGACTGCATCTCGGCCAGGGCGCGGCTTTCGACATTTTGCGATAGCTTTGCAGAGAGAGTGGCCATGACGAGGACGATTACCAACAAGGCAACGCCGAAACGAACGAGATGCGCGAAGCGCCCGAAGACACGCATGAATTCTCCTGAAAATATCTTTACAACAGGTACTTTTGTCGGGTCGATTCGTGCAATGATATCATGGTCAACCAACGCGTTACCAACGTTTCAGGGCATCAACTCATGCACCTCTCCGTTCAAGCCCTCCACCTCGGCGATGACTTGCGCATATGCATTCTCAACGGCAAACGCGGCGCGAACCTGTGGCGCCGTCGCCTCTGCCAACGCCGCCTCCGCATCAAAATTTCCCAACATATCCCCTATTACATGCGCCAACGCGTCAACATCACCACAAGGATACAACCTACCGCCACCAAAGAGCCTGTTCACCATGGCAAATCCCGGGTTGTCTGACGCGATCACAGGCACGCCGCACATAAGCGCCTCGGCATACACGCACCCGAAGGTCTCGCTCTTTGAGGGCAAGACAACGATGTCGCGGCTCGAAACATGCCCCCACGGGTTTTCCTGTCTCCCCAGAAACGAAACCTTTGAAAGCGCCTCGCGGGCGATGAGATCGTCACACGCTCTGCGATAATTCGCGCCATCCCCATCACCGCCAATGAACACAAGCCCTCGCACCTTCAACTCTTCAGGCAACATGGCATAGGCACGCAAAAGCTCGAGTTGGTTCTTCCTCTCGGATATGAGTCCGATGCAGACAATGCGACCTTGTGTATCTCCGGCACGCTCGCTACCGCCAAACTCGTTATCGGCAAATTCGCTACCGTCAGATTCGCTACTGACAAACTCGCCCAATTTCCCCGGATTCGTATACGGAAGGAAGGTGCCGATTTCGCGACCACCAAGTCTAGGCTCAAGACTCGTCCGCAGCGTTCCCTCAACGCAGAACAGGGCATCGGAATACTCGCTTATGAACGGAATCTTGTTGCGATAATAGGCAAACTCCCCCTCGGGAAACTCGTGTATTAACCAGATATGACGAGCCTCACCCGCCGCCGCAAGCGCACCATGGTAGACGTTCACCGTATTGCTTATGACAACGTCAACAGCGTTCGCGCATATGATATCGCGAATCTTCTTGATTGCCGCGAGGTCTGCAGGTGAATCGGGTGGCGTGTTGACGTCGCCGCCGGGCGCATCAGGCCACCAACGCAACTCCGGAACGCGAATCGGCGTGATGCCGGATGCGTTGCAGGTGGCGCGGTATGCGTCTTCGGCATGCGGCGAATACGCGGGATACACGTTGAAGACGCGATGGCCCTTCCCCGCCAAATGCGCCATGAGTTGGAAGATGCTGATTTCCGCTCCGTTGGAAAAGTCGCCCGTCGGGGACACGAAGAGGATGGATTTCATCCCCACGCCCTGTTTGTCGCGGGAAAGCGATGCGTCACCTGACGATTTGCCCGATGAGCTCTGGGAAAACGGTGAACACAACAAGCGTTTGAGATTGATAAATGCTCGCTGACGAGCCGCACTAGGGTGAGGCGTGCCATCGCGAGGTGTGCTAGGGCAAGACGTGCTAGGGCGATTCGTGTTAGGGCGAGCCATGCTAAAACTTCCAATGCATGACTTTTTCGGGACTCGGCTGAAGATTGATGTTGTAGTAGGGGTCCCCTGCGCCTATAAGCTTGCTCCATCGGTATTCGAACAGACAAAGCTCCTGGTAATGGGTGCCCCTGTCCGAAACGCCACGCGAAATTGACTCATAGTGATAAAGCTCGACATCGGGAAGGTACACGTTCAGCTTGCCTGTTTCAAGCAATTTGAGACAGAAATCGATGTCGTTGTATTCGACGGAAAGTGCGGGGTCAAGCCCTCCCACCGCATCGAAATCCGCGGCACTCACCATGAAGCAGGCGCCGGCAACAGCGCTGACGTTCCGCTGCGTGTTCATGAGATTCAAATAGCTAGTTCCCTCGCGAGGCACATGGCGGAACGCGAGCGCGACACCCTCGATGACAACGCAACCCGCATGTTGGATGGTGTCGTCGGGGTAATACAACTTGCATCCCACGACACCTACTTCCTCGCGAGCACAATTTCCCAACATGCGCTCAATCCAGTCGGGCGTTATCACCTCGGTGTCGTTATTCAGCGGTAGGATGTATTCGCCTTGGGCCTGGTCGCGGCCGAAATTCACAATTTCCGAAAAGTTGAAACCCTGCTTCAGCCAATATACGACACGCACGCGGGGGTTAGTTTCAAGCTCCCGGTAGTAATCAAAAGTGGCCCCTTCGGTGCTATTGTTTTCGACAACGACGATCTCGAAGTTGTCGTACGTACTTTTGTCCAAGATGGAATCTATACAGGGTTTCAACAAGTTAACGTGGTCCTTGTTGGGAATCACGATAGAGACGAGGGGCTTGCTCGCAGGGACCTCATAGCGCACCTTATAGCTTGCCGAACCATCTCCCGCAGCCTCAACCCGCGCATGCACCCCCAAGCGGTCAAGATGATTTTGCACGGCCAAGACACCCGCACGAACCGCATAGGGCTTCGCTGCCACGTTGACCGAAGTAGAATTCTCGCTCATACGCCAATGATAGAGAATGCGCGGGACGTGATGGACATGCCGCGCCCGCTCCACCGCCTGAAGCGTGAGGTTGTGGTCTTGCGCCCCATCGAATTCAGGCGTGTTCGGCTCAAGTTGGTCAAGCAGCGTCTTTCTCACGCACATCATATGGCAGATGTAATTGTTTGAGCGCAACAGGTCGGGGCTGAAATCGGGCTTGAAGGTAGGAACGCAATAATTGCGCGCCTCGTCGATCTTGTCCTCGTCGCAATAGATAAGGTCGGTATCGGGGCGTTCATTTATCGCCCGGGCGTACTCGAAAAGCGCATCGGGCTCCAAAGTGTCATCGTGATCGAGGAAACAAACGAAATCGCCCTTCGCTTGGGCTATGCCCGCATTCGTGTTCAGCGATATTCCCCGATTGCCCTCGAGCGTCACCTCGTGGAAGCGCCCGTCCGTTTCGCACACGTCAGCCACACGCGTGGCAAGCGCAGCGTCTTCAGGACTCGCGTTCACCAAAATGCAATCCCAGTTGCGATAGGTCTGCGCCACGAGCGACGTTGCCATTTCATCGAAAAGTTGAGGCGGTGTCTTGTACAAAGGCACCACGAAGCTGAAAAGGGGCATTTCCGGAAAAGTGATACCACGTTGGCGCTCGCCTTCAAATGCAGTAATCCGATGCTCGTTGAACCACTGCGTGTAATAGGGATCGCAACCCGCGGTTCGGTAAAGCCACGTATCCATCTGTTGAACAAGAGCTTCCCATTCTTGCCGCGTGAGGCGCTTACGCAAGACGTACTGTGGACGTTCCTCATTCCAAGCTTCGAAAATGATATCGTCCATGTTCCACGGGATTGCAATAGATGCGTTCACAAGCGTCGCACGATCGTCTGCGTATTCTGCAAGCTCAAGCTCGCTTTCCCCCATGAAAATATAATCATCGGCAACGGTTTTCCGATCGCTTCCCAACACCTTGATGCGCAGTTGCTTCGCAGTTGTGTTCCGAATGCGCACCGAGAGGTGGCACTGGATGTGCGTGGGTCGGGGCGTGAGATCTGACACCGCAATCTCGCCTAGGGTGTCTTGGTGCGACGACTCGTTGGAAACGGAAAGCAGACCGCCTGCCAAAGTCTCGTTTTCTCCATCAACATTACCAGCAACAATGGTTGAGTTATTGTCGGAACGACGGGAAAAGAGCAAACCGCATCTCGCAACGCCACGCGCAAGCGTCTTGCGGAGCTTTTTGGAAACCCTTTTGCAAAACTGATTGCGCATGTTTTTACACAGCTTTGCGCTTGATTGGTATTGTGGCGCTTAAAGCCGCTGTTTTGGTATCCATGGAAATTCCTTATCCGTCCTGATAGACTCGTAATTGTACCATAGAGGCAAAAACAGATTGTGAGGGGGCGTTCGTGACGGTCAGGTACTCGGTAGTCATCCCTTTCTACAGCGGGCTCCCCCATGTGCGGCAATGTGTCACAAGCGTTCTCGACCAGAACCGCGGCGCGCTTGAAGTGTTGATTGTCGACGATTGCGATCCCGAGCGTTCAGGAGACAAGCTTGACGCACTCTATCACGACGAGCCCCGAGTGAGAATTATTCACCACACGCAAAACCTCGGTACCCTCCAAGCGCGCCGCGACGGCGTTATGGCCTCGACGGGTACGTACGTGATGCTCATAGATCAAGACGATGTTTTGGCACCCGGAGCACTCGAGGCGCTTGATGCTGAGCTTGCCGCAGACCCCGTCGACATCCTTCATTTCGGCGCACAGGTTATCGCCGAAAACGAGGATGCCGAAAACGCGCGCGCAGGCATGCAACGTTTCCTCACTCCGCCCGCGAGAAGCCTTTCGGGCGAAGAGATTCTGAGATACCAATTCGCCCCGCAAGATGGCTTCGATTGGCAGGTGAACCACAAGGTCTATGAAGGTAATTTTGCCCGCAACGCTTGGTCAATGCTCGGCGATTTGGAATTGGCACGCGCGGACGACGCCTACGCAAGTTTTGTCATGTGTGCTTTGGCAACAAGCTATCGCGCGATTGATGCGCGTTGGTACGAATATCACCTAGGCCACGGTGACACCTTCAGCGCATCCTATGGATTGGAGGATTTCAAGCGGTGGTGTGATGCCGACGCTCGTGCCTACGAAGCCGTGCGGACGTTCGCGCGGGCCCATGGCGCAGACCTAAGGCGCGCAGATTTCGAAGAACGCGTCTTTGACGTGCGCGACCACATGGCCGCCCACACCATGAACGAGCTTATCGATAAACTCGAGGCGAGTGAGCAGGAAGAGGCAATTCGCTACGTATGTCAACTCTGGCCCGCCGATGCGGTGGCGGTGGAGCTTTGGCGATTCGTGCGCGACCGCTCGTATGCCCTGCTCGACACAGGAGAGACCATCACAGACGACGACGTGTTGTATACCCTGCTCGCCTACGTGAAACGCATCGATTCCCAAGTTGAGGGAGCAGGCTCCAAGCGCTACCGCGCAATGCGCAAAAAGGCGTTTGAACACACCCGCGAGGTCGAGCGCAAAACCGGCGCCGTCCCTGTCAGCAAGCCCACCTTGGTGAAGGAGGGCGATTACGAGGCGCAATCCATCCGTATCTTCGTCACCACACACAAAGACGTGGCCACGTTCGAAAGCGATATCCTGCAGCCTGTCCAAGTGGGACCGACAACCCAAAGGAAGCGCCTTTTGTGGGCCTACCAGGACGATACGGGCGACAACATAGCCGATAGCAACTCATCGTTTTGCGAGCTCACCACCCAATATTGGGCATGGAAGAACGTAGATGCACAGTATTACGGCTTTTGCCACTACCGCCGGTATTTCGACTTCTCAAGCGAGGAGCACGAGGAGAACCCGTGGGGGAAGGTCATGGAGCGGCGCATAAACAGCGCGTCACAGGAACGTTATGGCATAGACGACAAGACGATAGCCGACGCTGTCACCGGTTGGGATGTTGTCACCACCAATGCTGAAGATTTGCGCGCGTATCCCGAAAGCTACAAGAGCGTATACGAGCACTACCAGCGCTCACCGTATCTGAAGATCGAACACCTGGATCTCATGATTGCGATTCTTGAGGAAGAGCATCCCGATTACGCCCAAGACGCCAAGCTCTATTTACAGGGAAGCAAGTCGTGTTTTTGCAACATGTTCATCATGCGCAAAAGCCTTTTCGACCGATATTGCGCGTGGCTCTTTCCCCTTCTTCGTCGCTTTGTCGCGCAATGGGACACCTCGCACCTGAGCAAAGAGGCACGGCGCACGCCAGGTCATCTGGCAGAGCGACTGTTCAACATATGGCTCGCACACGAGAAACGCGTCAACCCCGACTTGCGGCACAAGCAATTACCATGCGTGTGCTTTAACCATCCCGAACCGTACAAAGTTCCCGTGTTAACACGCGTAAAGAATCTAAAGGACGCGACGGTCGCGGACAGACCCGCAGCTCCCGCGACCCCCGTGATTCCCGTCGTTTTCGCGGCTGACGACAATTACGTCCCCCCGCTTACCACAGCAATATATTCCCTGTTGAAAAACGCCTCGCCCGAGTATACCTACGACATCGTCGTGTTGGAATCGGACATCTCGGATGAGCACAAGGATGAGATGCGGGGCTTTTTCGTGCGCTTCACCAACGCGTCGCTGAGATTCGCCCGCGTCGACGGCATGGCGGAGGAATATCGCTTGCGGACCAACAACGAGCACATCAGCATCGAGACCTACTACCGCTTCCTCATCCAACGGGTATTGCCCGACTGCGACAAGGCGATCTACTTAGATTCCGACCTTGTTGTCTTGGGCGATATTTCACAGCTTTGGGCCACTGAGTTGGGAGACAACCTCATCGCCGCAACGCGCGACGTCGATTATTTGGGCCATCTCAACAACAACGACGGCAAACGCATGCGCTACACGTCAGAGGTGTTGCACATGAAGAACCCTTACGACTATTTCCAGGCCGGGGTTCTCGTGATGAATCTGGAGCAGATGCGCAAGGCGTACTCGTTTGAGCAGTGGCTCGGATTCGCCTCGGAATCAAAGTACATCTTTGATGACCAGGACATATTGAATGCCTGTTGCGAAGGGCGCGTCGTTTTTCTCGACGCCGAGTGGGATGTCATGAACGATTGCGCCGGTCGTATCGATGCGGTGTTCAGCTTTGCGCCGGCCGATGTGTTCGATGAGTTTCTGGCCGCTTACAAGAGCCCGAAGATCCTGCATTTCGCGGGCTTCGAAAAGCCTTGGATGCCTGGCGGGTGCGACAAAGAAAAACTGTACTGGGATTACGCGAAGGAGACACCGTTTTACGAGCGACAAATCGCCGCGATGTTGAGAGAGATGGCCAACGCCACTAAAACCCTGCGAGCCGAGGTCGTCCACGAACGCGTTATCCCGGAAGACAGCAGCCTGCGCAAACCCCTCGATCGCATTCTGCCCATGGGCTCAAAGCGCCGCAATGTCGCAAAGATTGTGGGGCGTTTTGCCCTCGGGAAGAAGTAGTAAAAAGCCGTAGCGACCGCTCCCTGCTTGTCACACCTTTTGGTTGGTTGATGTTTACCCGACTCACCACGCTCTGGAGCACAGTAGGCAAAACGCCGAAACGCTAGGGTCGCCCTCATGCATCTTGGTGCGCTTCTGTTGCATCTTGGTTTTTCGCGCACATAAGCGCTACCACTTCTGCGCTACTATGCGAGCTGCCGGCATCACGAAAGGAAACAAGATGAAAATCATCGTTGAAGAGGACCCAACGCTCGAAGACATGGAAGTGGTCTTTCGCGCTGCACGCATCGACGCCGACGTGCTCGAAGCGGTATCCCGCCTGAGGCTCTATGATCAAAAGCTCACGGGGCAGGTCGACGGAGTCACCCATATCGTGCCCGCAAAAGACGTGTTGTATTTCGAGTCGGTGGACAAGAGAAGCTTCTTCTACACGGCCGACGGGGTCTTCGAAACGCCCATGCGGCTCTATGAGATAGAAGACAAGCTCACTACCTGCGGCTTCGTTCGCACAGGCAAATCAACCGTCGTAAACCTGAAAGAGGTCGCAAGCCTTCGATCGGACGCCGGCGGCAGAATCATCGCGACGTTGTCCAACGGCGAGCGCACAGTCATCTCCCGCGCTTATGCGGCGCAAGTCAAACGAATGCTCGGCCTGTAAAAGGCTAACGAAAGGAAGAACCATGCAAAACGAAAAGATCGACGGCGCCAGCGCCGCCAAGAAAATCGCCTCCGCCACCTTCACGAGTTTCACCATCTGCGTGCTTTGCTGGTCGGTGTTCTGGCTTTTGCCAGACTGGGATGGCACGCATCTCATCGAAACGATTGATGTGGTGGTCGCCATATGGGTCAGCCTCGGAATATGCCTCTGCATGTCCTGTTTGGGATTCGCCTGTTTCTCAGAGGTGTTCGCAAAAAAGGCGAGCATGCTCGCCCGCTACCTGGCATTCAGCGTCTTCGGCTGCCTCATCATCATCGCCTGGGTGCTCGGATCGGGATGGTGCCCGATGGCGGGCTTCCCCACCCTCGCCGTCTTCTGTGTCGCAGCCTTTGCGATCGTCGGCGTCATCGGGCTCATCAAGGCGAAGAGGTCCGATGCGATGCTGAACAAGCAGCTCAACGATTTCAAGCAAGAGTAGCGGGAGCGCCTTCAATTCGTTACCGGATCGCCAATCACGCCACCTCACCAGGAGGGTTGTCCGGATAGGACAACCCTCCGTTCGCGTTCTGGCGCTGATGGCTGAAATCGTTTCGCTATAACGGCTTGCCTCAAAAGCACTTGTGGAGCTTACCCGATACACCAGAACCTAAAATGTATAAGCAAACCAGCCATAAAGGTCGGTATTTTTGTATATATTGACTATTTAGAACCTCGGTATTCTTGTATTACCACAGGTGATACTCGTATTGCAAAGGAGCGCCATGTTTAAGCGTAAAGCATACGAAAAGCTGCTCGCATGGAAGACTGAGTCAGCAGGCAAAACGGCTATTCTTATCGAGGGCGCACGCCGTGTCGGCAAAACCACCCTCGTAAAGGAATTCGCTAGCCGTGAATATGCTAATTACCTATACATTGACTTCTCGAGCATCGACAGCGACACTGTCAAGATTTTTAATGATTACCGCGGTGACATCGACGTGTTCCTGCGTATGCTCCAGCTGAACTTCGGCAAGATGCTCGAACCGCGCAACGCGGCTGTTATCTTCGATGAAGTGCAACGCCTTCCCATTGCGCGAGAATACATCAAACATTTGGTTGAGGACGGCAGATTCGACTACATCGAAACCGGCTCATTGATTTCAATTCGAAAGAATGTTGAGCACATCGTTATTCCCTCCGAAGAGGAACGAATTGCTCTGGAACCCCTCGATTTCGAAGAATACCTCTGGGCTTGCGGCCAAGACGTATACGCAAACGAAATCCGCCACCATCGGGAAAACCTGGAGCAACTACCAAACTCTGTTCATAAAACATGTATGAGACTGTTTAACGAGTACATGCTGGTTGGGGGCATGCCGCAGGCAGTCGAAGCCTTTGTTACAGATAAGGACTTCCGCCGATGTGACAAGATAAAGCGACAAATTATTGCGTTGTATCGCGAAGACATTACCAAATTTGGTGATGCAGATGCTCGCCGCGCTCGAATGATATACGACGATGTACCTGGGCAATTATCTTCTGATAGCAAGCGTTTTATGTTTGCTTCGACCGAGAGCGGATCGCGTTTTGAACAATTTGAATCTGCACTTATCTGGCTTGAGCACGCGCGCCTCATCAATAGATGCAAGCTTTACAACGACCCGAATGTGGACTACAGTTTGCACGAAGATTCCTCAGCACTCAAATGTTACATGGCTGACACGGGATTGCTAGTAAGCCTCGCCTTCGATGACGGCCCCGAACTCCTGGATGTTCATAGAGATATTCAATTTGGACGTGTGTCTATCAACAAGGGAATGCTCGTAGAAAATATCATCGCCCAACAACTGAAAGCACTTGGTCACTCGCTCTTTTATTACAGCTGGTATCAATCATCACAAACAGAAGGCGCAAGACCGAGGAGACGAGAAATAGATTTCCTGCTGACCAAGGGTTTTTCCAATGCAACAGGAAAGCCCCGCGTAACGCCCATTGAAGTTAAATCTTCGAAAAATTACTCAACTATATCGCTTGACGACTTTGCAAAGAAGTATGCTAAACGCCTTGGAACCGAAATTGTGCTGCACCCAAAACAGCTCTCTGTCGAGGGAAATAGACAGTTTTTGCCACTCTACATGTCATTTTGTGTGTAGCTTTAGGCCGTTTGCGTTTATCATCAGCTATGTCGGAGAAGCTCAATGCGCGGGCGAGAAAAGCGTAAATCTATCTGCTGCTTCAGCCTTTGCCTCTGAGGCATCCGACGTATTTAGATGTAAGTATGTCAAGCGCCTGCCCTCGCACGAAATTACCGGCAAGTGCGAAAACGAGGAGGAAGCGTGAAAACGAAACAGGCGACGTACCTCGACTTCTTAGGTACGCCGAAATGCCAGATGGCCATCCCCGTGTTCCAACGTGTCTATACGTGGGGCGTGTGGCAATGCGACGAGCTTTGGGAGGACGTCCTGAAGGCGGGAGAGCGAAACCAAAGCCACTTCATCGGCTCGATCGTGTACACCAAGGAGAGCGTCGGCGAAAACGACTCCGTGCGCGGCGTGCGCGGCCTCGGTTCTGATACCCCCGGGAACGGTGCGCCGCAAGACCCAACGGAGCAACGCGGAGTCGAAGGCGTGGAACAGCTGTTCAACATCGTCGACGGTCAACAACGTACCACGACGATGAACCTGCTCATGATCGCGATGCGTGACTACATGCGTGAGAGCGGCAAGACCGCGGCAGGAAAGACCGCTGACGACATCGAGCGGGAGTTTTTGTATATCGAGAACGGCTCCGACCGTATCCAAAAGTTCATCGCGGCACCCGCAGACAAAGACACGCTCGCAGCCGTCTTGGACAAGACGGATATGCCCGCGGACTACCTGGTCTCGAAATGCGTCGTCGACAACTACGCGTTCTTCAAGGAAAGTCTCCCTAAGGTCGACCTCGACCAGGTATGGCTTGGGCTCCAAAACCTCTTTGCAATCATCTGCCAACTCGGTCACGGCGACAACCCCCAACTCATCTTTGAAGGCATCAACTCCAAGGGCATGAGCTTGGCCACGAGCGACCTGCTTCGAAACCGCATGTTTTTCGAACAAGATCCCGCAACGCAAGAGCGCCTGCTCAAAAAATATTGGATACCGCTCGAATCGCTGTTCGACAACGATCCCAACCAAAACCACTTCAGCGCCGCACTTCGCCGTTGGCTCGTCGAGAAGGACGAGACATTGGCAAAACATTCCCGGTGGGAGCTCTACAGCGTCTTCCGCAAATACATCGATGAGCACTACCCCGCCGACAAGACCGAAGAGCTCATGATCGAGCTGCTAACCAGCTGCGAAGATTTCAAGCACATGATGAAAAGCCCACCCATGAAGAAACACCTTGACTGGGCAGAGGGCCACACCAAGATTGACAACGGCTCAAGTACGGCCCTGTTCGGATAGGAGGCAATCATGCAGACAACACAGCAATGGTTCCTCGACTTCATGGGGCAACCCGATACGCAATTCACCATCCCCGTCTACCAACGCGTCTACTCCTGGTACGAAAACCAATGCGAAGAGCTCGTGGCGGATGTCATGCAGTGTGGCAAGGCGCAGGTCTCGCACTTCATAAGCATGACGCTGTACCTTGACACCGGAACCGTCGACGGAGTGCGCAAACTTGACATCATCGACGGTCAGCAACGCATCGCTTCTGTCACCATTGCCCTTACCGCCTTGCGCGACTACCTGCGTGAGACAGGCGACACGCTCAAGGGCACCGAACTTGCGAACTGGCAAGAAGAGGAGGAAGGAGAGGGAGAGACGCACAATTTCGACGCGGAAGCGCTGCATGAGCATTTCCTTATCGTGAGGGGCACGGGCGACCCTGAGGCAAAGGTCAAGCTCATCGGCCCCGACGGCGCGACGCTTTCTGCCTTGGTGCTCGGCACCGAGATGCCCGAGCACCCGAGCATTCGCGTACGGGAGAACTACGAGTATTTCTCCCGCCGTATGCACGAGGAGGGCTTTGATGCCCAAATCTTTTGGAACGGCATACGCGAGTTGCTCGTCATAGCAGCGCAGCTCGACGAGGACGACGAGGCGCAGACTGTCTTCGAGGGCCTGAACACGAAGGGTATCCCCCTGACCGCGGCGGACCTCATGCGCAACTATCTCCTTGTCGGAGAGACACGCCGCGAACAGCAACGCCTCTACGAGGAGTACTGGCAACCTATGGAAATCATGTTCGAGGACGACCTGAACTCGTCGGGTTCTCTCAAGCTCAACACGGGCCTGCGCATGTGGCTTGCCATCCGCTTCAGACGCATGTGCATCTCTGACCGTTCGCGAACATATCACTATTTCAAGCTTTACATGGAGACGGAATACGACGGCACCTTCGAGGAGGTGCTCGACGAGATGCGCAGCTTCTGCTATTTGTGGGCGGCCAACTATGAATGCATCGGCGGCCGTACGCACTGCAGTAAGTTCGACTGGGCAAAGAATGGCAAACGCAAGACGCTTGTCCCGCCGATGTGCCGCGCAGCCGACGTGGGGACCATGGTGCGCAACAAGAGCCATGAGCAGATATTGATGGAATCCATGGAGCCCGGCAATGGACAAGCCGGCGCGGCAGCGTCGATGTCGCCGCTCTACCATCGCGGCGTCGTGACCGGAACCTCCTTGGATGAGGCGACAGCGGAGGACATTCCTGAGCGCTACCGGGAGAAACGTGAACGGATAGACGTCGCATCCTATGAGACAACGACGTTCGGGCAATGGGGCGGCGAGCCGATCGTTTGGCGTGTGCTCAAGCGCGACGATGACAAAGTTCTGCTCATCAGCGAGCGCTCGTTAGACAGCGTGCCGTACCATTCCTTCTACAACACGATCACTTGGGCAAAAAGCGATTTGCGCAAATGGGCAAACAGCACGTTCGTCGCAGACGCCTTCTCCAAGGACGAGTTGTCAAGGTTGGTCTTGAACAAGGTCCATACCGACGATGACGCGCTTTGGGAGACGGTGGGCGGCGACGATTGCGACGACCTCGTCTACCTCCTCTCCGTCGAGGAGGCGCAGCGTTATTTCATTAGCAGCGACGACCGCATGGCCGAGCCAACCGACTTCGCGCGCAAAAACGACATCTATGTCGAGAACGGCTACACGTTGTGGTGGCTTCGCTCCCCTGGCCACGGGCAGGGTTTCGCATCGACCATTTGGCCGGTCGGCGGTGTGGATACCGCTGGATCGGGCGTCGGCCGAGCGGGCGTGGGGTTCCGCCCCGTTATCAGCCTAAGGTTGTGAGGGATAATAATCGGCGGACCTACGAGATCCCTTTTCCCGGGTTCCGCCCCACGATCAGCCTAAGGTTGTGAAGGAAGTTCCATCACGAACTCTGCGCCACCGATCGATGCATCTTGCACGTGGACAGACCCTCCCATGTCCTCAGCAGCATGCTTGACGATAGCGAGGCCCAAACCCGTTCCGCCGGTGCTCCTTGAACGGGAAGGATCGAGGCGGTAAAACCGTTCGAAAACCCTTTCACGTTGGTCGACGGGAATTCCCGGACCGTCGTCTGACACGTTGACCCTCACCCAGTCCCCCTCAAGGGTAGTCCTGATCTCGACGCGCGTATTACCGTATCTGATGGCATTGTCCACAAGATTGTATACGGCCTGCTCAGCTTGGAGCTCGAAACCCATAGCCTTGACCCTTGGCTCACAAGCGACCTGTAGGGAAACACCCTTCGACTCAGCCGTCAACTCAAGTCGTTGGACGACAAGGGAGACGACCATCGCAATATCAAAGGGGGTCGGAGCTTGGCTAACCCCCTCGTCAAGCCGAGACAACGTGAGCACGTCGTCGATGAGCTCGCGCATCGTCTGCGACTCCGATCGAATTATGCCCGCAAACCTCTTCGTGTCCTCAGGACTGGTGATGCCACTCTCTATGAGCTCGGCATAGCCACCGATGACCTGCAACGGTGACTTCATCTCATGACTCACGTTGCCTGTAAACTCTCTACGAAGCGTAACCGCTTGCGTGAGGCGCATATTCTGCTCCTTGAGCTCGGCGCGTTGCGCATCCATCCTGGCGAGCAGGGGACGCACTTCCTTGTAGGTCTCGCAATTGAGCGGCTCATCGAGATTGACGTTGAGCAACGGCGCAGTCACGTACCGGGTGATCGCACGCGCCATCAACGCCGACAGAAGCGCTGCTGCCAAGATGGCAAGAACCAGGGGCGCCAAAAGTCCGCCGAGGTAAAACATCAGGGAGGTTCGGGTCTCGGCAAGCCTGAGCACGGAATCGTCCTGCCCGACGCGCACCGCCGCATACAGGGAATCCGACCCGGTAGTCTCTGACTTGCGTTGCACCACCGATTCGCCTAGATTTTGGGCAGCCACGATCTCTTGCCGGTTTCCGTGATTTCCCATACCCGTTGCGTCGATTTCGCTGTCGTAGAGGACGAACCCGTCTGAGGCGACAAGGGTGATACGCGTGTTGGCAAGTTCCACGCCAGAAAGCTTGGCGACCATCTCTTCGGAACCCATGTCGTCAATCTGGGTAGCACACACCTCGAGCTGCGCAATCAGACGTTGCTCCGCATCCCCCTCGTATACCGTCCAGCTCACATACGCCGCAATGGCGGTCGCTGCGATGAACGAGATGAATGCAAACGAGAAAAGAATGGCAAACAGGTGGGTGGCCAGGCTCTTCCCGCCTTCACATGCCGCTTGCCTCATTCCTCTACCGCCATGCGATATCCCACGCCGCGCACGGTCTCAACCAGGTTTCCCGCACCAGGAGCCGCATCGTTGAGCTTGCGCCGTAGTGTCTGTACGTGGGTATCCACGGTCCTGGTCTCACCGAGGAACGTGATACCCCACACATCCTCCATCAATTGGGAGCGGGAAAATGCGCGCCCAGGGTTCTCCATGAGCTTCTTGAGGAGATCGAACTCCTTCAACGTGAGTTCCAATTCGTTCCCCGCGCAAAAAACCCTGTGGCTGTCAGGAGAAAGGGCAAGAGGGCCTATGACAACACCCCCACTTTGTTGGGACTCCCAATCATGAACAAACGAGGAGCGACGGATAAGCGCCTTGCACCGACTTATCAGCTCCATCATGCCAAAAGGTTTGGCCAAATAGTCATCAGCGCCCATGTCAAGGCCGCGCACCTTGTCATATTCGGTACCCTTGGCGGTGAGCATCATCACCGGAACGTGCCTTAACGGGGAATCTTCGCGTATCCATTGCAACAGGCAAAGACCGTCCTCTCCCGGAAGCATGATGTCCAAAAGCACCAAGTCGGGCACGCCCTCCATGAAAGCTTGTTTGAACTCGCCAGCCGAGGCGAAACCGCGCGCCTCCAAGCCTTGGGCAGAAAGCGCGTACAAAGCAAGTTCACGGATATTTTCATCGTCTTCAACGTAGTAAATCATGGCTACAGTATACGTTTTGCTGAAGAGATAGTTGTCAAGGACATGCAAAGTCTTTACGTGCAAAGTCTTTTGGCGTTAACCCTATTTCACCAAATCCGATGCCCGAGGTATCGGCGTCTCATCCAACTCGTCGATGTTTCCATCGTAGACGTAGTGGCGCGTCTCTTTCACGATGACGCCTGACAACAATAAGATGACGATGAGATTAGGGATCGCCATGAGCGCATTCGTGATGTCGGCGATGATCCAGACCACGTCTCCGATGCCGATGGCGCCCAAAAACGCCCCGAGAACATAGATAGCCTGGTAAGGCCGGACACCGGCGTTGCCGAAGAGGTAGACGACGCAACGCGATCCGTAGTAGGACCATCCGATGATCGTCGAGTAGGCAAAGGTGCAAAGGCCAAGCACGAGGATAGGCGTGCCGATGTAGGGAATGGTGGCAAAGGCCGTGCTGGCAAGTTTCGCCCCCGTGAAGACCGTCGGATCGGCAAGGATCTCAGCCGAGATCTCCGGATGGACGATCATGGTGGTCACCAGCACGAGACCCGTGAGCACACAGATGAGACCTGTGGACCAAAACACTCCCGTCATGGCGATGAGAGCCTGCTCAGAAGGGTTTTTCGTCTTGGCTGCAGATGCGATGATCGCCGCGGTACCCATGCCTGCCTCGTTCGAGAACAGGCCACGAGCCGCACCAAACTGTAACGCCGCGATCACTCCTGAACCTACCGCACCTCCAAAGGCTGCTTGGGGGGTAAACGCACACTGGAAGATCATCACCACAGCGTCGACAATGGCACTTCCGTTCATGCAGAGTATGACGATGCATCCCAAGCCGTATGCTGCCGCCATGAAAGGAACAAGCTTCTCACAGACCACCGAGATAGAACGCACGCCGCCGAATATGACGGCTCCTACCAACGCAGCGACGACGAGGCCGAGCGTCCATTCCGGAACGTCAAGGCCGCTTGAGATGATAATGCCGGTGATAGCGGATGATTGCACCGCACACCCGGTACCGATGGCTGCAATCGCCATGAACAGCGCGAAGAGAACACCACCGATGCGCGCCCAAACAGGCCTGCGCCCATTGCGAATGAAAGCACGGTCCCAGATATACATGGCACCGCCGACCATCTGATCATAGCGATCTTTCACACGATAACGCACCGCCGCGAACACCTCGGCGTACTTGGTAGCCATGCCGAGCATGCCGATGACCCACATCCAAAAGATTGAACCCGGACCGCCGGACAACACCGCGGTGGCAACTCCGACGATGGAGCCGGTTCCGATAGTCGCCGCAAGAGCCGTGGCCAACGCAGCGAAAGGAGAGATATCCCCTTCCGTATCCTCATCGCGCTTGAGGGACATCTTGATCGCCATCGGAAGCTTTCGTTGAATAAAGCCCGTACGAATGGTGAAATAGAGGTGTGTACCAACCAAAAAAACAATCATAGGCAGACCCCACACGATGGAGTCCACCTGATTTAAGATTTCAACGAAGTCCATGAATCAGTCCTGATATTTATTATTTCCTTTGTTGCTAGGCTACCAGAAAAACGCCTGTTCGCAATCCCGAACTCCATAAGCGGCATATAGCTGAAACGGTCGGCGGAGCACCCTAGCGTGCCAGATTCTTCTGGTCGAGATAGACCCCCATAGTAGCACGAAGGAGCCTTGGACGATTAAGGGAGGCAACCACACGTCCGCCCTTGTCAACAAGGGGAACCGTCTTGATACGCTGTTTGGAGAGCAAGTTGCACGCTTGCTCGAAGCTGGCGTTCATGGGAAGCGTCACAGCGTTCTCAGTACAGATGCGACCAACGGGGAGATCCATCAGCTCCTTCATGCGCTCATCGATGGTCTGGTTGTTTGCCGCCTCGATAAAGGAATACGGTGTGGTGAAAGTGGGGTGCTTCTCGGCGAGGAAACGCATGATGTCCCCATCGGAGAGATATCCCGCCAACTTGCCTTCGCCATCCACAACGGGCGCACCCTCAATCCCATTCTCAACCATGGCGCGCATAGCGACGAACACAGGGGCCGTCGCGGAGAAAAGGACGGGGCTGGGATCGGCGAGCGAGGATAGGTTGGTGCGGGAAAGAGGACCCTCATCCTCTTGGGCACGCCCGGATTCCCCAGACTCGCTCGCCCGTCTCGCCTTGAACGCGAACAGAAGCGCCGCAATGAAGCCGACAGCCGCAAAGACGAACGCCACAAGTATTGCGACAGAGAAGCCGGTGGCCGCCGCCGACTCAAAGGTCGCGCCAGCGTCCAAGGACCCAGCTTGGGAACCCGACATCACGCCCACGAAAAGGGATGGGCCGATGCATGCAGCGATTTGGAGCATGGTGGTCATGATCGCAACGCCGAACGGGTTCTCGCGAGGAGGAAGGGTACGGAGTCCCGCGGTTTGGGACGGCGAGAACACGAGGCCTACGCCGGCATAGGCGATAAGCGCAGCGACGAACATCAACGGTGCCGACATAGAGACAGAAACGGCCGCCATCCCAGCAACGCCGATCGCCATCAGCAGGAAACCTGCGGGAAGTAAGGGCCACTCCCCCTTTGCGTCCATGATGCGACCACCCACGATGGTTGTACCGCAATTGGCAAGCACGGGAATCAAGATGACCAATCCGGCGAACATGGCGGTCATCCCGAGGGAGCCCTCGAAATACAAGGGAAGTAACACGGACAGGGAGAAGTTGATCAACATCGCGACGAACACCAGCAAGGTCGCAGGCCAAAACGTGGAGCGGGACATGGGGCGCAAATCGATGAGAGGGTATTCAACCTTGCCCTGACGGATGATGAAAGCCACCGTGGAGAGGACGGCGACGCCGAGGGAGATTAAACCTACAAGCAGGTTCGCGGAAAGTTGGGAGAGGCCAAACGAGAGTGTGAACAGCAAGACGGCGGACAACAGAAGGGACAACATGTCAAGATGGGCCGCGTCATTGTCGAAATTCCTTACAAACACGATGCCCATCAAGGCGAGCACGATCATTGCGACCAAAGGCACCAAGAACACGCTGTGCCACCCAATACTTGTCACCAAAAATCCGCACACCACCGGGGCAAACGCAGGACCGAAACCAATCATGCATCCACCGATTGCCATATAGGAGCCAAGCCTGTTTTTGGGAACGACCACGAGGATGGTGTTCATCATCATAGGTATGAACATGCCCGCCCCCAAGGCCTGGAGCAATCGGGCGGTCATAATCATCTCGAAGTTGGTCGCAAACAGCCCCAATGCCGATCCAAGCACGGTAAAAAAGGCCCCGACGAAGAACAGCATGCGCAACTTGAATCTGCGATAGAGGAACGCCATAGCGGTCACGACGATCGTGGCTACGATCATGTATCCCGTGACGGTCCATTGGGCGGTGATCGAATCCACCCCATACTCCGACATCATGGCCATAAGGCCCATGTTCATGAGATTCTCGTTAAAACCTGCAAGGAATGCGCTGCCATATATGACGATAAGCAGCATGATATTACTCTGCTTGCCCAAAGCTTGAGCCCCTCTCTGAGTTGTTTGACGTTGGAATTGCTCGTCACTCAACCAGGAGCTATGCCTGTGGGACTGCACAATACGTTACTTGTTATCAACTAGCATGCTACACATTTTTGCAAATTTTCGTAAGTTTTTTTTGCGTGGCTTCTTCTCTTCTCGCATACCATCTTGCAGAAGGGAGTGACGCGCTCAAGGTGAGCTAGATGTCGCCGATTATCGTATCGCGATACCGATGGGCGTATGCCATGGTGAAGCTCATTAACTGGTGCATGTCAATATCGGGCAAGTAACGCCATGCTGATAAGGCTAGCGGCCATCACGGCGGCCATCATGTAGCAATAGCCCGCAATGCCCAAACCGGCCGTCGTAAACCCGACGAGCAAAGCCGGGGCCAACGTCGTGCCCATCTGCCTCACCAACGAGATGGTGGCGATGGCTGAGCTCGATTCCTCAGCCGTGGTATTTTGCAGGATCATGTAGTTGAGAGGCGTGCCCATGGCGAATCCCATGCCAAGTCCCACCACGGACAGACCGACCAACATCGCGGGGATGCTCGGATTTGCTGTGACGAAAAACGCGAGGAATCCGAACCCTATTGCCGTCACCGACAAACCCGACAACAATACCGGCTTTGCGCCGTGCTTATCGATAAGCTTGCCTCCCACCGGCGGGCCGACGATGGCGAAGACCCCGATGATGGCCATGTAGTAACCACCCGATCCCACCTCGACGCTAAGTACCGCCTCGGCGAACTCCGGCACGAGGGACATGGTGATGATGCAACACCCCACAAAGAATGAAACCGCCATGATGATCCTGATCCGGCGGTTGTGCAGATACTCGAGGTGGAACACCGGATCTTGTGCGCGGCGCTCGACGACGCGGAACACGAGGGCAAGCAGGACGGCCACAAGCACCGGCCCAATCGTAGTTACTTTCAGAGTTGACCCGATCGGATCGTCAAATTCGATGCCCTTGAGACCCAAAAGCAAACACAGAACAAAGGCCACGAACAAGATGGAGCCGAGCACGTCAAGACGTCCTTGGGGTTTGACGGCGTTTCGAGGCAACCACAAAAGCGCAAGCAAGACTAACAAGGCGCCGATGGGTACCACTACGAAAAACGCCCAGCACCAGCCCTGGACGCCGACGATAGAGGAGATGACGCTGCCGACGGCGGCACCGAGCACATTGGCAAGACCTGCGACCGCCGAGGAGATACCAAGCCACATGCCCCGTTTGCCCTCAGGTGCGAGGACACCCATGGCCGACGTGGCAACAGGGATGACCCCGCCAGCCCCGGCCGCTTGGATCACTCGCCCCAAAAGCAGAAGCGGAAAACCGCCAAAGGATTGAGACAGGCCGCACAACAACGCTCCGAGACTGAAAATCGCAAGGCAGCCGCAATACACACTCTTGCGCCCATAACGATCGGCAAGGTTGCCCGCCACGGGAATGGTGGCGGCATAAAACAAGGTGTAGATGTTGATGATCCAGATGCCCAAAGAGCTGTCGATGGCCATATCTGTTTGGATCACCGTGCGAAGCGGCGCGACAATCCCGACATAGAGACCGCCCACAAGCAGGCCGAGCAGATAAATCGCCGCAATACACCCAAAATGCCGCACGTTGTCCGATCGACTCATTCTTTGGCACCCTCCTCGATTCAACCTGTTAATCATAACGCTATAACGAACAGGGGGCACCTACGATGGGGGCACTTGGCTTAAGCGCCTTCGTCGTATTCGGCAACATAGGGAAGATTGCGGTAAGCATCGTTGTAATCGAGACCATAGCCGATGATAAAAAGATCGGGAACAGTGAACAGCGAGATATCCGCATCCATATCAACGACGCGACGGTCGGGTTTGTCGAGAAGGGCGATCACCTTAAGGGACAAGGGATTGCGTTTTTTGAGCTTCTCAACAATTTGGGACAGGGTTCGACCAGTGTCGATGATGTCCTCGGCAATGATGACATGATACTTGCTCAGGTCCTGCTCAACGTCAAGCGAGATCGTAACCTCACCACAAGAATTTAGACCGTCATAGCTCTTGGCCACCATAAACGCGACTTCGCAGGGAATGTCGATGGCACGAATCAGATCTGACGCGAAAATGAACGAGCCCTTCAAGATGCTGATGATCAACAACGGCTTGTCCTTGTACTCGTCGCTGATCTCACGGCCAACCTCACGGACCCGCCTTTTGATCTCCTCCTCGGAGACAACCACGCTCTTAATCTTGCTCTTGAATTCATGCGCATCGAAATCCATCGGTTTCCCTCTCCCTTAACATGCCGGCGGGTTGCAAAGAAACCCCCTGCAACCCGCCTTACCAATCGTTTGTCAATCGATCTTATGCGATCTGGTCGCCAGCTTGGGGACCAGGAGCGGAGGAAAAGACGCTCTCCACATGCAGGAACACGCCGCCCTTGGTCTTGATAGGCATGCCCATAGCCTCAAACGCGGCGTTAACCCATGCGGCTTGCTCCTCGAACTCAGCACCCTCGTTAACATAGCGCATGGTGCCATAGATCTCATAAGCGCCCTTCTCGCCCCAGAAAACCACGGCAGCCTTGTCGTTGGCCTTGATGTTGGCGAGAGTCTTCTTGAAGAACTGATCAGACAAGTAGATGGTCTCGTCGTCGATGATCTTCTTCATGCCGACGATGCAGCTGTTCGGCTGGCCGTCCAATGTCGCCGTGCTAAAGACAACCTGCTTGACCTCGTTGAAAAGATCTTGTGCTTCCTGGGGAATCTTTGCCATGGGTTTTCCTTTCCTGAAATGTTGGCCTTTTATCGCTCTATTTCAACTCTTCTATCGCTTTTCTACCACAAAACCGTTCTCTACGGCTCGACAGAACTCAACTCAATGGTACGCGACTTAGTAATTCTCGAGATGGATCTCGAAATAGGAACGAGGATGGGCGCAAGCGGGGCAAATCTCAGGAGCCTCAGTGCCGATGACGATGTGGCCACAGTTACGGCACTCCCAAATCTTGACTTCGCTCTTCGCGAAGACCTCCTGAGCTTCGACGTTGTGCAAGAGAGCGCGATAACGCTCCTCATGGTGCTTTTCGATAGCGCCGACCAGACGGAATTTCTCGGCGAGCTCAGGGAAGCCCTCCTCGTCAGCCGTCTTTGCGAAGCCTTCATACATGTCGGTCCACTCGTAGTTCTCACCAGCAGCAGCCTCTGCCAGATTCTGTGCGGTATTGCCAATGCCTGCGAGCTCCTTGAGCCAAATCTTGGCGTGCTCCTTCTCGTTGTCTGCGGTCTTCAAGAACAAAGACGAGATCTGCTCATAGCCTTCCTTCTTGGCGACGGAAGCGAAGAAGGTGTATTTGTTGCGTGCCTCGGACTCGCCCGCAAAAGCTGCCTGCAAATTCTTCTCGGTTTGGGTACCTGCATACTTGTTTGCCATTTGTCTCTCCTGTCTGGTAGCAGTTTTTGCCTGAAATGTCCCTCAAGCATTGGCGCCGCGCTCCCCCCCCTTAAGAAGCGAAGCATTGCTGCGGGTGCTGCTCAGACCCTTTTCCCTATCTCAATGCCTGCACGATGAGAGCCACGCCCAAAAGCAGAGGCCGATACCGACAAGCATACCGACAGTCGCAAGCACGATCATCGGGTTGAAAAGGCAAAGGACACCGATGAGGGACTCCTTCTACATGAAAAAAGCAGCCATGTGCATGGTAAACCAAAAACGCGGCACAATCGCGCTCTTTAGGCGTTTTCTACAATTCAAACCGAGCGTTCGAGGGTCATGGCATGCGCGGGTCACAGCATGTCGAAGGTCACGCCATGTCGGGGAGTGCGACGGCATCGTCCCCGCTGGCCTGGGTGTTGGCATGTGCGGGATTCCTTTTCGGCTTACGCGATCGGGAGACGGCGGAAAAGACAATGACACCGACAAGTGTGACAAGACTTATGGCCACACCAAACAAGAAGCCCTTGGGGCTATAGGTCATCTCGATTTCGTGGGCCCCGGCATCGACGTGGAAAGCGGTGAAGGCGCCGAGAGCCCGCTCGGAGGCAATCTCTTGTCCATCTACGCGAATGGTCCAACCCTCGTCATAAGGCACCGTCGTAAACAGGAGCGTATCGGAATCTGACGAGAACGTCCCGCTCACAAAGCCCGCGCGGAACTCTTTGACGTCAAGTTGGCGAAGCGCCAGCTCGGACACCACCTGGCTCAACACGTCCTCATCCACGTAATAGGCCAACAACTCAACGCTGTGCCCCTCGAAAACCGACCCAGAGGCGTCGAGCGAGACGGTCGCCGCTTTGTCGAGGACGACGTTTTCGGCACCGCTCGCATCCCCGTTGACGCCCGTACCCAAGGAGAACACATAGTAGGACTCCCAGGTAAAGTACTCCCCAAGGTTGTTACCGTTCACCGTGAGTTCCAAAGCGAGAACGTTGTCACAATTGACATAGCCGTACGCGTACCGCTTGCCCTGGGTATCAACGCTCCATGAGACATGCTCGTCACCGATTTCGGTTTGGGTGGCGGCTGGAAGCGGCTTGAACACCTCGACATCGCGCCCGAGCAATTTGCTGATGAGCTCGTTTTGGACCTCGAAAGGATTTGTGCCCTCAGCGGTCTTGTTGTTGTCGACAATGGCGGTGGTACCCACATTCTCAAGGGCCCCCAACGCCTCGTCACTTGCGGCATATCCCAACGAGAGCGCGTAAGGATTTTGCCACATGCTCCCGTCGCCGTTCATCACGTACTTGATTCCAAGCAAAGCGTCCGACAAGACGATGGGTTGCTGATAGTTGGCAGACCCCATGTCGGTGCGGGAGTAACCAAGGTAGGACAAAACGTTGAACAGGTTCTCATCAGGGGCTGACGAATAGCTCGAGATGCCGCTGTACCCCAAGACGATACCCTCGCTGTCCGGTGGCTCAAGTCCGAAATAGTCCAATCGGGAGCACGTTTTCTCGAGCCGATACCACGAATCGTCTTGCGCGATAAGCTCCTGGTAGTTGGCACGTGCACTAGCTCGGTAATCCGAATAGGTTTGAACGGGCGCAGCGCCGCCGATGACCTCGCTCTCCAAATAGCTCGTGTTGGCGCCCATCTCCCCCGCGGCCAAAAACACCATCACACACCCCACGACGCCGCGAGCAACGCGGGAGTTTTGCCCAAGTGTCACAAGCGCCAAAAGGAAAGCCGTAGTCACAACGACGATGGCCGCGGCAGCCACGAAGTATCCATCAGACCGAAACATCCCAAGGAAGTGGCACGCAAAAACGACGACCAAGAGGACACCGCCGCTAGAGAGCACGGAGCGAACCTTGATGCCGCCGAGACGGCTCAGTGAGCTCGCTGCCCCACTTACCAACAAAAACGCCAAGATGAAGGCGAAGCGGCAATCGTAGCCGCGCGGAATGCGCAAACCGCACCAAAGCTCGTTACCGGCTTGGATATACGCGCATCCCCACACGAAGAGGAACAACAGGCACCGCGTGACCTTTTCCCGCGGGGCAATATCCCTGTTGAGCAGGAACAACAAGCACCCGGACAACGCGAGCGTCCCCACAAACATCTGCGGCGCGGAGAAGTAGTTTGCAGCACCGAGGAATTGGGGGCCCAAGATCTTGTTGACCGGGAAAACGCGGTCGAGCGTGAACGAGAAGTCCACCGACTCTCCGCCCATCTGCGCAAAGACGACGGGCAAAAGCAAAAAGGCGGACAACAAAACCCCGACCAGGAGAAGTCCCCCAAAACGAAGATAGGTCAGGATGAATGCGCGGGCTCCTTTGCCCTTGGACAGGATAAAATACTCACACGGAAGGTAGAAGATCGCGAATAGGCAGACCATGTAACCCGTATACCAACAGCTGATGATAGAAGCTGCGACCGACACGAGGAAGAGGGAGCGTCTTTGTCGGGTCAACCACCGATACATGCCAAGGGCCACCAACGGAAGCCAAAGCACGGCGTCCATCCACATAAACCCGAGCAAGAGCCAAGAAGCGACGTAGGAACAAAGCGCGTAGCCACAGCTCAAAGCCACGTTCAAGCAACCACGCAGGTCGAACCGGCACGACACGAACACACTCATGGTCAACCCCATGAGCGCCACCTTGATCACTCCGACAACGACCATGAACGTCGGCGTCGTCCCTTCAGGGAACAAGAGGATGAGCAAGTTCAACGGGCTGGCGAGATAATACCCATAGATACCCACCATGGAGCCGCCGAGGGATTTACCGAAGGAGTAAAACAGGTCGCTTCCACTGGTCAACACGCCACGGTACCAATCAAGGTACTCGAGGTATTGCGTATAGCAATCCCAACCCTCGGGAAACCCCTCACCAAACGGCACGCAACCCGCAATCGCCAAGGATATCAGACACGTCAGCGCAGGAACAATCAATGCTACGAGGTGGGTATATATGCTCGTTCGTCTTTCCATAGCCGCCATTCTAGCAGAGGTGAAAAGGCATTGCGGAGGAGGCGCGACCTAGCAGGCACGACCTTGCGGGGGCAACACGGCTCTGCAGGCACGACATTGCGGAGGGGGCGCGACCTAGCAGGCACGGCAGGCGTAGCGGAGGCAACACGGCTCTGCAGACACAACCTAGCAGGCGCGGCCCCATGCTATATTGCGTTTAGCACATCCCGCGCGAAAGGATTTCCCATGCAAACCCGTGCCACCCATCGTTGCACATGCGTTCTCAATTTCAAAGCGCCCCTCGCCTCCTATCGACAAATCTAGAATCGAGAAACCCCATGGAAAACGTCTTTCCCTATGGCGAAGAGGAAATCGCCTATCTCAAGAAGAGGGACAAGAAGCTTGCCGCCATCATCGACGAGCTAGGACACCCCAACCGGCCCCTGCGCGGAGATTTGTTCACCAGCGTGGTCGACAGCATCGTCGGCCAACAGATATCAACAAAGGCCCACGCCACCGTATGGAAGCGTTTCGTCGAGTTATTGGGCGGACCTGCACCCGAAGGCGAAGAGCTCCTTTGGCCTGAAGGGGTAGTGACACCTGAGAACATACTCGCAAAGAGCGTCGAGGAGTTGCAGGCATGCGGCATGACCTTCACAAAGGTTTCCTACATCCGCGACTTTGCCGAAAAGGTCCACTCCGGCGCGTTCGACCTCGAAGCCGTCAAGTCCATGAACGATAAGGACGCCATCGCGGCGTTGTCAAGTCTGCGCGGGATCGGCGTGTGGACTGCGGAGATGATCTTGATCCATTGCTTACAACGCCCCGACATCCTCAGCTATGGCGATCTTGCCATCCTCCGCGGCATGCGCATGGTGTATCGCCACCGCAAGATCACCCGCGAGCAATTTGAGCGCTATCGCCGCCGCTACAGCCCCTATGGATCGGTGGCAAGCATCTACCTTTGGAAGGTGAGCGCCTTTGCCATCCCCGGCCTCACCGACCCTGCGCCCAAGGCCAAGCCCAAGCCAAAGCCCAAGAAGGAGAAAAAGCCCAGGAAGTGACCTGTGTTTCTTGAGACAAACGCTTGACCCGTGGGCCCCTTGGGGCAAGCGCGAGACCCAAGTGCGCCTTGGGACGAACGCTCGAAGCGCTGCAATGGTGCCATTTACTCTTTTGGGGCAATCAAGCGTTGCGCGTGATCATAGGATTTCTTTGTAGAAATGACCGCGGGTGTCGGTTTCAGAATTGAACGTTGATGCCGACAGAGAGCCGTCAAGCTTTCCCCGCGCCTTGGCGATAACGGTACGCACCTCATCGGGCGTCTCGGTCGTGAAGTTGAGGCGGAAGGCTTCCACGCCCCTGATACTGGGCATCTCATCGAGGAGATTGAGGACCTTGCCATTAAGTATGGTGGTGGTGCAATCTTCATGCGATACGACAGGGAACGTCCCGAACTCGTCCTCTATCTCGTAAGCGTTGGTCCGACACATGCCGCACTGTCCCATCTTCTTGAGCGGGCAATACTTCGTGACCAACAGCGGCGCGCGACCATAGACGATCATCTCGAGGGATGGCAAACCACCGTTCTCGCGCTGGTAGGCCGAAAGCAACTCGGAGATTTGCGACTTATTAAGCTCATAAGAAAGCGTGACACGCTTCGCACCGAGAAGATGCATCTCGTAACAACTCTTGGCATTGACGATGTTGAGAGAGTAGTCGGTAACAAAAGGATTGGTTTGTCGATAGCGGTAGATGCCACCGAGGCCACCGATGAGCAGCTCCCCCTCACGATCTTGGTAGTCGTTGTTGTTACGCGCAACGATGTTGTCGAAGTAGACGACGTCAATGCCGCACTGCTTGCATGCCTCGAATTGCTCGGATGTGATGACAGCCGCGCTCAGATAGGGAGCAATCGGCGTGAAAGCGATGGGCCTGTGAGGCGTTGGCTCCTTTACGCGTCGCGATTTGCCATCAAGACGTTGCGCATAGAGCTCGGCAACGAGTTTCTTACGAGCAGCGTTGAGCATCTTCGCGGGGACGAACGCGCCAAAATCATCGTATGAGACCTCTCCCAGGCAAAACACCGTCTCATTCAGACGAGATAGTTGCTTGACAACATCATCTTTGGTTGTCGGTCTGTTAATTGCCTCGGAGAGAAATTCGTCGCCCTCGTATGTGCAACTGAGGCCAAAACCCCTCGCATCGACCACGAGCGGCGCTCCCGGATAGGCATACACCGCAAAGTCGAGAGGGAAGCGGCGGAATTCGCCTGTGAGCCTTGCCTCGAGCTCGCGCTCGTAACCAAGGTCCTTTGTCTTATACACGACGTCGCCGACAGACAACCTCTCCTTGATGCGGATGTAGCATACCGTCTCGGAGCCGTTGACGAGCATGCCGTTCCCATCGTAGAGCTTCGCCACCGAAAGGTTCACATCCTCGTCGTCATGCCGGATGCGTATGACGTCGTTTTGGTGCAAGGGGCGCGAGAGGGCAATGCCGTATGTGCCCTTGCGCGCGCTGCAGATCTTGCCGATCTCGAAGCCGAAATTATTGGGCTTGGTCGTGTTCGTGATATCGCGGCGATCTTCTCCGAACAGATATCCCTTGGTAAAGGAACGGTTGAACGTACGGTTGAGTTTCTCCTTGTCGTCGCTGGTAGCAACTCCATCCAACGCCATACGGTAGCGAGACACCACATTGGCGACGTAGATCGGCTCCTTCATGCGTCCCTCGATTTTGAGTGAGTCGACGCCGTCAAGTTGGTCAACGAAGTCGATGGTGTTGAGGTCTTTCGTAGACAAGATGTAGTTACGGCCGAGTAGCTCACCGGTGGTGGTGTTGGTAACGGTGAAGAGCTTGCGGCACGTACCAATGCAACGACCGCGGTTTCCGAGGCGATTTCCCGTCATGCCGGACATGATGCAGTTGCCGGAAAAGGAGATGCACAAGGCACCGTGGACAAAGACCTCCACGGGAACGCCCGACTTCTTGCGGATCTCCTTTACGCGCTCAATACCCAACTCGCGAGCAAGGACGACCCGTTTCGCTCCCATCTCGCGCACAAGCAAAGTGGCCTCAAGGTCGTCGATGCCCATCTGCGTCGAGCAATGGGGCTCCATGTCCTGGAAATTCTCAGCTATGTAGCGGATGACGGCGAGATCTTGGGCGATCACCCCGTCGACACCGATCTCATTAAGATGGCGCAACAAAGCCTTGACCTCGTCAAGTTCATTCTCGTACACGATGGTGTTTACCGTGACATAAACCTTGACGCCTCGCAAGTGTGCATAAGCCACCGCCCAGGCAACCGTCTCCTCGTCGAAATTGGAAGAGTACGCACGCGCGCCGAACCGTTGCATACCGAGATAAACGGCATCGCACCCGTTTGCGATAGCCGCCCTAAAAGCCTCCACGCTTCCTGCCGGTGCCAGCAACTCGCCCATCGTCTCTCCCTCCAAAACGTCCGAACGTATTGTGGCACAAAGGTGCCTCGCGCGCCGCGAGACGATTGGTTTGGCGTGCGCGCTGACCTTGCCGGCACAGGCCTCGACGCAAAGCCGCCCCGCGCGCCGCGAGGCGTGTTAGAAGAGCGCGAGACCCGGGCGCGCCTTGGGGCGAGTGCGAGCGTTAGGGCACCCTTGGGACGAGCGCCCATGGCCAAGCCCTAGCTCTCGCCGAATACGCCGTTGTGGTGAACAGCGTATTGGATCGCATGAGCATCCGAAGAATCGACGATCCCGTCGTTGTTGACATCCGCGACAAGCTCGACCTTCGCTCGCGTTGCCCCCTCGCCCCAACAGGCAAGCAAGTTTGCCAAGGCCTCATCGGTATAGGCTCCGCAGCCCAAGTCGTAGGTGATCTGGGCGTCAATGACGGTGAGGGAGCCGTCATTGTTGACATCACCGCGGTTTTCGACATTGTTGGAGAGATAGAGGCCCTCCACCGTCAAGACCCCGGACACGCCGTTGCGAGGCTTGCCGCTCGTCATGCTCACGCGCATATAGATCTTTGCCGAAAGCTCGCCTGCCGAGGCGAGGGCAGGGGTCAAGGTAACTCCTGCAGCGTTTTTGTAGGTCTCCCCTGTCGGAGAAACGAGTTGGCCCTTTTGGTAGTACTCGACAGGATAGCGGTTGATCGTGCCGCCGTAGAGGTTGTTGTTCGTGTACGTGAGCGTCACGGCCTCGCCGTAACACGCATCGTAATCCCCCCGCCCAAAGGCATCCCAATCGACGATCGGGTAGGCAAGCACATTCACAACGGGGTTGGTCAGGCCCATGTTATACGGCGCAGACTTCTCCCAGACCCAATCGTCGAGGGTCATGTTCTGGGTCCGAGCGACAAGTTGTCCCGTGGCGTTGGTCGTCGCGTCATAAGGCACGATATGGAACGTCCCGGTAAGAGTCCCCGCATACATGCCGATGCCGGTCACCTCCACGGTGCAGGGAGTGCCGACCTCGTCGTAGGTCTTGCCATCCGCCTGCGTCACGACGCACTTGGTGACATCGGTCGTGGAGCAGGAAAACTCGTAGTCTCTCCCCTCGACAAGGGAGACGGTCTCCCCTTTGTCGTCAAGGAAGTTCAATTGCGGGTGAACAGCAGAGCCGAAATTAAATGACGTGTCGGGGATGTCCGCAAGTCGCAACGTGGAAATATCGGTTCCCTCGACGATGTCGAAGGTGCCCTGGTAGGTGGTCTGAGAGCCGCCTTGCAAGTTGGCAAGCGCTGTCACCGTATACGTGGCCTTGCCCTTTTCCGTATTGTTTTCGTAGGAGACCGTGTAGTCGGTTCCTTCGACGAGCTCCACGCCGTTCAACTTCACACGCACGGTCGGGGCGATCTGCTCGCCGTTGCGATAGGCCCACTGGTCGGAGTCAAGGGATATCTCGCAATCGGCAAGGTCAGCAGGCGAGATCCCGAAGTACCCGATGAAGTAGTTGCGCAAACAGCTCGTATCCACCGGACGAACCGTAGTGGCCGCACGCACATAGTTCTCCGAAGAGAAGTCGGTGATGTCACGGTTGTTTGAGGTTGTCTGCGCATCGAGGTCGGCAGGGTCAGGGTCGCCAAGCACCACGTAGTAGTCGGTGCCCTTCACAAGTTGATGGTCGCCGTACATGATGGTGAACTCGGGCTCGATCTGTTTGCCGGTGAAGGTGGCATGGGGAACGCCCGATTGCGGGTTTCCCTGTTCGTCGACCGTGTAGAAGGCTTGGCGGGAGGCGTCCCAATACCATGTCTCGCCGTTAACGAGCACGCTGGTGACCGAGCACTCCTTGTAGAGATTGACCTGGTCGATGATGTAGTTGCCGTAGGCAGAGCCGGTAAGAACCGTGCTCTTTGCCTTCGCGGTAAGCTTCACCACGTATCCTGAGGGGGTACCGGAGATGAACTTGAAGCACCCGTTGAGGGTTGAGCTCCCATAGGTGCCGCCCGTCGTGTTGTTGTAGTAGACGTATCCCTTGCTGTCAGCGATCAACTCCCCGTTCCGGTCCCAAAGCCACCAAGAGCGGCTCTCGTTGTTCAAAGCTTCGACGCCGAACTCCAACACGGGGACCTTGCTTGAGCCCGCTGCGTCAAAGGAGACGTACCCGGCACTGTCAAAAGCCATCGTGCAACCGGACATGCCGCGCTTGACCGCGTCCGCGCTGACGTTCCCCGAGTAGATGATGTAGTCGTACTCGTCTGCGGAGACCGCACCGCCCATGATCGAGGCGACGACGTCGGTCGGGTAGACGACCTTGCCAAAGGAGTACTTCCCGTTTTCTACCGATACGACCGCATCTTCCAAGGTACTTGCAGAGATGTCATAGGACGCGCAATCCTCGAGTGTTCCCTGGTAGAAACCCAGGCCGACGATGCTGGCCTTATACGGTGACCCTTCCGACATATCATGGGCACTCGCGTCGGGAAGGACATAGAAGTCGGCATTTTGGACCAAGACGGTCCCATCGGTCAAAATCACGCACAAGGTGGGGACGGAGGACGCTTCATTGCCCACATAAGGTGCTGGGGCAATCTGCTCGATCGAAGCGACGAGGGAGGTCGTCAACGTGACCTTTTGGCTCTCGGATGGCACGACCCAGGAATTCAACACGGGATAGCTTCCAGCGCAATACCAATAGCAGTCCCAATTCTGGGTTTGCACAGCCATGGCGTTGAGGTAGGCGGCCGCATTCGCACTGCGCAGGTCCGCCGCACTCCACGCAGAGAGATTGCTCCAAAGCCCCCAATCGCTGGCGCCGATGCATTGGTCGCTATGATAGGGGACCGAACCGCTCAACATGATGCAGTCATGCACGTAGCCCTCGTTTTGTCCGCAGATGCCCGCCTCGCGATACTCGACCGCGGTGGACTCGTTGATGGTGTAGACGCCGCCGGTATTGAGACACCCGTAGATCTCGCCGGTGACCTCCGGATGGTCGTCGGACACGAACAGGCCACCTGCGATTCCGGCCATGTAGTAGCCGGTCTGGATATTCCTGACCTCAGCGTAATTCGCACAATAGTACACGTTGCCGCCGCGCAATTGGCCGACGATGCCTCCGGAGAACGGCTTGTTCCAACGGGTGCTGACGAGCTTACCGGCGATCTGGTTGTCGCCGTCATCGCTGACCGTGCCGTTATAGCAACGGGAAATCGTGCAGAACACGCCGGTCATGCCACAAATGCCACCGGAAGCGTTCAATCCGGTTATCTGGCCTTGGTTGCTACAATCGGTGATTTCAACCGGATCGTCGGGATCGCCGTCGTTGTACTTGTTGGGATCGTCGGATTGGGAGCGCAAACCGCCGCATATGCCGCCTGTGGAACTCGCTCCGCGGTTATTGACCGGCTCGCCGTCGATGCTATCGGACGCGGACGTGCTCACCTTGCCCGTAGAGCTACGGAGCAAGGCGTTGTAGGTTCCGTTTTGACAACGATAGATGCTCCCGTTGCTGTATCCGACGATACCGCCGACGCCGTCCATCTTGGCATAGGTGGTCGTGCCGAACCGGTCTTGAGCGCCCGATCCTGTCGTGTAGGCCCAAACCGACCCCTCGTTGCGACAATCGGTGATACAACCGTGGTTGTCAGGATCGCCAAGACGGCCCACGACGCCACCGATCTCGCAAGCAACATCGAGCTCGTCGGAGTCGGTGGTCTCCTCAACGGCGATGTTTGAAGCGACGCCCACCTCAAGCTCTCCGGAGAAGGAGCACGATGCCACATCACCGACCACGAAGCCAGCGACTCCGCCGACCGCTTTCACGACGATTTGCTCGGTGTCTGTGGATGCGTTCAACCCCGTGCTTTTGACGGTGACGTTGATCGCGGACGAGCAATTGGTTATCGAGCCCGCGGAGTAACCGACGACGGTACCGATGTTGGAGAGGTGCTCCGTGTCGGCGGTCACGCTCACGCCTGCACCAGGGAAGCTCCCCACCGTGATGTTTACCAACCGTGAATCCTTGGAGCAATATCCGAACAGACCGACGTTGTTGAAATGGCCTTCGATTACAAGGCCGCTGATATTTTTCGAAGCACCGTCAAAGGTCCCCGCGAAGGGAGTCTCCTCGGTACCGATAGGATCGAACGCCACGTTTTGCAAGCTGACGGGATTGTCGAGGCGAATCGTCACCCCCTCGAAAGGGACGGCTTGGATGGATTTTCCGGCATCATCGACGGCGCTGCCGTTGACCAGCGTCGCCAAACCGCGAAGATCGCCTGCATCCTCGAGGTAATACTCCTTGGAGGTCGGATCATCGAGATACCACCTGATGTCGGGGTCTTGGGCGTTCAGCGCCGCCGCAACAAAAGGAGACGCCACACCGAGCGCAACAACGCAAAGCAACAAGGCGATCAGCGCGGGCCGCCAAAGACGAAACCCACTAGTGGCCTGCCGCTTCTTACCAGTCGAGATATCCACACCAATCACCTTCCTTGCGTGTTCGGAGCTGTCCCACGCTTATTGTCCGTATCGAAACGCCTCTTGGTGCTCAACGCACCGGCGATAAATGCGATGCCGATGAGCACGAACGCCAACGGCAGCCATGGGTTGTCGAGTTGGGCACGAGCGATAACCTGTTCGAGCTCTTGTTGGGTCTCGCTCATCTCATACAAAAGGATGCTGCCGGCGCCGTCCTTGGCGGCCGAGTCCGCTTGTCCGCCGGTGCCGGCGCCGCCTCCTTGGCCCTGGGTCGGAGATCCGTCGTTTGCGCCGGTACCTCCTCCGGAATCGTCGCCCGCTCCATGGTCGCCTTCTCCGCCACCACTGCCGCCGCCACCGCCGGAGTCCTCGTCAGGTTGGTCAACGATGACGACCTTCACGCAATCGATGCAACTGACAGATTTCGCCGCATTCGTAGCGGTGGGGCTCGTCATTCCCATGACGATGCGCACGGTTGAGTCCGGCGTCATCTTCGACCAGCCGCTTCCGTCGTAGTCGTTGTTCCTGCTCACGTAATACTCCAAGGCGATCATGGGGGCCACGAGACTTTGGCCGAGATAGCTCGCGTTGCTCGAAACCATGTGCATGTAGTAGTTGGAATAGCGATACTGGGTCGACAAGATCGTGGAGGCGCTGTAGAAACCGTCCGTGCCCTTGTACCCGTCGCTTCCGAGAAACTCGATGTAACACAAGTCGCTGCTGTCGACACCGACGATGGAGAGGAAGTTGCCTATGGTGATGCCGCTCGCGTAGACCGTCGACCACGAGTCGTTGCGGCCATGGAAGGTATACCAATCGCTGTAGAGATTGCCAAGGCTCGCCAGTTGCTCGCGCGTCACCGTGACCTCACGGGCGACCGGGGCATCGTCGCCGAACTTCGCATAGTCGCTCTCGTGGTAGATGACCACCCTCAAGGTGGAGGTGGATCCGATGTCCTCATCATCCACATCATGGCTGATCCACAAATCGGCGGAGACGTCCTCGCCGAAATATGAGCCGCCCTCCACGGTCGCAACCACGCGAGCACGCTTGAATCCGGAATTCGCCTTAAACACGACGTAGCCGGGATATTCCAAAAGTTCGGAGTACAGCTCGTCCTCCATGGACTCACCGCGGTAGTTGTGCCAGGTCAACCCTTCTATGTCCTCAAGCATCGACGTCTTCGTGACCGTGCTTTGCGTGCCCGCATCCTCGTCGTAAACCTTATAGGTCACCTTGGCGAAAAGGTAGCGGATGTTGTCGCCGTCAGGAAGGTTGATGCCGGTACCGTAGGACTCCCCCGAGGCGTTGACGATCTCGATGTTGGTGACATAGCTCGCATTGCTTGTGACCTGGACGCAAAAATGTTGGGTATAGGTCACGTTGAGATAGTCAGGGGACGTAAGCGTACACGTGAGATAGGCGTACCCGTTCGCCCCCGCATTGGCGGTGATCGATCCGCCGCTTACCTGGCAAAACGGCGTCACGACCTCCCCTTTGGAATTCGTGCAGTACTCGAGGTTCCAAGCACGCACGAACCCGTCCCCAGACAGGGTGAGCATACCGTTGGACCAAAAGACATACGCGCTCACATCGACCGAGGTCATCTCGCCACGATACATGACGACTTGTGGAGCTGACCCCCCGTCGGGCAAGTAATCGTAGGACGTCTTCCAATCCGAGTAGTACAACGACGGCCCGACTGGAACGACCTGTTCGTCGTTGGAGGTGATCTTTACGCGGGTGTTGTCGGGTGCCACGGTGACACCTTGGTAGGAACCCGTGATGCGAAGGTTCGCGGAGTTTCCCTGCCCGAGGGCGACCACTTTCATATCACCGGACTCATCGGGTAAGAGATCTTCCACAATCGATGCGTACTTCGCATAGGAGTCGGAAGTGAACTTCCAATCGATGTCGAGATCAGACTCACCCGCCATGACCACCGATCCGTCCGCATAGACGACCTGCGCGTCGAAATAACAGCTCCCCTGGCGGGTGTCGATATAGGCGGGGGTCTCAGAATCGCCCACATAGGCCGCGAAGTCTTCCATGGCGGCAGTCTTGTAGAAAAGGTGGATCTCCGTGACCGTCGCCGCGGGGTCTACAGGATCAGGGTCTACAGGATCAGGGTTTTCAGGGTCGGTCGGAGGAGCCCCCTCCCCGCCCGAGCCGCCCGTCGAGCCCGAGTCCGAGCCCGAGCCGCCCGAGCCCTCCGTCGAGCCCGAGCCGCCCGAGCCGCCCGAGACCTCTCCCCCACCGACTTGGGACTGCATGGCCCCTTGCGTTGGAGCTGCGCTGGTACCCTCGACGCCCGCGTTCGCAAGACCCGCGTCCTCAGCATAGGCAAGGGCAAGCCGACTTGGCGACGCACCGCAAACACCCGTAGCGACCAAGGTGAGGGCAAGCAACATGCACAGCATGAGATGGCCCAGGCATGAGAGCCTGGAGCGCAGGTTGGCTCGCTTGCTATGTTTGCTACATGCCATCATCGATATGCACCGTTATTCGTCGGTGGAGCTTCCCTTCTCTGACTGATCAGACGGATTCTCGACCATGTAGTACTTCCCGGTCTCAGGGTCTTGGTAGATACGGCCAAGGTCGATATAGGAGCTTCCACCGGAGTTGATGTCCTGTTCGATGCTTTCCATCTCGCTCACCTCATGGACCTGGTCGACCATGCTCATCTCTTTGACGTTGTTGATATCGATGTTCCACGCGACGACCAGCGCCACCATGAGGCCACACGCCAAGACGAGCATGCAGTCAGAAAGGTTGGCGAGACCAGACATAGGATCGTCATCTTCTACCGGTCTTTGCTTGCGCAACCCGGCTTGGGAGAAACTCGAGAACTTGCCCATCGTCTACACCCCTTTCGGCGCCGCCGCGACTCGATTGCCCACCGCATATGGCAGGGCGGTCTGTGTCGGGGAGAAGACGTTCAAACGGCCATCTTGGCGCATGGTGTCCACCGTCTCAAGAATGGCGGTGACCGCGGCCTCCATAGCCGTTGCGTAATCTTCATACCAACGTTGGCGGATCTTGGTGATGATGAAGGTGACAAGGGCGACGACAAGGCCTGCCACCGTCGTATCGAATGCGACGAGCAAACTCGAGGAGAGCGTCAGGGTGTCACCTACGCCAAGCGAGACGATGCCGGGGCCGAGGGGGATGAGCGTTCCCATCAATCCCAACATGGGAGCGACCTTCGACACGACCTGGGTGCGAAGCAGCATCTTGTTATGACGATCCTCCATCTCCCCCATCAGGCGCTTCGCAAGCGCGACATGGGAGTCAACGGGAAGGCAACGATAGTCCCACAACGTCAACAGCATGTGCTTTTGAGAGCCGAGCAACTCCGCGTCACCGACGACCTGCGGAAGGGTCTCCTCGTTTGCAGTTGTCAACGCGTCGAGGAACGCAGGGACCTTCACCTTGAAATGGCGGCGCTCAGTCACTCGCTCAAAGATGATGCTTCCGATGCAAAACACCGCGAACAGGATGAGCACGATGAGCAGGATGATGGTAGGCACAAGGAGCGCCTGGGAGATGATGTGCAGGATGTCGCCAAAGTATGTTTGGGCCAATATATCCATAACTTGAACCTTCTTCTATGCACGATAGGGCGGGTAGCTGTCTCCCAAGATGGACAGCATGTCTTCCTTGGACGGCCTTTTGCCGTAGAACAACTCGTAGAAATCCTGGCCGACCTCGACCATGTCCACGTCGAACTTGTCGGGATACAACATGTTGGCAAGCCATTGGATGCCGAGGTAGCGATTGCAGGCCATGGGTCTGTCCACCCAAGCCAGTGGCGTATTGGGCATGGCATACACGCGACCCTTCTTCACCGCCTCGACCACCGCCCAGTCGGGACTGGATTTGATGTGTTCCTCCGCACCGCCACGAACCTCGGAATCCCACGTGACGATAACCTCCGGATTCCAACCGATCACGGACTCGAGAGAGACATCGGCCATACCTGTCGCGTCAAACCAGTCCACCTTGGCGACCACATTGGCACCCGCCACGTTGAAGCTGTAGGCGTGTTGACTCTCGGCAGGCTCGGTCTGCAATCCGAGGGGGCCCTCGGCGTAGTACACCTTCACTCGTTTGTCCTCGGGGATGTCGCGCACCGCCTCAGTGACACGGGTATAGGCATCCTCGCAATATGCCGACAACTTCGCGGCGCGCTCCTTCCTCCCCAAGATGTCGCCGAGCATCTCGAACGCATGGCCGATCTTCTCGAAGGAACCATCGATCAGTACGACAGGAATGCCGCTGAGTTCTTGGATGTTTTTCGCCTCGGAGATGTTTTCAGCGGTGAGCTCGACCGATGAGATGGAGAAGATGAGCTGGATGCCTTGGGAGAGCACCGCTTCCACGTCCATCTCGCCTGTCTCGACCGCGCCGAGGTATTTCAAGCCTTCGAGCTCGTCGGTGAGGAAGCGTTTGTCATCGTCAGTGAACTTTGAGCACGACGCCCCCATCAGGTCAGGAGCGACCGCCAACACGAACACTTGGGCCAAGCCGCTCGTGAAATAGACCTTCTTCAACGCGCTGGGCGAGGGAATCTGCAACTCACGCCCCGCGTCGTCCACGATCGTGCGAACACCCTTGAACACCGCGTCGCCCGCCTCGCTTCGACACCCCGAAAGCACGCCGGCGCCGGCAAGCGCCGCCACGGAACATCCCGCCATGCGGACAAAGCTTCTGCGGGAAACGATTTCCCTGTCATCAAATACCATCAGCTACTCCTCTTGTACCGGAACGCAAACCTTGACGGTCTTGCCTGGTCCGGTCTCAACTTCCAAAATACGTGCATCCGTGTCGTAGATGGTGCGCAGCAACTCCGTGGTCATCACCTGGGAGGGAGCCCCGTCGTCAAGAACGAGCCCCTCGTGCATGGCGATGACCCGATCGGCGCAATACAGGGCGTGATCGGGGTCATGGGTGACCATGAGCACCGTGGTACCACCTTGGGTGAGTTTCTTCATCTGGCGCAACACCGTCTGCTGGTTACCGAAATCCAGGCTTGCTGTTGGCTCGTCCATCACCAAAACGGAAGGTTGTTGCGCCAACGCGCGGGCTATGAGCACCAACTGCTGTTGACCACCGGAGAGTTGGCTGTAGGTCTTGCGTGCAAGGTGGTCGATGCCCATGAGCTCCATGGCGTCGAAAGCAACCTGCTTGTCCTCGTCGGTCACGCGGGACAAGGTGCTGATATAGGGCGTACGTCCCATGAGTACGACATCGGCGGCTATGAAGGGAAACGGCGGTGTATGAGCTTGCGGAATGTAGGCGAAATATCGAGCGCGCTCCTTCTCGCTTAGGTGTAAGGTCTCCTTGCCGTTGATCCTCACCGAGCCACCAAGGGGGGCAAGCAAGCCCAAAATGCTCTTCAACGTCGTGGTCTTTCCGCATCCGTTGGCGCCGATGACGCAAACGAACTCGCCGGCGAAGGCGTCAAAAGACACCCCGTGGACGATCTCGATCTTGCCGTATCCGCAATGCAGGTCTCGTACTTGGAGCAGGGCGTCGGTCATGCGCGCCACCCCTTTGCCTGCCGCTTGAATATGACAACGAAGAACGGGATTCCCAAGATGCTTGTGAGAATGCCAATCGGGATCTCGATGGCACCGACCAAGCGGGCAATGTTGTCGATGATCAACAGGTAGCTCGCGCCGACGAGCATGCTCGTCGGCAACAACACCTTGTAGTTCGGCCCGACCAAGGCTCGAGTCAGGTGCGGAATGACCAATCCGACATAACCCACGATGCCCGCAACGGCAACGCTCGTGGAGGCGAGAAGGGTCGAAGCGAAGATGACGATCAGGCGCGTAAGGCCGGTGTTAATGCCCATGGAGCGGGCCTCCTCGTCGCCGAAAGAGAGAACGTTGAGTTTCCATGATTGCAACATCAAGATGACAAATCCGGCAACCATCGGGAACAATGCGACGAGCAATTGGTCCGTGCTCGTTGAGGAAAAACTACCCATCAGCCAAAACGTGATGGAAGGCAACTTGTCCTGTGCGTCTGCCATGAACTTGATGAGACTCGTGCCCGAAGAGAAGAGGGACGAGACGAGTATTCCGCCGAGGACAAGACCCAAAATCGCGTCGTACCTGACGATGCGATTGAGCCAAACGGCGCAACCAACGGCAATAAAACCGCCGAGAAACGCAAAAAGCATGATGTACTCGTTTGAGAGGTTCAGCAACATCGCAAGGCAGGCACCGAGGGAGGCCCCTGCGCTTGAACCGAGGATATCAGGGCTGACCAGAGGGTTCTTGAACATTCCTTGGTAGCTGGCACCAGAAACGGACAAAGCCGCTCCCACCAACACAACGAGGAGTACGCGAGGCAGACGCACGTTGAACAACACTCGGTCGACGCGGGTAAGCTCCTCGTCCACGGCGAACCGATCAGGATCGAACAGACGGGCTTGGATGCAATCCAACAACTGGCCGGGCGTGATACCGTAACGACCGAGCGCAAAGGATACAAGCACGAGGACCACAAGCAACAAGACGAGCAAGACGATCACCCAAGGCGGCACCGAGCCGCGGAAGGCCTCGGCAGCGCGCGCCGACATCGCCGGCTTCTTTTCGCCTCCCTTGCCCCCTTTTTTGCTTGTAGGTTCTTCATCCATGCTCAGCACGCTCGCTCACTATCGGAATATGGATAACTACGGACAAAATCCTGCCTTCGTCCAACTAATTTATTATAAGTTGATGAGTCTATTTTTGTTTATGACTATTTTAAATTATAGATAAAACGAGGTAGCAAAAAAAGGTCCGCACCGAATTGAACTGCCTCACATTTCTTGGACGTGAGAAACGGGAGGCAGTTCACACATGCGAACCCTTCCGATTTGCAAGCTAGTTAGCAGGCGACGGGCAGCGCTTACTGCCGGCGGTTGCTGTCGGCGTTTGTCGTCGACACTTGCCGTCGGCGTTTACAGCAGATGTGCACGGAGCTCCTCACCAGACAGCGGGCTCAAATAGGCAGGAGTGATATCGAAGACGGTGGTGCAGCCGTTCTTGCCCTCCTTGTGCAGGCGGTTGATGGCGCGCGCATAGGCCGCGATAACAGAACCGGTGAACTCGGGGTTGGAGTCCAACTTAAGGCTGTACTCGATGACGTGCTTGTTCTCGCCCTCAAAACCGGTGACGCCGGTGCGGAAGACGAATCCTCCATGGGCAATGCCGCTATGGTCGCGGGCGAACTCCTCCTCGGAGATGAAGTGGACAGTGGTGTCATAGTCGGAGAAGTAGTTCGGCATGGTCACGATCTCCTTCTCGATGGCGGAAAGATCAGCGCCCTCCTCCGCGACGACAAAACACTCGCGGGTATGCTTCTCGCGGGTGGTCAGTTCGGGGTTTTGACCAGATCGGACGGCATCGAGCGCCGCTTGAACAGGAATGGTGTATTGCTTGGCGTTCTTGACACCGGCGATACGGCGAACGGCGTCGGAGTGACCTTGGGAAACACCCTTACCCCAGAAGGTGTAGTCATTGCCCTCGGGAAGAATGCAGTTGGCATACAAGCGGTTCAAGGAGAACATGCCAGGATCCCAACCGGTGGAGATCAGCGCAATGTGACCGCTCTCGCGCGCGACCTTGTCGACATTGGCAAAATGGGCCGGGATGTTGGCATGGGTGTCAAAGGAGTCGATGACGTTGAAGTACTTGGCGTACTCAGGCGTCTGGTGGGGCAAATCGGTAGCGCTGCCGCCGCAGACGACCAAGACATCGATCTCGTCAGCGTGGCCCTTCGCCTCGTCCACGGAGTAGACGGCGACCCCCTCGGTTTGAACCTTGAGGTCGGCAGGGTTGCGACGGGTGAACACAGCCACAAGTTCCAAGTCGTCGTTTTGGCGGATAGCGGCCTCGACGCCGCGGGCAAGGTTGCCATAGCCAAGGATTCCAATCTTCATGATGCAAAGCCTCTCTTCTAGGTGCCTCTCTTGAGGTGTTTTCGGTTCAAAGGGATGTTTTCAATTCAAAGGGGCGGACAAGGTTGCCTGGTGACAAGATTGTACGGCAGCAAGGTTGCCTGGTGACAAGACGCCGGTGGCGCAAGATTGCGCGGTAGCAAGGTTGCCCGGCGACAAGGTGCCGGTGGCGCATAATCGCGCGGCGACAAGTTCGCCCGATATCCGACTAGCGCGCGCCGTCCTTGAAGAACAGCTCATACCAACGGATGAAGGTGTAGATGGTCCAAACGTAGCGCCACAACAAGCCCTGGCGACGCTTGAACCAGATACCGTGGAGACGCGGCTTGCGACCCAAGAACGCGTCAAGGAGGGATTCGAGCTCCGCCTCCTTGAAGAACGCCTTCGCGGTCTCGCTCTTGAAGGCTCGCTCTATCTCGGCGCTGAACTCAGGCCGCGTGAGCCAAGAGCGAACCGGGACCGGAAAGCCGAGCTTACGCCGATAGGCGACCTCTTGCGGCAAGACGCGGCGGGCGGCTGCTCGCAACGCGAGTTTGTTGCCCCCGTTGGCAACCTTGAAATGGGACGGCATGCGTCGGGAGATGTCGAACATACGCAAATCCACGTAAGGCATGCGGATATCCAAGCCCGTACCGCGGGAGATCTTTGTGGAGTTGTACAGGATGGATGCCTCGAAGTAGGTACGCAGGTCGGCATAGAGTTTCGCGGTGAGCTCGTCATACCCTCTACCGCCGGCAGAGCGTTTGATCATGAAATCGCGGGTGGAGCGGTTCGGGCAATAGTGCTTGAGGAAGCGGGCCTGCTCCGTGTCGCTCATGATGTAGGTCGTGCCGAAATACACCGGGTTGAGCATGCGACGCAAGGTCGAGGTAGGTTGATAGACGCTGTACCCGGCGAAGAACTCGTCGGCGCCCTCACCGGAGAAGCAAAGATCGGTGGTGTCCTTAACACGCTTGCAGGTGCAATAGAGGGACAGGGCGGCCACGTCGGCGGTAGGAATCTCGAACGCGAGGAGAAATTCGTCGACGTTGGCAAGAAACTCCTCAGGGGTGACGGTCACGCCCTCAAATTCGCGGCCGAGGTAGGCAGCGGTGGCTCGCGCCTCTTCCTCCTCACTTGCCTGTTGGTTCTTGTAAGCTGCGCAGATTCCCCTTTTGGCATTGCTCTTCGCGAGGATATAGGAGGAGTCGACGCCGCCGGACAAGAAGCTGTCGGGCACCTCGCCCTCATCAAGGATGCACGACAAGCTGGCATCCATGGCCTGGTCGATCTCGTCTGCCCAATCCTCCAGGGTCTTGGACGTATCGGGCTCGAAGTTGAGTTCCCAATAGGTTCCGAGCTTGAGCCCGTCACCGTCAAAGGTCAGATACCCACCAGGAGCCAACTTGTAGACGCCCTTGAACAACGTCTCTTCGCCCGGCAGATACGTGAATCCCATATAGAATTGGACCATTTCCTCGTTCAGCTCGCGCTTGAATCCAGGTTGGTCGAAAAGGTCCGCAATCGCCGTGCCGAAAAGGAGGTCGCCCTCACAGGTCTCGTAATAGAAGAACAGCTCGGCGCCAAGGATGTCGCGCGCGCAAAACAGCCTCTCTGCCTCGGTGTCATACAACGCCACGGCGAATTGTCCATTGATATGAGTCCCCATCTGTTCGCCCCATCTCGCGTAGGCGGCGACCATCAAAGACTCCTCGCGCTCCTTGCGACCTAGCCCCTCGATAGAGACCCCCAGCTCGCAAGATAACTCGACATGGTTGCGTATCAAGCCTGCATAGGTCCTCAGTTCAATCAAGGAGTACCCCCTAACAAATTGTGGGGCCAAACGTAGGTCCCCTGTTTACAAGCAGACACGCCATACCGACGGCACATCGTCCCACTTGTTCCCGTTTAAACCTTTTTATTATCCCTGTTTTCCTACCATGGTCAAAGCGAAGAGGCGGACAAAATGGGATTTTCCATCAAATGACACCGATTGTGGATGCGCGACCGACGGTGAACTCCATGTTCAGAATCGGCCAGCCGATGCCCACGAGGAAGATCAGGTACGTAAGGACGAAGGCGCCACCGCCGTATTGACCGCAGATGAAAGGGAAGCGCCACACGTTTCCCAAGCCGACGGCACAACCCGCACTTACCAATACAAAGCCGAGTTGAGATGAAGAAGTTTCGCGAGCTCTGTCGTTTGCGGCGCTCCCCTGTTTGTCTTTGGCGCTCATAGCGTTTCCCTCCGAAGGGCAAGCTTTTGCTTGTGGCTCTTACTTGGCCTCAGCGGCCTTGAGCTTTTTTGCCTCACGCTTCTTCTCGAGGTTGGAGACGACCATGGCGCAGGAAGCGTCGCCCGTGATATTGACGACGGTACGGCCCATGTCGAAGATGCGGTCGACGCCCGCAACGAGCGCGACACCCTCGACCGGCAGACCGACGGAGGCGAGAACCATGGTCAACATGACCATGCCAGCACCGGGAATGCCCGCGGTGCCGATGGAGGCGAGCGTTGCGGTTAAAACGATGGTGGCCATCTGGCCGATGCTCAGGTCGATGCCGTAGCAAGACGCGATAAAGATTGCGCAGACACCCTGGTAGATTGCGGTACCGTCCATGTTGATGGTGGCACCGAGAGGCAACACGAAGGAAGCGACTTCCTTTTGAGCGCCCATCTTGAGCGTACCCTCGAGGTTGATGGGCAAGGTGCCCACAGAGGATGCAGAGGAGAACGCAAAGATCATAGCAGCGGCCTGCCCTTTGAAGAACTTAAAGGGGCTCATGCCGCCCAAGGTCCTCACGGAAGCGGAATACACGACAACCATGTGGACGATGTAGCAGACATACGCCGCGAGCAAGACCATCGCAAGAGAACCCAAGACCTTCGAGCCGTTTTGCGCGACAACCGGGCAAAGCAGGCAGAAGACGCCGATGGGAGAAAGCTTGAGGATCATGTCCATGCACTTCATGGACACGGCGTTCATGGCCTCAACAAGCGTAATGACAGGCTTGGCGGGATCACCGACAAGCAGGATAGCGAAACCGAACAGCAAAGCCATGACGATGACCTGCAGCATCACGGATTCGTACATAGGAGCGATGATGTTGCTCGGGAAGATGTTGACGATGGTGTCCATGATGGAGGTAGACGCCGAGGCGGTGTACTCGAGGTTGCTCGTCTCAAGCTGCGGGAAGAGGCTGCTGAACGCTTGACCACCGATAAGGCCGATGATGATAGCAAAGGCGGTGGTGCACAGGTAGTACACAATGGTCTTCACGCCGATGGAGCCGACCTTGCGGATGTCGTGCATGGAAACGATGCCGCTCATGATCGAGAAGATAACAATCGGGACGACAATGAACTTGAGGAGATTCAGGAAGATCGTACCCCAAGGCTTCACGTACTCCACCGTGAAGTCTGCGTAGTTTTGCAGGCAAAGACCTGCGATGATGGCCAAGACCAGCGCAATGAAGATCTTAATCGCCAAAGGCATCTTCTTGCGGGTCTTCTTTCCTGCGGGTTTTGCCGCAGCTGTCTCGGAGGTTGTCCCCTCGGCAGTGTCTTTGGTGGCTTCCTCAGACATTGATACCCCTTTCCGCTATAAAAGAAACGAAGGAATGGTACCAGGGTATCCGGCACAAAATGCACACAATTTGACCAGCGGCACAGGACCTGACAGGTCGGTTTCGTCCGCGCTCAGATTACGCCGAAGACTTCGAGGAGCGTCTTCACCAAGAAAATGCTGATAACGCACAACATGATGGGCTTGACGATCTTGGTGCCCCTCGACGAGAAGAGGCTGACACCGACGTAGTTGCCAACCATATTGCAAACGCCCGCAACGAGGCCGAGGAGGATATAGACCTGACCATTCACAAGGAAGACAACAAGCGCGGCAATATTGGTGGAGAGATTGACAGCCTTGGTCGTACCCGCCGCGTCGCCTAGGGTCATCTTGGCAACGCCCGCAAGAAGCAACAGCAAAAATGTACCGGTGCCAGGCCCGTAAAACCCGTCATACATACCGATAAGCAGGGCAATCGCGGTAGCAATCACAACGGTCTTGCCAAAAGGCAACCGCACCTCGCTCTCCTCCATGGAATGGGGACGAACGAGATACAGCGCCGTCAAAGGCAAAACGACGAGCATGACGATTCGCAGAATATCGTCGCTGATCAGCAAGTTGAGGGTGGCACCGATGGCAGAACCGGTCAGACCCGCCACCACAGGGCCGACGACAAGACGGGGCTTGAGAAACCCCTTCATGGCCAGACGCACAGTAGCCAACGTGGTGCCCATGGTGCTGGAAAGCTTGTTGGTGGCAACCGCTGTATGGGCGGGCAACCCGGCCATGAAAAACGCCGGCAACGAAATCAACCCGCCACCGCCCGCAATGGCGTCGACAAACCCCGCCAACGCCGCCAACGGGCAAACGATCAAGAAAGTGACTAACAGTTCCATCGGTCTGCGACCCTCGTTTTACCTGCCCTGCAAAGGTCGAACCTACTCGGCATCGGCCTTCGGAAGAATGAGGTTGACGCACTCCTTGGAGATTTCCATGGTGAATGCAAGGCTATCCTCAAAGGCCTTAAGGTTAACCGGCCTACCAATGGCCTTCTCCAAATCCTCTTTGAGTTTCATGAACTTAAGGCCACGAAGCGCGCCTCGCATGACGATGATGTCGACCTCGTTGTCCGGCGTCTGCTCGCCACGCGCCAAGGCTCCAAACAAACTCGCTTTTGCGACCGCATATTCCTCCAGGACGGGAGCCACCGCCTTGCGGATGATATCAACAGAGAGGTCCTCTTCCGCATGGGTGGCAAGGTATTCGGAGACGATAAGGGAGACGAGCTTGGAGCGGTTCGTAACGGAATATCCTTTCAATCCGTTCTCGCGATCCTTTTGCGCGCGTCGTTCCACCTCAGCATCCAAGGCCGCGGTTGCCTCATCGCTCAGATACACCGTTACCGCACTCCCACGCCTCATACTCTACCCCACCCCTCTCGGTTATCGCACAAACCAAACAGGCGAACTTTTTATATGATAACTTTAAAAACCCCTGCTCAACAGTAGCGTTTTAACGCTCGTCTTCACATCACTTAAAGCTGGTCCCATTATCACACACGTTTTGCCCTTTTATCGCGCAACTCGATATTTTTGTAATAGGATTCCGAAAACCAGATTCGCGTGACGCGCTCGGGGTCGCGCCAAACTCCCCGAGACGAAACCTAGATGCACGTGACGCGCTCGGGGTCGCGCAACATCTCATAGATGCGAGCGATCGCCCGGGAGGTCTCCCGCTCAAGATAGATCATGGGCTCGCCGTTCTCGATAGCACGCAGGAAACACAAAAGCTCGTTACGGATTCCCTCGCCGTCGAGTTGGTAGAAATAGCGCTTATTGTTGGCGGGGTTCTCGAAACGCAACTCGAAATAATCCGTTTTCCACCAAGGAGCCGGAACGTAGACATACCCCTTGGTACCCGTAATCACAAGACTGCCCTCCGCCTTAGCGGTAGACCCGACCGTGAGATTCGCTGACGAATGGGGGTAGGTAAGCGTCATGCGAACGTAGCCATCAACCGTCTTGTCTTCGTCGACCCAACGCACAATGGTGCGAACATCCGTGTAGTCAGTGCCAAGAAGTTGGAACGCAGGAAGCAAGACCGTGGGACCCCACTCGCCAAAGCTGCCCGTGGGAGGAACCTCTGGTTTTTCTCCGGCGAGCAAGGACGAATAGTCGCGCAAGCTCGTGGCAGTGGCATCAACCCCGACCACCGTGCCGATACGTCCGCTCTTCACCAAAAGCTTCAGGCGATGGTACGCGGTTGCATAGGCGGTCTTGATACCCTCCGCAAGGACAAGACCGCGCTCGGCAGCGAGCTCTTGGAGCTTATCAAACCCTTCGACGGTCTCCGCGATCGGGCTCTCGCAAAGAACATGCACGCCGGCTTCGATAGCGCGGCGGATATGTTCCTCGTGCAGACCCATATTTGACGCAAGATAGATGGCGTCAACCTTGAGCAAGAGGTCCTCATAGCTTTGAGTAACCTCAATACCGCGCGCACCGGCCGCCTCTTCCATCTTTGCGCAGTCGGTGCGAACGCATGCGAGTTGGAGGCCGTTGACGAACTTGGACTCGTCCATGACCTTTGCCGCCATGGGGGTAGAGCCGAAGACGCCGAGGCGCAAAAACCCCTTCTCGGCGCGGATCTCGGTGCTTGAGATACCCTGGGTACGCTCGAGGTAGACCACGTCGCAGTACTCCTTCAGGTAGTCGAAGTAGCCAACCCAATCAGAGCCCACCGTGAACACATCGATACCGAGACGCTTGATGTCGTCGATCTTTTGCCCCTCGTACTCCTCGATGATGATCTCATCCGCAAGTCCGGTCTTACGGACGTTCTCCACGCGATCCATGAGCGATTGCCCGACGTTGATCTTGCCACGTACCTTGTCAAAGTCAGTCGCAGTGACGCCGACGACGAGGTAGTCGCCAAGAGCGCGCGCCCTCTCGAGAAGGCGGATGTGGCCGCGGTGGAGATAGTCATAGGTTCCGTAGGTGATGACCTTCTTCATGAGCTTCCTTTCGGGGACGTGTCAGATGACGCCGCGCTTTTGGAGATCTCTAAACGCATCCACGAGAACCGTGTTGTCCTCGGGCGTCAGGGCTCCGATGTGGCCAACGCGGAACAACGTGTCAGCAAGGGCTCCGCCGTTAGGGCAAATCCAGATGCCGTACTCATCTTTGAGGGTAGCAAATATCTCGGTAGCCTTGCCCGTGGTAGGACGCAAGGGCGTAACGGCGTTGGAAGGGCTTTTTGAGGCAATCTCAAACGGCAGGTCGGCGATCTTTGCCCGGAAATCCGCGGCAAGGGCGGCGATGCGCTCAATCTCAGCCTGGGCACCACCAGCGGCCTCCAAATCCCGCAGACGACAATTGATTTGGAGCAGGGTGCCAACGGCGGGTGTGAAGGGCGTTTGCCCGCGCTCTCCGTTCTTGAGGGCATCCTTGAGATCGAGATACATACACGTGGTCGGGTGAGCTTGAACACGCCGGATGGCCTCGGGAGACAAGGCGATAAGCGAGACGCCCGGCGGGCAGGCAAGAGCTTTTTGGGACCCGGTGATGACCACCGCGGCACCACTTTTAGCCATGCTCAAAGGGTCAGCCAAGAAGGAGCTAATCGCATCTATGACGAGCACAAGGCCGTTGCGGCGGCAAAACTCGGCAATGAGGTCCAAATCGTGGCGGACACCGGTTGAGGTCTCGTGGATGTTGACAACGAAGGCGGTGAAACCTCGATTGGCAAAGGGAGCAAGGTCGGCCTCGGTGACGGAGCATCCCGTTGACGGGACGACCTCCTCATAGGGCACCCCGTGGACTTGGCACATCTGGCAAAATCGGTTGCCGAAGCTTCCGCCGTTGACCACGATGGCACGATCCTCACCCGAAAGAACGTTCATGACGACGCTCTCCATAGAGGCAGTACCGGAGCCTGTCATAAAACACACGCGACTCCCCTCAGGCGCGTCCATGAGCTTAAGGACGATCCTCTCGTTCTCAAGCATGATGGCGGAGAACTCCGGGGTGCGAAAATAGGGAACCTGTTGTGCACCTATGGCGAGGACCTCCTCGCTCGACATGACCGGCCCCACCGTGAAATTAAGCATATCGTCTCGACCTTTTGTATAAGCGGTTATCCATAGCTGCTGATTATACCGCGATACCTCCGCACGCAAACGCGCAAGTCCTCCTATTCCCGCGAACACGCGGCACGACCCCGTGTGCCCACAAGACGTCGGCAAGTGGGCCTGCCTTGCGTGCCCGCCTCAAGCACCCGCCTTGTGTGCCCGCGGCACGACCCCGTGCGCCCATCCCCTTACCTTTTCCCAAAAACAAAGACGCCACCCGAAGGTGGCGCCTTGACGCAAACGTGTTAGATACGCTTACCCGTTGACGAGCTCGTCATGCGCTTCGTAGATAGCAGCGGCAAGATCGGTGACCAACTCGGAGTAGTCGATGTTGGCCGTGGACATGATGCCGGTGACGTACGGATTGTCGCCAGCCATGACCAGCGCCCCCTCGGTGCGAGCAGTTGCGTGCCAGCCGGACTTCGCATAGACCGTGCCACAACCGTAGCGCAACGCGGCATTACGGGACATCGTCGCGGAGTTGGAGGAAAGAACCGACTTCAACCACTCACAGTTCTCGGACTCATCGTTGAGCAAGTAGTCAGCGGAGCAAACCCACATACGTGCGAGGTCCTCGGCGGTATACCATGCGGTCCAACCAGTCCAACTAAACGACGTGACATGGCCACGTGCGATGTATTGGTCGATTGGCCACGTTCCTTCTGCATAGAAGTAGCTCGTGTAGGTACCGTTGTCGGAGACGCTCAAAGCCGGGTACATGAGGCTCGCATAGCGGCTCAAAGACGACGGATCATATTGGTTCAAAGCGATGGTATAAGGACCCTTTATGGTGCAGGCGCTGGAGAAAGACACGTCAGAGTTGTAGGAGATGCCGACACCCGTATTGAGGTCGATCATCGTGAAACCGACTTCCTTGCCTGCGTAGTAGAAGGCGTTGAGAGCGTCGATGATGGCATCGTAGCGCGCTTGGGAAAGTTGCTTCTTCGAGTTGAATACGATAAGGGAATTGCCGACGGAGTAACGGTCAAGAATGTTGATGAGCTCCTCGACGGTCAACTTATGATGTTGGCGAACCCCCATGAGGTCACAACGAGCCGCGAACTCGTCGGAGTCACCAAGCGCGTTGACGAGAGCCTCTCGATTCTCATACGTCCCGTTCTTAAGCAGGGAGACTTGGTAGGCAAGACCCGCCTCGTCGGCCTCGCGGTCGAAAAGGACCTTATATACCGTCTTGACAAAATCCTCGTCGGTCATCTTGGCGCCAACACCGGACGTAAACTCCTCACCGCAAAGGACGTCCACGGCCGCATCCACAGCCCCTTTGTTGGTGAACAGGAAGTTGCACCAAAAATCGAGATCCTCAGGAGTCGAGGCGCGATTGAGAGCGTCAGCGTAGAAAGAGTGGACGTACCGGGTCACCTCGTAGTTCATGTCGCGAAGCATATAAGCGGTGATGGTCTCACCGTTGACCTGGTACTTCACGGCAATGTCCTTGAATTCGCCAGCCTGGCTGAAGCCTGCGACGACGGCACCGATGGACATACCGACCTCGAGGCGCGTCTTCCAAAGCTCCATGCCAGCCTCATCGGATTCGCGACCGAGCATGCTCTGATACACAGTCTCGATTTGCTCCTCGAAGGTCTTACCCATATTGGTGAACTCTTCGGAGATCATGAAGTTCTCAGCAATGCGAGCGGCAGGCATACCGTTGAGAAGCGCCTGCACCTGAACATTGAGGCCTTCGGCATCAGGGATGCGGTTCAGGGAAACCTTGTACAGATTGTAGGCGTAAGCCGTAACGTAGTAGTTGATATCGCGCGCCTCAAGTACGTTAAGCGCACCACGGTTGACACCCCACTTAGCGCAGTTGTTGACAAACTCCTGGCTTTCGCAAAAACCCTTGGCGATACCGTCGAGGGACATGCCGACTTTCAGATGGTCCGCCCAAAACTCGAGCGCCTCCTCGCTCTCGCATTCGCGGTCAAGCAACGTCTGGTAGGCAATCTCCACACGTTGTTCGTCAGTGAGCTCACGATTCATGAACTCCTCGGAGATAAGGAAGTTTCTCGCGATCTCGGCGGCTCCAAAGCCATTGTTCAAAGCGTTGACCTGGACATTGTAGCCTTCAAGGTCGGGCTTGCGGTCCAAGACGACCGTGTACAGGCGATAGACGAACTTCTCGATATCGTTGGCAGGAACGATCTCGGGGTCTTTCGCCTCCTCGTTGCCTCCGATGTTGCCCTCAGCGCCGCCTTCGGCGTTGCCCTCGATGTTGCCCTCAGCGCCAGAATTCCCCGTTCCGAGCTCGTTGGCAACGTTGCTCGCGTTGGTGTTGGCGCTCGCGTTGGCAACGTTGCTCGCGTTGGCGTTGGTGTTGGTGTTGGCAACGTTGCTCGCGTTGGCAACATTCGCATCCTGGACCAAGGTCGCAGCCTCATTGTTTGCCGGCGCATTGGAAGGCTCGGCAACCTGCGCCAAGGCGACGGCGGGAACGCTACCCGCAACAAGGGCGACCGAGATTCCAACGGATGCGAAAAGTTTTCCGTACCTTCTCATGGGATCCTTCTCTATTTGTGAAATACACAGATTTTCTCATGCTATCAGTCGCATTCTCTGTGTCAACAAAACTTGAAGGGAATTACCCCGCTCTTGTCGATAATTGGTCAGGTTTTTGTCCCAGTTTTTGACGCGCTACGATACGCTACGAGCAGAACAAAGCACCGGACGCGCGATTTGCGCCGTGGGAGCCAACCCCCTCCCCTTTGACCGCGCTCGCCGTCTCAACCGGCTACGAGCAAAACCTCACAAACACGGCCTCGCCGTCAACCACATGGACAATGATTCGAAGTCCTTGGCCGCTGTTGAGCTTGAGCATGCTCAGGAAGGTGGAATACCCCGCCTCCTCGCTAACTGGTTGCACGCCGGCAGTTCCGCCAGATGTCTCATAGGTGACCCCGTCCTCAGGCAAGATGAGCACCAGGGAGCTCACATACTCGCGCGTGGCGCCGCCAAGGTCGCCGAAACTTTCGGCCACCTCGATGACCTTGCTCTTTTTGGCATCGATATGCCAATACCCAAAGTCATCCTGGGTCGTCTCGGTGTTGGCCTGCACGTAGGTGAACGCATAGTAACCATCCGAGGACGCAGCCGCCCTTGCCTCCTCCTCGGCGGCACGAGCAGCAGCTTCCTCCTCGGCGGCACGAGCAGCCTCGGCCTCCGCCTCTGCGTCGAGGATCGCCTTCTCATGGGCGGCTATCGCAGCATCGCGGAACGCACCTGCCTGCGAACCGTAGACCGGATCATATTTCGCATACTCGTAGGAACGGTTGATTGCGTCCACCGAGACATCGAGAGGGGCAATCAGCGTCAGCACGACGGGACCGCTCTTCGCATCCTCAAAGGCCGCATCGGCTTCAATCGTGTCCGGGATCGAGACTTGTATGGACTCGGTCTCGACCTCCCAAATCGCACCTTCCTTGCCGATGGGGGACGCGGGGAACGTGAAGGTGTAGTCGCCCCGCATAAGCTCGATACCACCGCCGCCGGAGTACACGTAATACATACCGGAGACGCGATTGCCGTCCAAATCGGCACCCTCCACCATCACAGGAATACCCGTGTCATGCTCGGTATACCCCTCCGCCACGATGGTGAGGGGAACGGCATGCATGGAATGGGCCTTCGCCTTGAGGTCCTGCTCGTGGGAATACCAAAGAAGGCCACCGGCCACCGCGGCGATGATTGCAAGCAGCAAGACAACCAAGGCGATGCGGCGGATGCGCTTCCCGCGCGCCTTTTTCTTCTCGCACTTGGCATCGGGCGCGGACTTGACCACGTTATCCTTGGCAACCGCGTCGGAGTCGGGTCGAGATGCCCCGAGACCCACGGCATGCATAGCGCCCGTGGCGGGCGGGATTGAGGCAGGGATGTATCCTGTCTGCTCCCCCGCCAAGACCTCGAGACCTGTAAAATCCTGTTCGTAGGAGACGTTCCTGTTCTTGGCCAACACGGCCTCCAAGGCGGCATATTCCTCCTCGGCCACATCGGCTCCGAAGACCATTGTCTTGTCCGGAGCAGAAGTATTAGCCCCGATCACCCTGGTCTCCCCGGGGTCGGGCACCGCGCCGACCACCTGGGTCACACCGGGACCGGGTGCCGTACCGACCACCTGGGTCACGTCGGG
>CAVIKF010000003.1:59009-145586 GCA_963643505.1 Eggerthellaceae bacterium
CCGACCACCTGGGTCACGTCGGGGTTTTTCGCACCGAGGGCGTCGATGACCCGCGTCTCCCCGAGGGCATCGGGGCAACGACCGACAGCCTCCATCTTTTGGGAGGCCTCAATCGTTTGTCGGAAGACGTCGAGGCTTTGGCCGCATGAGGCGCAAAAGGCATCGGTATCGCCCGCTTCGGCACCGCAATAGGGACAAAACATCGCCACTCCTCCCTCGTCATTACGCGTAACAGTGTAGCAAAGCGAAGACAAGAACCGACCTTCGCACCACGGCAAAGGTCGGTGAGGTGATTTCCCCTTCGCAAGGAGTATGTGAGGCACGTCTGCAGTAAGGAGCGCGTCTGCGGCTCAAAGCCCGTCTACGATCTAGGGCCCGCCTTCGGCTCAGATCGCGTCTACAGCTCGATGCGGTCGAATTTCGCAAGAAGCTCGGTGGCTGCGGTGCATGCCTCGCAATTGCAATACTTCGCGCCCTCCTCCTTGCGCTTTGTCTGCTCGGCAAGCATGCCAGCAGCGGCTTCCTCGCCAAACATGGCAACCGCAGGACCTTGGGCAAAGGCGATGACGCCGTCGATAGTGGTGGGACGGCCCTCGAGAACGTTAAGCAACGTCTCGGTCGCTTCGTCAGCAGCGCTCTCATCAGCGGAGACGCTTGTCTTCCACGCGGCAGCGGCATCCTTGGTCACCTGGGTACTCGCGTTGGAAACAGCCAAGACATCCACGCGCTTTGCGACGTAATCAAACAATTCCTTCTCCATGGTTGGCCCCCTTAGGTCATAGGTTATCCTTCAGACAAACTATAGCAGCCTCCCTTGAGAAAGAAACCGCACAATCCCGAAAATGCGATGCTTCGCCAGCTACGCCGACTGGCTCATCACGCAAGCGCGCCCTCGTCTTCGCTGATCGGGCCACCCGCGGAGCACCCACCCACTTTGCAACCTGGGCCACCCGCGGAGCACCCACCCACTTTGCAACCTGGGCCACCCGCGGAGCACGCCGTCGCACCACTACGCCGGGTTAACATGCACCATGACGTGCTTGACTTCAGGGAATCTCCCCTCCACCGCGTCATGGACGGCCTCGGCGATCGCGTGGGCCTCATACAGGCTCAATGTCCCCTCAACGGCAATCTCGGCGTCGACATAGACCTTCGCACCGAATTGGCGTGTGAGCACCAAGTCGACCCTGACCACGCCTTCCTGCTCCGCGAGACACGCGCGAATCTCCTCTTGGTGTTCCTCTGAGACCGGGGTGTCCATCATGCGATCAACCGCATCCACGGCAACCCCCCATGCCATTTTGAGCACGAACGCGCAGATGACGATACTCGCAATCGGGTCCCCGAGGGGAAACCCGAGCATCGAGGCGCCAATACCGACGAGAGCGCCGATGGAGGACAGGGCATCCGAGCGATGGTGTTTCGCATCAGCCAGAAACGCCGGGGAATTCATGATGCGCGCCCAGTGGCGGGTGTATCGGAACATGCCCTCCTTGACAAGGATGGACACGACCGCCGCTACAAGGGCAATCCAGAGGGGCGAATCGGATGAACCCACGGTTGCACCCTGGGAAAACGCGACGATGCAAGCCACGCCTGCATACCCGATGCCGAGTCCCGCCAATGCCAACAACAAGGACAACACCAAACTTGCAAGGCACTCAAAACGCTCGTGACCGTAGGGGTGGCCCTTATCTGCGGCCCGCGCGGCAACCCGCACCCCCAAATACGCAATGGCCGTCGCAGCGACATCAGAGAGGGAGTGGACCGCGTCAGATATCATGGCAGTCGACCCACCAACAACGCCAGCCGCCAACTTCCCGCCCGCAAGCACCACGTTGCCGACGATCCCGATGGTCGCAAGCCGTTTGGCGATGGCCTTGTTCTCTACCGTATGTTTGTTCACATACGCCATGTCCTACGACCTTTCGGCCTACCCCACGCCCACAATACGGAAATCCAGGCTCTCCTTGGAGAGTTGGAACAAAAGACAGCGCGTGCGGTCTTTCGCGACATCGCAACGGATGGTGAGATCGAAGATCACGGTGTTGGCCGTCTTGTCCGAGAGCACGAGCTCCACAAGCTCCATATCAAACCCATAGTCGCCCACCATGCTCAAAATGGCGCCCAAGGCATAGGGACGGTCATGGAGGGTAAGGCGCACCGTGACGCGCTCGCTCGGCCCACCGCAAAGCTCGCTTCCCTCAATCCCGTCAAAGACCCCAGGGTTCCACTCGTAAAGCAGGCAGTACTGATACATGCGACTTGTCTCGGTGACCTTGCGAACAACGGAGAGGTAGGGCGCACGACGAGCCTCCGGGATGCCTTCACCGAGGACGCAAAGCATCGCCTGTTCGCGGTCGGCACGATAGACATCGGTGCTGCCGGCAACATGTTTGACCTCCGCAACCCGACGGGAGCAATCCAGGCGCCGCATGAGAAGCTCGCGGATCTGCAAGTCGATGTCGTCGATGTCTTTGCGAATGCCCTCCAAGTCCACCGGGACCACCCCTCAAATTCCAAAATATCCATTCGGGCCATTATACGACAACAAAAAACGGAGGCCCCTCAAGTCCCTCGAGTTCCCCAGACCCTCAGCCCCTCAGCCCCTCAAGCCTTTCGGGTTCCCTGGGTCCCAGGTCCCCCGGGTTCCCCAGCCTCTCCGCCCCCAAAAGCTAACGCCTCACGTTCAAAATTCTCGAGTTTTCGTACACATTGGCCGAAAATGGTCAGCAACGAATCATCGACGCGCCCATCATGAGCCCTGTGTAGATCGAACGAGGAAAGCGTCTCGCACTTCCCCGAGCCCGCACGCCATCGAGCCGCGAGTCCGAACGTCCCCGAGCCCGCACGTTCCCAAGAGGAGAGGAGCCCACATGAAAGCGCGACAAGAAAAGCTTATCGGCCTCCTTGATTCAGAGGACACCCAGTTCTATATTCCCGTGTTCCAACGGTCCTACACCTGGTCAAAAGCCCAATGTGACGAGTTGTGGCGCGATATGTTGAAATCCGCCAGCGAGGAGTGCGACCATTTCACCGGCGCGGTGTTGTGCATGCCGGAACCCGATGGCCTCTCGTATCAGGTTGTTGACGGCCAACAACGTTTGGCGACCCTGACATTGCTGATGGTCGCGTTGCGCAACTTCCTCGGTGAGCGCGATGCGTCTATCATGGGTCTTGACGCCACCACGATTGAGGCGACCTATTTCGGATCGCCCGACAAACCGCGCCTCACCATGAACGAGGCGGACAACCCCACGCTGCGCTCGCTCGAGTTTCCCACATACGCGCAACCGGACGGGAGGGCCCGGGCCCAAAAACTCAAAGACAGCGTTGCGTTCTTCCGCAAGAGGCTCGACGACCCTGAACTCGACCTTTTGAGTCTTTGGAAGGGCGTTCGTTCGCTGAACTGCATATTCGTGGAACTCGATACCGGCGATAACGCGCAAGTGGTCTTTGAGAGCCTGAACTCGAAAGGCGTCCAACTCACCACGGCCGACCTTTGTCGTAACTATTTGCTCGCAGGCTTGCCCCAAGCCGAACAGGTGCGCTTGTATGAGGATTTTTGGGAACCCATCGAAGACTTGTTCGGCGACGACCCCGGCTCCCTCAGGCTCAACAACGCCATCCTCGGTTGGCTCACCGTGCGCTTCCGTCGCATACGCGCCAAGGGCGACAAGGAGGCTTACCACGTCTTCCGTCGCTACATGCAAGAGGAGTTCACAGGGACAATCGAGGCGCTCATGGGCGAGCTTTACAACTTTTGCACCGTTTGGGCCGAGAACTACCGCTACCACCCCATCAAGCAATACAAATCCGCGACGAACTGGTCAACCCTTGGCCCCAAGACGCTTGTGAGCCATGTTCCGATCAAGCCCGCAAGTCCCGAGGCGCTTGAGTTCTACGCAAAGCATTTCGGCATCATGACAAAGAGGTAGGTGGACCATGCAAATCAAAATCGAGTCATTCCTTGACATCCTTGGCATCCCGAATACGCAATTCGTCGTCCCCGTCTACCAACGCGTCTACTCTTGGACAGCACGGCAGGCAACGGGACTCCTTGAGGATGTCCTCAATGCAGCTCGGACGAAAACGAGCCATTTCGCCGGCATCCTGCTCTTCTCCCTAGACACTGACAGCTGGGGAGATTGTGGCCGATTGCGCGTAATCGACGGACAGCAACGCCTGACGACGATCACGCTCATGCTCATCGCGCTCATGAGGAAGATGGAGGAAGGGACCCTCAACGACTTGACCGCCGACAAGGTGCTCAAGCGCTATCTGTTGGCCGGCAAGGACGAGGGCGCACCGTCCAAGCTCATGCTCTCCCACCTTGATCGCGGCACCCTTGCCACCCTGATCGACAACGGAGAGATGCCCAAAGAGCACTCGGAGCGGCTTGTCGAGAACCTCAAGATCTTCGAGGATTGCCTGGACGAGGGCGGAAAAGAAATCGCAGATGAGCTTTGGCGCGGCCTCAACCAACTACAGGTGATCACCGCGCTGCTCGAAAGCGAGGACAGCCCACAACTCGTGTTTGAGAGCCTCAATTCCAAAGGCTCACCGTTGACGGCGAGCGACCTGGTCCGCAACACGCTCCTTTTCGGGGCAGACGAGAAGCAAAGACACGCCCTGTATGAGGCGAGATGGCGTCCGCTTGAGCAAGCGGTTGGCGCAATCGACGGCGCAAGCATGGACACCATGATCCGCGCATGGCTCGCAGCGAGGTTTCGCGATGAGCGCGTTCGTAACGAGACCGATATCTACACCGTACTTCGAAACTACCTGCGTACCGGCGACGAGACCATGGAAGACATGCTGGAAGACCTCGGCAAGTTCGGCGCCAAGTACACCTCAAACGATGAGTGGCGAGCGCGTGTCGACAAGTTTGCCAAGGACTGGCTCGAAGATCGTCCACGCATGTCGGTCTCACAGTTCAAGATGTTCGGTTCCTGATAGCGGCTTGAGATAGAATAGCCTTACGAAAAGAGGAAGTCGGCAAGGGAGAACTCCGTGTCCGATGCTAGAACGCAAAGAACCGACAACGCCATCAAAAGCGCATTTTTGGAGTTGTTGGAAGAAAAGCCGCTCTGTTCGATTTCCATGGCAGAGCTTGCGAAACTCTCGGGAATAAGCCGCTCGACGCTCTATGCTCATTTTGGGAACGTGATCGACGTGTTCAACAGCCTCGTGAAGGATTTCCTGCGAGACATCATCGGGCTTCGCGCGCTCCTACGTTGCGAAGAATGCGGGAAGCCGGAGTCGAAAAAACCGTTTTGCCTCGCCCTGCGCGCAGCGGGTCCCTATCAACCGCTCGTGATGGCACCGGAGTTCATGCCCACATTCATGGATTGTGTCCTGGAGGAAAGTGCGGGGTTTGACGCGTTGGAGCCCTATCGTCTACCAGGACTCACCGAGTCACAAGCAAAAACGCTGTTCACATTCCAGATGAACGGGTGCTATGCGGCAGCCATGCTTGGCAAAGAAGTGGTTTGGAGCGACCACCAAAAGGCGATCGACCGATTCATACGCGGCGGCCTTGCAGCATTGCAAACAGCAAGCGGAAAACAGTAAGAGGCAACGGGTAAGAGGCGACCAGTAAACACAGGTTGAACAGGGGACGGAGGAGTGTTCATTCCTGAGGGTGAACAGGGTTGAACAGGGGACGGAGGAGTGTTCATTCCTGAGGGTGAACAGGGGGTGAACACTCCTCCGTCCCCTGTTCATCGGGGGTGAACACTCCTCCGTCCCCTGTTCATCAACACGAAGGTGAACACTCCTCCGTCCCCTGTTCACCCTGTTCATCCGCGGGGGTCCCCTCCTCGTTCGCCTCAAGCTTGTCCAAAGATTCAGCGGCACGTTTTTTACGCAACGCCTCGACCGTCTCGCGCAACGCCGCTTCCTCCTCTTGGCGAGACAGTTCCACCGTGGTCTTCACCGCGTTTCTCAATTCGTAAATCAGCAGGATAGCCATGGGAAGAAGGATGCACGGCACAAACACGAGAGGGTTGGACAACAAAGACACGATCAACCCCAACAAGCCAGAGACAATGACAACCTTGCCTACCACGTTGTTCTCACTCACAGGGTATTGGTCCTCCAAGGTATTGGCATCCCCCTTGGTGGTAAACATGAGTTGGTGGGAATCCTGATCTTGTTCGATAGCGGCAATGCGGTGGGTGTTCAAGGCGTTACCGAGAGAGGGGTCGGAGGAGTAAAACGTAATGACATCCCCCACTTGCAACGAATCTGCGTCTTCCTCGTGGACGACGATCAGGGAGTTCGTCGGGATGCTCGGCTCCATGCTCCCCGTCATCACGTGCAACGCGCCGTATCCCCCTATCATGGGAATCTCTCCGGCGGGAGTGAACACAGCACGCAATAACGCGATCACCGCGATGGCTATGATAAAGGTGGACAGGACGTTGGCTACCCTCAACAGCCATTTCTTCATTCGTCTTGATCCCCGTTCGACTCTTCGGGACTCGAAGACTTGAATCGTTTAAGCAGATAACGGGAGAAACTGTTGCCTTCCGCTTTGCGAAGGGCGCGATCGCGCTCGCGCTCCGCTGCCTTGAGTTGTTTCCTTAACTCGGTGATCTCGCTATCGACAACAGCCCGTTCGCGGGCAGATGTCTCCCTGAGTTGGGTCAGTTCATCCTCGTATCTCGTACAGGCCTTCGACAGGGTATCCGCCGCCTCCTTCTGGGCATATTTCAGATTATTCTCGTGGACAATACGCTCATGCTCAATGTTGGCTTCGGATTCCGACCTGATCGTTGCCACCGCGGCCTCGGCATCCTGTCGCGCCTTGGCCACCGCGGCCTCGGCGTTCTCCTTGCTCGTGCGAATTTGAAGCTCGGCCTCTTCCCGCGCCTTGTTCGTATCTGCCTCAGCCTGGGCCTTGGTCGCCTCAACGACAGCTTCCGCCTCGGCCTTGGTCGCAGCGATCGCCTCGTCAGCCTGGGCCTTGGCCGCCTCTGCGTCAGCGCGTGCGGCGGCGATGGCGGACTCTGACGCCTCCTTAGCTGCGGCGATGGCGGACTCAGCGCCTGTCTTGGCCGCCTCAACGACAGCTTCCGCTTCAGCCTTGGTCGCGGCGATCGCCTCGTCAGCCTCAGCCTTGGCCGCCTCAACAGCAGCATCTGCCTCAGCCTTGGTCGCCTCAACGACAGCTTCCGCTTCGGCCTTGGTCGCAGCGATCGCCTCATCAGCTTCAGCCCTGGTCGACTCAGCGGCGGCTTTTGCCTCGGCGCACTCCCCTTCCGCCTTGGCGCGGGCCTTCTCCGCAACTCCTACGGCCGCAAGGGCGTCCACCTTTGCAGCTTCCGCTTCCATACGCGACTTCTCAGCAACCACCACCTTCTTTTCCGCCTCTTCGACCTTAGTACGGGCAGCCTCAATCTGGTCAAGCAAAGATTCCCGCTCGTGGGACATAGAGACAATCTGTTGGTGGGATTCGTCCAATTGGGCCTCAATCGCCTTGCGCGCCTCGATCTCCGCTTCCAAGGCGGCCTCGGCTTTAAGTTGGGCCTCGGTAACCTCCTCGACGAACACTTGGCGAATCTCAACGTCAGGAATGTTGCAATCGTCAACAATCTCCTCGACGATCTCCTTGATGAACACCGGGCGCTTCACCTCATGACGAGTCACCTCGATCTCTTTGAGGTTACGCTCATCTTCGGTAAGGGACTTGAAGACGGTATAGTTATTGATGAGGTTGGTGTACATCTGGACAAGATACTCGTCGTCGAAGGCCATCTCGGTATCTTGGACGTCGATCATGTAACCGACCTCGTCGTATTGCTCCATGAATTGCCACAACTGGTAGCACTTGCGGTAGTCGGGATCCTTCATGATGAGGTTCGTGCGCTGAATAGGGCTTCTGACCTTGGCACATCCATCCATGATTTCATAGAACGCGGTGCGGCGCAAAGACATGACAAGGCGCCTGACGCGGTCGATGCGCATAAAGACGTCCATGTTGTCCGCATCGTTCTCCGCAAGGCTTTGGCGGTTCTTGACCACCATGTCAAGGTTGTAGGTGATCTCCTCGTAGGCGTCCTCAATCTTCGTCTTCATGACGAAATGGTTGCGGATCTCGTTGCCCGTGGACCAAAAGATGACGTCGGTACGTTTATCGATGAAGGTCAGGAGCCGTTTGATCAGGTGAAAGATAAAACGGTTCTCGTAGAGGTCATACGTCTCCTGGGTGCTGACATTCAAGATCTTGGAGGGATGGATCTCTCCGTCCTCGGACGGGTCGATGTATTGGGTATGCTGGCTCAGATGGCGAACGGACTCCGCAGAGATTCTGCGCGCCAAAGCGACCGGGACCAACTCCTCCTCGGTGGTGATGAACCTGCGGGGGTGCTCGATGATCTTGTTGATCGAGTCCAAGGTGTCCTCAACCGCCTTGATCCATCGCTCATCAACCTGCTTGACCAACACCTCGCGCTTTTGCTCAAGGGTCGTGTCGCTGGCTTGGAGCATCTCATACAGATAGCGAAAGTACCTATCCTCTTCTTGGATGGGACCCATCTTCTCCGAAAAGCTGCTGTAGAGATCCTGAATGGTATCTGACATGGTTCACTCCGTTGGAAGACTGTTGGAAGACTGTTGGATGACTGTTGGATGACTTAGTACAGATTCTGGATACGTTGGAGATAGCTGACGCTGTCGGGCAAACCGTCATCGCCGAACGTCTTCTCGATATAGGCGATGAGGCCCTTGATCTCGTCACGGACGTAACTGACGTTCATGCTCTCGAATTTCTTCAAAACCTTGCGGGCAATGATGTAGTCCATGCCACCCAACTCAGAGCCGCCGCAAGCGACATACACCGGGATGAAGTCGTGCATCTGCTTCATGATACGGTTGCCAAATGCGAGCTTGAAGCGGGTTTGCAGATATTGGTCCAACTTGTCCATGTCGTTGAGCATCTCCTCGCTGATGGGATGCTCGACCTTGGCCTTTTGGAACAGGTATTGCAAATACTCGGAGGTGACGTGCACCCGATCTTGACTCGGACACTCAAAGGCGGCAGAGCGCTCGTTGATCTCGATGGGAATGGCGCGGTCGTAGACCTTGTCGGTGATGGTGAAGGTGGAGTCGTCGTTGTTGGCGGTACCCACGAACCAAAGGCTGTCGGGGACCAAGATCTTGCCTTCGGAGAGGTGTATCGGGTCGTCGTCCCAAGCGGTCGGGACGAGGTCCACGACCCACTCGTCGTGGCGAGGCATCTCGAGGACGGACAGCATCTCTGCGAAGTAGTACTCGATACGCGCCAAGTTAACCTCGTCGAGGACGATGATGCTCGGGTCGAGGCGATAACCGGCCTCATACACCGCGCGAAGGAACTCGGTCTCGTTGAAGCGCTTGGAGAACTCGTTGAAGTAGCCAATGATCTCGGTCCGGTCACGATAGGAAGGTTGGACGGAAACGATGGTCGCAGGGTTGTCCAGATAGCGGCTGAAGGAGTACGGCAAGGACGTCTTGCCGGTACCGGAGATGCCCTCAAGGATCAACAACCTGGAAGCGGCCATACCGGCGACATAACGTCTGACGACCTCCTCGGTATAGTACAGCTTCATCTCGCTTGCAGCGAAGAAGCGATAGCCCTCCGTGAACCTTTGCAAGGTGATCTCGTTGTCGAATGCGGGATACACGTAGGTGCGATACTTGAGATCGACCAAGGACAGCTTCGGGAAACGGTTTGCGAGCGCCTTTGCGCGCAACTCCTCGTACGTTTGCTCGGAGACCTCCTCATAGATCGGGTTGCCGTCCTCGTCGTTGCCCAAAACGTTACCGACCGTGGGAAGCTTGTCGTTGATCAGGGCAGACGCGCCACTGTAGGGGATGTTGTTCCCCATGGCGTTGACCTTTAGAGCCAAGACCTTGTTCTTCTCGTCCATCAGCTCGAGAACTTGTTTGTTGAGGCGACCGATCTCGCGGTAGAGCGCCTTGTTGCTCGTCCCCTTGTTGTTCAGCTCGTGGTTCAACATGAAATGGCGGACAAGGATCACGATGATCAAAACCGGGATGGCGATTAGCACCAAGAACAAAATGACGATCCCGATCTTGCCGAGGATGTCGGCGGTTTGAAAATAGGTAAGAAAGATGTTGAAATAGTCCACCCATCCCGTGATGAACAAGGTGACGATGGAAGCGATGACGGCCGCGATGTTATACACGACCTTGGAAAGCAACTCCCAGGCATAATCCAAGAATGAGCTCACGGACTACTCCTTCTCCTCGGCCAAAGAACGTTTCAAAGCCTCGGCCTCTTCCTTCATGCGGCGCGCCTCGGCCAATTGGGCCTCAGCCTCTTCCTTGATACGGGAAGCCTCGTCAAGCTCATGTTGGGTATCGGCCGAGGACCCCGTCTGGGCCTCCTCAGCGTCCAAAATCTGCTTCGCCTTCTCCTCGCGCGATTCCTCTTCAAGCGCCCGCTTGTAGTTGATGCTGATGGTGATGAGGCGATACACCTGGAAGATGAAGAACAAAAGCATCGGTAAGACGATGATGACCAAGAAGCCCACCGGACTCGACAAGAACTCCATCAGGTTGCCGATACCAGGCAAGACCGCGACCTGTTTGCCAACAATGTCGCCATCAGTTATCACATGCGTGTCGGAGACCTCGTTGTTGTCGCCCTTGGTGACATAGGAACGGACGCCGCCATCCGTCGTGATCTTCTCGATACGGTGGGTGTTCAGCGCGTACTCGTTGTCAATGATGGCATGGAAGGTGATGACGTCCCCCTCTTGCAAGGTGGCGGGGTCAGTGGCTTGGATGATGATCAGGTCACCCTTGCAAAACGTCGGCGCCATGGAGTCTGATTGGACCGTTAGGGGCGTAAACCCTGCGAGAGATGCGACGTGATCGGCATCCCTGGTCGCCAACGTCGTAAAGGCGAACAGCGCGGCGATGAGGATCACCACCCACAAGATGACGCTGATGATGATGGTACCTGCCTTTTTCAATGCTTCCACGATATTCAAACCCTTTCACGTCGGACCTAGTCGGTCACTCTCGTCCCTTCGAAACGCATACTGATCGCATAATCGCCACCCTTTAACGCATTGGTGCAGTGGCTATCCGTCCCTTCCATCCAAATGCGCACCACAACGGCTTTGTCCTCGTTGGGTGCCAAACTGAACATCGCATTGGAGTCATCGGCCAAATACTCAGAGGCAGAGGCCATTCCGAAAATAGTAACAGACCCGGAGGGGGTTGCTCCCGCTGCCTGGTTCGGATCGTACACCCACGTGCGATTATCGGATGAAAAGCACATTCGCATGGAACTCGGCAAATCGGCCAAGGAGGAGCTAAACCTCGTTCCCTGTTCACCACCGGTCCCATCCGCCGAGGACAGGTGAACGACACACCCGTCCAAACTTATGAAGTGCAAGGTGAACTCAAGATACGCTCCGCTTTCCCTTGAAGCTACCGTTCCGTCCTCGAACGTGAACGTGGAATAGTCGGAGGTAGTCACCGGTTGCAGATTGCTCGTGTTCACGTCGAATCCGGACTCGGCTTGCATACGGGAGCCGATCTGGGAAAAGCTCAACGTCTTGGTGTACTCCTCAAAGGAGCTGTGCGCATCCAAATCGAAGCGCAACAGGTTGTCACCGGCGACATCGAGGCGCATGTTTTGGCTGTGGGCATGGTCGGAGATGGTAAACCATGAATAGGTCGCAGCCGATATGCCGACGAGGGCAAGCAACAACAAGAGAAGCGACGTCAAAAGACGCTTGCGGGGACCTACCCCCCCGTTTTTATCCCCCGCGTTCGTCATACGGCTCATGCACCCACCCCCTTATGCCAATGTTGCAAACAGGTTGACATGCAACAACCCGCCGCTCTTGTTCAGATAGTTTGCGCTGTCCAGGTCGCACCCTTCGATGTAGTAATACACATCGAGGCGATACGTCGTGTCGAGTTCCAAATTGACCAAAGACCTCGTCGGAAGGGAGGAGCCACTCAACACGTATGCGTCACCGTCCTCGACCTTATCGTCCCCGGCAGCCAAAGCGCCGTTTGCCCACCCGAGCAATTGTCCCTCTTGATAGGAGGGCAAAGCAACGGGGGCGGTGGTGGGATGCTCGGATTGCCTGGAACCCGGCGTGGCGTCGAGCTCGAAATAGTGGGCGGCCTCGGTGACACCGGCATTCGTGGAGCCGGCCTCGGTACCACCATTCCCAGTATCATCGACCTTGGAGAATTTCATCCCGACGCGGGCAGCCTTCAAAAGATCGGAATCATCCGAGGTGGTTTTCAACGGCTCGGAGAGATACAAGGCGACCGTACCGGCATGGCTTACCCCTCCCGTAAAGCGGGCACGCACATAGATATAGCCATGGTAGAAGCTCACACCATCATCGGCCGGGACGAACTTGACCGCTTGGCCCTTGTCGTCGAACTCGCTACATTCCACAAAACTCTCAAGGTCATAGGTGGAGACCGGATAGAGAATCATGCCATCTTGGGAGGACGTGGTAGCAAGGGACACGGTCTCACTTGAGGACCAAGTCGCGCCGTCCCCCATCTCCACCACCAAGTTGTCATCTCCTGAATGGAGGGAAACCGAGTTGGTGTCAACCTTGTTGTTGCTGACAAACCACGCATAGGTCGCCGCCCCGCCTACCGCAAGGAGCAAAACCAAGACGAACAAGATGAGGAGTTGGGCCCTGCGCATACGACGACGAGACCGGGAAGCGGCCGAGGCCGCCGTCTGGGCCGTCGCAACGCCCTGCGTCGTCGCCTGGGCCGTCGTGTCCGCGCCGCCCTGGGCCGCTGCGTCCGCAACGCCCCGCGTCGCCGTCTGGGTCGCCACATTCTCGATAGCAATCCGTTCCATCGTCATCTCACCCCCCTACTCCGTCTCTCCGGCAAAGGCAAACTGAAGATGCACGTCTTTGCTTTGGGCCGCTTCGATGCAATTCACATCGCAACCCTCCATGTACAGGTAATAGTCGACGTTGACCGTGGCGTTTGCGGGCAAGGTGAACAACTTTTTGGCACCCGCGCGCGCCACAGGGGTGTTGTTACCGGAATCGGCCATGCTGTAGTCGTTGATGTTGGCCGCAGGATCACTCCCGTAACTCCACGCGTCAGAACCGCCCACAACCACGCCGGTCTGCGCCGTGGTGGCACGTTCGGACACGCCAGAGGTGTCACCTAGGTCATCAAGGGCGAAGATGTAGCGGACGGTCTCGATGTCTTGGCCGGAGATCACAAGGCCCAATCGCAAGCAGGACAAAAGTTGTGGATCAGACGTGACGCTCATACCGCTGGGGAACAAATAGACCCCGATCGCACTCGTCCCCGATCCGCGGAGATATAACGCTCCTGTCAGGCAGTAGGTTGAAGCCACGTCGGAGATGTTGTTGTAATCGCGGGTGATGCCGTCGGCGTCTTGGAGCCCGCCTTGCCAAAAATTGGCGAGGTCCATGGTGGAGACGGGGTAGAGAATCTTGTCACGCTCCGTGGCAATCAACGCAGACGAGCCAAAGGGGCCGTCAGGGTCTGTGGAGATGAGCAGGTCGGCACCTTCCCCGGAGACAGTATGGGACTCAGGCACGACGTTCGTGTAACGATTGCCGGTAAACCATGCATAGGTGGATACGACCAAGGTCAAGGCCAACAACACGAGCCAAACGGCGAGGACTGCCTTTTTGCGGCGCAACCTCCTCATCCCCTCGGAGCTTTTGGCGTTCGAAACGCTACCGACCATGGACTACCTCACCCCCGCAAATCTAAGAGACAGGGAGCTCAGGCTGGATCCGCCTACACCGCCGGTGCAATCGGGATCGCACCCCTCCATCCAAACGTAGACATCGACTTGGACGGGGGTACCGTGTTCTGCGCCGTCTTCCGCGGCAGGCAGCGTGCAAATCTTCGTGGAATCCGCCTTGAGTGAGACCTTGCCCGTATCGGAATCGTAGATAGCGTAGTTGGAGGAGTTCAGGGGCGAAAACTTCACAACCGAACCGTCCGTCTTGGAGCTGTCCAACACACACCCCGACTCACCCTTGAGCGTGTTGTACACGGCCTTGGGGTTGTGTTTGTCGGTGATCTCCCAGATGAATTCTCCGACCTCAGGTTGGTCCTCGCCGGGATCGTGTATGACGAGACACACGCGAATCGTGGAGGACAGAGGAAGCTCCTCGTTGCTGTCCTCGAACACGATGTCCGCAAGGTAAACGTCGGTCTGCAGAGAGTTCGTGGTCAAGTACAACGTGGTCTCGTAGTAGTCGGAGCGTGTCGCCTCGCCGAAGAAAGCCGCCAACATGCTAGGCGTACTCCCTTGTTCTTCGATGTATCCCGTCACGGTTTGGAACCCGCCATTGCCGTCATCGGTTTGGCGCACCTGGTCAGTGGATACCGGGTTCAAAAGGCCGTCAAAGGTCATGCCCACATTCGCCTTGTAAGGCCCCTCATAGCTATCTGAGATCAGGAGGGTGACACCGGTTCCGGCGGCCATCTTCACATCGGTGACGTGACGGCTTGCAGAATAGACATACCACGCGTAGGTGGCTGTTCCCACAAGCGCCAAGGCGAGCAGGAAGCCGACGATCACGACGATCAGCCTCCCTCGAAGCTTTTGCGATTCCTTGGTCTGGTCTGTTTGCTCTGCCATCCGGTGTTCACCCCCTTTCCTTGGGTTTTTGCCTCATGGGCGTCTTAGGCCTTCCTTGCTTTTTTGCCTCATGGGCGTCTTAGGGTTGGATCGTCTTTTTCTTCGTGGGGCTGAGGATAGTGAACTCTTCCCCGTTTACCAACACCTTGTATCCCGTCTTGATCTGGTCAAGGTAGAGATCGAGTTCGCTGGTAGTGGTGATATCCACGGTGCAGGACGTGATGAGACTCGACTTGTCAATGGGGTCGGCACCGATGGCCGGATAGTCGTCGAGGGAAAGCAAGGCGTCGAATCCGGTCGCAGAATCCAAGTTGGTAAGCGCGTTTGTCGTCGTCACGGTCGCACCGGTAGGCAACGTGTAGTGATATGCGATGGCCGTCTCACTCGTGGTTGGGATGTCGGGAATGGTCTCGCCGTCGGGCAGGGACGTTTCGACCCCGTCAACGAGATATTTTTTGATCGTGGTGACCCTACCGTTCGCGTCCGTCTCCTGCGTCACCTCTTTACGCAAGATCTTCCACACGTCCTCGGTGACGTTATGCGCATAATCCGTGATCGAATAGGTCTTCTTCTCGGTTTCAGAGGCCGGCTCAACATCAAGCAGGGTTCCTGACGCGTCCTTAACCGAAAGTCCCTCGCCCACAAACACGGCGTTGGTGCAATTGATCGCGCTCACGGTATCAGTTTCGCCGTCACGAAGCAGATAGGCGTTGATCGAGTTGGACGTCGCGGAGACAGACGCGGCAACCGAGTCGGTGTCGGACGTGTAGACGCTCCCTGACGCCACCAATTGGACGCCCTTGGGATATACATAGGTCGACGTGGTGTCCGCGATAAGCTCCGTGACCTCTTGTTGGCGCACCTCCTGCTTGTTGGCGGAGATATCGAGATACATAAGGTAGGCGCCGTACTTGTTGCTGGAGGTTTGTCCGGAATCTCCCACCGAGCCCAAGGCGTATTCTCCCTTGTTGACGGGAATTTCGTAGTAGTACATAGCCTTCTCAACGATGGTGGGGTCCTTGATCCACGACGTGTTGAAGAGCAACTGATAGCCTTCAGGGACGCTCGAATTGCCATCCGAGTAAGAGCCGTCCGAATATTGGTACACATAGGGAAGCGTCGCATCGCTGGTGTTACCGTAGATTAGGCTGATCTCCTTGATGCTCCTAATTGCCGATCCGCTACAATCCTCAGCCGATTTGCGCTCGATTTGGTACAGGGAGAAGAAGCTGTTGTTCTCATAACCCGAGTTGAGGTAATACGTACCTGCAAAAAAGGTGATGTAGGACCGTTGCTGAAGCGTGAAGTCGATACACGCCTCCGGCATCTCGTAGTTCGAATACGTGACGCCGTTGATGGTTGCCTGTTCCGCTACAAAGGTCGCATCCTCGCTGATCACCGCATCCATGAAATGGAGGCCATAGACCCGCGATCCGCCGGCAACAAGGGTTTCCTCGAAGTTGTCGCGTGCCTCGTCGTATTTTTCCAACCCGAGGGCACTCGTGGTCTTCATCGTGTAGTTGGCAATGGTGCCCGAGGTGGACGTGCCGCCGTTGTACGAATCGCTGATGCGGTTGAGCGCGTCAGAGTCAGACGTAAGGTAGGTATGGGTAAGGACCTGCATCTTTGTCGTACCTTGGGTATATGTATCGTTTACGAGCGTCGTTCGTCCGCTGGAATTCAAGAAAGAGGCTTCCAAGCTCGTCATGGGCCAATAGGCGACGCGGATATCACCGGAATACGCCTGGTAGTCGCCAGCGGTGTTCGCAGATGAGATATAACCCGTGTTCGCGCTGTCTGCCTCGAAGGTCCACGTGCTCCGGCCATCTTCCTTCTCGGGAACGGTGAGCGGCATATAGGTGGGCAAGCCGACACCTTGGGTGGTGGTGGTCGCCATCTGGACGCTTCCCGCCGCCTCGATCGTCGTAGAGTGGAGCTCCATGGTCGCAAGGTCGGCCTCCGCCGCATCCGCTGAAGAAACTGCAATCCAACCTTCATCGAGACTGTCGCCGAACGCCACGAAATAGCGAGATGCGTTCAACAGCAACAATGCGTATTGCAGATTTGCCGCAGCAGTGTTTACCTGATTTTGCTCGCGTCGAGCGATTGCGATATCCACCGAACTTGTGTGGATATTCGACTTGACCGCGTTCGCCTCTGCGAGCTTTTCTTGCATATACGCCCAGTCGTCGGCGTCATATTGGCTCTCGTTCAAACCGTTGGCATAATTGATGAACCGGTCGAGATATTCGGTGGTTGCGTAACCAGCAGAGTAATCGGTGACTCTCTTGAAGAAGTAGATCGCATTTCCGCTGGTGGAGGTCGTTGTGCAGAACTGAGCCCATCTATTTGCGCTATGGGCCAGGTAGTTGGAAACAGGGCTCGCATCATAGATATACAGGACATCTTCGAGGGGAGAACCGCTACGCGTTTCCTCAGAGTAGCCTTCATCAGGGTTGCTTTCTGTAGTAATTTCCCAGAAGTCATAACGCCGCCCGGGAGTCACGTAAACGGCCGTCACGCGCTCATAGTTACCAAAATTGTTTTTATAGTAATATGCGACCTGTGAGCATTGTTCCTCGGTCAATGCCGAGTAGATAGTCGTGCTCACGTATCCCACGCTTGTTACATAGGAAACCGTTTTCGCGTTGGTTCCCGCGATCGTCAAGACCGTTCCGTCTCCGCTCGCGGAGGACAGATTCACTCTCTCTGTCGTAACGGTGGATAAATCGAGATACTTGCTGCTCGCAACTCCCCTCAACGTAAACCCAGACCCTGACACCTCGGCAACCCACGTCTGCTGAGCCTCCGTGTATCTGGAGTTGGAGTTCAACTTCAACGTGGTGGTCTCATCCATCGTTCTGGGGGAAATCGTGCCTGCACTCACTTGGTCGGTCATCGTGGAGGAAGTGTTCCCGTTATACAAGATCCTCGCTGTAGATGGGTTGGTCGAGACGATCGCATAGGTAGACCCATCATCGATTCCGTCCACGTCGAGAAGGTAGCGGGTTTCGGGGTCTCCGCTCACATCGACGGTGCCGATCGTCTCCCATGAGCCGATCTCGACACTATCGGAGTCGACGTTGTAAAGACCAACACCCTCCTCGTAGACCATGTGGGAAGGCGTCTCGCTCGTGGCGACGCTCTGATTGGTGGCATCGATGTACAAATAGTAGGTCGTATCGTTCAAGACCGTCGTGACATAGAGGTCCGCCGCGTCATAGGCCCACCTCGTCGACGTTCCCGGCGTATCCGTGCTACACACGTTTCCGCTTTGGTCAAGGCTCAGGTAATAGAGATCATCGCTGTCTTTGATGTAATAGATCTCATCCGGCGTCAATGCCCAAACATTGCCCGTGAAATACAGGGTGTAGACCTTGCCATCCAAAACCGACAGGATGTTGCCGTCCTCTTGCTTCCACGTCGAGTCCGGCGAGGAGCTCGTCGTCAGGGAACCGTTGTCATTGTGAAGGTAGTAGGTGGTGCCGCCAACAATCGAGTAGATTTTCTTGTTACCCGTGTCTCCGTCGTTCTCAATGACCCACTTCGACGTGTTTTCCACCGAAGCGACGCCGCTGAGAGCGCCAGAGGAGCTGACCTGGAGATACGTATCTCCGTCCTTGATGTAGTGGGCGTCTTTGTACTCGTCGAGCAAACGATTTATCGTTACGGTTCCGCTCAAGTCGGTCGGGCGTCCCAAAAGACCGATGAAGCGGTTGTCCTGGGTTGGATTCAGAATGTAGTGGCCGCTGGTGTCACGGGTGGCACCGTATGTTGCGGAAGGATATGCCTCATAGGTATAACCCGATCGAATGCTGTTGTAAGCGTTGCCAGTCGTGGCGGTTGCGGTATTGCCGTTAGCAACACTGACCTCACCCGTCGCCTCGTTGATGGTGATGGTCTGCGACGTGTAGTAGGAGAAGTTCGTACCCGCCTTGCTTGAGCTGTTGATGTCCAACAAGCGATCGTAGAGGTCCATCATGCTGATGCTGTCGCCGCCGACCGTTCCCGCCTTCTTGGTCGACTCCCTCGAGACGGTGAGCTTGGGCTCGGCGATATCGGTAGAGACGACTGTCGCCTCTCCCTTATAGGCGGAGGTGCAGTAGCCGATGGTCGTGTAGTCGGAGTAGTTCTCCGTGTAGGAGGTCGCCTCGGTTCCGTCATTGGTCACATTGACTCTGCTGCTCGAAACGGCAACGTCGGACAAGGTCCCATTGACGTATCCCGCGACGACGCCGACCAAAGCCTTAGAAGCCGTCGCGTTCACTGTCACCTCAGTGACATTTATATTATAAATTCTGTTGACGGAGCTGCTGTAGGTGTAGTCCCCGATTGAACCTGTCTGGGCACTTTCGTCATCAGGGTCGGTATCCATAGTAAGCGAGCCGACGACACCAAACAACCCCACAATCTCATCGGAGTCTTGCGTATACCCCTGGGCAAGGTCGGGAACTTGGCTTTCAGGAACGGCGCTGGAGACCGTCAGGTTCGAGATGGTCTTGCCCGCACCGTCGAAATTGCCCACGAAAGGATAGGTCGTGGTACCGATCGGCGGCAACGTGATTCCTGTCATGTCCAAGTCGCTCTCTAGCTTGAAATAGACCTGGGTGATAGACCCGCTCCCGGTATCCACTTGGTTGAACGTGCCGATGTATTGGAGCCAAGCAAAGTTGTAGAGCTGGGCAGGGGTCTTGATGAGGTAGGGATCGCTCTCGGTACCAATACCGCCCTCGAAATACGGTTGGACGTACTCGAGGCTTCCGTTCACCTGGCGCATATCGACTTCCTTGCCATTGATGAACCAGGCAAGGGAGGTGCTGGCGGCGAGTAAGACGACAACAAGCACACAAACAATTGATGTGACAAAATTGCGTCCGTGCTTGCGTCCGTAAGCGCGTCCGTGCGTCCGTCGACCACGCGCCCTTGGGCTAGCAGGCGAGGCGGAAGCTGTGGCAAAAGCGCGCCCTTGCGCCCCGACGTTTTGCGCCCCGACGTTTTGCGCGCCGGTGTCTAGTACCCCGGCATTTTGCGTCTCGGTGTTCATCGCCACCTCCTCTCCGCCTTTCATCAGCTGGCCTCCCTGATCACGATGGAGCTGAAATCGTTCACAAAGTTAACCAACGACGCGGAGGTACCGATATCGGCGCCCTTGATCCTGTTGACGCTGATGTAGGTCGTGGACAAGGTCTTGTTGTAGTCCACCAAGAGATACACGTAGGCGGTCTTGATGCCATCCACCTCAGTCGTAGCGTAATTCGAAAGGGCGAAGGAGGCAGACGTGTATTTAGAGGCACCCGCTATCGTGCCCTGATTTTGCAACTCGACGAAGGTACGCGTGGGGAAGACACCGGTCGCGGCAAAAGCCGATACGGCGTAGGACCAAACCACGTCATTAGCCGCGCCCTCCTTCCCGTCAGAGAGGACCCCACATTGAACCTGGGTGATGTTGCTGAAGTTCCCCGCAATCGCCGAACCGTCCGTGAAGTCCCCCGTGCAAAACACCGTGACCACCAAAGGCTTAACGCCATCTATGGCTTCCCCTGTGACGGGCACGCGTACGACCACCGGCGTAAACTCGTTTCTCGAGGTCTTGTCAAGGGAGAGAAGGTCATAGGCGAGCATATTGACCATGTCCGTTTGGGATTGGTCATATTTCGTGCAAACAAGCCCGTCGGAGCCTTGGACGTAATAGAACGTTTCGAAGCGCTCCACGCTAACCGAATCGCCTTTCGCCTGAACGGTCATTCCTGAGCTGTCGACTTGCCGCGCGTTGATGAACCACGCCAAAGACGCAATAAAGATAGCCACCAAGACGAGCATGAAGACACCGGTTTTCAGGAAGGTGAGCCACGATTGTTTGAGCTCCCTCTTTCCTGCCTCGGCCCGGGCGCGATAGAACCGGGAGTCGTGCTTTGCGAGCCTCGAATCCTGGTCTTGATCAGCCGTTATGTTTTTGCCAAAAAACTTCAAAAACGCCCTGTTCGTCTAGTAAAATTACCAAATCTGGATTTGGGTATAGTTAGTACAAATATTAACTTAATTCGTAGATAAACCTGCTAGAAAACATGAAAATCCCACCTAGGTCACCCTAGATGGGATTTCATTAATTCTTGTCTGGCTCAGCGAGCATACGACTCAACGAGTCGATTATGCTCCTTAGGCAGGGTAGTCGGTCGATGCAAACTCGATGGAAATCGACACGTTCTGGTCGGAGAACTGGTTGGTATACAAATCGGCGTCCTCACCCTCAAACCAGATAAAGACATCAGCGACAAGGTTGCTCGTCTGGCTCGAAGCGTTGAGGATGGTAGTCGTGTCAAGATCAGTCACCGCAGTGGGAGCCGTAAGGGTCACTTGCGTTTCAGCCTTGGTCCCGGTCGCATCGTAGACATCGTAGGCAGCAGTCTTGCTATCAACAGGGCTATACACGAGGAAGGCATCGCCGCACTTGATGCCGACACGCAAAGCGTTCATCATCGCAGCCTTCGTTGTGGCATCGACCGTGGCCGTAACACTGTTAACCTTCAAACCCTTCTTGGAGTTTGCGGTGCTTGAGGCAAACGCAAACTGGCGGATAGAGGCATAGTCGCTGTCGACACCGCCGATGGAAGTGGTGGCAATCGTCGTAGTGTTCAGAGTAGCGGCACCGAGAACCTTTTCTGTGACATTCTCACGCGCGACGCCCGTCTTTGCGACGGATGCCGTAGCGCTAATCGCGTTGGTGTGGGTCCACCACGTAGAATCGAGCGTGGAAGTCGGGAGAATGATCTTCGCGTTGGTAATCTCGCCGCTTGCCGTGGTGTTCCAATCAGCCGGCGACGACTTGTCCAATCGGATGAGAAGACCGGACTCCGCCTTTGCCTGGACCTTCATCCCGTCCGCAGTCGCGGTGTTGTTGTTCACAAACCACGCGAAGGTGGATGCGCCGAGGGCGATTGCTGCTACCAAGCACATGATAATCGCAGCAATCAATTGGTTGCGTATTGCTTGAGTGTTACTCATTTCACCCCTACCTTTCTTTCGAATTAGTTGGCAGGTCCCGAAATAACGAGTCCCTCCCCCAAACCTTACAATACTGATTCAGTATATCGAATTGATTTTCTCTTTACTCATTCAATTTGAAGCAACCCCCCCCCGATTTCAATTAAAAGTTCGATTAATGATCTTTTCACAGATTAGAGGTCTGCCCCAGGGGGCGGATTGTCTTGGTTGCGGCGACTGTCCCATGTGACCTCGTATCGGTTATAGAAGTCCGGAGCGTCGTTGCCCGATGCGCCGATGGGATTGTTGCCCGTAAGCGTGTCGACGATGTCCTCGACGAACTTCATAAACAAGTTGGAGTCGTCGTGGTCTATCGCTTGGAATTGCATAGAGAACTCGACCTCGCCACCAATGATGTCATCGATGCATTCGGGGTCGTCGCCTTCCATCCATATGACCACGGTGTACTTGTCGACATATCCGACCTTGAAGTCCTCTTGGGTATAGACAGCCGCCACGTTGTCCGAAACGAAGTTTGTACACCCGCTCTCCGTCCCGCCGTCACTGGCAGGAGCGGCGTACAACATGGGCTCATCGTTTTTCCAAACCTTGACACGGACCGCCCTCTCCGCGCCCTTCGCGCTGGACTCAAGCCTGATCAGGCCTTCGTAGTCGAGGTCCTCCTTGCCCGCGTTCCGTATATAGAAGGTGTAGGCCATGTAGTTGGTGCCGTTATGGCTTCCATCGATGTTGTCCACGTCGTCAGGGAGGTCATCGATGGAGATATTGGTGCCGTTGATGACCGCCTCCGCCGTCAACTTCGCGGTGGCGTCGTTGAAGTCGGGGTTGTCGGCAATGCTGATACCCCGCCGATACAGCTCAAGGCGGTTCAGGTTAACCGTGAAGTTGCCCATGCGCTCTTGGAGGAATGACAGGGCGAAAAGGGTTGCGAGGACCAAGAGCAGGATGATGAGGACCTTTTGAAGCGTGCCCAGACGCAACAGCGCGGCGCCGATGCGTTGGAGGCGACGCTTGGGCATGTACATGCTGACGATGGCGTCCTCATCGATGTCATCGAGCTCGCCGTTGGCAATGCGATCCTCGAGCTCCTCGATGCGATACATGCCTTTGTTGTTGTTCTTACCGAACATGGACGCTACCCTTGCAACTTATATTTGTCACGGACGTGTCCAATATAACAACGAACCTGATCGCGCTCAACATCGTCCGCATAGCGGAATTGGACACCGCAAACATTGCGAAACAGGCTGCCGCGAGGAGCTTCGCGCACCCAACACACAATACCTAGTTGGTCGGGAACGTCACACACGTCATCTCCGGCGACCATCTCGGGCAAACGCACTTGGAGCGCCTCGTCGACATCAGGGTAATCGTTCAAGAAGAACGACATGCCGCCGGCGGAAATATCGATAGACATGGCTTCCTCGAAGGACTTCTCTACTTCATGGTCTCGCATGTAAGAGAGCGTGAAGGACACCTTGTAGCGCTCGTCACGGTGTTTGAAGAACGTGCGCTGCTCGGTGACTTGGCGCATTTTCCAAAAGGTGCGGATGCCTCTTTTTTCCACCGCCTCCGGATAGGCGGCTATGATGCTCTTCTCGTCTCCGACGCCATATTGAATCAGGAATTTCTGATTTTCGTCGAGGATGAGCGGCTTTCCAGCGAACATGGGAACACTCACCAAGAAGAACGCCTCGTCGACCGCCTTTTGGAACGTGACGATCAGATTGAAATCCGGCGTCTTACCCAAGGGAACGTCAAATGCCATCTGCATTTTTGTCCCGGCCTTTATGAGCAACTCAGACACTGCGGCCTCCCTTCCGCCTATCGCCATACAGCGAAAGTTCATAGTCGTCGTTATCTTATTACATGCCTTGAAGGTTTGGCGGGATAAAGGACCGCACTTGTCACAATTGCGGACGGTTTGGTGTGATATCGCAAACGAAACGGCGCTTAATTGGAAATATGTGCTGGTCAAAGGCTGGTAGCGTCTGCCGGCGCGTCTGTTGCCATGTCTTCGGGTCGAATGTTGGTAGCGTCTGCCGGTCAAAGACGCTGGCCAAAAGGCGCTGACTATAGCTGCCGCCAAAAACGCGATGGTTACATCAACTTCTCGAGCAGCTCGATCAGTTGCTCCTTCTCCTCGTCAGTCAGGACAGCGTACCTATCCCGCACGGCGTTGCGTTGTTGCTCCTCGGCTTGTTTGGCACGCTCCCTCCCATCCTCGGTGATCCAGTAGTGTTGGGCGCCCCACTCGGTGTAGCGGTCCTCGACCAAGCCCTCTTCGAGGAGTTGCTCGAGGTTGGCGTAGAGCGTAACGGGGTTGACGCGCGCACGTTCGGGCATGACCGAGTAGGACATCGCACCCTCTTGGCGCGTGAGCCATATAAGGATGGAAGCCTGGTCGTCCTCAGTGCCGGGTTGTTGTCCCAACTTGCGAGGAAGTATGCCTGTCAGAAGGAAGTTGAGCTTGTCTTCGAGGCTGAAGGGGCCGCGAGGGCCGGGGCCGCCGGGCTGGGCGCCACCGGGTCGCGGGCCGCGCGGGCCGGGGCCGCCGGGCTGGGCGCCACCGGGTCGCGGGCCGCCGGGATGCCTGCGCGAAGGGAGCTCCTCGCCTCGCAACCAAGACCCACGAATCTTGAGGCCACGCCCACATTGAGGATCGCCCAAGTCGCAACCGATATGACAGCCCGGACATTGCGGGGCGCCATCTGACCTATAGCCCCCATCTGACCTATAGCCCATTCCAACCCCTTTCGCTCGATTCGCTCGACAACATTAGACTCATCCTAGTCTAATCGAACTCCATTCTCTTTTAACTCGTAACTCCAAGTTTCGGCAAGCCCATCGCGCCCTCGCCACACCGCCGGGACCCCTGCGCCCTCGACGACCGCGAGCCATTGCACATCATGGCCAGCCCATTGCGACCTCGCAACATTTACACGCCCTTTGGTGACTATCCACCACCACCAAAGGAGCTCCCATGAGACAAGGACAAGCGCGAAAGCGCAACCCAAAGAACTCCCCTGCCAACGCGACTAGCGGCGTGGCATCGCCACGCCACCAAACACAAAGCGCTTTGTCAGACCGGGCATATCCGCGATTTTCCCCTGTTCAACAGGACGTTTCGCAAATATCCACGGGTTACCATGACATCATGGAGATAATGGAAAAAACGAGGGTCGGGTTCGCCCAGAGGCTGTTCGAGCTACGTTCGGCCAAAGGGGTTTCCGCAAGGGAGATGAGCCTCGCCCTCGGACAGGGATCGGGCTACATAAGCAACCTTGAGAACCGCCATAACCTTCCCTCCATGGCCCAGTTCTTCTCGATTTGCGAGTACCTGGGGATTACCCCGAGCGCGTTTTTCGCGTTCGCCGCCCCCGAGGAAGGCGACCTTGCCGAACTCGCCGTCATCGCGAAGACCTTGGCACCGGAGGACATGGATCTCGTCTTGGCGGTTGCACGAAAGATTCGAGGAAAGGAAAGAGGCAATGGGGACCATCAATAAGGTAGAAAACCAAGATGTCAAGCAGGAGCGCGCCGAGTCTTCATCGGTGGTCAAACCGGTAGACGAATCGACAAGGACAAAGGACAAGCAGGAGTACCTGAACGCTCGAGCCCGTGTGAAAACCCTCGTAAAGATCGTCGCCGGCATAGTGGTCGTCGCCATAATCGCCGTCATCGTAGGAATTGGCTCCTGCTCCGCCAACTCCGCGATGAAGGAGGCCGCAAACAGCAGCGACCCCACAAAGGCGAAGGTCACCACGTCGGCATCTTCCTTCGAAGACAAGTATTACGACGATGTGAAGACGCTTCTCGAAAAGGACGGATTCACCAATGTCGAGTTGCGCCCCATGGGTGACCTCATAGCCGGCGTTTTGCACAAAGAGGGCGAGGTGGAATCGGTCTCCATCGACGGCGACACCTCCTTCAGCTCCGGCACGTATTTCGACAAGACGGCCAAGGTCGTGATTGCGTACCATTCCTATCCTGAGAAGAATGCGAACACAAGCTTGTCGACGAGCACAAACTCTTCGGCGAACACGGAGGCAAACACTTCCGCAGCCAACACAGAGAGCGCCTCATCTACCGCCGCAAGCGGCTCAGCAACCACGAGCAACTCGGCAAGCTAGGTTTCAAATCCAAAATGGGGGTGGATCCGATAGTGCCAATCAGATCCACCCCATATTCCCAACCCAACGGAGAGGGGCAAACATGGTCTGGGGCAACCTCATCAAAGCCGGCGTGGCTCTCGGCGCAGCCGCAATCACGTCCGACAAGGTCGCCGACGCAATCAACGGCGCGGTCGAGAAAACGACGAACCGTCTAACCCAAACCGCAAGGGCAACAAGCGGGGGTGGGGCCTCTTCCCCAACCAAACCAGCAAAAACAACCATGAAATGCATCGGATGTCATGCCCCCTTGTCTGGCCACATAGGGAAAAGCTACCAATGCCCCTATTGCGACACAGAACAAACCATTGAAGAGCAAACCATCAAGTAGGGGGACTACATGGGCATCATCAACGCGTTCGCAAATGCGACCAGCGGAACGCTTTCAGACCAGTGGCGTGACATCATCGTTGCAGGCCCCTTCGACGAGCACACCGTTGTCGCGCCTGGAATCTATAAAGAGACGAACAACGGCCGCGGCGCCAACACGAAACATTCCGACGGCGTCATTTCCAACGGCTCGAAGATCCTCGTTCCGGAAAACACCGCGGCATTCATCTTCAAGCAAGCTGGGATAGAGACGGTCATCACGGAACCGGGCGAATACGAGTACAACGAAGGGGAGGAATCGGTCTTCTCGGATCGTCCCGAAAGCAAGGGCATTTTCGACCATGTCATAGATACCGTGGTCGATCAGTCGATGGACCGCACGAAATACGGCGGCATCTCGAAAACCGAGACGCGCATCGCGTTTTTGAACCTTCGCGAGATTCGCGGCATCAAGTTCGGCACGCGCGGGCCGCAGGTCTACAACGACCTTTTCTACAAATGCGACCTCGAGATCTTTGCGTATGGCACCCTGTCGGTACAAGTGGTAGACCCGGAGCGTTTCGTGCGGAATTTCGTGCCCGCGAACACCATGGACTACTCATTCGACGAACCGTCCGCGCGCCAACAACTCATCGGCGAGTTCATCCAGTCGTTCTCTGTAGCCCTCAACGTTTTGTCGACGAAGTATCGAATCGCCCAACTCCCTGGACAAGCCGCCAATATCGCACGAGCCGTCTCGTCCGACGAGGAGAATGTCGGTACCTGGGAGCAACGATTTGGCCTGCGCCTTGTCAAAATCGGCATCGAGAGCATCGAGTTTTCCGACGATTCCCGAGAGCTTGTGCGGACCTTCTCCGCCCAACGCATGGGGGTCGCGGCATACGAAGACGTCTCCCAACGGGCATCGAACACGGCTGCTCAGCAAAAGATTGCGCAAGGCATCCAAGACAACGGCTTTGGCGAAGGCGCGGCAGGGATGATTTTCGGGATGAACATGGTGCAAAACCTCGACGCCACCGCATCCCCCAAACAATCCGTCGACATCGACAGCCAGATCGAGACCTTAAAGAAGCTCAAGGACCTTTGCGATGCCGGAATTCTCACACAAGAGGAGTTCGACGCCAAGAAGCGAGAGGTCATGGGGTTGTAGTTTCCGGATCCCGCACGGGCTGGCGCGCGTGGTCCGGCGCGCGTGGTCCCGCGTGGTCCGGCTCGTGTGATCCCGAGTGGTCCCGCGCGGTCCCGCGTGGTCCGGCGCGCGCGCTGTCCTCGTTTGCGCCATTCGATACGTGAGCCGTTCGATACGTGCCGCCCCGCACGGTCCCGCGCGCGCTGTCCTCGTTTGCGCCGTCCCGCACCCCCCCCGGCCTCGTTGTAGCTATAATAGCAACCTGCAACAGCAACACACCGCCATGCGCCTTTTCGCCGTAGTGCGACGTTCCGCCGCGGTGTGTCGTTTCATACACGCTCTTCATGCGCGCTCTTTATGCACACTCGCAACAACGCGAGAAACCGAAAGGATGACGATGGAAATCGAAGAGACTCGCCCCTACATACCCTGGAAACTCATCAACGACTTCATGATCGACGCATTTGTCGGTTACGGAGTTCCCCGCGAGGACGCTGAGATTTGCGCGGACGTCTTGTTAGAGGCAGACCGCCAAGGCATCGAATCCCATGGATGCAACCGCTTCAAGCCCATCTACCTCGACCGCATCAAGAACGGCACCCTATTGCCCGTGACCAAGATCGACGTGCTCAAGGACACGCCTACCACGGCGGTCATCGACGCGAACAACGGCATGGGCATGGTCGCCTCCCACAAGATGATGGAGATGCTTATCGAGAAGGCCTCCAAGTACGGCATGGCCGGCGGCGCAATCATGAACTCCACCCACTACGGCATCGCAGGCTATTGGTCTCAAATGGCGGAAAAGGCCGGCATGATCGGCATAACCGGCACCAACGCTCGCCCTTCCGTGGCCCCGACCTTCGGCGTCGAGCCCATGATGGGCACCAACCCCTTCACCTTCACCATGCCCACCGACGAGCCTTTCCCCTTCAACTTCGATTGCGCCACCTCCACCATCCAAAACGGCAAGATCGAGTACTACGCGCGCGGTGGCAAGCCCACTCCCGCAGGTCTGGTCGTCACCAGGGACGGTGGCACGATGACTGAATCCGGCGAGATTCTTCGCGAGATGCGCGCCGGCAATTGCGCCCTTGTCTCCCTGGGCGGCCTCGGTGAGGCTACGGGCGGCTACAAGGGTTACGGCTTCACCACCATTGTCGAGATCCTCTCTTCGGCCCTTTGCGGTGGCCCCCACATGAAGGAGTTGTCTGGCAAGAACCTCGACGGGTCCGACAAGATGTACCGCCTCGGCCACTTCTTCTTCGTCATCAATCCCGAGTTCTTCATGGGCCTCGATACCTTCAAGACCTCCGCAGGCGAGATTTGCCGCGAGCTCCGCGCCTCCGAGAAGGCCCCGGGTTGCGATCGCATCTACACCGCCGGTGAGAAGGAATGGGAGTTCCGCGAGTACCGCAAGAATCGCGGCGTGCCTGCCAGCGAGAGCGTGCAAGCCGAGCTTCTTGCCATCCGTGACGAACTTGGCCTCGACTACACGTTCCCCTTTGAGTAGGTTGTGCATTTGACGCCGACGGTGGCGGGTGACGGTACGGCGGGGCGCCGGGGCGAGCCGCGAGCGCAACGCCGGCGACGACGGGGCGCCGGGACGAGCCGCGAGCGCAACGCCGGGGCGACGGGGCGACGGGGTGGACCCCAGCTACAAGCTCCCCCTCGAACTGTTCCGCATGGCATGAAGACGGCGCGTTTTGAAGCGTTCGCCGCCTTGTCGTTAACATTGTCATTAGCATTGTTCATGGCATTGTCGTTAACATTGTTCTTAACAAAAAATAAGACACGATGTTCAAAATAACGCTACCAAAACCTATCCCCCCGCATAGACGGGGTATTCTATAGGCACTTGGAAAGACCAAGGAGAAACTGACCAGGAGGTTAACAATGGCTACTTTTGACGAAGTCAAGGACATGATCGACGCTGCTGAGCAGGGCGATTTCTACGGCACCATCAAGTGGTACTACGACCAGGGCAAGGTCGAGGGCGACGAGGAAGAGGGCTACTACGCAGAGTGCATGATTTGCCATCAGCAGTTCTGGAACGAGGATTGCGTCGGCATCATCCGTGTTGCTGAGGGTTGCCGCAACGCTCACGTCCACCAGCTCGACGCCTACACCAAGCAGGCTCCGCAGTGGTAAATCGTTAGTCCGAAGGATTAACTTGGGAGGCTCCGTAAGGGGCCTCTCTTTTTTATATGAACAGGATATCGTCAAGAACCTTGTTCCGCCTCGCGTTGCGGTTTGGGCGTAATCGGCCCCTCCTGCACTGCGCGTTTACACCCACTCGGGCCGGTTCGCCACGATCTGGGCGTAATCGCCCCCCTCGCCCCAAAATCCTTTACAAAGAAGTGCACTTTTATTCTTAAGTTGCTACAATGGACACGGTATTATTCCCACTTGAAAATAATTACTCAATTGAAACGATGCCGCTGGTGGGACGGCCCGTTTTGGTCAAGAAAGGAAGGGATTTATGAGCAATCAAAGACGCGATCATGCACGACGGCTTTGGAGCGTGGTCTGTTCGGCGACCCTCGTCACATCCATGTGCCCCGCCACAGGACTCGCTTGGGCGCAAACACAAATCACCGAGGACGTTGCCGCCGCCCCTGCTATCGAGCAAGCCGTCGTTGCACAGGGCGCCGACAATCAGACTACGACCGAAGAGACGGCATCCTCTCTGGTCGAATCCTCTCCTAATGAAGCTCCCAACGAAGCCTCTCCTAATGAGACTTCCGAGCTTGCGGAGACAACCACCGGTTTCGGCCTGACCTACGTAACCGGTTCCACGGCGACGACATGGGATGGCGCGACTATCGACATCTCTTGGTACAACACCACGGACAAGGTCTTCCATATCACCTCCGCCGCCCAGCTCATCGGCCTCTCAGCCATCACGAGCCCTCTGCGTGGCACACTTGAGGAAGACCTTCCCAAGGATGCAACAGGCGAACATTATACCTTGACCGGGGTCGCCTCCAATGCGGTTGACACCACAGGCAATCCGATTTATGTCGACACCTTCGAGGGCAAGACCGTCTATCTCGATGTCGACATCGATATCAACGGCGGCACTTCCGACGCGACCTCTACCTGCGATTGGTGGAAGCCCATCTGCGACTGCAACGTATATTATGCTGCCGCCGGTGGCCAAGGCGCCTCTATCAGCGGCTCCTTCGACGCCGTCCAATGGAAGGGCACCTTCGACGGGCAAGGTCACACCGTCTCGAACCTGTATGACGACGGCATGAGCAACACGTTGTTGAGCAACAACTTCGGAGGCTATCAAGGCATGTTCAACCAGATCGGCGTCGGCGGCATCATTCAGAACGTCGGCACGACCGGTTATCTCAAAGGCCGCATCAACGGTGGTATTTGCTCCCAATCTGCCTATACCGACGAGGTTGTCAATGCATCTATGCAGGATTGGCCCCGCATCCAGAATTGTTGGAGCAGCGTCAAAAACGTCAACAACGGCTCCTCTTCCCGCATGTCTGGCGGCATCTTCGGCGCCAAGGACGCAATGTCGGTCTATTGCAACATCATCAACTGCTACTCTTCCTCTGAGCTCTCAGAGGGCTCGTCTCGCGCCGGAATCGCAGGCGCCGCAAACGGCGTTGTCGCAGGTTGCTATTTTACCGGCTCCGTGGGAACAACAGGCTACACTGGCGCCGTGGTCGGCACCTTGTACCTGCGTGGTTCGACATGTGACGGCGTGACCGGATCGGGCATCGGTGCCTATGTGAACAACTTTGCGTTGTACACCTCGACGGGAGACAACGGCTTCTCCTATCGCTACGTGGACGCTAGCGGCTCAAACAGCAGCCCTGTTGGCTCCGAGGATGGACTCGTGAACGACACCACGCTCAAGGCATCCGCAAGCAACTTGGGCGACGCCTATGTTGAAGACACCAACAACATCAACAACGGCTATCCAATCCTGTTCTGCCAAGCCGGCCTTGGTACCATTGATTTGTCCTCTGCCACGGTAGGCGCCATCCCCGACCAGCAATACTCCGGGAAAAAGCTTACGCCTGATGTGACGGTCACGCTCAACGGAGAGGTTCTCACCTACGGAACCGACTATCTCGTCGACTACCAGAACAACATAACGGGCGACGCGAACGGAAACGGCCAAGCCGTGGTATTTGGCGTTGGTCGTTACACCGGCGAACTTGCCGCGATCAATTTCCACATCGAGGCAACCGGTTTGGCAAACACGACCATCTCCCCCATCTCCGCCCAATGGCGTTACCCCGGAGATGAGAATTCCGCTGTCACCCCGACCCTCTTTGTCCGCGACAAGGACGGCAACAAGCTCGTAGAAGGCACGGATTACCAGGTCAAGTACGCAAACAACGACGCAGCCGGCACCGCCACCGCAACTATCGTCGCAGCAGAGGGAAGCATGGCCGAAGGATCGAACTCCATCGAGTTCACCATCGTTAACGCCAGCGAGTCCCTCGCAGGCAGCGGCACCGAGGCAGATCCCTATCAGATCTCCAGCAAATATGACCTTCAACTGCTCTCCCACAAGGTAATGGTGCAAGACGCAAACTACCTCGGCGCAAACTACCTTGTGACCGCAGACATCGACGCACGCAAGACCGGGCGTACCGCAAACGATCCCGAGGTCTCCCCCATCGGCTACAACGGCTGCCTTTTGCATGACCCGAGCACTGGCGAGACCACAACATCCACACTACACCTCCCCTTCAACGGTGTTTTCGACGGAGGCAACCACACAATCACGATCGCCATGAGCAGTGCGTCCTTTAGCAGTATCGACATGAAGGACAGCCAATCGGCTAATCCGTACACCAGCACCTATCTCGGCCTGTTCGGCGTGGTTGGCAACGCGGACAAGACCTATACCACCGAGACCACCATCAAAAACCTTACCGTCGACGGAAGTGTGACTGCCGACGCAGGCTACAGTGGTGCAGCTGGCGTCGTTGGTTACAGCTATTACAGCACGCTTATCATGGAAAACGTCACCAACAAGGCCACGGTCTCCGTTGAGCAAGATCTCGATAAGCTTGCCTACGGCACAACCGTTCCCACAACTTCCTTGGCTGGTGTCTGCTACGAGGCAACCATCGCAACCTTCAACGGATGCTTGAACGAGGGAACCGTCGCCAGCGCCTCCAAGTCATACACTGCTGGCATTTTGTGCTACGCCTACAACCAAAGCTCAAATGCACTGAAAGGCGCCGCCGTGTCATTTACTGGCTGTGGCAACACCGGCACGATCTCCAGCTCAGCAACTACTAATGGATATGGGGCAGGAATCCTCGCATACAACGTCGGTTATGGCACTATAACCTTCAGCAAGTGTTACAACACCGGCGACATCACCGCCGCAGGCCATTGCGCAGGCATCGCAAGCGGAACCGGCGGCGGAAAATTCGGCGTCGGAGCTCTTACGGTAGATCAGTGTTACAACACCGGCAACATAACCAACACCTACACATTAGGAGCCGCAGGCATCGTTGGAATGACAGGCCAATATACCTACACGGTTACCAACTGTTACAACACGGGCAACATCACAGCAACCACCGACACCACCGGGACGACCACCAACGCATACGCGGGAGGTATCGTGGGCAGAGCCTATTACGCCACAAGCAAGACCGGCGTGTACACGGTCTCCAATTGCTACAACATCGGCACGTTGACCGGCATCTACAGAGGAGACTTGACCGGACAGGTCTGCAACTCCACGACGACCGCCAACCGCGGTAAGGTGATCCTCGAAGGTTACGGCACCTCCGGAACAACCTATTCTTATTACGCGTCCAACAAGAACGCCGCCACCGAAGAGCAACTTATCGAAGCGGGCAACATCGTCAACAACGGCAAGCAGGTCACCGCCGACCAAATGAAGTCCGCCGACACGATCACCGCCCTCGGCGAGTATTTCAAGGCCGACGGAGACGGAACAACAAAGCATCCGATCAACGGCGGCTACCCCATTCTCGCGTGGCAGGAACTCGGGCCCGATAAGCTCGTTGGCCTTGCCGGCGACGTGAACAACAACGGCAAGCTCAACATCGTCGACGCCCAGATCACCTACGACCTCAGCACGAATCGCTACGAGGGCGACCCCCTCTCCGCCTTGCTCGCGAAGTGGGGCGAGGGAACTCTCCTGGTCCAGCTCCAGAAGTTCGCCGACGTCAACGGCGACGGCACGCTCGATGCCGCCGACGCACGTGCGATCCAATACGCCATCCACAACGGAGGCGTCTTCGGGGCGTAAGTTTTCTGCGCCATGTGACAGGCACCTGGCACCTGTCACAAGAGGGCCCGGTTCCCGAGGTTTCGGGGCCGGGCCCGTTCCATAGACAACTCCATAGGCAATCGTCTTTGTGACAGGCACCTGGCACCTGTCACAAGTGAAACATTTGAACCCAACAAAAAAGCCACGCGGCAAAGTTTCAAAATACCGCGTGACCTGTGTTTTATGGTGCGCCGTCAGAGACTCGAACTCGGGAACTTGGGACTACTTGTTCTCTGCCTCGAACTTCTTCATAAAGTCGACCAGAGCCTGGACGCCGGCGATTGGCATCGCGTTATAGATGCTGGCACGCATGCCGCCGACAGAGCGGTGACCCTTGATGTTCTCTATGCCAGCAGCCTTTGCCTCGGCGACGAACTTCTTGTCAAGCTCCGGGTCTCCTGTGACAAAGGGGACGTTCATGATGGAACGATCTTCCTTGCGGACCGGGGCCTGGTAGAAGTCGGTGGAATCGAGATAGTCGTAGAGGATCGCGGCCTTCTCGTCATTGATCTTCTTCATGCCCGCAAGGCCACCCTGAGCCTTGATCCACTTGAACACTTTGCCGCAGATGTAGATGCCATAGCAAGGCGGGGTGTTGACCATGGAGCCCGCCTCCGCCATGGACTTCCAACGCATGATGTTGGGAACAAACGGGAAGACCTCGTCTTTGAGCAGATCCTCGCGGACGATGACGATGACCACACCCGCAGGACCGATGTTCTTCTGGACGCCGCCGTAGATGACGCCATACTTGGTGATGTCGATCGGCTCGCTCAAAAAGCAGGAGCTCACGTCGGCGACCAAAGGCACGTCGCCGGTCTCGGGAAGCTTGTGATACTTGTTTCCGTAGACCGTCTCGTTCTCGCAGATATAGACATAGTCCGCATCGGGGCGAATCTCAAGCTCATCCACATTGGGGACGTAGGTGAAGTTCTCATCCTCGGAGCTAGCCACGAGATTGATGTCGCCGTAGAGCTTGGCCTCCTTGAAAGCCTTCTTTGACCAACCTCCCGTGACAATATAGTCAGCCTTGGGATTCTCGACGTTGAGCAAATTCATCGGGATGCCGGCGAATTGCAAGGTTGCGCCGCCTTGGAGGAAGAGAACCTTGTAGTTCTCGGGGATGCCCATAAGATCGCGAAGGTCGGCCTCCGCCTCGTCGATGATGCCTTGGAAAGCGGCGGAGCGATGGCTCATCTCCATGACGGACATGCCGGTACCCTTGTAGTCGAGCATCTCGTCTGCGGCCTCCTTGAGGACGCTTTCCGGCAAGACCGCCGGACCAGCAGAAAAGTTATAAACCCTCGCCATTTTATCTCCTTTTGGTTAATTGACTTGGTGATGCATATATGCCCGCTATTGTAGACCCGCCCTGTGTTGCAAAGCGATTACAAGTTGCCCTAGGGCGTCAAAATATCTGTATATGGGAGCTATATGGGCGCAAGCATGCCAACTTCTCACATCCAGCAACCCGCCGATTATAGCGTCGGCCGCGCGTCCATGTTGTGCGTACGCATAAAAATGGCAAGGACCGCACAAGTGCAGGCGCATGGGTCTGGCGCAACCCTCATGCTGTGCAAACCAAAAGTGGCAAGGACCACATGGGCCCTTGCCACAGAAGGGGATGAGAATGGACTGGGCGCGTCGCCCTCGTCGAACACGTCGCCTCCCTCGTCGTAGGAGCCGCCAAGGACGGGCTAGATGCGATCGCCCTCGTCGAACACGTCGCCGCACTCGGGGCAGAACTTCGGCGGGTTCGCCGGATCCTCGGGCTCCCATCCGCACTTATTGCACTTGAAAGCGGATGCGCTCGGAGCGGGCTTGCCGCACTCGGGGCAGAACTTGCCGGTGCTCTTCGCGCCGCATTCGCAGGTCCACTCGCCCTGGGCGACGGGCTCCGGCTTCGGCGCACCGCAATTGGAGCAGAACTTGCCGGTATTGGTAGCGCCACATGCACATGCCCAGCCACCGGCCACAGAGCCGCCCTGCGGGCCGCCAGCCTGCGGCGTACCTTGGGGCTGTTGTTGCGCGAAACCACCGTTGGCAGCCACAGGGTACTGGGATTGCATGACCTGTCCACCGTTGCCCGCGGCAAAGCCGGCACCGGCGCTGCCCATGGCGTTGGCAGCCATACCGAGGCCCATGAAGCCCATCATCGCGCCAGCCTCGTTGCCGGCCGCGGTCTCCATCGCGGTACCGTACTTCTCGGTCATGAAGCCCTTGCCCACATCGCCACCGCCGATTGCTGCTGCAGTCTGGAGCTGCTTGATTCTCTTCTCGTCCTCCTCGGACAAGGTGATGGAGTTGCATCCGAAGGAAACGATCTTGAGACCACGGAGCTCGGTCCACTTGGCAGAGAGCTCCTGGTCAAGAGCCTCACACACCTCCTGGGTGTGGCCAGGCACCGCAGAGTAACGGATGCCCATGGCGGAAATCTTGGCGAACGCAGGCTGGAGAGCCGCAAGCAGCTCGGACTTCATTTGGGAATCGAGCTCGTCGCGCGTATAGGGTTGGTCGACGTTGCCGCAGATGTTGACATAGAACAACATCGGGTCGACCATCTTGTAGGAATACTCGCCGTTGCAGCGGACGCTTGCATCGAGGTCAAGCCCGACGTTCGCGTCGACGATGCGGAAGGGAACCGGGCTTGTGGTGCCGTACTTGTTACCGTAGATCTCCTTCAGGTTGAAAAAGTACACGCGCTGGTCGGAACCGGCATCTCCGCCAAAACCGAAACGACGGACAAACTGGTCGAAGGAGGCCTTGATACCCTCGCCGAGATCCCCATAGAAGATGGACGGTTGGGAGGAGGAGTCCCACGTGAACTCACCGGCCTCAGCCGTGAACTCGACGATCTTGCCTTGGTCGACAATCATCATGGCCTGACCCTCGTTGACCGCGATGACCGCGCCGTTGGTGATGACGTTGTCGGTACCCTTGGAGTTGCTGGAACGTTTGGAATCGGTACGTTTTTGACCCTTGCACGCAAGGACATCCGGCTTCATGGAGTCGCAGTAGAAATATTCGCGCCACTGATCGCCAAGGACGCCGCCAACAGAGCCGAGTGCTGCTTTGATGAGACCCATATGGTTCCCCTTTCTGGAGGCTTTCATAGCTGGGGTCATTGTCTCATACGGGAATACGCGCAACCTCGTCATTTTTGAAAAAGCGGCAAGGAGAGAGTCGGGGGCGGCTCGGGGCTGTCTTAACCGGGGCTGTCTTAACCGGGGGCGGCTCGGGGCAGTTCATAGTCGGGGCTGTCTTAAAAGCTAACGCAACGCATGTTCCCGATTAGAGCAAGCCGAGAAATTGCCAATACGGAACGCTTACGGCTAGGCCCAAAAGACAGATGAGCATGTAGAGGACGCAGTATTTCGCCATGTCGGCATGGCGTACCATCTCACCGTCAACACTGTAGTACGCGGCAAGGTAAACCGGGTTTTGATACAGGACGAACCACGGATTGACCACCGCGTAGACGGCGATGCCCACGACCCAGGGATTGATGCCTTGCGCCACCGCCAACGGGATGAGAAACACCATGACGATATTGACGTAGGCCATCTCGGAGACGATCACAAAGCGCATAAGGATCGTGATGACGCCGATGCCGAGGACAAACGCATAGGGATTCGCAGCAAGCGATTGGAAGACGGGACCGGCCATGGCAACAATCCAATCCTGGATTCCCACGGCAGAAAACACGCTGGAAAGACCTATGGCGGTACCGATGAAGACGAGGGAGTCCCATGAGATATCGCTCTTGAAGTTCGCTTTCGTGATGACGCCGAAAGCCACCATGGCAACAAGGGCGACAAGCGCCACGATGTGCGAGGGAATGCCATGGAGGGGTTCCGTCACCCAAAGGGCAACGGTGACCAGGATGATCACGAGCATGATGCGCTCGCGGGCGGACATGGGAGCAGGCGACGCGCCCGTTGCCGCCGTTGCAGGCATCGCAGACACCGCGGCCCTTGCCGGCGGTGCAGGCGACGCGCCCGTTGCCGGCGGTGCAGGCGACGCGCCCGTTGCCGGTGCCGTATCCGTTGTAGTCACCGAGGTGGATGCCTTGCCGGATTCGAGGGCGACACCCGTCACAACCCCATCCCTCCCCTTTCGCGGGCGATAGAGGGCAACGATGGCAATGTAATTGAGCACGGTCACGACGATGAACCACGGGAGCGCGGCGAAGAACCAATGCAGCATGTCAAACTGGGTGCGGACATCGTCAGGCAAAAGTCCCCAAAGGGCATAGCCGATGACACTTGCGGAGATGACGGCAGGCCCGATATTGCGCACACCTGCGAGCATGGCAAGGAAGAGTCCCTGCATCTCACGACCCTTGCGCTCGTACCCCATGGCGTCGCCCATGCTCATAGCGATAGGGGTCAACATGGCAGTCTTGGTTGCCAGGCTTGGCACAAGGGGGCCGAGTATGGTTCCTACCGCCAAAAGACCGCCGACTTGGGCTTGGAAGGTGTTCGGGAAGATACGGATGATCGCCAACGCCATGCGCTTCATAAGCCCGCTGGTCTTCATGCCGGCACCGAGGGCAAAAGCAGCGATCAGCAACCACCACGTGCTCGTGGAGAACGCCGCGAACGATACACTGGAATCGACACCGCCAAACACCGCGAACCCAACCACCATAAGCAGACCCGTGGCATATTCGGGCAAGACACCGCCGATCCACCACACGATCGCCCAGGCGAGGATCGCCAAACACGTGACTCCTTGGGAAGAAAGACCCACGTTGCCGCAAGCGAGGTACACCGCGGCGCCGACAGCAAAGCCCAGGGCGGCTGCAATGAGCTTTTTGAGATTGGGTTTGGATTTTGGCGCGGACGTTGGCTCGGGCGTAGGCGCGGGCGCGGGCTCGGACGCGGGCTCGGGCGTTGGCGCGGGCGCAGGCGCAGGCGCGGGCGCGGGCGCAGGCTCGGGCGCAGGCGTAGGCGCGGGCTCGGATTTGGATGATATGTCGGCGCGTTCCTCCATACGCTCGATTCTACCCCCGCTTGGAAGCATGTCAACAAACGAGCATGTCAACAAAAAGGAGTCCCTTTGCGAGACTCCCGTTTTGCAAGGTTTCTCAAGCGCTTTCCTTGGAAGGTAGTGGTTCCGTTTTCGGTCTTCCTTTGCGAGACTCCCGTTTTGCAAGGTTTTTTACAGGTTTACATACCCGAGACGATACCCCTCACGAGACGGCTGAAGTTCGCCTCAACAGCTTTGGCGGCAGCCATGACCTCATCGCCGTCCGGGCTCGCGCCACCGACGCCGTCAACGCTGCCCACGCCAGCGGCCATGTTGCTCAAAAGGCTGATACCGAGGACACGCATGCCCATCTGACGTGCGGCGATGACCTCTTCACACACACTCATGGCCACGGTGTCGGCACCCCAGGCACGGAACGCGCGAATCTCTGCCGGCGTCTCGAAGCTGCACCCGAGAAGGCCCAGATACACGCCTTCTTGCACCGGCACGTCCTCTTGCGCGGCCACACGCTTGGCAAGCTCGCGCAACTCGGGATCGAATGCATCGGTCATGCTGAAGAAACGCATGGTGAGCTTGGCGGCGGCGGGGTGAGCGGTGGGGTTGCGCCCGGTGAAGTTGATCTGGTCGCTCATAATGCAGAACTCGCCGACATGGTAGCTCTCGTTGATCGCACCTGCGGCGTTGGTCGTGATGATCGTCTCGATCCCGATCTTGGACATGAGCCAGATCGGAAATGCAATGTCGAGGCTGGAATAGCCCTCATACGCATGAAGACGGCCCTGCATGGCAAGAACACACTTGCCGCCAAGATTTCCACACACGAAACGTCCCACATGAGCCCATGCGGTGCTGACGCACATGTTGGGAACCTCGCCGAAGGGGATGTAGACCGGGTCCTCTATCTCTTCCGCCAAAGGGTTCAAGCCGCTTCCCAAAACCAAACCGATGCGGGGCTTACGACCGTCAAGCCTCGCAACCAAGACCTCACGCGCTTCCTCAAGATATTCGACAAGTTTGCTCTCGTCTTCCATAGCGCACCTCCACTAGTTGTTGTTTGCAATGGGCCTATTCTACTCTGGGATTGTTGATTTCGTATTGGGTTTGCCTCGGGTTTTGAAGTTCTTGCGACGTAGAGTATCCTTAAGGCAATAAACTGCGAAAGGAGCCACCATGCAATGTATCATCAGATGGATCGCGGCGGTTATCGCCACGGCAGTCAGCGTCTTTCTCATCCCCGGCGTCACCACGGTTGGCGGGGAAAGTGCTTGGGTCGCCCTCGCGATCTTCGGTCTCATTCTCGCGCTTGCCGACATGGTTGTGAAGCCAATCTTGAAGGTTTTGACCTTGCCGATCACGGTGTTGACCCTCGGTATCTTCTACCTGTTCATCAATGCGATCGTCCTGGTTATTGCATCCAACATCAGCGTCAGCCTCTTTGGGTGTGGCGTGCAGTTCAGCTCTTTGTTCACCGCCTTCCTCGCCTCCATCGTCATCAGCATCGTCGAGACCATCATCTCGGGTGTCCTCGGTAACAACTAGCCTCCGAACTTCAGCGATGCGTAAAAACATCGTCTGGCTTTTTGGACGTCCTCGACAACAACTAGCCTCAGACCAGTCACTGACCAGGTCGTTTCGACGATTTCGCAACCCGCCTGCTCGCATGCCCGCGTTCCCCCCTCCCGCCTGCCCGCGCCCCCCTGCCCACCTTCCCTCCTTCCCGCCTGCCCACCATGTCTAGGAGAATCCGAAAGACTCATTGTGGCTGTTGGGTGGTATGCTTGCTCAGGCACGTCTCGAGATTGAAGGAGGACACGTGAGCGGCAGGACATGGACCGTCAAGGAAATGCTTGACTGGTGTGAGGAATACCTCTCAAGCAAAGGTGACGAGAATCCTCGCGTCTCTGCGCAAAGCATCGTTTCCCAGGTCGCCGGCATGTCCCGTATCGAGCTCTTCATGAATTTCGACAAGGAGCTTACGCCTGAACAACTCGACACCATGCGCCCGCACGTGAAGCGGCGTGGAGCGGGCGAACCCCTGCAGTACATCCTCGGCGTTGCGCCGTTTCGCTACCTCGACATCAAGGTCAGGCCCGGCGTCCTTATCCCCCGCCCTGAGACCGAGGTCTTGGTAAGCGAGGTATTGGCCGCCTTGCCCCCGATGCAACGTCGCGTGGCAACCGACTCTCAGGTCAACGAATATGACGGCGCCGCGATGATTGAGAGCCTTCGTGTCGCGGCGGCAAGCGGCTCCAATGCGGCGACAACAAACGGCTCCGACGCGAAGACTGGCCACGACGACGATGCGGCGATCGGCTCCGACGACAGCCACGACGACGGCGCGGAGACCGGCCACAACAAGGCAGCGGCAAGCGACCCCGACGAGGCGACGACCGGCTCCAATGCGGCAACAACAAGCGACCCCGACGCGGCTGCCGCACAATCCCCCGCTTTTGACGGATTCCTTCTCGCCGATATCTGCACGGGTTCTGGATGTATCGCGTGTTCCATAGCGACTGAGCGTCCCGACATCCGCGTGATCGCCACCGATCTGTCCGACGAGGCGGTCGCCCTTGCCAAGGAAAACGTCGCATCCGCAGGCGTCGCTGATCGCGTCGGCGTGCTTCAAGGCGACCTCGGCGCCCCTATCGAGCTCGTCCGCCCCGCATTCATGGGTACCTTCGACGCGATTGTGAGCAACCCGCCATACATCCCTTCCGCCGTGCTCGCTGACCTCCCTGACGAAGTGGCTGGCTTTGAGCCCAAACTGGCCCTTGACGGCGGCGACGATGGGCTCCTTATCTTTCGTCGCCTCACCCCTTGGGCACATCGAGCCCTTAAATCTGGAGGAGTTTACGCATGTGAGCTCCATGAGACTTGCCTTGACGAGGCTGCCGCATTCGCCGAACAGGTTGGGTTCTCCACCACCCGCATCGTCAACGACCTTGCCGGTCGCCCCCGCGTCCTGATCTGTCGAGCATAGGGCTCCTCGTTGCCCCCAGCCTCGTTGCCCCCAGCCTCGCTGCTCCTAGCCCCCCAACCTCTAGCCCCGCTGCTCCGCCGATCGAAGACAACCATAAGCAGGGGGCATTCCCTGCGTGTAGCAAGCAATGCCCCATGAAACGAATTGCGTATTGAAGCCAACAAGGGCGACGGGTCCCCCAACCCCTAGTTCAACCCCTAGTCGACAGCCTCGGCAAGTTTTTGCGCTCGATCGGCAGCCTGAAGCGCGGTGATAACATCGCCCAAGAGGTTACCTTCGAGAACGCCGGTATAGGTGGAATTGAAACCGATGCGGTGGTCGGTCACGCGATCCTGCGGGCCGTTGTAGGTACGAATCTTCTCAGAGCGATCGCCGGAGCCGATTTGGGCAAGACGCTTGGCTCCCTCGGCGGCCTGTTGCTCGGCAAGCATCTTCTCGTACAGGCGCGCGCGCAAAACAGCCATAGCGGCGATCTTGTTCTGTAATTGGCTTTTCTGGTCCTGGGATTGGACGACGAGGCCGGTCGGAAGGTGGGTGATGCGAACCGCGGAGTCGGTGGTGTTAACACACTGACCGCCCGGACCACCTGCGCGGTACACGTCAATACGGAGATCGTTTTGGTTGATCTCGACATCGACCTCGTCGGCCTCAGGCAAGACGGCAACCGTAGCCGTAGACGTCTGGATACGACCTTGGGACTCGGTCTTCGGGACGCGCTGGACACGATGCACGCCCGACTCGAACTTCATGACGGAGTAGACGCGGTCACCCTTGACCTTGAACTGGATCTTGGCATAGCCGCCAGCCTCAGAAGGTTGGACATCGAGAAGCTCTTTTTTCCAACCCTGGGAAGAGATAAAACGATCGTACATCTTGTAGAGGTCGCCCGCAAAAATCTTCGCCTCGTCACCGCCGGCAGCACCGCGAATCTCGACAATGATGTCCTTCTCGTCAGCCGGGTCGGCCGGAATCAGCATGAACTTGATATCCTCTTCGAGTTTCGGAAGCTTCCCGTCGATCTCGGCGATCTCCTCTTGGGCAAACTCCTTCATATCGGGGTCGGCGAGCATCTCCTTGGCGGCCTCCAAGTCATCGAGAGCACCGATGTACTCCCGTGCTGCCGCGACGAGCGGACCTTGGGAAGCGTATTCCTTCGCAAGGCGGTTGTACTCCTTTTGGTTGCCCAAGACCTCGGGGTCGCCCATACGGACCTGCAGGTCCTCGTAGGCAAGAATGATCTTCTCAAGCTTGTCACGCATCGTCAGCTCTCCTTATATGCTCTCCAACAAACGAATTTCTCCAACAAACGAAATGCCATCATGTTCAATATTCTTTGCCAACCGGCTCTCGCATCGCGACCGGGTGCGCCCTGCCAACCGGTTTTCGCATCGCGGCCGGGTGCGCGCCCTGCCAATCGGCTCTCATGCCGCGGCCGGATGGCGCGCCCTCGCTAGGACAAAACCAACGCCTCGATCTTGTCCTTGCCCACGGCTCCGACAAGTTGCCCCACGGGTTGGCCGCCCTTGAAAAGCATCATGCACGGAACCGCGTTGATGTGGTAGCGCATGGCAAGCTCACGATCGTTGTCGATGTCGAGGGTATAGACGGCAACACGACCCGCCTGCTCCTCTGCGACTTGGGCAATCAACGGAGCAACCATGCGGCAAGGACCACACCATGTCGCAGAAAAATCAACCAAGACGGGGATGGCGGAATCGAGCACCTTCTCCTGGAAATCAGCACCGGTTACAACTTCGCTCATGATCTCTCCTCACTCGTTGCCCGCCTCATAGCGGGACTTTTTCTCTTCCCACAAGCGTGGGATATCGTCAATCGCTCCCCTACAGCCCCAACTCAGATGCCCTGTAGCGTGCGGGTTCGCTCCCCTACAGCCTCAACAGCGGATAAGCCGTGAGCGTACAGGCCGAAATCGCCAGAACGCCGCCCCAGGTGAGGCGGCGTATGCTGCAATCATTCCCGTCTAGGACGGGCACCACCCACAATCGTCGAGAAGTGTGGACGTTTAGGCGTTTTGCTCGGGGTGAGCCGGGCGGTTTGCCTGTTGCGGACGCGGACGCTGGCGACGGCGCCCACCTGCAACCTGCGTTGCGCAGTAAGGGCACACCTGCCAGTGGGGATCAAGCGCACGATGGCAATTCGGGCACATGTTCTTCAGGCGCGTATGGCAATTCGGACACAACACGTAATCAGCCTCAACAGGATAACCGCAGTTGCCGCACTCGCCGTATTTTTTGAGCTCGCGCTGCTTGAGGGCGATCTCGAGTTCCTGCTCGTCCTGATCGATGCGATACAGCGGCGGACGGAGGAAGCAATAGGCAACGACGCCGACAATCGGAATCAAAGCCACGATGGTCCAAACCGGCCAAATCGTACCGCGGAGGTACGCATCGCGCGCCGTCCAAAGAACGGACAGCACATACAGAATGGCAAGAAGGGCCAACGCAATGGTGCAGGCCATTTGGACTTCAGGCGTCCACAAAGAAGCTAAAAGATCGCTCATCAGTTTCCCCAAATACTCGTATTGCAAAACCGGCGCAACGCGCACTGCGGTACGGGCCGAGCCCATACGGTGACCTATTATACACGACCGCTTCTCCTCAACCCGCGGCATGACAAGTTTATGGTCGCCAAAGCCTACGCCCGCAAAACAGTATCAACAGAACGCAAGGCGGCAACCCGCTACTTACAAAGGGGCAACCTGCCACCCGCAAGGCGGCAACCCGCCACCCGCAATGCGGCAACAAAAAAGGGACCGCACGAAACGGTCCCTGGAGCCACGATACGATTTCGAGCAAAGCTAGGCGAGCTCGGCAATCCGGGTGGTGAGCTTGGGCTAGGCGAGCTCGGCAATCTGGATGGCGAGCTTGGAGTGGGTTTCCTTGAGCTCAGATAGATGGGCGCGGTCCTTCTCGACGATCTCGGGAGCAGCCTTGGCAAGAAAGCCCGGGTTGGAAAGCTTCTTCTCGAACTTTGCCGCATCCTTTTCGACCTTTGCCAACTCCTTCTCGAGGCGAGCGCGCTCGGCCACGAAATCCACAAGACCGGAAAGCACGATATAGACCTCAAGACCGCCTGCAAGCACGACGACGGACTCTGCCGGCTTCTCGACCTCGGCTGCAACCTTAAGGGAGGCCAGATTCGCCATGTCCGTAACAAGTTGGTGTTGGGCCTCAAGCAAGGCAACGTCCGTCTCTTCGGCGCCGACGACGACCCCAAGTTCTTGGCGAGGGGAGATCCCATAGCGCGAACGGGTTGAGCGGACGGCGGAAACCACCTCGATAACAAGCTGGACCGCGCGCTCGGACTCCTCGTCGACATACTGAGCGAGCTTGGAAGCGTCAGGCCATGCGGAAATCATGAGATACTCGTCAGTCTTGGTGGGAAGATCTTGGTAGATCTCCTCCGTGACGAAAGGCATGATCGGATGGAGCAAGCGCAAGGCCGTGTCGAGCACGAACACAAGGTTGCGCTGGCAAATCGCTCGGTCCTCGCCCCCTGCGCTCAGACGAGACTTGGAGAACTCGATATACCAATCGCAGAACTCGTTCCAAAAGAATGCATACAGCTCGCGGGTGATCTCACCAAACTCATAGGACTCGTACGCCTCATCAACACGGGCGACGAGGGTGGCGAGGCGGCTGAAGATCCAACGATCCGCCGGGGTCGTCGGCTCAGGCGCACCAGGCTCGAAACCTTCGAGATTCATGTTGACGAAACGCGCCGCGTTGCGGATCTTGTTGGCGAAGTTACGGCTGCTCTCAAGTTTCTTCTCGTTGAAACGCAGCGCTTGTGCGCCTGTGACCTGCATCAACAAACCAAATCGCATACCGTCGGCACCATAATCCCTCATGAGCTTAACCGGGTCGACACCGTTACCGCGGCTCTTGGACATGGGCTTTCCATCAAAGGCCATGACCGTCGGATGGATGATGACGTCCTTGAAAGGAATCGTGTCGCAACAATACTCTGAACTCATGACCATGCGTGCCACCCAAAGACCCATGATGTCACGGGCGGTAGAAAGCATCTGCGTCGGATAGTGCTTGGCAAGGTCAGGAGCGTCCATGCCCTCGTCTGCCCACCCTTGGGTCGCAAACGGCCAAAGCTGGCTTGAGAACCAGGTGTCAAGGACGTCCTCGTCTTGACGCACCGGCTTGCCGCACTTCGGGCACACATCCACGCCGTCGACAACGGCATCCTCCCAACCACACGCGTCGCAATAGTACATGGGGATGCGATGTCCCCACCAAAGCTGGCGGCTGATGCACCAATCCTTGAGGTTCTCCATCCAATCGAGATAGACCTGGGACCAACGTTCGGGATAGAACTTGATCTCGCCGGAGGTGACAGCGGCAGCAGCGCGTTGTTTGAGCTTGTCGACAGCAACGAACCACTGCTCGGAGAGCCAAGGCTCCAATGTGTTGTGACAACGATAGCAATGCATGACGGAGTGGTCGTGGTCCTCGACGTGGTCGAGCAGGCCCAAGGCCTCAAACTCGGCGACGACAGCCTCGCGGCACTCCTCACGGCTCATGCCGGAGAACTTCCCGTACCCCTCGACGACGTGGGCGGTCTCGTCGAAGATGTTGATTTTCTCGAGGCCGTGACGCTCGCCCATGGCGAAGTCGTTGGGGTCGTGAGCAGGGGTGGTCTTAACGCAACCGGTACCGAACTCCTTGTCGACGTAGAAGTCAGCAAAGATCGGAATCTCACGGTTGACGATGGGGAGCATGACGGTCTTGCCGACAAGATCCTTGTAGCGATCGTCTTGCGGGGAGACGGCAACACCGGTGTCGCCGAGCATAGTCTCAGGACGAGTTGTAGCGACGACGAGGTACTCGCGGCCGTTAACCGGCTCGGTCAACGGGTAGCGAAGGTGCCAAAGATGACCAGCCTCGTCCTCGTATTCGGCCTCGTCATCAGCGATGGCCGTGGTGCAGCTGGGGCACCAGTTGACGATACGCTTGCCGCGATAGATAAGGCCGTCATGATACCAATCGCAAAACACGCGGCGGACGGCCTTGGAAAACTCGGGGCTCATGGTGAACTGCTCGTCGTCATAGTCGCAGGAGCAGCCCATGGAGGCGATCTGGTTCACGATGGTCGTGCCATACTCGAGACGCCACTCCTGGCATGCCTCGATGAACTTCTCGCGGCCGATCTCGCGGCGATTGATGCCCTGGCTTTGAAGGTGTTTGTCGACTTTGGTCTGGGTAGCGATGCCAGCATGGTCGGTACCGAGGATCCAACGGGTTTGATAGCCACGCATGCGAGCGCGTCGGACGACGGCGTCCTGGATTGTGTCATTGAGCGCATGGCCCATGTGGAGCACGCCGGTGACGTTGGGTGGCGGAATGACGACGGTGTAGGACTCATGGGCATGCTCGCCAAAACCGGGCGTACGCTTGAAGTAACCCTTTTCCTTCCACGCATCGAACAACGGACGCTCATGCGCGGCGAAGTCATACTCGATCTTCTTCGGCGTTTCTTGTGCCATTGCTAGTTATGCCTCCTCAATCTTGGTAATGACGGGGGTCTTGCCCTCGGTGATGGCGCAGGCCTCGACGACGACGCTCTTGGCACCCTCGACGTCGGGCAACTCGTACATGACGTCTTGCAACGCACGCTCGCAAATAGAGCGCAGGCCACGAGCGCCTGTGCCGCGGTCGACGGCCTCATGGGCGATGGCACGCAACGCGTCCTCGGTAAACGTAAGGGAGCAATCCTCATACTTGAACAACTTCGTGTACTGCTTGACCAACGCGCTCTTCGGCTCGGTCAGGATGCGCACAAGGTCGTCCTCGTCCAACTCCTCAAGGCTTGTGATGACAGGGATACGCCCCACGAACTCGGGAATCATGCCGAACTTGTTCAAATCTTCAGGCAGGACCTGGGCCAAAAGCTCGGCCTCCGCGACCTTCTTGCTCTCGGGAACCTCGACGTTAAAACCAAGCCCGTGACGACCGACGCGTTGGGAGACGATGTCTGCCAAGCCGACAAAGGCACCACCGAGGATGAACAGGATGTTCGTGGTGTCGATGTGGATAAGTTCCTGTTGGGGGTGCTTGCGGCCACCTTGGGGCGGAACGCTTGCCTCGGTGCCCTCCACAATCTTGAGCAACGCCTGTTGGACACCTTCGCCAGACACGTCTCGGGTGATGGAGAGATTTTCTGCCTTGCGTGCGATCTTGTCGATCTCGTCGATGTAGACGATGCCGATTTGAGCACGCGGCACATCGAAGTCCGCGGCAGTGATGAGCTTGAGCAGGATGTTCTCCACGTCTTCGCCGACGTAGCCTGCCTCGGTGAGCGTCGTGGCGTCAGCGATGGCGAAGGGCACCTTGAGGGTGCGCGCAAGGGTTTGGGCCAACAACGTCTTGCCGGAGCCGGTGGGGCCGAGCAGCAAGATGTTGCTCTTGGCGATCTCCACCTCGTCCTCGGGCGCATCGTTGTCGAGGCTGATACGCTTGTAGTGGTTGTAGACCGCCACAGACAACGCGCGCTTCGCGTCATCTTGGCCGACGACATACTCACACAGCTTCTCGTAGAGTTGGCTGGGGGTGGGCAACTCGCCGAGGATGCCCTCGACGTCGACGTCACCCTCGTCCATGGCGATGTAGCTGGCCTCCTCGGGCCCCAGGTAGTCACCCATAGGATAGCGACCCTGCTCGATCTCGTTGTACATCTCCGCCATCATCTGGTTCATGACGGGGTTGTACCCAAGGTCGTGGGACATCGCGTCGGAGCACACGGCAAGGCACTCGTTGCAGATGTTCACCCCATCGGGGCCTTGGACCATCGCGGCAACTTGGTTGGGCCGCTTGCCACAAAAGGAGCAGGTGATCTGCCCGTTGTTGTTATTCGTGTTCGTTGGCATCTGGTGGTTAGCCTGTCTGTTCGTCGTTATTCCTCGGAGCCGCCATGAGTCGCGGTGATCTTGTCCACGAGTCCGTAGGCCAAGGCCTCATCGGCGGACATGTAGTTGTCACGCTCGGTGTCGCGCTGAATCGTTTCGAAGTCTTGACCGGTGTTGTTGGCGAGGATCGTATTGAGTTGCTTGCGTGTCTTCAGCATGAAGTCGGCGACAATCTGGATCTCGGTCTGTTGGCCCTGGGCACCGCCGAGGGGTTGATGGATAAGGACCATGGAGTTCGGCAAACAATAGCGCTTGCCCTTGGCACCGCTGGACAAAAGCACGGCGGCCATGGAGGCGCAACAACCGATGCACACCGTGGACACGTCGGGCTTGATGAAGTTCATCGTGTCGAGGATGGCAAGACCAGCGGTAACAGAGCCGCCGGGAGAGTTGATATAGAGGGAGATGTCCTTCTCCGGATCGGCGCTCTCGAGATGGAGCAGCTGGGCGACAACGGAGTTTGCCACATTGTCGTCGATCTGCTCGCCAAGGAAGACGATGCGGTCGTTGAGCAGGCGGGAGTAGATGTCGTAGCTGCGCTCGCCGCGCGGAGATTGCTCGATGACGTACGGGATGAGAGCGTCGTGGGGCGTCTTCGGGACGGCAAGACCGCCCGAGGTAAGTTGGAAGTTCATAATGACCTCTTTTCTGACGACCCAGGACAGGTCGCCTCGTCGAATTATTGCTCAAACCTATTGTGCCATGATGCAGCGCGGTTCGCCCTGCGCACAAGACGAACCGCACATGAAAACCTATGAATGTCCAAATATGGATGCCCAAATTCGGACCAATCGCCAACCGACAACGCGTCGGGGAGACGGGAAAGTTTGCTTACTCGGCTCGTCACAGCCGGCAACGCATCGGGGCGACGGGAAGTTTGTCTACTCGGCGTCCGTGGTCTCGGTGACGATCGCGCCCTCCATGACAGCCTCGACGGCCTTGCGGCGCACGATGGCCTCGCGGACGAGGTGGAGTCGGCCGTTCTCACGCCACTCCTGGATGATCTTCTTGATGTCGCCATCCAAACCGGCAGCCTCGAACTCCTCGGTGATGTCCTCGGGGGTCGCAACGATCTCGAAATGGCGAGCCCACGCCTCGACGGCGAGCTCCTCGTTGGCGACGTCCTTTGCCTGTTGCTTGACGTCCTCGCGGAAACCATCGGTGTCAAGACCTTGCTGTGCGAGGTAGTTGTCAAAGGTCATGCCCTGACGCTGAAGTTGGGTGAAGAAGTCTTGAAGCAGGGAGGCCTCGACCTCTTCGCACAAAGCCTCGTCGGCGGTATCCTCAAGACGGTTACGCAAGACCTCGAGGCAACGCTCCTCCTTCATGCGGGGAAGGACGTCGGCCTTTTGGGAGATGATCTGGTCGGAGACACGGTTGCGCAGCTCCTCGACAGACTCAAAACCCAAGGTGTCCTTCACCCACTCGTCGTTAACCTCAGGTTTGACCTCCTTTTTGACAGCGATAAGGGTGGCCTTGACCTTGATGGTCTGACCAGCAACCATGGAGAGCAGGGCGCCCGGCTCCTCGGCGTCGACCGCCAGCTCGAACTCCTTCTCGTCGCCCTTCTTCAAGCCGATGAGTTGCTCATCGAAAGCGGCGGGGAACAACGTGGAGCCCATGACGTAGGTGCGGGACTCGCTGTTGATCGATTCGATGACCTTGCCCTCAGCGTCGGTCGCCTCAATAGCCATCTCGATGCGGCTATCCTTCTTGACCTTGGTGTTGGCACGGGCATCTTCCCACTTGACGTAGTATCCGGTCAACGCATCGATCTGTTCGTCGATCTCCTTATCGGATGCGCCCTCGGCAAGCATCTCGATCTCGACAGGCTCATAGGAGGAAAGCTCAAACGCGGGCTTTTGGGCGGTGGTGAAAGAGAAGACGAAGTCCTCGCCCTCGACGAGAGGCTCAACGTCCCCGCCGAAGTCGGGTTTTCCGAGAGGCATGACACCAGAATCGTCGAGCGCCATCGGATACAGGTCGTTGACCAAGTCCTCGGTGACCATGGCGATGACGGAGCCAGCGCCATAAACGTTGTCGATGATACGGCGAGGTGCCTTGCCCTTGCGGAAGCCAGGGAAGTTGTTGCGGCGAGCGATGTCGCGATATTGCTTTGCGACGCGATCGGTCACGGTCTTCGCCTCAACAGTGACCGTGATCTTTGCGCGGCCGTCCTCAAGGGTATCTACTTTGATTTCCACGTTTCCTCCAATTGCTTTTATCTTCTGTACTTTGCGGACACTGGCTGCCCGCCAAAGCCCATTAACGGTTTTCACGCATGCGAGAAAAAGCGCATGCAAAGCCTGACGCCTAATGGCATCGACCGCACATTATCCCACACCAAGCACCTTTGCGAAAGACAGAAAACTACCTGAACGGGGAAATTGTGTGAATTTTTTTCATGTGGCTGGGGCTAGCTGGGCCAGGGCAGGGAGGCCTTTTCTCACGGCGACTGGGGCTAGCTGGGCCAGGGCAGGGAGGCCTTTTCTTTCATGGCGTCTTTCGCTAGGCCAGGGAGGCCTTTGCCTCGGCAAGGAGCTTGGCGATACGCTCGGAGTACTCCACGTCGGTAAGGCCCGCTTCGGTGGCAAGATCCATGACCGGGGCATCGTTCCAAAGATCCTCGAGACGATAATGCTCGCGCGCCTCGGGTTGGAAGACATGGACGACGATGTTGCCGTAGTCGAGAAGCATCCACTTGCGGTCAGAGTCCTCACGATGCAGCGGCTTTGCACAGCCCTTCACGCGAAGGTCCTCCTCGATGGCATCGACAATCGCCTCGACCTGGCGATCGTTGCTCGCGGTGGCGATGACGAAGTAGTCGGTCACACCTATAAGCTCGGTGACCTCTTGGACCATGATGTCGGTGGCCTTCTTCTCGTCAGCGGCCTGGGCTGCGATGATGGCAAGCTCGCGGGCGGGCTTTTCGATTTTAGCGGTTTTAGTCATAAGTCGCGTTCCTTAATGTGTGATGCTTCACGTCGACGTGCGATGTTGCACGTTGACGTGCGATGCGGCACGTGCTCGGCGTGGATAGCAATGTGCGATGCGGCACGTGCTCGGCGTGGGTAGTGTAGCACACCCGCCGCCAGACGCGCACGCCGGGCCGCAATGCCGGGCCGCAGGCGGATCCAACGCGCACGTCGGGCCGCAATGCCAGCCCGCAGGCGGAGTGCCAAGGCAAGAGTTGTTGACAGTGGCGGCTGGCGATCCACTCGCTTGCGCGGGGTCCACGAGGCGCTATTCGGGCTTGGCCCCTGCAAACAACCGCCAGCACAGCGCTATTCGGGCTTGGCCCCTGCGACCTTGTTCGGATCCGCATCCAAAGCGGGTAGCCCCGCGGCAGCACGCTCAGCGTCGCGACGTTTGCGATGACGCTTGGCATAATAGTTCCACACGTTGATCGTGTCGGGGTGGATAGTGGCCCTACGTCCGACCACAAGAGTCATCCACACACCGTGGGTGCGGAAGAACAGCTCCTCCAACTCCACCTTGCCCACCAGCTCGCGAAGCTCCTCGACAACCTCCATCTGCCGCCCGGGCTCGATACAGTCGGCGACATAGACAACCATGTCGAGGGGGCTCATGTCCACAGCGCCGGATGTGTGACGGTAGATCGCCTGAAGCACATCTTTTGGGATGCAGGGATATTCGCGGCCGAGTGCTGTGGCGGCGGTCATGCCGTGAAGAGTCTGGGGCATGTCCTCGATGACGATTTCGGGAACCTCAAGGCCAAACTCGCGGGCGCGGGCGCGGATCTCGGCATCGTTGTAACCCTTGTCCCAGTCATGAAGCAGACCGGCAAGTTTTGCCTTGCGCGGGTCGACGCCATAGATCTTTGCGAGCCTCTTTGCCGTCTTGGCAACACCCATGATGTGTTTGAGGCGGTACTCGCTGACGCGTCCCCGCAGCTCCTCCTTGCGGTCTTTGTAGAATTCCTTGGACAGCGCGTTACCGAACTCTCGAGGACTCGCCACCTGGGTCATCTCATCGATATAGGGCCTTTTGGTCTTCTTCATTTTCTTCTTAGCCACGATGAGCCTTTCACGAAATAAGGCCTGGGTAAGGCCCGAGGCAACAGGAACGCAAAGGCGGGACCGCAAAGCTGGGGTCACAAAGCGGTGGCCGTCTTGTTCCTGGCCGCAATTTCCTATCGGTACAAATTGTTCCTAACAATGTAGTCGCACACGGCAGCAGGCGCAAGGTCGTACACGCCACGCCCATGGGCGATCTCGTCACGAATCGCTGTGCTCGAGATATCAAGCGGAGGTGCGTCTACAAGCGTCACACGAAAACGCCCATCGAGGGATTCGGGGTTGATCCCATCAGGCCAGGTCGCCCCAGGCCGATTGGCCACCACGATATGGGCAAGCTTGGCAACGACGTCGCTTTCGCGCCATTTCGGCACACTCACCGCAACGTCAGCGCCAACAAGGAAGTAGATCTCATCCTGCGGATCAAGCATAGCTCGCACCTCGCGAAGGGTGTCAGCAGTGTAGGTATCGCCCCCCCGCTCCAACTCCAAGTCGCTCGCCTCGAGGTAGGGGTTCGTATCGGCGGCGAGGCGACACATGGCAAGGCGGTGATCCTCACTGGTCACGTTCTGGTCCCGCTTGTAGACGGGATTGCAGGCTGGCATGAGCCAAACGCGATCCAAACCACACGCCTTGCGAGCAGCCTCTGCGAAGGCGAGGTGCCCGTTGTGGATCGGATCGAATGTCCCACCCAGGATGCCGAGACGCATGACGCGCTCCTTCCATTGGCGCGAGGGACAACAGAAACGGTTGCCGTCGCCGTCACGGTCGCGGTTGCCGTTGCCGTTGCCGTCGCCGCCTCGCTGTTTGCAGAGTCTGACGCTAGCCGCGGACCTGGCCGGTTCCGCGAACTTGGCCAGTTTCTCGAGTCTGACGCTAGCCGCGGACCTGGCCGGTTCCGCGGATTTGGTACTTGTAGGTGGTGAGAGCCTCCAAAGCAAAGGGCCCGCGAGCGTGGAGTTTTTGGGTCGAGATGCCGATCTCGGCACCGAGGCCGAACTCACCACCATCGGTGAAGCGGGTCGAAGCGTTCACATAGACCGCAGCGGAGTCCACCGCGCGCAGGAAAAGCTCAGCGGCCTCATTGTCCTCGGTGATGATCGATTCGCTATGGTGGGTTGAGTAGCGATTGACGTGCGCCACCGCCTCGCGCACCCCAGCGACAAGCTTGACCGAAACCTCGGGCCCGAGATACTCCTTGCCCCAATCAACGTCAGCCCCAGCGACAAATTGGTCACCCTCCGCAAGACCCGCCTGCGCCGCAGCGTCACAAGTCGCCTCGTCGCCGTGAATAAGGATTCCCCACGCGGCCAATGCCGTCACGAGCTTGGGCAAGAACTCGGCCGCGATAGCCTCGTCAACAAGGACACTTTCGCAGGCGTTGCACACACCCATGCGCTGGGTCTTGGCGTTGCGAATGATGTTGAGCGCGGAATCTTGATCGGCGGTCGCCTGCACATAGATGTGGCAATTGCCTGTACCGGTCTCAATGACGGGAACACGGGCATTCTCGACGCAATGAGCAATGAGACCCGCACCACCACGGGGAACGAGCACGTCGATGGTGCCATGAAGTTTCATGAGGACGTCGGTGGCAGCGCGGTCGGCGCTGTTGATGGATCCGATGGCACCTTCGGGCATTCCCGCCGACTTTGCAGCCTTAGCAAGGACGGCACCTACGACGCGGTTGGAATTCGCGGCCATGGACCCGCCGCGCAAGACCACGGCATTGCCAGCCTTGAGCGCAATGCCCGCCGCTTCGGCTGTGACATTGGGCCGGGCTTCGTAGATCACGGCTACGACACCCATGGGAACGCTGACGCGTTGGATGCGCAAGCCGTTGTCAAGAGTGTGGTCCTCGAGGACACGACCCACCGGATCGGGCAAGCACATCAGGTTCTCCAAGGCATGCGCCATGGACTCAATGCGCTTGTCGTCAAGCATGAGACGATCAAGCAGGGATTCCTTTGTGCCGGTAGCGCGAGCAAGCTCCATGTCGAGAGCGTTTGCCTCTATGATTTGCGACACATGCGCGCGCAGGGCCGCCGCCATGGCACGCAGGGCCTCGTTGCGTTGGTCGATGGTAGTCATGCCCACCTCGACGCTTGCGATCTTTGCCGCATTGGCTACCCGCTCAACCTCTTCACGCACTTGATCCATTATCCGCCTCCTTAACCGCCGACTTTCCGGCATTATAACCACCGGCATTAGCTGATGCTCCCATTCTACCTGAGCGTTTTTGGGACAACCGCCCCGCATCGGTCAATAACCAATCGGCAGCAACAACCACCGCGGCCAACCGGCACAACCGTTCGACAAACAAGCTGTCTTCCTCCAATATTATTCGCGCCGCAAGCGGCTTGGAGCATCGAAGACATCATAGAGCGCGCATATCCGACTTTATTTCCGTCGTTTCACCTCGTAATACCCAGTCATTACGCCCGTTTTTGTACCGTTTTACTCAACTGGGCGTAACCATTTCTCCCTCATAAGTCGAATTCGCCCACCAATTACGGAAACAATCTATCTGGGCGTAATTCCCAATCGCCGCAGCCCGGAGCTAGAAGACGATGAGCTCGTCACGGTGGATGACGGCGCGTTCGGCAAGTGGAGCAAGGAGGCGATTCTCGGAAAGCTGAACGCTGGTGCGACCACAGGCGAGAGCCACCTCATCACTGGAGAAGGCGACGCGACCGCGAGCGATGACAAGGCCTGCCCTGTCTCTGACATCGACGATATCGCCCTCGTCAAAACGACCCACAACTTCGGCGATACCGACAGCAAGAAGGCTGCTCCCGCGATTTACCAGCGCGTTCTTTGCGCCCTCGTCCACAATGACTGCACCCTTTACGGAATCGCCCAAGGCAATCCACAGCTTGCGCGGGGTGATGGAATGGACCTTCCGCTCGCCTGCAAACAAGGTGCCCACGGATTTCCCGGCGGCAGCGTCAACAATGGCATCTGCCCGGGTGCCCGCCGCGATAACCATAGGGATGCCAGCTGCCATGAGCACGCGAGCGGCCTTGATTTTCGTAGCCATGCCGCCAGAACCTAACGCAGAACCAGACCCGCCGGCCACACCCATGATCTCAGGAGTGATAACCTCCACCCGCTCGATAAGCTTGGCGTTGGGGTCCTTGTTGGGGTTCGCGTCGTAAAGACCGTCGATATCGCTCATGATGATGCAAAGATCGGCCTCGATAAGGCTGGCAACGAGCGCGGCAAGCGTGTCGTTGTCTCCGAATTTGATCTGCTCGATGGAGACAGTGTCGTTCTCGTTGACGATGGGCACAACGCCTAGCTCGAGCAAACGACCGATGGTCGCACGAGCATTGAGATAGGCGGTGCGGTCCGCCGTGTCACGACGGGTGAGCAACACGCTGCTCGTGATGATGTCGTGGGGGGCAAAGGCATTGGCATAAGCAGCGGCAAAGGCGCTTTGGCCGATTGAAGCCGCCGCCTGAAGGCTTGGCATGTCGGTCGGCCGACTTTCGAGGCCCAAGACGCGCAAACCGCACGCGATGGCACCAGAAGACACAATGACCGTGTTCCAGCCAAGCTTGCGGACACGAACCACCTGGTCAGCAAGGCTCTCAAGATAGCTCTCGTCGATATGATGGTTCTCGTCAACCAACGTCGATGATCCGATTTTCACCACCAGGGTGCGGTTGATTTTTTCCATGGCGACAAAACCCCTCATTCAAAAGCCCCTTGCCCACGATGCCGCGGCAAGCACCACACGGCCGCGAACACGCAGGCAAAATCCTATGGGATCATCGCGCCCGTGACGTCATTGTACCCCATCACCAGTTGAAGCCAACGAGGCGAAGCTAGAGGTCCAACTCATCGAATTGGTCCTCGGACCCGATACCCTCGTACTCGAAGGAACGGCCCACTATGCGAATCTCGTCGCCGTCAACGGCACCGGCTTTCTCCAAGGCCTTGTCGACGCCAAGACGCTTGAAGCGGTGCTGAAGGAAGGCGATGGACTCCTCGTTCTCCCAATCTGTCTGGACGACCATACGCTCAACCTGACCACCCTCGACGCGAAACACACCGTCGGAAAGCATGCGGACAGTGAAGCGGCGATCACGGTCAAGGCGCTTATGCTCCCAAACCTGGTCGTAGGACACGACGGACTCCTCTTTTTGACGAGCCTCTTCGCGCAGCTCATGGACCTTCGTGGCGATGGCGGCCTTGAGTTGGTCAACACCTTTACCAGTCAACGCGCTGATGCAATACAGCTTCGGATCAAAGGGGCTTGGGGCGAATTCGTCTCCGCCAGCAGCAGCGATGCTGTCACGTTTCACCAGCTCAGCAAGTTTTTCCACGACCTCCTCAGTGCCAGGCATATCAATCTTGTTGGCAACAACGATGCGCGGTCGGCGACCAAGCTCTTCGCGATATTTTTCCAGTTCGTTGTTGATGACCTTGTAGTCATTGAGGGGATCACGGCCCTCCCAATCGCCCGTTAAATCAACGATATGGACGATCAGCGCCGTGCGCTCGATATGGCGCAAAAACTCATGACCCAGGCCACGTCCCTCGGATGCGCCCTCTATAAGACCCGGGACGTCAGCGACAACGAAGGAGTAGTCCCCGCTGGTCGCAACGCCGAGATTGGGAACCAAAGTTGTGAACGGATAGTTGCCAATCTTGGGTCGGGCGGCGGAAATGCGAGAAATCAGGCTAGACTTGCCCGCGGAGGGCATGCCCACCAAGGCGGCATCCGCCATGAGCTTCATCTCCAGCTCGATCCACTCCTCCTCGGCGGGCTCGCCCAGCTCAGCAAAAGCCGGCGCACGGCGGGTGCTCGTGACGAAGTGGATGTTTCCGCGACCACCGTTTCCGCCACGGGCAACGATGACGGACTCGCCATCGTGGGTAAGGTCGGCTATGGTCTCACCGACCTCCTTGGTTTCCTCGTTATACTCACGCACAACCGTGCCCATGGGGACTTTAAGGATCAGGTCTTCTCCACGGGCACCATGCATGCGGCTGCCCTTGCCATGGGTGCCGCGCTCAGCACGAAAATGGTGCTTGAACCGATAGTCGATAAGGGAACTGACGCTGCCATCGGCCATGACAATGACGTCGCCACCATGTCCGCCGTCTCCGCCGTCAGGGCCGCCCTTGGGCACATGGGCCTCGCGACGGAAGCTCATACATCCGGCACCGCCGTCGCCGCCCTTCACGTTGATTCGAACTTTGTCCGTGAACATGTCCCGCCCTCGCCTTTCTCAAAGGGGCCGCCCCCACAAAGGGGTCATCCCCCACAGTCGCCTCTCGTTACGGCGTTGTTGCTTTTTTCTAACCGAGTAGTTTACTACACGCGACAAACGTTAGGTCGCTTTGTGAATCTGACATGGTGCTGACAGGTACCAGGTGCCATGCTGACAGGTGCCAGGTGCCTGTCATGCTTGCCAGGGTGACAGGTGCCAGGTGCCTGTCATGTCATGCCATGCTGACAGGTGCCCATGCTGACATGTGACAGGTGCCAGGTGCCTGTCAGGTTAGGTGCCTCTTGGCAATTTCCTACTTAAACTTGACAATTCCTGCATATACCAAAAAGGAGCCCCATCGGGACTCCTTCGCATTAGTCGCTTGGTGCTATCGATTACTCAGCAACGCGAACATGAACGCGGCGCTTCTGACCACGGGTGTAGTCGACGGTGCCCTCAACAAGTGCGAACAAAGTGTCGTCCTTGCCACGGCCGACGTTCTCGCCGGGGTGGAAATGGGTGCCGTGCTGACGAACGATGATCATGCCAGGCTTAACGTGCTCACCAGCGAACTTTTTGCAACCAAGGCGCTGTGCGTGAGAGTCACGACCGTTACGAGTGGAGCCTAAACCCTTTTTATGTGCCATTGTTCAACCTCCCTAGATTAGCCGATGGACTTAATCTCGATGCGGGTCAGGTACTGACGATGACCGCGCTTCTTCTTGTAGTTCTTGCGCTTCTTGAACTTGAAGACGATAACCTTCTCGCCACGGAACTGCTCGACGACGGTCGCAACGACCTTGGTCTCAGCTGCCTTGGCTGGATCGGCGATGACGGTCTCACCGTCAACGACACAGATAGCGGTCAGCTCGACATCGGTGCCAACCTCAGCGTCAAGCTTCTCAACGTTGAGCTTGTCGCCGACAGCAACCTTGTACTGCTTGCCGCCCGTTTTCACGATAGCGTACATACCAAATCTCCCTTGTTTCGTGTCTGAACGCAGACCTTGACGCCATCGATCAAACACGACAGACAAGGCCCATACGTTTCTTGTACTTCTGACCGCCGCTAACGGCATGGGAACCCGTTTTGCGAGCAGCGAACTAGTAGTATAGAGCAAAAGTCCCTCGTTATGCAATGGTTTTCCGTGAGAAAAACGAGGCAATCAAACGAGTTCAGCGCCGATGCCGCCACGCCCCGCTCCGCCACGCCCCGCTCCGCCGCGCCGATGCCGCCGCGACGATGCCGCCGCGCCCCCGCGCCCCAGTCATCCGCCGCCTAGTGCGCGTCGGCCCATGTGGGACCAAAGGAAACTTCCACCAAAAGCGGCACGCTCAAGCTCACCACATTCTCCATAACCTCTCGGGCAAGGGCACTCAGTTGCTCAACCTCCTCTGCCGGACAACTGAAGTCGAGCTCATCGTGCACCTGGAGCATCATCTTGGCATGAAGTCCCTCACCGGCGACGCGGTCACGAACCTGAACCATTGCCATCTTGATGATGTCCGCCGCCGTTCCCTGCATGGGGTGGTTCATGGCCGTACGCTCACCGAAGCTGCGCTGCGCCTGATTGCGGGCATGCAGCTCGGGGATATGGCGTTTGCGGCCAAACATGGTCTCCGCGTAACCGACAAGCTTTGCGTCCTCAACCACGCCGTCAAGATAGGAACGCACACCCGGATAGGTGGCGAAATAACGATCGATCATGTCCTTTGCCTCGCCAAAGGGAATCTCAAGGCTTTGGGAAAGGCCAAACGCCTGTTGACCATAGACGATGCCGAAATTGACCGCCTTCGCGCGGCTGCGCAACTGGGGCGTCACGTCGGCAGGATCGAGGCCGAACACGGCAGCCGCCGTTGTGGTATGGAAATCCCGCCCGCTGTTAAAGGCAGCAATCAGGCCCTCGTCCCCGGAAAGGTGGGCCAAAAGGCGCAACTCTATCTGGGAATAATCCGCACCCACAAACACATGGCCTGGCTCCAAAGGCACGAAGCAGGCACGGATCTTGCGACCGAAATCCGTACGGACCGGAATGTTTTGCAAGTTCGGGTCGCTACTGGAAAGGCGCCCGGTGGCGGTCACCGTCTCGTTGAACGTCGTATGGACACGTCCGTCGCCGGCACGCATACGAGGCAGGGCGTCGATGTAGGTTGACTTGATTTTGGCAAGCTCGCGATAGCGCAGGATCAGCGCGGCAATCTCGGCGCCCTCGCGTGCGAGCTCCTTCAAGACGCTGGCGTCAGTGGAGAAACCCCGGGTCGTTTTCTTCTTTGGCGGCAAACCCATGACCTCAAACAGGATATGTCCCAACTGCTTGGGGCTGTCCACGTTGAACTCCTCCCCCGCCATCTCGATGATGCGAGCGCGCAAAGACTCGAGTTCCGTGGCGGCGACGTGCCCCAAATCAGCAAGCGTCTGCACGTCTAGGGCGGCGCCAGTACGCTCCATGGCCACCAAAACGCCCACCAAGGGCAAATCGATGTCGGCGTAAACGCCCCAGTCCCCGCTCTTCTCCAGATGCTCTCTCAGGATTGGTACCAGGACACGAACCGCTGCGGCATTGATGGCGCACTGACGCCTGTCGTCATCAGATTGCTCAATGACCGCCCCTGCAAAAGTCTCAGCAAGGGAAGCCAGAGTGTAGGGGGCGTTGGTTGAATTGAGGACATAACCAGCAAGGCCGAGATCAAACCCGTCTATCTGGGCCAAATCACCCGCATCAACCAAAGTCGGCTCCGAGCCATCGGCAGGATGCACACGTCGCAACAGCTCATGCAAATCGTCAGCGGCCACGTGTCCCTCCCGCACGATGAGAGCCAACACGTGGGCACCCTGCTCCCCCTCGAAGCAGGCAACGCCCTCACCTGTCGCAAAGGCGTAGAGCGGTTCCGGGTCGAACAAGGTCGCCTGGGTAGGTTGGGCCCAACTCACACCGATGGTCTCGCCTGCCGCAATGGCATCATCGATCAAAGCCTGCGCCCGCCTTGTCGCCGCATCGCCAAACGTTGCATCCACGATGTTATCCACGTCGATCCTCAACGCCGTGTCACAAGCTCCGTCCTCGCCGCCCAAGGCCAAGACCTTGCGCATATGCATGGTGAGTTGGAGCTCCCCGAATGCGCTCTTGACCTTCTCGGGATCAAAAGCCGGGAAGGCCGCCGCCTCGATATCGCACTCGAAATCCAGGTCACGCACGATGGTGGCAACCTCTCGGGACAGATACGCCGCGTCCTTGTTGTCGCGAAGGTTCTCCAATTGCTTGCCTTTGAGCTTGTCGAGGTTGTTGTAGATGCCCTCAAGGCTACCGTAGGATTGGAGCAGTTTCGTGGCGGTCTTCGGACCTATGCCAGGAACACCGGGGATATTGTCGGATGAGTCACCCATGAGACCGAGGAAATCGGGGAATTGCGACGGGGTGACGCCGTACTTCTCGAACACGGTGGCCGGATCGAACTCGATAACGTCGCTGATGCCCTTCTTGGTGGTCAGGATGTGGGTGAGCTCGGTGGCAAGTTGGTTGGCGTCCTTGTCGCCGGTGACGAGGAGCGTGCGGATTCCGAGTTTCTCGTCGCGTGCGGCGATGGTGCCGAGAATGTCATCGCCCTCCCATCCCTCGACCTTGATCACCGGGACGTTCATGGAGCCCAAAAGCTTCTCCATGAGGGGAAATTGCACCCGCAACTCGTCATCCATATGGGGACGTTGGGCTTTGTAGCGCTCCATGGCTTCGATACGGTGAACAGGCTTGCCCGCGTCAAAAGCACATATGATCGCATCAGGCTTGTACTGCTCATACAGCTTGATAAACATGCTGAGAAAGCCAAACACGGCGTTGGTGGGCGTACCATCCGGCGCGTTCATCGTCGGCGGCACCGCGTGGTAGGCGCGATGCATGAAGGAGTTGCCATCGATAACGGCAACGGTCTTAGGAGCAGGCATAGAAAACCCTCATCTCTCGTATATTTGCTCCCGCGATTATACCGCGCATCGATTGCGAACTCGACGCTTGGCTAACAAGTCGATCTCTGACCTACAACTCGGCGCCCGGCCTACAACTCATCACCCGTTTTGAAACTCGGCGCCCGTTTTGAAACTCGGCACCCGGCCCACAACTCGGCACCCGGCCTACATCGTCCAAAGATAGCCAACGCCACGCACGGTCTCGAGGCGTTGGGACAACTCGGGACCAAGCTTGGCGCGAACGCGGCGAACGTGCACATCAACGGTGCGTGAGCCGCCGTAGTAGTCAAAACCCCACACACGGCGCAACAATGCGTCACGAGAATAGGTACGGCCAGGATGGGTCACGAGGAACGACAAGAGGGCGTATTCGAGATAGGTGAGGTCAAGGGGCTCGCCGTTGACCTTGACCTGGTAGGTCGCAAGATTGATCGTCATGTTGTCGATAACGAGGAAGTCGTTGCTGGACACCTCGTTGCCCGGCCAAAGCAATTGGCGGATACGGGCATTGCACTCGGCAGCCGAGGCGCTATCGACGACGAAATCGCTCTTGGTCTGCACAGGCAAGCGGAACTTGTCGAGCTCGTCGTCGTTGACGATGACAAGCAACGATGCCGAGCCATCCTCGGACAACGCCTGCTCAACGCGGTCCAAAGATTCGAGGGACTCTCCTCGAGCCTCGTAGATCACCAGATCGTAGCCAGGATGGGAGGCAAGCAACTTCTTGAACTGTATGGAGCTGCCGGCTGCCACCTCGACATCGAGGGCAGAAAGAACCGATTGGAACTTATGGGCGTTGTCCAAGCTATTTGCTATGAAGATTACCGTTTTACGCTGCATGGTCACCACTCCCCTCGTATATGCGCCCCATGGACATGCTTGTTGGCGTCATCACAGCACCGCCAAATATCGGTCAAGCTCCCACTGGGTCACGGAACCTTGGTACTCATTCCACTCGCCGCGCTTGTGCTTGACGAGGTAGGAATGAATATGTTCGCCAAGGACGCTACGCATGAGATCGCTTTGGGCAAACAACTCGACGGCCTCCCCGAGGGAGTCGGGCAAAGTGTGGATGCCCATCTCGCGCAGCTCTTGGCGGGAGCAGTTGAACAGGTCGTGGGTCTCCGTGGGAGGTTGGAGCTCAAGCTCCTCCTCGATTCCTGCAAGGCCGGCGGCAAGCATCGCGGCAAAGGCGAGATAGGGATTGGCGGCCGGATCGGGACTGCGCAACTCGACGCGGCAGGAAGACTCGACGTTGGGACGAGAACACGGAATGCGGATAAGGGTGGAGCGATTGCGTTTTGCCCAGCTCAGATACGTGGGAGCATCACCGCCAGCAACCATACGCTTGTAGGAGTTGATGTTTTGGTTCGTCAAAAGCGTGAACTCCGGGGCGTATTTCAAAAGGCCTGCGATGTAGTGCTTCGCAATCTTGGAGAGGTTGTAACCCAACGGGTCGTCGGGGTCGAAGAACACGTTGTTGCCCTCAAAGTCCCAAAGGCTTTGGTGCACATGCATACCCGAACCAGGTTGGTCACTCATAGGCTTGGGCATGAACGTTGCGTACACGCCGTGCTTGAGGGCGACCTCCTTCACAACCATCTTGTAGGTCATGACCGCATCCGCCATGGAAAGGGCATCGGTGTAGCGCAAGTCGATCTCATGTTGGCTCGGGCCGTTCTCGTGGTGGCTGTACTCCACAGGTATACCCATCTTCTCGAGGGTGAGAATCGTGTCACGACGCAGGTCGCTGGCGCTGTCCAAAGAGGTGAGATCGAAAAAACCGCCGCGATCCAAAACCTCGGTTCCTTCGGGGTTTTTGAAGTAATAAAACTCCAGTTCAGGGCCAACATTGAACAAATAACCCATGTCTTGGGCACGCTCAATTTGTCGGAGGAGGACACGACGCGGATCACCCTCGAAGGGTTCTCCGTCAGGTGTACGGATATCGCAAAACATGCGTGCGACAGCATCGGTTTGGGGGCGCCACGGCAAGATTTGGAACGTGGTGGGGTCGGGAAATGCCAACATGTCGGACTCCATCGCGTGGCTAAAGCCCTCGATGCTGCTTCCGTCAAAGCCCATACCGGCCTCGAAAGCCTCATCGAGCTCGCTGGGGATGACGGCGAAGGACTTCATGGTTCCCAAAACATCGGTGAACCAGAAACGCACAAAGTGCACATCGCGATTCTCGATAGTCTTGAAAACGAACTCTTGCTGGGGATTGGTGGCCATGGTGTTCAACCTTCCCTCCGTCAGTGCGCCAAAACGCGACGCGTCAGCGCAAAAAACATTCCAGAACGCTTAAGGAATCAGTATAACGCGATTGTCTCCGAAGGCATGTTTCGCCTCCGTTAAGTTTCTCCTCCGTTAAGTTTCTCCTCCGTCAACAAAGCAACATTATCAAGTTTGCCCGCGAAGGTCGCCTGTATGAAGGCCGTCCGCGCGTAGGTCGTTCGCAAAGTTCAGCAGCAAAGACCGTCCGCGCGTAGGTCGTTCGCAAAGCGTTGCCCGCACGAGGACTGACCGCGAAATTCGGCAGCGAACATTGCCCACATTGTTTTGTTATCGTTGAATCCAATAATCGAGCTATATGATATATTGATAGCGACACGCCACCACCCGGAAATCAACCCACCACCCGGAAATCAACCCACCACCAGGAAACGTCCGAAAAGCAACCAAAAGGAGCCAGCCATGACCCTGCAACAACTGCGCTATTTGATCGAGGTCGCGCGATGCGGATCGTTCAACGCCGCCGCCCAATCCATGTACGTATCCCAATCCACGCTTTCCATGGCGATCAAGGATTTGGAGAACGAATTGGGCATCATCGTGTTCATGCGCAGCAATCGCGGGCTCAAGCTCACCAACGACGGCACGGAGCTTCTCGGATATGCCCGCCAGGTCGTCGAACAGGCGGACCTGTTGAGCGATCGATATATCAGCCGCAAGGCGGCGTCCCACAATCGCCTCTCGATCTCGACCCAACACTACGCGTTTTGCGTCCGCGCCTTTGTGGAGCTTATGAACGAGTTCGACCAAGACCAATACGACTTCACGCTTCGCGAGACCCGCACCGGCGAGATCATCAACGACGTGCGCGACTTTCGTAGCGAGATTGGAGTCATCTATCTATCCGACTTCAACGAGCGTGTCATCAACCGCGCGCTCGACGAGGCGAGCCTGTCATTCACCCTTCTGTTCGAGGCAACGCCCCATGTGTTTGTCGGCGCCCACCATCCCCTGTCCGAGCGCAAACTCATCAAACCCGAGGATCTTGCTGTCTACCCGCGTTACTCCTTTGAGCAAGGTACGGCGAACAGCTTCCATTTCGCTGAGGAGCCCCTCGCAAGTTTGCCCCACAGGAAGAACATCACCTACAGCGATCGCGGCACGTTGACCAACCTTTTGACCCACGGCATCGGCTACACCCTCTCCACCGGCGTTTTGTCCAACGAGATGCAGGACGGCATCGTGGCCATTCCGCTTGACGCCAACGAGGTCATGCGGGTGGGATATATCATGCACAACGAACGCAAGCCCAGCAAGCTCGTAATCCGCTATATCGAGAAGCTCGAGGAGTGTATCAACGACTCCAAACTCGTAACGGTCCCCTAGCGCCCAAAACCCGAAAAACCTGACAGGCACCTGGCACCTGGCACCTGGCATGACACATGGCAAAAACCTGACAGGCACTTGGCACCTGGCACCTGGCACCTGTCACATAGAGCCGCCCTTAAGACACGCAAAACGCGCAGGCGCAATGATTCGGTTGCGGTTGGGAGCAATAAATCGTGACGCGACGGTCACTGCGACCGCTGCGGCATGCGATGGTACGGGAACCGCCATTGAGGGCAATATCCGCAATGATGTCAAAGAGGCTCGACTCCTTGCTGCTGTTCACCATCTCGGCGCAGATAGCTAGCCACCTGCTGCCCGACTCTTGGACGACCTCGTTAAAGGAGCGACCCATGACAGCGGCGACATCAGTTCCGAGTAGAACCGACATGGCTTTGTTGCAATAACAGATCACAAGGTTTTTGTTCTCGATGTCTTCCTCCCTGATAACCATGACGATAAAGCCAAGAGGCACCCCGTCCATGACGGAGAAACGGGAAGAGACGCCGCGACGCTCACGAATAGGATGGGGTGCCACCACGCTTTGTGGGCTCGTGAGAATGTTGCCACGGAGGCGACCGTCAAACACGGCACCGTCGCTCATGGTGAAAGAGCGACCAGAAATGCCCACGATACAACGACTGTTCAAAGCGACACCCTTGTTGACAAGTTGGAAGACGTTTTCGGAAAATTCCTCAACGAGGGCCTTCAAGGGAATATAGGTCCCCCTGCGACTGCCATCGGTCAAAGCCACGATCGTCTTGCCATCCTCGCGCACCATATAAAGCACGTTGGAGGCATCGATGTTGTTGCGTCGAAGAAAACCTGCGGCCTGCTTAGTCATACATCCCCCTCGAAATAGTCATAAACGCCAATAAAATATTAAGTGAATGTAATCTTAATTGCATTTATTGAAACGAATAGAAGTATAACTGATTTTTATTTCAATTCTTCAAAACTTTTAATACTTTTTCTAAACAGCCCCGCCTCAAAACCAAGAAAGGAAAATGGCGGCCGTTTTCACGACCGCCCATGGATGAATTTATGCCACTCGCCCCTACAGGATCTTCAACGCCCCGGTCGGACAAAGATCGGCACACATCTTACAGGGGCCGCAACAGCAAGCGATATCTACCCCGTCAAACTCCGGTGCCACCACCGTGGTGTTGCCGCGCCCAACAAGGCCGAGAATGCCTTTGTTGGCGACTTCACGACAAACGCGTACACACTGACCGCATAATATACATTTGCCCTGGTCACGCTCAATAACAACAAGCTTGTCCTCGCAAAAGGCCGGATGCTTGGCTCCAACGAGCCGCTCCGGCTCGATCGGGAAGAGGTTCGCCGCGGATATGAGCTTGCACTGGGAAAACTCTTGGCACCCACACTCAAGGCAACGCTTGGCCTCATCTCGCGCCTGCTCCTCCGAGAAGCCTTCGATCACCTCGTCAAAGGAGGTGCGGCGAATCGACGGGTCAACACAGGGCATGATCGCACGGGGCTTTCTCTCCACCGACGCGAGAAACTCCGGCGAGAGGGTCTTCTTGGAAAGATAGCCATACCTGCTCGCGGGACTTGACGGGGCGGGCTTACAACCTGTGAGGTATTCGTGGATGGCATCGGCGGCACGATCGGCCTCGCCGATGGCCTCGATGGCGATACCCGCACCGAGGTTGGTGGCATCGCCCGCAGCGAACACGCCTGGCAGGTTCGTCGCCATGACGGCATCGGTGCTGATGGTTCCTTTGCCGGTGAGCTCAACACCCTCAAACCCGACAGGTACGACCTTTTGTCCTATGGCCGCGATGACATAGTCAACGTCAAGGGTGATGGTTTCGCCCTCGACGGGAACCGAGCGGCGGCGACCGGAGGCATCTGGCTCCCCGAGCTCCATGACCTGGAGGTTGATAGCCTTGACGCGACCGTCCTCGCCGATAATCTCATTGGGATTCGTGAGGAAGCGGAAATCGACCCCTTCCTCGATGGCCTCAGCGATCTCGACATCGTTGGCCGGCGCCTCAACGCGAGTACGCCGATAGATGACGTAGACGTTCCGGGCGCCGCAACGGGCCGCCGTGCGACACGCGTCCATGGCCGTGTTTCCTCCGCCGACAACCGCGACACTTTTGCCCGAGAAATCCGGGGTGTTGCCCTCATTGACACGGCGAAGGAACTCGATACCGGAAAGAACGCCCGCCAAATCGTCCCCGGGACAACCAACACCCCACGCATCCCACGCCCCGATCGCCAACAGGACCGCGTCAACCCCTCCGCGAAGGCTCTCTAACGTCATCGTCTCACCGATACGCATGTTGTTGACCAAGGTGACGCCCATGTCCTCGATGGCCTTTACCTCGCGGGCGAGCACGTCCTTGGGCAAGCGATAGGCGGGGATGCCGTAACGGAGCATGCCGCCCATCTCGGGCATGGCATCGTAGACCACCACGGCATGGCCCAAGGTGCGCAAACGGTAGGCCGCGGCAAGGCCGGCAGGACCTCCGCCGACGATGGCGACACGCTTGCCAGACTCACGAGCGATCTCGGGCATCCAAGGCTTGTCGGATGCCAAGTCGTTATCGGCCGCAAACGCCTTGAGAAACGCAATGGAGAGGGGCTCCTCCACCAGCCCGCGACGACAATCCTTCTCGCAGGGGTGGGGACAAACGCGCCCGATTGATGCCGGCAAGGGATTGGTCTGTTTCACCAGGGCCATCGCGCCACGGTCGTCGCCGCCAGCAATCCTTTTGAGGTATCCTTGGACATCGGTACCCGCAGGACAAGCCAAGGTGCAAGGACCGACGCATTGTCCGCTGTGATCGGCCATGAGCAACTCCATGGCCATCTTGCGAGAAGCTAAGACACGCGGCGTATCCGTGTGGATGACCATGCCGTTGGCTACCTTCGTGGCGCAACTGCGAACAAGGCGGCGGTTGCCCTCCACCTCCACAACGCAAAGGCTGCACGCGCCATAGGGCTTCAAAGAGGCCGCATAGCAAAGGTTCGGGATCTCAATGCCGGCGCGCAAAGCTGCCGCCAAGATCATCTCTCCGCTTTCGCAGACTACCGTCTTACCGTCGACGGTGATGGTGATATCGCTCATGATGTCGCCCTCCTATTCCGCCGAAACGGCACCGAAACGGCATGTTCCGACACATTGGCCGCACTTGATGCACACATCTTGGTCGATCTCGTGGGCAAGCTTCTTCTCGCCGCGGATCGCATGTGCCGGACACTTGCGGGCACAAAGGGTGCACCCGGTGCACGCCGCGGGATCAATGCGATACGTAAGCAGGTCGACACATTCGCTCGCGGGACATCTCTTGTCGTTGATATGGGCCTCGTACTCGTCGCGGAAATAGCGGATCGTGGTGAGGACCGGATTAGGGGCCGTCATGCCGAGGCCGCAAAGAGACGCGTCCCCCACCATATGGCAAAGTTCCTCGAGAAGCTCAATGTCACCCTGGCGACCCTCGCCACGAACGATTCGGGTGAGGATCTCCTGCATACGCTGGGTGCCGAGACGACACGGGACGCACTTACCACAACTCTCGTTTGCGGTGAAGTCCAAGAAGAACTTCGCGATGCCGACCATGCACGTGGAGTCATCCATGACGACCATACCGCCAGAACCCATGATGGCGCCGGTAGCGCTCAGTGCGCGATAGTCGATGACGGTGTCAAGCAGGCTTGCGGGGATGCAACCGCCGGAAGGACCGCCCATCTGGACCGCCTTGAACTTTCGCCCGTCACGAACCCCACCTCCGATGTCGAAGATGACGGTGCGCAAAGTCGCACCCATGGGAATCTCCACGAGGCCGCCGCGGACCACCTTGCCCGTGAGGGCAAACACCTTGGTACCCTTGGAGTTCTCCGTTCCCATGGCAGAAAACGCCGCTCCGCCGTTTTGCATGATCCAAGCCACGTTGGCCAAGGTCTCGACGTTGTTGATGTTGCTCGGGCTGGCGAGATAGCCGCGCTCCGCAGGAAAGGGAGGCTTGAGGCGGGGCATGCCGCGCTCGCCCTCCAAGCTGGCGATAAGGGCGGTTTCCTCGCCACATACGAACGCACCGGCGCCCTGCTTGATGATCATGTCGCAAGTAAACCCGGAGCCTAAGATGTCCTCACCGAGAAGGCCGGCCTCACGAGCTTGGGCAATGGCGATCTCCAAATGTTTTACGGCCAAGGGGTACTCGGCGCGAACGTAGAAGATCGCCGTCTCGGCACCGATGGCATAGGCGGCGATGAGCATACCCTCGAGAACGCAATGGGGATCGCTCTCAAGCACAGCGCGGTCCATGAACGCACCGGGGTCGCCCTCGTCAGCGTTGCAGATGAGGTATTTCTTACCCCCGTCCGGCGTCTTGGAGCCGCGCGCCGCATTCCATTTGAACCACGTGGGAAACCCGGCCCCGCCGCGACCGCCAAGGCCGCTCTCCTTCATCTCGGCGATGACGTCCTCGGGAGTCATATCGCGCAAGACATGGGACAAGGCCTCATAGCCCCCGACAGCGCGATAGGCATCGATGCTTGTGGGATCGATGATGCCGCAATGACGCAAGGCGATGCGGGTCTGTTGATCGAGAAACGCTTGATCCCCAGGGTCAATCGTGATCGTATCGACCTTGGACAGGTCACCGGTCCGTGCCGCCTCCGCGATAACAGGCGCGTCCTCAGGCGCTACACGGACAAGACGGCGGACAAGAGTGTCGCCCTCGTACAGGTCGACGATGGGTTCAAGGAAGCACATGCCGATACAGCCTGTGATACCGATCTCTAGAGGCGCGCCCTCCTTCGAACAGGCGTCAAGTGCCGAGTGGACCTTCGCTGCGCCGGCGGCGATACCGCAGGAGCCCTCACCGATAACTATGCGCATGGCTCCTCCTCTTTGGTGTCTTGCTCGCGGTCGCGCTTTTGGATCGCCTTCAACGTGGCGATGGCTTTATCGGGCGTAAGGTTTCCGTACGCCTCGCCGTCGATCATGATGACCGGGGCCAGGCTGCAACAACCGAGGCATGCAACTTCCTCAAGGGTGAAAGCGCCGTCCTCGGTGGTCTCGCCGTTGGCAATACCGAGATAGTCTTGGATGACGGAGCTGATACGCTCGCTCGCGTTGACGTGACACGCCGTGCCCTGGCAACTCATGATCAGATGGCGACCGACGGGCGTCAGGCGAAATTGGGTATAGAACGTGGCAACGCCCATGACGTCGGCGGGACTGACGCCACAAGCATCGGCCACGCCATAGATCACGGGACGAGGTAGGTAGCCATATGCATCCTGGGCTTGTTGGAGGATGGCAATGACATTGGTCGGATTGCCGCCGACCTTGGCAACGATCGCCTTTAGTGGCGCAAGGTCGAGCGCGGGCTCGTCAAGCGCAAGGTCGAGCGCAAGGTCAAGCGCGGGCTCGTCAGGCGCAAGGTCAGGCGCGGGCTCGTCAGGCGCAAGGCCAAGCGCAAGGTCGAGCGCGGGCTCGTCAGGCGCAGACTCGCTCATATGAGCATCCATGGGACCCCCTCTTTGAATATTCATTTTCTTTTATGGTTCTCTCGCAAGGGAAAGGGTACCACTACAGGGCGCGTCCACATACTGCAACCCCATTTTGAAACCCCCATGAAAAAACAAACAGCCAAAGAAAAAGGAGGCCCGCAAGAAACCGCGCCGTCGAAACTCGAACTCGCTTTTAAGCCCAAGTTCCGGGATGCAGTTCGCACATGCAAGCCCCCTTGGAGGTGGGTGTACGCCTTGTTCTAGTTGGCCGTTCTCAGCGCGATCGCCTCGCACTCCTCAGAGCGATCCGACCTTGGAGGTGGGTATACGTCTCGTTCTATTGGCGGTAATGCGAGAGGAAGTCGGCAAGCTTGTCCAACGCCTCACCAAGGACCTTGCGACGGGGAAGGTAGACGATGCGGAAATGGTCGGGTTGTTTCCAATTGAAACCGCCACCATGGACGATGAGGACCTTCTTTTCACGCAAGAGATCGAGGGCGAAACGCTCGTCGTCGACGATGCCGAACTTCTCCACGTCGATCTTGGGGAAGGCATAGAACGCGGCCTTGGGCTTCACGCAGGTGATACCGGGGATGGAGTTGAGCTTCTCGTAGACGAAGTCACGCTGGTCGGTAACGCGACCGCCGGGGACGACATATTCCTTGACGCTTTGGTGGCCCCAAAGGGCGGTCTGGACGATGGATTGGGCAGGAACGTTTGAGCAAAGGCGCATGTTGGAGAGCATGTTGATACCCTCGATATAACCTTGACCCAACGACTTGTTGCCGGAGATGACCATCCAACCGATGCGGTAGCCGGCGATCATGTGCGACTTGGACAGGCCTGAGAAGGTGACACAGAATAAGTCGGGACAAAGGCTCGCAATGGAGATGTGCTCCAACCCGTCCATGCACAAGCGGTCATAGATCTCGTCGGAGAAGATGATGAGTTGGTTTTGGCGAGCAACCTCGGCAATCTCGAGCAGGACCTCCTTGGGGTAGAGGGCACCGGTGGGGTTGTTCGGGTTGATGATGACGATCGCCTTCGTGTGGGGCGTGACTTTCGCTTTGATGTCGTCGATATCAGGCATCCACTCAGCCTGCTCGTCGCAGATGTAATGGACGGGAGTACCGCCGGCAAGGGTGACGCACGCGGTCCAAAGCGGGTAGTCAGGGCTGGGAACCAAGACCTCGTCGCCTGAGTCGAGCAGGGCGCTCATGGAGAGCTGAATGAGCTCGCTGACGCCGTTGCCCGTATAGATCTCGTCGATGGAGACATTGGGCAAGCCCTTGATCTGGGAATATTGCATGATAGCCTTGCGAGCGCTGAAAAGGCCCTTGGAGTCTGAGTAGCCCTCGCACTCCGTAAGTTGGGAGGCCATGTCAAACACGACCTCATCGGGGGTGCGGAAGCCAAAGGGAGCGGGATTGCCGATGTTGAGCTTCAGGATGTGCATGCCGTTGCGCTCCATGCGGGCAGCCTCGTCAACGACAGGTCCACGGACGTCATACAACACATTGTCGAGCTTGGTCGACTTTTCGAACGTTCTCCTCATGGGTTCTTCCTAACCTTGGTCTTCCTCGAGGTACGGGCACACCACGCCCCAAGCGTGTAATTGGTTCATTATAGGTCAGTTCGCCTTGCACGGGCAAAATCAGCACACTCCCTGCAAAAAACGCGGCGAGCGAACAACCCTTGCGCGCCGATCACGCGCGGGCACGCTTGGAGACGTCACGGATGGCGGTGTCGTAAACAAGGCGGGCGAGTTGTGTGGGAGTGATGGAAGCCGGTTTGCGAATCCATTGACCGATCATGGTGAGACTTCCGCTGAGGGCCGACTCGAGAATCAGGTCGATCTCGGCATCAGAGCGCCCGGTGGCCTCCCCAATGACATAGGTACGCCAAAGGGGCTTGAGTTCGCCTTTGAGGCACTCGATAAACGCAGGGTCCTTTTGCTCGCCGAGAAGGGGCCCTATGACGCAGCGATTTTTCTCATAGAACAGGACCACTTCGCCCATCGCGCGCGTCTTGGCCGCCTTGCCTCCCGACAACGACTTGAGACAACGTTCGACACACGCGAGCATTTTCGAGAGCATATCGCTTTCAATGCTGGAAAGCAGGTCGTAGATATCACGGAAATGCGTGTAGAACGTGGCACGGTTATAGCCGGCCTCCTCGCATACACGAGCGACGGTAATCTTTTCGATAGGAACCTTCTCGTAGAGACGCCAAAATCCCTGACGCAGGTCAGCCTTGGTCTGTTTGGTTCTTTCGGGTCGCTTGTTCATGGATGCCATGGTACCACGACCGTCGCCCGGGACCGCCCGTTGCCCGCGACCGCCCGGTACCGCGACCGCCGCCCGCGACCACCCGGCTTCGCAGCCGTCGCCCGAGACCGCCCGTTGCCGCGATCAGTGGGTCAACGCACGTTCCGCTATGTCGAAGGCCTCGTATACCACCACGCCGAGGAAGGCCAAGGCGATGATCCCCGCGAACATACGCGGATAGCTCACCATGGACCAGGCGTTCATGATGAAGTATCCAAGACCGGTTGAACCCGCAAATGCCTCGGCGATGAACAGGACTGCGATCGCGATCGCGCTGCTCACGCGCAGGGTTGTGAACAGTTGAGGGAGGGTTGCGGGCAAGATGACATGACGCCACACGTCGAAACGGCTCGCACCGAGGGCGCGAACCGAGTCCACCGTCTCCTCAGGCACGGCACGGGCAGCATCCCGCATGACGATGACGACCTGGAAGAACACCGTGATCGCGATGAGGGCGACCTTCGGAGCGCCCCCAAGACCCATGAGGACAAGCAAGATCGGCAAGATGACGATCTTGGGCAACGGATACAGAATGTAGAGCGCCGGCGTGAACAAAGAGCCCACGATGGTGCTGCGACCGAGAAACAGGCCCAAGGGCAAACCGAGGGCGACACCGATGACCAACGCCATGAGGATACGCAAAAAGCTGATCTGGAAATGGGGCCAAAGGCTCGCCGCATTGGAGGCAAACACGCTTACGGCCTCGAGGGGCGCGGGCAGGGCGGGAGTGTTCAACGCCATGGAGGTCAGCTGCCAACCGGCGAGGACGAACGCCACCGAGAACACAAGGCAGACCACGCGCCACAAAAACGAGCGCTCATTCATCGCAGACCCCCCAACTCTTCGACCTCTCCGCCCGCTTCCAACGCATAACGAACCTCGCGGCATTTGGCAAAAAACCCGTCCTCGCCGCGATAGGCCCGACGCCCCATAGCGGGGTTGTCAATCTCGGCGACGATACGACCGGGGCGGGGCGCCATGACGACGATGCGCGAGCCGAGGAACACCGCCTCCTCGATGCTGTGAGTGACAAGCACCTGGGTATAACCGCGATCTAGCCAAAGATCGAGCAGCATGTCTTGGATCTCCTCGCGCATGATCGCGTCCAACGCGCTCAAAGGCTCGTCCATCAAAAGGATGCGGGCGTCCATGGCCATGGCGCGAGCCAAGGCGAGACGCTGTTGCATACCGCCGGAGAGCTTTGACGGATAGGATCGGGCAAACGCGCCAAGCCCTACCGCGTCGAGGGCCTCCTGAGCACGCCGGCGGCGCTCAACCCGGGGAACCTTTTGAATCGTGAGGCCAAGCTCGACGTTGGCCAAAACATTCTTCCAAGGAAGCAAGCCGTAGTCTTGGAGAATGAGAGCGGTACCCTTCTCGGGGGCGACAACCTCGACGCCATCGACGCACACCGAGCCCGTCGTAGGTTGCATGAGGCCACTGGCGAGGCGCAAAAGCGTCGACTTACCACACCCGCTCGGACCGATGACAGCGAGGCTCTCCCCCGTTTCAACCTTCAAGAAGAGGTCGTAGAGGGCGCGCAGACGATCATCTGTGGCCTTGCCTATCGGATAGTCGACGGTAACGCCAGAAAATTCCAAACCCATAGCGTCACTAGCGGCCCGAGAACGAACCCGTAGCGGCGTCATAGCTGATGGAGTCGGAAAGGTAACCCTTCTTGACCATCCACTTCAAGACGTTGTCAACCTGCTCTTGGGTGGGCAGTTGCGCCTCGGGGTACTCGCTTACCTTGTAGGTGCTTGCAATGACGTCAGAAAGTTGGGCCTTGGAAACGAGCAAGGACCGATAGTTCTCGGGATTTGCGTTGATCTCCGAGACCGCCTTGTTCCAAGCCTGCTTGACCCCGTCAAGTTCCCCAGACCTCGTGGAGGCAAAATCGCCGCGGGCTATCATGACGCTTTGGGAAAGATTGTCGCCTGTGGTGTCGTCGGCAACGACTCGCAGACCGTTTGCCTCACCGAGGGCAAGCAGGCTTGCGGGCAACGCCGCTGCCTTGACCTGGCCGCTTGCCACCGATTGATAACGAACCGGAAGCTTTTGCAACTCCTCCTTGGCGATTTGATCCTCCGCGACGCCCGCACGCTCCATAAGCGTGTCCATAACGTACTCGAGGATGGTGTTCGAACCAACGCCAATGGGCACGCCGGCAAGGTCGGTAAGGCTTGTGACAGACGGATCGGCGGTCATGATGCCGAACCTGCCCTGGGAGGCCGTGGTACCGAGGGTGACCCATTCAACCTTGACGTCCGTTCCGCTCGCATAGATGCTGGCCGTGACCATGGGATCGGTCATGGCGAGATCGACGTCCCCGGAGTTGACGGCAGCGATGAGCTCGGTCGCGGATTGAAAGACCTCCACGCGGGCGTCAACTCCGAAAGTACCGAAAAGCCCCTCGTCCTCCGCAACCCAAAGAGGAAGGATGTCCTCGGTCGCCAACGTGCCGACGACGATTTGACTGCCCGTCTTGGCTTGTGTGGTCGCAGCGGAAGATCCGCAACCCGCCAAGGCAAAGATGCACGCCAGCGCTGTCGCCAACGCCACAACAATTGATAGAACCTTCTTCATGGCTCCCCTACCTCTCTCGTATCCTCAAACACGCAAAGTTCCTAAGCATACTCAGGGTAGAGAATCGCCGGAGGAATCATCAATCGACAATCTTTGGGCGTTTGTCGATTTAGCTATCTCGACGGCGTGATACCTGCTGTAAACGGCAAGAACTCCCCTCGAACGAACAGTCAGGCGACCACGGACGGCCAAGCGACCACGGACGGTCAGGCGACCTCGGACGGCCGAGCGACCACGCCATCAACCAACCCGAACGCGACTGCGCCAAACATCTGCCGAAAGTCCACCAAAGCCTCGGGGCCACCTCTTCTGGATCATTCTAGAAAGTCCCAAAAATGTGAAACTTTTCCTTGCATCAGCAATTTGCTTCGCGTAATATATTTCTTCGCGATGCGGACATGGCTCAGCTGGTAGAGCATCACCTTGCCAAGGTGAGGGTCGCGGGTTCGAACCCCGTTGTCCGCTCCATTGATCACTCGGGGTCGGTCGTCTTCGGCCGGCCCCTTTTGTCAAGCGGCGAGATGGCCAAGTGGTAAGGCAGAGGCCTGCAAAGCCTTTATCACCGGTTCGAATCCGGTTCTCGCCTCCAAGAATGCGAAGCCGCCCCCCAGGGCGGCTTTTTTGCGCGCCCAGGCGTCGGCCTCGGAGACGGTGTTGGCAGGCGGGCTTGGCCATGTTTGTTCGCCCTCATATAGCCACCTCCTTCTACTCGCGGTAAACGGTGGCTGCCGTAAGGGCCCTTTATGCGGAAACTTCCCGAGATTTGAGGGTTATAGCGCACCCTCCCATTTCAGGGCAAGCTAAACACCGAAGCCGGTATCCTTGCTGCCTATTTTTGTAAGATGAAAATTCCCCTTGCATTACCTTTTGAGTTTCTGTAACATATTCACCCGCGATGCGGACATGGCTCAGCTGGTAGAGCATCACCTTGCCAAGGTGAGGGTCGCGGGTTCGAACCCCGTTGTCCGCTCCATTGATCACTCGGGGTCGGTCGTCTTCGGCCGGCCCCTTTTGTCAAGCGGCGAGATGGCCAAGTGGTAAGGCAGAGGCCTGCAAAGCCTTTATCACCGGTTCGAATCCGGTTCTCGCCTCCAAGAATGCGAAGCCGCCCCCCAGGGCGGCTTTTTTGCGCGCCACCGCACGTTATATAGGGCTATAGGCTTTGCCCATAATTCGAGTCACGGTTACCGCTGTCGGTTGGCCTCTTTTCCTGAAAGCATTGTGAGATTAACAGCGATAGCAAGATTGCGCCCGCTATGAGCCCACGTCTGCAAGTCATAGTTTGATTTTAATAGCGAAATTCGTATAGGTCGTTGGGAAATGAACCTGCGGATAACTTGTTTGGCTCGCCTCGCATGCTAAAAAAACAGGCCGGAGAATCCTCCGGCCTGAACATTTATGGTGCGCGGTACAAGATTTGAACTTGTGACCCCCACCGTGTCAAGGTGATGCTCTCCCCCTGAGCCAACCGCGCGAATCTCTGAAGCATCGCTTCAGCGAATGATTATGTTACCAGAATGGCATTTCACGTCAATACTTAATTTCAAAAAGTTGGCTCTTTTTACCCCTGGGTTAGCTGCAAAGCCTAACGCAAAGCTTCCGCACTCAATATCAGGTACCAGCCCTAGACATAAAAAAAGCCGCCGAAGGCGACTTTGATTTTCTGGTGTCGGAGGCGGGATTTGAACCCGCACACCCGTTAATTAGGCACTAGCACCTCAAGCTAGCGTGTCTGCCGTTCCACCACTCCGACGTATTTGGTGCGGTTAGTTATATTACCAGAACCGACACCGAAGTAAAGAAGAATTTTCCTAGCCTTGGGAAATGGTTCCAAGCGGATACACAAGCATGAGCACCAACAGGGAAACCATGAAGATAATCGCAAAGATGATGGTGATACGATCAAGGTTCTTCTCGACGATGCTCGTACCGGTCTGGGAAGAATAGACGGAGCTGGCAATCATATCGCTTATGCCCGTGCCCTTACCAGAGTGCAACATGATGAACGCAATCAAGCCAATACCAGAGATGATCAGCAGGATCACAAACAGAATACAAATAGGGCTCAAGATATCCTCTTCCTATCAACTTGGGCGCCATTGCCCAAGTGAGTCTTTCACATACAGCTTATGAAGTATAGTCCAAGCATCTACCATTCGCAAGGAGAAAAACGAGCTTGCGGGCGCCCCGGGGAATTTAGGTTGGTCGCAAAACACTCGTGGCGTCGAACGCGTCGATGTACGAGCACGTCGATGGACGAGCTTGCGGATGTCTTGGGGATTTTTCGCCACGCATTTACGCCAAGCGGAAGCTCAAGGAACGCGTTCGTGGGTCGGAGGCTGTCAGGACGACACGTATCGGCATGCCGAGACGATAGGTGACACCGGTGTCTTGGCCCCTCATCATGTGGCGAACGGGGTCGAACTCGAAATACTCGCTCCCCAACCTGCGCAAAGGCACCACGCCCTCCGCCGTGTTCTCGAGACGCACAAACAACCCGTGCGTGGCAACCCCGGACACCACTCCGTCAAACTCCGTCCCGACGAACGCCGTCAAATACTCGCACATCTTGCACTCCTGGGACTCCCGTGCGCAAGATTGCGCGACGCGTTCCATCTCCGATGAATGCTCGCAGATCCAACCAAGCGCCTCTTTTTGTGCCATGAATCTAGGCACAGCCTCTCCCCGCCGCAAGGCGGCAGCAGCCTTGAGCATACGGTGGACCACAAGGTCAGGATAACGACGAATCGGACTTGTGAAATGCGCGTATGCATCGGAGGCCAATCCGTAGTGTCCCAGGTTCTCTGGGCGATACACGGCCTTTTTCATGGACCGCAAGACAAGGTTGCTCACAAGGTGGGACTCGGGACGACCCGTCGCCGCCTCGACCGCTGCCGCAAGGGCCCTCGACTCGCCTTTGGCCAAACGCGACTCATCGAGGGTTTCAAACCAAGGAAACTCCTTGAGAACCGGCAACAACCCTTCCAATGCGGCAGCATCAGGGGCCTCATGGACGCGATATGCGCACGGATAGCCCATGGAGGCAAGATGTTGCGCAACGGCCTCGTTGGCGAGAATCATCGCCTCCTCAATAAGGGAGGTGGCCTCGGTTTTCGACCTCAGGTCCACGCCGAACGGAACCCCTTTTGCGTCAAGGCGCACCTTCGCCTCGACCGCATCGATATCGATGCCGCCGCGATCACGGCGACGCGCGATACGTCGTTTTGCCAAGGCGCTCAGCTTCCGTAGCCGATCCTGTAGGGATCCCGCGAGCGTTCCAGCCACCGACGGGTGAGACTCCCCGCCCTCCAACAACGACTGCGCCTGGTCATAGGTAAGGCGCGCCTTGGAACGAATCACCGCAGGATACACGTCGGCACCGAGCAAGACTCCCTCTGCCGATAAGCCCATATCCACCGTCATGCTCAAACGGTCCTCGTCGGGGCGCAAAGAGCAAAGATCGCAAGACAACCTCTCTGGCAACATGGGGATGACGCGGTCTGCGAGATAGACACTCGTCGCACGACGACGGGCATCCAAATCGATCGCGCAATCCCATGGGACATAGCGAGACACATCCGCGATATGTACGCCAAGGCGCCAACGCACACCCAACTGGTACGAATCGTCGCCCTCTCCAATGGGGTCAAGGGACACCGCGTCGTCAAAGTCCCTTGCATCCGCCGGGTCGACCGTGAACAAGAACCGATCTCGCAGGTCGCAATAGCCCTCGCTCAACGCCGCCTCCACATCGAGAGTCGCGCCGTTCGCCTCGTCCAACGCGGAAGCTGAAAACTGCGTCTCGAGTTTGTGGCGGGCAACGATGAGGTCCACAAGCACACCCGTATCCCCGGCATCGCCAAAAACCTCCTCAATCACACCCGTAGCCGCCACCCCTTTGTCGGGAAACGTCGTGATGCGGACGCGCACAAGACTCCCATCGGGGATGTCAGGATAGTCCGCGCGCATAGTGAACACGTCATGACGCAGACGGGAATCCTCAGGCACGACGACGCCGAAAGGTTCCGCCACCTCATAACGACCCACAAGGCTGTCAAACGAACGCTCAAGCACACGCACTACACGAGCGGCAGGCCTGTCTTGCCCAGAGACGTAACGGCTTCCAAAATCCCCGTCATGATCGTCGCCGGGTTGTTTGCCGCGCGTCTTTTTACCACGGGTTCGGGGCAAAGGTGACACCTCGACCAAGTCACCGTCAAACGCGCCACCCATCTTTACCTCGGGAACGAAGAAGTCACCTTCGGGCGTCACGACAAACCCGTAGCCCTCGGCCCGCACATCAAGCACGCCGCGCGGATAGGTATGCGCACCCTTGCGCGTATGGTTCCTTGTGCGCCCCATTGGCCTCACTCGCCTCTCACTTTGTTTTCCTGGCGCAAAACGTGGTGTGGGGCATCGAAACCACCCGCCCGCCGCGTATCGCCCTACGCGTCGTTGCTTGCCACCGAAGAAGACGCGGAGCCGATCTGCGCCTCCGCCATCTCTTGGGCCATGACAAGTTGGGTCTCCTCATTGTCCACGACGACGTCAGGAGAAACGCCGTAGCCGTCGATATCGTGGCTGGACGGGCTCAGGTAATACGCCGCCGTATAGCGGATCGCGCCACCAAATGACAGGGTCTGGATAACCTGGACTGAGCCCTTGCCAAGCGTCGTTGATCCCATGAGCTGGGCACGTCCATTGTCGCGCAACGCCGCAGCTAGCACCTCCGCGGCGCCGGCGGTACGCTCATTGATGATCACCACGAGGGGCGCTGTGGTCGCCACATCACCGGAAGCGGTCTTGTTCGTAACCGCGTTCTTCGTCTTGATCTGAACGAGGGTTCCGCTCTTGACGAACGCGCTTGCCGTGTCGATCGCCTGGGTCAGATAGCCTCCGGAGCAGTCGCGAAGATCAAGAACGAAGGCATGGGCGCCCTGGTCGGTAAGTTGTTCGATCGCAGAACGGACCAAAGACGCGGAGTTTTGTGAGAGTTGGGTGATGCTGATACACCCCACCTCGCCTTCCAATGACGCGGAGACGTTTTGCTCCTTGTAGTCACGGCAGGTCAACGAAGTGGTGAATTGGGAGTCAGCCGCGGCACCCAAGGATGCGGGGCGGGTCCAGCCAACGATGACGTGATCGGTCTTGCTCGCAATGGTCGACACGACCTCGTTGACGGTCATACCCGCTTGGGAAACTCCGTCGATGCTTTGGAGGATATCGCCGATATGTACACCGGCCAGTTGTGCCACCGAGCCGTCGAAGACGTCCGCAGCATAAATTTTGCCCTCATACTCAGAGAACAGAACGCCGATACCTTGATAATCCGTGGCGGCGTTCTCGCGAACAAATTGCTCATAACGCGCAGCGGTAAAGTAACGGAAATAGGTGTCGTCGATGGCGCCCACAAGCCCGGTAAGCATCTTCTCCGTCGCTTCGTCGATCTCGTACTCGTCAAAGCTGTTCGTCGAGAGGAGGTCTTCCACCTCCTCCACACGAGGGGAGATCGAGTCATACACAGTCTTGTCTGCCGCAACGGTCGTGACACCTGGGGTCACAAGGCCGAGACGCGTGACAACAGGCTCTATGCCGCGCACAAAGAACCCGAGCGCAAACATGGCACCGAGGCAGATGACGGTCACCGCAGCGGCAACGACACGGGATCTGAACTGTTGACTTCTTTTTCTTGCGGCAACGGCCTCCTTTCTACGGGAGGCCGCCTGCTTTTTCTGATCGGTTTCCATACCAGTCCGAACTAGTTATGCACAATCCGTACCTGTGCTATGCCTTCAGATAACGACGCATCGCGAACGCGGAACCAAGAAGGACGATGACCAAGCCCGCAACCAAAAGGCCCACGTAGATGAAGATCGCTGCAGACACGGACAACCCCAAAGGCAGCCATGCCAAAGAGGATGCGAGGGTGGGCAAGACCAGGTTACGCGTCAGCTCAAGGCAGGCCACAGCCAAGGCGGTGCCGATGATTGCATGCAAGATCGCCTCCATCAGGAAGGGACCGCGGATGAAACCGTTACTCGCACCCACGAGACGCATGATGGAAATCTCCTTGCGACGAGACAAGATGGCAAGGCGGATGGTGTTGTTGATGAACACCAACGCGATGAAGATCAGCAAGACGATGAGGGCGATGCCACCTATGCGAATGGAGTTGGTGACTTGGAACAGGCGCTCAACGGTCTTCTGACCGTACTTGAGGGAATCGCTCGGATTGCTGGGATTGTCGCAAATCTTATTGAACGTCGAGTTGCTCTCGATGGAATCAGCGACGCTTTGAACCGTCTCCGGCTCAGACAGGGTGACGTTGATGCTTGCCGGCAACGGGTTCTCGTCACCGAGCTGGTCAACGATCTCCGGAGAGGAGGTGTAGGACTCACGGAAAATCTGCAACGCCTGATCTTTGGTGGTGAAGGAGACATCCTGGACGCCATCGAGGCTCAAGATATAGTTCTCGAGGGACTTGACATCGGTGTCGTTGGCTTCATCCGCAACATACACCGTGATGTTGACCTCGCTCTCCACCGACTTGACGATGTTGTTGACGATGTTGCCGGCAAACAGGAAGATGCCAATGATGAGCAGCGACAAAAACAACGTGATGATGGAACCGAGCGTCGTGGAAAGGTGACGGGCGAAACCCGTCAAAGACTCTTTGAAGAAATACGCAATACTAGACATTGAGACCGTACACTCCTCGCTCTCGGTCGCCGACCAGGCGTCCACGATCAAGGGTAACGACGCGGCGGCGCATGCTGTCGACCATCTCGCGGTCGTGTGTTGCCACCAACACCGTTGTACCCGTACGGTTAATACGCTCAAGCAGATCCATGATGCCGCGGGAAGTTTGCGGGTCAAGGTTGCCAGTAGGCTCGTCACAAATCAGCAGTGGCGGGCGGTTTACGATCGCGCGGGCAATCGAGACGCGCTGCTGCTCGCCGCCGGAAAGCTGGTCCGGGAGCTTGTCGAGCTTTTCTTGCAGGCCAACAAGACGAAGGACCTCGGGGACCTGGGTCTTGATGACGTGGCGACTCTTGCCTATTACCTCGAGCGCGAACGCGACGTTCTCGAAGACGGTCTTGTTCGGCAAAAGCTTGAAGTCTTGGAAGACGCAACCGATGTTGCGGCGCAGGTACGGCACACGCCAATCGCGAATGGTGGACAGATCCTCGTTTGCAACGCGAATCGTGCCCTGGGTCACCTTGATCTCACGGTTAATCGTGCGAATGAACGTGGATTTGCCGGAACCGGAATGGCCGACGAGAAACACGAACTCACCCGGATAGATGCTGACCGTCACGTCATGGAGCGCAGGTTTTTTGGGCTGCGCCGGATACACCTTCGTCACGTGGTCGAAGACGATGATGGGATTTGAAGCCTGACGAGGGGACGCAGCCACATCGACGACCGGCAGCGCTGCGGAAAGTTGGGCTGTCATCTGGGCCGTGGAAGAGGCGTCCTGCCTACGTGCGTGAGAACCAGCCGAGCTACGGCGACGATGCGCAGTAGGCTCTTGGTTTCTTTCGTTCGTCACAGAATGCTCCGTTCAAATACTAGTGGTTACTGGACCCACTGATTCTAGCAGAGCTATTTGCGGGCGATAACTTTCTTCACAGCATCAACAATAGCCACAGCATCGAGGCCGAAGTACGCGAGCAGCTCCTCGAACTCGCCAGACTTGCCGAAGTGGTCGCGGACGGCGACAAACTCGGCAGGGGTCGGAAGCTCTTGGGCCAAAAGCTCGGATATGGCGCTGCACAGGCCACCATAGACGGAATGCTCCTCGGCAACGACCACGGCACCGGTTTTGCGAACACTCGCCAAGATGGTCTCAGCATCGAGAGGTTTGACGCTGAACGCATCGATAACCTCGGCAGATATGCCTTCTTCGGCAAGGACACGCGCAGCGGCCAAGGCTTCGCGAATCTCGACGCCGTTGGCAACGATGGTCACGTCGACGCCCTCGTTCAAGACATAGGCGCGACCGATCTCGAGCCCCACGCCCTCGGCATAGACACAGGGAACGCTTGCACGACCCATGCGGACATAGACAGGACCGGGGGTCTTGGCAGCGAGCCGGATCGCAGATGCGGCCGCGGCATAGTCGGCGGGGACGAGGACGGTCATATTGGGCAAGCCGCGCATAAGGGAGACGTCCTCAAGCATCTGGTGGGAACCGCCATCGGGACCAACGGAAACGCCGGCATGGGTCGGGGCGATCTTGACATTGAGGCCGCTGTAGCAAACGGTGTTTCGGATCTGGTCATAAGCGCGACCCGTACCGAACACGGCAAAGGAGCCGGTGAAGGCGATGCTGCCGGTCAGGGACAGGCCTGCAGCCACGTCGATCATGTTCTGCTCGGCGATACCGGCGTTGAACAGGCGCTCTTTGTACTCGGGTTTCGCAGCGGCGAACTTAGCGGTGGTGGTCGAACCAGACAGATCGGCGTCGACGGCGACGACGGGCACCCCTTCGTCTGCCAAGGCAGCCAAAGTCACCCCATAGGCGGCGCGCGTTGCCTTTTTCGTTGCGGCCTCTTCAGCACTTGCAAGCTTTATCATGGTGGCTCCTCCTATTCGGCGTCAAGCTCGGCTAAGGCCTGCTCGAGCTGTTCACGGTTGGGGGCCTTGCCGTGCCAACCTGCTTGATTCTCCATGAAGGAAACGCCCTTGCCCTTCACCGTCTCGGCGATGATGGCATGGGGCATGCCGTCACGGTTGTCGCGTGCGGCGGCAAGGGTCTCGATGAGGGCCTCCATGTCGTGGCCGTCGACCCTGGTGACATCCCAGCCAAAGGCTTGGAACTTCTCGCCGAGGTCGTCGGGGTTACACACCTCTGCAATGTTGCCGTCGATTTGAAGGTGGTTGTGGTCGACGATCGCCACGAGGTTGTCCAAGCCGTTATGGGCTGCAAACATGGCCGCCTCCCACACCTGGCCCTCTTCGCACTCGCCGTCGCCGAGGAGGGCGAAAACCGTGCCGGGCTTGTTGTTGAGATAGAGTCCGGCGCAAGTACCGGAAGCGATGGAGAGGCCTTGGCCCAAAGAGCCTGTGGAGACCTCGACGCCGGGAACAAGATTGCAATCGGGGTGGCCTTGGAGACGGGTACCGAGCTTGCGGAGCGTCATAAGCTCCTCGACAGGAAAATACCCCACGTGTGCCAAGGTCGCATACAACGCCGGAGCGGCGTGGCCCTTGCACAGGAAAAACCAGTCGCGACCGTCCATCTTGGGGTCCTCGGGGTTGTGGTTCATCACACCACCGAAATAGAGCGCCGTCAAGATGTCAGTGCACGAAAGCGATCCACCGGGGTGCCCGCTTCCTGCCTCGGTGATCATGCGGACGATATCTTTGCGAAGCTCCTTGGCTTGCGCGGTAAGCTGACCCAAATCCATGGGAGTCCTTCCTGACTGGAAACCTGCGTGCCTGAAGAATGATACCGCGACACGGGTTTCATTGCGGCGAAAAGCGAAAACCCGCGAACTTTTTTTGCCTTCGCCTGGCCGCCGTAGGCGTTGCTCGCGCCCGACACGCTTTGCCTTCGCCTGGCCGCCGTAGGCGTTGCTCGCGCCCGACACGATCGGCCAACTCAGCCCCACTACCCCAAACTGGCGACGAAGCTGTCGAGGTCGTAGGTACCAAGCACGCGGATGCGCGAAAGGTTGGCAGGGTCGTCGCCCACATGGACATAGTCGTACTCAGTGGTGAACGCACACAAGATCCCCGCCTCATGTACGGCCGCGATGCCCCACTCGGGCGCATCGCCATAAGGATAGGCAAACGCGTCGGAGGAGCCCAACAGGTTGATATTGGCCTTGAGGTCGCTGACGATCTCGGCTTGGGACATCCCGCCGATGGCGCCACCATGACCGTAGTCGCCACCGGCATGGTGCATGTTGTAGGAATGGGATTGGTATGTCACATACTCGCTGGGGTTTTGAGTGCAGGGTTCAATGTTGTCAATGCCGACGATGAAAGACGTGGCCGGAACCTTGTATTGCTCAAGTACGGGAATGCCATAGGTGAGGAAATCAGGCGAGCCGTCGTCAAAGGTAAGGATGACGCTTTTCGCGGGCAGGCTATGGGTGCCGGCGATATAGGCGCTAAGTTCCGCATAGGACGGGAAATAGTAATCGTTCTTCACGAGGTAGTCGAGCTGGGCAGCCAAGTCAGTATCGAGAACGTAGTTGGAATTGCTCTCGGCCCCGTCGGGATGATACCCCTGGGAATCGGAGTATACGTAGTGGTACATAAGGACGGGGATGCCATTCGTGTCCTTGTCCATGGAATCGACAACGTGGACGGTGCGAGTGCGCGACACCTTGAGCCCGTCACTTGAGGTGGCGGTGTAGGTGATTGTGTAGTCGCCGACCTTTGACGTATCGACCCCTCCCTCGATCTTGATACCCAAGGAGATGTCCCCCGCGCGACGCTCCACGGCATGGGCGCCCGGTTCGATATAGGTCTCGCCCGCAAGTACGATCGTGTCATGGTCGCCCTTGAGATTCATGGTGATAGCCGCCTCCGCCTCGGCAGAGTTGACCTGGCTCTCCCTATCGACAACAGGAGCGGTAGCGGTTGGGGTTGCATTGGAGCTTCCCTCGTCGCTCCCCGCGGAAAGCATCGGCTTCACCACGAAGCTATACACGCCAAACGCAACCGCCGCGACAACCACCAACCCTACGATGACTAACACGACGGGCATGGCTGAGCCGGATTTCTTGGGCGCCTGGTAGGAAGCCCCGTAGCGCGAATAGCGATTGGTGGCGTGCTCAGGCGTCCTGCGATAAGTGCCGTTGCGCTGCTGCGCGGTGCTGCGACCCTGTGCGGCGTTGCGC
>CAVIKF010000003.1:145697-237610 GCA_963643505.1 Eggerthellaceae bacterium
TGCGCGGTGCTGCGACCTTGCGCGGTGCTGCGACCTTGCGCGCCGTTGCGCCCCTGCGACGCGTACTTGTCGTCTCGAGCCATAACACCCCCCCGAATATGCATGCATAACCGTGCCAGTATACTCTAAACCGGCACGGCAAGCTGGTTCGGCAAATCGGAGCGGCAAATCGATGCGTCATAAGCGTTGGTCCGCAGGTCGACGTCGGGTGCCCTCACGCGCCCGTGTCATCGAGGGGTCCAGTATCGCGCCTTGGTCTCGCAGGTCGAGGGTGGGTGTTCTCACACGTCCGCGCTATCGATAAGCGGCAAAGAAATTATTGCGACACCCTCCACTTGTGGTAGCCGATGATAAAGGCCTCTAGATCGCCACCGAGGACGGCGTCCACGTTACTGGTCTCGATGCCGCTACGGACATCCTTGACCATTTGGTAGGGATAGAGGACATAATTGCGAATCTGGCTGCCAAAGGAATTGTCCATACGGTCACCGCGAAGCTCATCGACTTGGGCCTCGCGCTTGGCCCGCTCAAGCTCATACAGACGCGAGCGCAAGACACGGAAGGCCGCATCCTTATTCTGAAGTTGACTCTTCTCGTTTTGGCACGTGACGACGATGCCCGTAGGGATGTGGGTCAAACGGACCGCGGAGTCGGTAGTGTTGACGCATTGGCCACCAGGCCCGCTGGAGCGATACACGTCTACGCGGACATCGTTGGGGTCGATGTTGACCTCGATGCTATCTGGCAAGACCGGCAAGACCTCCACGCTTGCAAACGTCGTCTGGCGACGGCCCTTGATGTCCGTGGGACTGATGCGGACAAGGCGGTGAACACCATTCTCGGAACGCATCATGCCATAGGCGTAGCGCCCCTCGACTTGGAAGCTGGCACGGTCAAGACCGATACCCTCTCCGGGAACCTCGTCCAAGACGCGGACTTTCCACCCCTTGTCCTGACAATAACGGGTCAACATCCGATACAGCATCTCGGTCCAATCCTGGGCCTCGAGGCCGCCTTGCCCAGGGTTGACCGAGATGATGGCATCACCCTCGTCAAACTCGCTGGAGAACCAACTCGTGATCTCAAGTTCGTCGAGAAGCGCATCGAGGGCGTCTAGGTCACCCGCCGCCTCCTCGGCGAACTCGGGGTCGTCTTGTGCAAGCTCGAAAGCGGTACGGGCATCCTCAAGCAATTGCTCGGCACGAGAGTAATCCTCGATGGTGGTACGCAGGTTACTTGCCTGCTTGGTTACCTCTTGGGCATGATCGACGTCGTCCCAAAAGCCAGGCTTGGCGCTCTCCTCGTCAAGGGCGCCGAGTTGTCCCTTTTTGTCATCTATGCGAAGAAACGAGTATGCATCCGAGACGCGTTGCTCGAACAGGGACAACTCTTTAGGGTCGTGCTCAGCCATACGGTGTAAGACCTACATATCCCGTCCGTGGCACTTTTTGAACTTGAGTCCCGAGCCGCAAGGGCATGGATCGTTGCGACCCACGTTGGCAAAGGGATCGCTCTTGTCCTTGACGATAGGGGCAGTCTTGCCCGTCGCTACAGGCTTGGGGGCCTCAGCCGGCATGCCCTGTGCGGTTGCGGCACGCGAGCCCGAGCCCTTCAACGTGTTGCGCGCAAGCTCTGCCTCGGGATTGGAATAGTTCATTTTGCGCTCAGGAGCCTCGGCTATCTCGGGAGCCGAGGCGTTGGCAGTGATGGCAAGTTGCAAGCGCAAGATCGTGCGGAGGAAGTCCTCGTACAAACCACTCGTCATGCTCTCAAAGGAGCGGAACGCCTCGTTCTTGTACTCAACGAGGGGGTCACGCTGACCATACGCACGCAGGCCAATACCGGACTTCAGGTAGTCCATATCTGTCAGATGGGCCATCCAACGGGTATCGATGATGCGAAGCATGATTTGGGATTGGAGCAGGTGCATAACCTGCGGGGTCAAAGCCTGGACCTTGTTCTCGTAACATTCGGCAAGATAGTCCACAATCGCGTCAGACAAGGACTCAACGTTGTCGATACCCGCGAGCTCAGAGCAGTGGAAGTCGGTGGTGCCTGTCATGTTAGCGACCCAAAGGTCGATGGCGTCGAGGTCCCAGTCGTCGTTGGCCCCGCGCACGTCGCAGTTCGTGGCAACGATACGGTCGGCGGCATCGCGAATGATTTCGTCAATACGCTCGGACATGTCCTTGCCGTCGAGTATGGCGTTACGCTCCTCGTAGATGGCCTTGCGTTGGAGGTTCATGACGTCGTCGTACTCAAGCACGTTCTTACGGGCGGCAAAATGAAGCGCCTCAACCTGATGCTGGGAACGCTCGACGGTCTTGGAGACCATCTTGGAGTCGATGGGCATGTCATCGGGGATGTTGACCTTCTCCATCATGCTGGAAACGCGATCCATGCTATCTCCGCCAAACAGGCGCATGAGGTCATCCTCGAGCGACAGGTAGAACAAGGTCTCACCAGGGTCGCCCTGACGTCCGGAACGACCGCGAAGCTGGTTGTCGATACGACGGGACTCGTGGCGCTCAGTGCCGATGACGCAAAGACCGCCGGCAGCGATGACGCGCTCGTTCTCCTCCTTGCAAACCGCCTTGGCAGCACTGAGCGCCAAGGCACGCTTAGACGCACTCGGAGCGACCGGCTTACCGGGCTCAACCTCGGCGCCCTCCTCGAGATCGGGGTCGTACCCCCAAGAGCGGAGCTCGTCGTCGGCGAGGACTTCGGGGTTTCCGCCAAGCAGGATGTCCGTACCACGACCAGCCATGTTCGTCGCGATGGTGACCGCGCCGACACGACCCGCCTGGGCGACGATATGGGCTTCGCGCTCGTGGTTCTTGGCGTTCAAAGTCTCGTGCTTGATACCACGCTTGTCGAGGAGGCGGGACAACTTTTCGGAGCTCTCGATGGAGACCGTACCAACGAGGCAGGGCTGACCCTTCGCGTTACGCTCGGCGATCTCGTCGGCGACCGCGTTGTACTTGGCATCGATAGTGCGATACACCTGGTCGTTGTTGTCGATACGCACAACGGGGCGATTCGTCGGGATAGCCACGACCGGGAGTTTGTAGATCTCACGGAACTCGGCATCCTCGGTCATTGCGGTACCGGTCATACCGGAGAGCTTCTCGTAGAGGCGGAAATAGTTTTGGAGCGTGATGGTCGCAAGCGTCTGGTTCTCATCATGGACCTTCACGTGCTCCTTGGCCTCGACAGCTTGGTGGAGGCCCTCAGACCAGCGACGACCCTCCATGATACGGCCCGTGAACTCATCGACGATCTTGACCTCGCCGTCAACCACAACGTAATCGATATCGCGATGGAACAGGAACTGGGCCTTGAGGGCCTGTTGGAGATGGTTGGCAAGTTGGCCGGTGGGATCAGCGTAGATATCGTCGATACCGAGCATGGCCTCGATACGCTCAAGGCCGACCTCGGTGGCGATGATCGTGTGTTTGGCCTCGTCTTTCTCGAAGTCCTCGTCCTCTTTGAGGCCGGGCATGACCGCAGCGAAGCGATGGTAGGTCTCGGCAGCCTGTTGACCTGCACCGGAGATGATCAACGGCGTACGGGCCTCGTCGATGAGAATGGAGTCGACCTCGTCGACGACGCAGAAGAAGTGGCCGCGCTGGACGCGAGCCTCCTTGCGGGTGACCATGTTGTCGCGCAGGTAGTCGAAGCCGAACTCGGAGTTCGTACCGTAGGTGATATCCGCTTTGTAGGCGGGGACCTTCAGGTCCTGACGTTGGCCGTTTTGGATCAGACCGGTGGCCATGCCAAGGAAGCGATACAGACGCCCCATCCACTCGCTGTCGCGCTTTGCGAGGTAGTCGTTGACGGTGACGATGTGAACGTTGTTCCCGGAGATGGCGTTGAGATAGCCAGCGAGCGTCGAGACGAGGGTTTTGCCTTCGCCGGTCTTCATCTCAGCAATCTGGCCATCGTGCAACGTCATGGCACCGATGAGCTGTACATCGAAGTGGCGCATGCCCAACGTTCGCAAAGAGGCCTCGCGGCACGTCGCGAACGCCTCAGGCAAAAGGGAGTCCAAGGACTCGCCGTTGTTGTAGCGCTCACGGAACAGGGCCGTCTGAGCGAGGAGCTCGGCGTCGGAAAGGGCTTTGACCTGGGGTTCCAAGCTGTTGATCTTGTCGACCTTCGCCTGGTATTGCTTCATCTGCTTCCCCTCGCCGAGGGAGAGCAGCTTGGAGAGAAATCCTGCCATAAAAACTTATTCTTTCTCTAGGATAACTTTGTGCGAATCATCATAGCGTGTATCGACCGATTACTCTATCACACCCTTAATAACGGAAGGAAAAAAATCGCAGGGAGGCCACAAAACGCCCCGCGACGACGGTCACATCGCCACCGCGAAGTCGAACGCGCCCTCCCGCGAGACCGAGCGCATGCGCTACCCCTTAAAATCGCTCCTCAGTCTCAGTGATCTTGCGGTAGAGGGCGAGCATGCGCGGACTGGGATCGATGTTGAACGCCCGCATGAGCGCACGGGCACAAACGCGATAGGTCTCAAGCGCCGCCTCCCTTTGACCACAGGCGACTTGGGCGCTCATCAAAGCGTAGTAGGGATCCTCCTGGCGGCGTTCGTGCTCCAAGGCAGAACGGGCAAACCAAAGAGCGGTTTGGTCCTCCCCCATGTCCAACAGGCGAAACGTCGCCTGGACAAGGGCGTCACTGACTTGGGAGCGATAGTCGTCACGAGCGTCCACAATCACGTCGCACTTCACCTCCGAGGGTAACAAATCCCCCCGATAAAGCCGATGAAGGTCCTCCAAAAGGACACGAAACCGGTCCACGTCGGGCTTCTCGATGGCAAGGGCGCGACACACCGCCGTCACCTGCTGGACGTCGCTGGTGACAAGACGCCCGTCGATGCGGTAGCTCCCCTGAACATGGTGGAGGAAAGGACAGGACCCGTCCGGCATAGACAACGTCCGCTTGAGCGCTGCCCAATTCGTATAGAGGTTCTTTTGCGCTGTCCGCTCCGTGGAGGCAGGCCAAAGCGCTTCAACCAGACGATTACGAGACACCTCGCGCCCTCCAGCCATGGTCAGAATGGCCAACAGCGCGCGCATCTTCGTCTGGGTGAACTCATTTGCGTCAAGGCGCCTTCCGTCGAGAACGGCCTCCATGCCGCCAAACAGGGAAATCTGCAGGTGGGGCTTATGCATCTCCCCCAACGACCCCTCCTCTATCGGCTTTGCGTACGGCATACGGTTTGCACGGGCCTTTTCCTGGGACCGTTGCAAGGCTCCGTACTCCTGCTGTTGTTTCGCGATACAACGTTCTCCGTGGCGCGTCTGGCTCCTCACAGACTCCGTCAGCAGCCTCGATGCGACCTCCGATGCCGCGTCAACGTCGCGCGCCAAGTCCCCGAGAGCGCGATAGGCCTCAAGACGGTACACGCCGATCGGGCCATCTTCCTCCCCCTCAACAAGGAGGCGGCAAAACATCTCGTCCTCGGCGAGGGCAGGGCAAACACCGAGGAGCAACACACCGCCGAACAACACCACATCGAGGTCGATACACGCCGCCGCCACGTCAAGCCACACGCGACGCAGCTTCGACGCGGCCAAAGAAGGGGGAGCGCTCTCAGTCCCCGGGGCAACCTCGACCTCGAATCTCTTTACGAGGCAAAACGCGAGGGCCATCTCGGGATTAAGCTCTCGGACCACCTTCCCCTCACGAACGCACTCAATCCCCGAAACGAGCTTGGAGAGACGCTCCAATGCCCCCGCACGCAACACGTCGTTGCCGAAATGGGCAACCATGGCAAGAGCGTTGACCCTTGCGTCAAGCGGTGCGTTTATGCGCGCCGCCACCTTGCCCGCAAGCAGCAACCCCACACGAACATCCCCCAGAAAACCCAAACGCCACGCCTGTTGCGCCTCCAAGCGCGACCCCGGCGCGTCGGCCCCGATTTTCCCCAAACTCTTTCCCAGACGCCATGCAGGAAACAGGCACAACATGTGGGACAAACGCCTCCCATTGTCCAACAGCCATGCAAAACGGGCGGCTCTCCCCATCATCGCCATAACCATCGCAACCGCGCGCCGGGCGTCCCCTCGGTCGAGCAGGGCCTTCGCCACCCCGCAAGCCAAGGCATCTTTGGTCTCAAATCCAAGGGAGGCGCCGATATGCTTGAGCCTCGACGCGTAGGCGTAGACCAAGCACTCCGGAGGAAAGACGACCGTTGCGACCGAGTCGCTTTCGGGAGCAATACCAAGGTGGGGATAATCGCGCTCGAAGGGTTCGATCTGGGAGGGGCTTAAGTCAAATTCCCCGCAAAGCCAAGAGGTCGGCGCCTCTCCCATGGCAAGAAGGACAAAGTGGACGCAAAGCGCCTCTTCCGGCAACTCCTCCCTCGCAAGAGACTCCGCGAAGCGGGCAGGCGCATCGGCGGGCCCCCATGCGAGTTGGGGGATGTAACAGGCAAGCATGGCTCCCGTCGGGACCACCTCCCATTCCCCCTCGTCTTCCTCCCATTGTTGCCCCTGGTCACGAAGCGCCTCATCCCGCTCGCCCGCATCGAGCATCAGGTCTCGAGCCGTCAGGCAGATGCGATCGATTTGGCGCCCCGCGAAAGCATCGCTTGTGGGATGGCAAAGCACCATCACCTCACTGCCCACCTCCAAAAGCTTGTCAAAGGTATGGGACAAGAGGTCGGCCCGTTGGGTTCCAAGACGTGGCACGTCATCGAACACCACGAGCCGCATGCCCTTGTCACGTTTCATGAGGTCCTCCCCGAGGCTCCCACCGTCAAGGTCACGAAGGAAGCAAGGGCTGCGCGCGTCAATCCAGGCAACATGCTCAAACCCGAACACGACCTGCGCATACTCGAGAGCAAGGTAGGTCTTGCCATACCCGGGCGGTGCCACGAGAAACCGTGCGACTTGGCGTTCGCGCATCAGACGCGAGACGAGGTCGGGGCGGGAACGGATCGTCACGCCCATAAAACGCCGTGGACGTCTACCATTGCAACAGGAAGTGGAAAGAAAACTTGTCATGGTGTCCCCCTAAATCTGAGGAAGACCGCATGATAAGCAAAAGAGAACAGACTTTCTCCAGTATAAGCGACTATCGCCTTTAGCCGGAGGTAATTTTCACATTGAAAAAAACCGACCGGCACGCATCCTGTCGGCGTTTTCACCTTGTACCCTGCCAGGCCCCGCTTTCGCCTTGCGCCCGTCCTGCCGGGTCCCGCTTGCGCCTTGCGCCCGTCCTGCCGGGTCCCGCTTGCGCCTTGTCAGTATTCGTGCCTCGTCGAGTTCTAGTTTTCCCCGATGACGGTCACCGTCACAAAACGCACCGTGTAGGCGAGATTGTTCTCGGCGTTTGCCTCGGTGTAGTCATAGGTGAGTTCGCCGGTCCACGAATAACCGGCCTCGGAGACACCCTCGAAGGTGAAATCTTCCTTGGCAAGGGTCACGCCATCATGGCCATAGACCGCATAATCGGCCTTCGCCTCGGGAACCTTCACGGACCCCACAGCCACCGGCAGACCTGCCTCAGTCAACGCGTTCTCGATGACGTGGTAGTTCTCGGCAGCGTCAATAAAGCTCAGGGAGCCATACCCCAAGAAGCGCAAGTTCACGGTATAACCAGCCTGTATCACCACATTGTCCTCGTTAAGACCAAGATGGACTGTGGGGGTTCCCGCCGAAGAGTTTGCGACGCCACTGGTCAAGGCGATATCAACACGGGTACGCACCGCGCTGTCAGCATCCTTGACCGAACGCGTGCGCGTCACTTGCGCCCCCGTTCCAAGAGACTCCACGATCTCGTCGTATTCGCCTCCTATGAAAGAGGCAAGGGGCGGAACCACGACCTGTTTGGACGTGATTTTGTCAGAATCGTCATCCTTCGTGACGTTTTGTGCGGTTTGTTGGGAGAGCTCGACGGCAGAGAGGCTCGAAAGGTTGACCAGGTGAATCGCCACGCCGACAACGAGCACGATGGCGCAAAGGAGAGCGGCGAGAAGGGCACCCCTCGTCACATGTTGCTTGCGTTCATACTCCGTCATGGTTTTTGTTTGCGCCATGGTTGTTCGTCATCCGTCCCCGTCTTCGAATCCTAATGCATCACGATGTATGCGCCTGCGATGATCACCATTACGATCGCTGCGACGATGAGGACGATCTGCATACCGCCCATCTTCGTGGACTCGAGGTCTTCGAGGGTCGTCTCGTGGTAGTCGTCCTTCTTGGCCTTCTTGGCAGGTGCGGGGGCGGATGAGGGCGCAGGGGCAGGCGCAGGTTCGGAAGCAAACCCGGGCTCAGGGGCGGGTACAGGTACGGGATCAGCCACGGTCGCGGGGGCGGACGAGGGCTCGGGAACAGGCGCGGGGGCGGGCTCAATTTCAGGCGCAGCGGCGTTCGGGATGCCCGCGATGATAACCTCGTCGTCATCGTCAAAAGAGCCGCCACCCACCGTGATGTGGGAGAACCCGTTCAACTTGTCCTCAGCCATACAATCGCTCCTTTTTTCGCTCAAAACGTCGTATCTAATTATCCTAGCGCACACAACCGCATTTCATATCGAGAACAACACAGCCGCGCACACGCTTATACTAGGGGGCGACAAAGTATCCGGGAAACTTTCCCATCGAGTAGCACGCAAGGAGTCACATGAATTACACCATCGGAGAGACGACGCACGGTTTCGCCGTCGAACGCATCGAGGACGTTCCCGAGTTCAATACCACCGGCTACGTCATGCGCCACAAGGCAAGCGGCGCCCGTCTGCTCTACCTCCAAAACGACGATACGAACAAAGCGTTTTCCATCACGTTCAAGACGCCCCCCGTTGACGACACGGGCGTTTTCCACATCCTCGAGCATTCGGTCTTGAACGGCAGCCGCAAGTACCCCGTGAAGGAACCCTTCGTCAACCTCATCAAGAGCAGCATGCAGACGTTCCTCAACGCCATGACCTTTTGCGACAAGACGATGTATCCGGTGGCGAGCACGAACGAGCAGGATCTCCTCAACCTCATGAATGTCTACATGGATGCCGTCCTCCACCCGTCCATCTATGAGCGCCCCACCACGTTCCAACAAGAAGGATGGCATGTGGAGTTGCGCGAAGAGGCCGATACCTGTGACACGGACGACGCGGATGACGGATGCCAGCTCATCTACAACGGTGTCGTCTACAACGAGATGAAGGGTGCCCTGGCCGAGCCCGATTCCGTCTTGGCGGATGCATTGAGCGCGGCTCTGTTCCCCGACACCGCCTACCGCTTCGAATCGGGCGGCACACCGGCGGCCATCCCCGAGCTCACCTACGAGCGCTTTCTCGACACCCACGCGCGCCACTATCGCTTGGACAACAGCTATATCGTGTTGTACGGCGACATGGATTCCGACCGTTTCCTGTCGTTTCTTGACGAAGAGTATCTGACGCCCGACGCAAACCTGCACAAGGATGTCGGTGCCCCCAACGTCCTTGAGCCCCAAAAGCCGGTACTTAGCTTCGGAAACACGGTGGAGATGAAGACCTCTGCCGAAAACGCCGGCATGGCGATCGCCTACGCGGCAGGTTCCATCGATGACCGGTTGCGTCTTTACGCGGTGGACATCCTTCTCGACGCCATCGCATCCAGCAACGAGTCCCCCTTGAAGAAGGCCCTGTTGGAAGCAAAGCTTGGATGCGATGCCTTTGCCCTGCTCAATGACGACATACTTCAACCCTTCGTCATTGCCCAAATCAAAGGGTTGGCTCCGGGAGCCGAGGAGCGTTTCCGTGACGTCCTCGAAACCGAGGTCACCCGACTCGCCAACGGCGGACTTGACCACGAACTGGTAGAGGCCGCCCTCTCCCACGCAGAGATCGTCCTGCGTGAGCGCAACTTCGGCATTGCCGACGGTGTCGCCTGCGCCATATCCTGCTTGAGCGGGTGGCTCTACGACGAAACGCTCTCCACCGCGTTCCTTCGCTACGAGGACGTATTCGCAAAGATGCGCGACTTGCTCGAGGAGGGCTACTTCGAGCAATTGCTTCGTGAGGTGTTTTTGGAACCGACCCATGCCGCAGATGCGCGCCTCATCCCCGTAGAGAATGAGCCCACCAGCGCCGCAACCCTTCGCCTTCAAGAGCAATCCCGCACGCTTACGCCCGAGCAACGCAACGAGATCGCTGAAGCCACTGCCCGTCTTCGCGCGGTGCAAAACCGCCCAGATACCCCCGAGGAGTTGGCAACCCTTCCCCACCTCGGCATAACCGACTTGGGAGACGCGCCTGTCGAGACACGTCCCACCATGCAAGACACGCCTTTCGGACCTGTCTTGCGCCACCACGTCGCCACCTACGGCATCTCATACGCAACCCGTTATTACGACATAAGTGGCTTCTCAGCTGACGACGTTATGCACCTGTCACTCCTGACCAATCTGCTCGGCCATCTCGACACGGCATGGAACATCGCGGCGGACCTGAACAAGCTCGCCATGAGCAAGCTTGGCAACCTCACCTTCACCGTTAAGGTGTTCGGCAGCGACCACGACGCATCCGTCTATTGGCCAAAGTTCATCGTGGATGCCTCCTCCCTCGCGAGCAACACAAGCCAGATGGCCAAGCTCTCCAACGAGGTTTGCCTCGCGACGAAGTTTGACGACTACGACCGCATCCTCAGCTTGCTCGTGCAAAAGAAACACGCCATGGAGCTGGCTTTTGCCAACAACGGCAACAAACACGCATCCGCCCGTGCCCAGGCAAAGGTTTCGGAGGCGGCGGCATTGCGCCAGCTTTTGGGCGGCGTCGACCACTATCGCTTCCTGTGCGACCTCATCGAAAACTTCGAGGAGGGCAAGGTCGCACTCTCCGAGAGGCTCAGCCGCCTTTGCGCAACCGTGTTCCGGGAGGTTGATTGCCTCACGAGTTTCACTGGAACAGACGACGACCTTCTCCAATACATGCAGGTCAGCTCCCACAGCTCCCGTCGCCTGTTGCAGGAAGTCGAACTTGCACCGCCGGTCGAGCTACCGGGGCTCGTCGCTCCCCCCATCCCCACCGAACCTGAAGCCTTCACCATCCCCACCGACATCACGTTCACGGCTGTCGCATTCGACACGTTCAAGATCCGCGACACCTTTCCCTTCAGCGGAAGCTGGCTTTTGGCGTGCCAAGCCCTCACCTACGACTACTTGTGGGATGAGGTTCGTGTCAAGGGCGGTGCTTACGGAGTGTCATTCCTTTTACCGCGCGCCGACATGGCACGATGCGCCTCCTTCCGTGATCCCCACCTCGATGAGACGGTCGAGAGGTTCCGCAACGCTGCCGATTGGCTTTCGAGCTTCAACCCCTCCTCCGAGGAATGGGAAGGATATGTGGTGAGCGTCGTCGCGGGGATGGACGCTCCGATGAAGGCCCGCGCCCTCATCCGCCGCCAGAACAACCAGTTCATTGCCGGAATCGACCCATCCTTGCGTCAGCGTAACCGCGCCGAGGTCATCGCTTCGACTCCCGAGGACCTGCGCAAGCTCGCCCCACTCGTCCGCATGGTGGCAACACAAGGCGCCCTTTGCACCTTCGGTTCTCGGGAAGTTATCGAGGCAAGCCAGATTCCTTGGAAGATCGAGAGCATCATCTAGCGCCTAGGGGCCTGGGGAGCCATAGAGCAAGCAAAACCTGTGTGACAGGTGCCTGGTGACAGGTGCCAGGTGCCTGTCACAAGTCGAGCGACTTACTCGGCAGCGGCGGTATCGACAGTCTCCGCCTGCTCCTCCGTGGTAGTCGTGGTGGCGGGAGCCATCGTAGTGGCGGTGACCTTCAGCGTGGACAGGGACAACGTCGTGCCGAGCCACTTCTTTTGGATAAGGTTGACGGTACCGTTATCGGTCACGAGCTTGAGAGCCTCGGTGACCGCAGTGTTCAGGTTGGTCTTATCCGCCTTGACACCCGCGCAATACCCACCCGGAGCGGTGACCATGGCAGTGATATAGACGCTCAGGCCAGAGGTGTGGGCCGCGTAGGTACCCACAACGGCGTCAGCGACGGCAAAGTTGACCGCACCCTCCTTAAGGGAGCTGAAAGCAGAGGTGAGGTCGGTGGTGCTCGTCAGGGAGGCGGCACCGAATTGGCTCGTGATCTCCCAAGCGCTCACCGAGGAAGCCTGGGCGGAAAACTTAGAGTTGGAGGTTGCTGTCGGAACGTCAGCGGAGGCCTTGGTGGAGAACAGGGCGACGCCCGTCTGCAGGTAGGTCTTGGAAAGCGTCAGCTTGTTCTCGTAGGTCTGGGTTGCGTCCAACCCCATAACCAGGTCGACGGTGCCCTTCTCGAGAGCGGTGAGCGGGTCGCTCTTGACGTCGACGATCTTGAGCTTGAGACCCATGGCGTCAGCCATAGCGGCAGCAATGTCAACATCGATGCCAACGTAGTCAGAGGTCTGGCCAGCCAGCGGGGGGTTGCCTGCGTTGACGCCGACAGTCAGCGTACCGGCGGTCACAAGATCGGAGCTGGCGACCGTGACCTTTGCTGCCTTGGCTTCTGGCGTATAGTTTTGGGAGCTTGAGGAGCACCCCGCCATGCAAAGTGCAAGCATGAGCGCCGCTACGGCGGCCACCACGATGGAAATGCTGCGTTTCATGTCTGTTTTCTTCCTCCGTCGTCGTCGTGTTCCAAAGCCTCGTCCGACTTGGCTTGTCACCAAACCAAGAATAAGCAATCCAAGATTGTAGCAGAAGCGCGACAACGTGTAGAAACGACGGGAACAATAATAGAAAACACACAGAGCAGCCAAAGGGGGAAACAGGGACATAAAGAGGACAAGGAGAGAACAGAAGCACGACAAAAACGGGTGCGACGTTTGGCGGAATCGGTACACGCAACCAAGAAAAAGCAGGACCACGACGTGCCACCATGGCGCCATGGTCTCCTCCGACAAGACACACCGATCCCTCCTCGATTCCGAGCTGCCACAAGCCCTCGGCCGCATCGGACGCCTCGCCCGACTCGCCGGCACCGGCGTGCTCGAGACGCTCTATCCCACACGGTGCGCCGTCTGCGACAAACCAGGTGTCCTCCTTTGCTTTGGATGTCGCCAACATCTCGCCCACATAGATGCATGGAAGGCGTGTCCTCGGTGCGGTGCTGCCTGGGGTTATCTCGAATGCACCGAGTGCAATCCCGTCTCCCTTGCGGCTTTCGGCATCGATACGTTGCCCTTCGCCTCTTGTCGAAACGCCCTGCTCTACAACGACGCCACAAAGAGAATCGTAAACGTGTACAAAGACCAGGGAGAACAACGCCTCGCAAAAGAGATGGCCCACCTGATGGCCCCGCTCGTATCGCCGGAAATTCTGGCATCCATCGACGTTATCACCTACATCCCCGCAACCAGGACGGCCTTTGACCGGCGCGGGTTCGACCACGGCTTTCTTCTCGCGACCCATGTTGGAGAGGAGGTCGGGCGACCCGTCGCGTCCGTGCTTGCAAGGCCGCGCACATCCGACCAGCGAGCCCTTGGAAACCGCGGTCGTATCGCCAACATGCAAGAGGCGTTTCAAACGACCCCTCACGCACCGGTTGCAGGAAAGACGCTGCTCTTGATCGATGACGTCATGACCACGGGCGCCACCCTCATCGACGCCAGCCGTGCCCTACGCGCCGCTGGTGCCCGCCAAGTCCATGTCATCACCTTTGCCCACGCCTAAAAAAATGCACCCCCATACGGAGGCGCATTTCAAAATCTTACGGGATTTGCGACCTTACTCGACCTTGTTCTCGGAAGACCCCTCGCTACCAGCAAGTTCGGAGAACTTCGACGCGTCGACGGAGATGGTGTGCTTGATGGGCTTCCAAGTCGCCGGGCGGACAAGAGCCCAAAGGGCAATAGGGATATAGGTGATCATGAAGCAGGGGAAGGTGAACATGTACAGGATCTTCTTGCTCTTCGGAGCATGGATGGAGTCCCACTCAACGAACGTGGTGAGCACGCCGAACACGAACATGAACAGCATGTAGTTGAACAGGCAAAAGAATATGGAACTCAAAGAACTCACCACGGCGGTACCGAGAGTGAGAGCGCCCGCGATGCCGAGGATAACAATGATGGCATTAAAGGCGATAGTGATTACCGTAAGCAACATGGCCGGGGAGACGGTCATGAGCATGTCGTAACACGCGAACTTGTACCCCTTCTTTTGGGTGAACATACCGCAGAACAGCTTCGGAGCATAGTTCCAAAAGACCTGGTAGAAGCCCTTCGCCCAGCGGAAGCGTTGATTCCAAGCATCACGGAAGGTGATAGGTTGCTCGTCGTAGAGGATGGCCGTGGGGCAATAGGCGATGCGACCGCCGGACGCGATGGTCGAGGCGGAAAACTGGATGTCCTCGGTGAGCAGATGCCACTTCCAACCACCTGCCTCTTTGAGAACCGACGCAGCGATGAAGAATCCCGTGCCGCTGATGGCGCAACTGGTGTTGCAAAGGAGACGCGCCTGGGACAAAAACTTTGCTTCGCGGAGGAACCACACGGCATAGCCAGCGGAAATCCAATTGGAATCGTAATTTTTGGAATTGCGGTAGCTCGTGGACGCGATAGCCCCGGAGGCGAACACCTTGTTCATCTCGCGGAAGTAGTTCTTGTCAAGGACGTTGTCGGCATCAAACACGAAGTACGCCTCGTGGTCTCCATCGGGATAGTCCTCCCAGATGTGGTTCAAGAGGAAGTCCAGGGCGTAACCCTTTCCGATCGCATCAAGGTTGTTGCGCTCGTAGACGATAGCACCTGCGTCTCGCGCAATTTTTGCCGTGTCATCGGTGCAATTGTCCGCACAAAGGAAAATGTCGATCTTGTCCTGTGGGTAATCGGTCGAGCGAATGCTATTGATGAGGTCCGCGATGACTGCGCTCTCATTGCGCGCTGTTATCAGCACAGCATATTTGTGGGCGCAGGCGTCGGGGAACTCCGGCTGCTTGTTCAACAAAACGACGAAGACGTAAATGAGCTGGTACAGATAGCAACAGGCAAACACCAAAAACACGCAGGCGTTGAAGATGTCGACAAAAGACATCTGAGAAATGATTTGCTGCAGCAAACTAATCTCCTCTAACGGGACGCGACCCTCCATGCGCGTCACATAAGGCACCCGACTAAACCAACGAGCGCATAATCTTGATAAGTATAGCGAATGCCCGCGAAACCGTTTCCCACAAACGAGAAGGCTCGAAATCGGGCATGTGCTAACGGCATGACTTGCGCCACCATTGGCTCCAGTCGACATCCGACATACGAGTCGACTCACGAAAAGTCGCAAATGCAGGAAGGGCTCAACCGCACTTTCCTACGATTCAGCATCGAAAAAACATCTCCGAAGAGAAAGAGATGTTATTATCCGTGAATGAGGATTGTTCGCCTTTCGCGCTATTGTGAGACGAATACAATACATATTTTGAAAAGAGACAGCAAGGCCAAAGAGCCCAGATTAAACAAAGAACCAAGATCAAAAAGACAAGACGCAAAAGCAAGAGACGTGTCCACGAGCGAGACGGTAGCGAAAGAGACGAGGGGCAAGAGATCCCCTGTTAGCCAAAAAAGACGAACGCGATACAGGTCCTCAAAGTAAAAGCACAGAGAGAAAGGTGCAAAACATGTATCAGTTTCCCCCGTACGGAGCATATGGCTATGGTGCGCCTGCGCCCATGATGTCCTATGGCATGCCCATGAGCATGCCTGCTCCCCAACCGCAGATCGTGTACGTATACGTACCCTATCCTGCTCCGATGCCCCAGATGCCCATGGGTCCGCAGTTCGGTCCCCAACCAGGACCTATGCCTGGTCCGCAGTTCGGTCCGAAGGGCAACTACGGCGGAAGGCCCGAGGGTCCCCGCGGTCCCCGTCCCGAGGGCTACGGCGGAAGGCCCGGCCCGCAGGGCAACTACGGCGGAAGGCCCGGCCCGCAGGGCAACTACGGCGGAAGGCCCGAGGGTCCCCGCGGTCCCCGTCCCGAGGGCTACGGCGGAAGGCCCGAGGGTCCCCGCGGTCCCCGTCCCGAGGGCTACCAAGGCGGCAACTACGGCGGCAAGCCGGAAGGTGCTGGCCAAGAAGGTCACTACCAGGGCGGCAAGTATGTAGGCGGAGCCTACGACGGCAAGCCCGAGGGCCACAAGCACGAAGGCAACTACGGCGGCAAAGCCAAGGTCAAGACCGTTGCCGAAGAGGCTGCAAAGGCTGAGGATCCCAAAGCAAAGGAGCCTAAGGCCGAGGAAGCGAAATAATCCTTCCCGTTCAGACCAGCGATTCGCTCTTTCGCGCGGCCGACTTTAGCGCGTCCGAGATGCCTGAACTTTAGCGGGGGTTCGACTTCGGTCGGATCCCCGTTTCTTCTGAAAAAACCAATGCCACACACAAAATCCCCTCTGGAGCCCCTTCCTCCGGGACCTCCTCTTCCGAGGCTTCCTTTCCTCCGAAGCCTCCTTCATGTGCGACATCGTGTTTTGACGTATGATTTGCCAAAAGACCCCAAGGGATTCGAGGATTACATGACTTCCGACTCTTCCCACCCGAAAACCAACAATCCCCCCGAAAGGCCCGGTTGGTCCAGCGGACAAGCCCGCAACGAGGCCACTCCCCCCGAAGGAACTCCCGGAAAAGCCATCCCCACCCTCGCGCTCAACCTTTCCGATGTCGGACACGAGGCGAATCTCGCCGCGAACGACCCGGAGGAGTTTCGCCGGCGCGTCTCCTCCCTGTGCAACGACGCATGTGCTCGCTTCGGGCGTCAACAAATCGAGCGAATCTATATCGGCTCATACTTTTGTGACCGTTTCTTCCTCTCTCTCAACCGTCCCTTCTACGAGTGCGTCATGGCCTTTTGCCGCGAATACCGCCTCGGCCTCACACTCGTCGTGCCCGTCTTTGGCCAATCCACCCTCAAGACGGGTCGAAAACGCCTCGAGGAGCTGCTCACCATCCAAGACGAATATGGGTTCCTCATCGACGAGGCCGTCGCCAACGACCCCGCCATGGCGATATTTCTCAAGGAGGTTTCCGGCCGTCGCGCAATGGACACCGGGATGGACGCTCCTTTGCGCCTCTCCCTGGGGCGCATGATGGCAAAATCACCGCGCGACCCGCGTTATTCCGTGATGGAAGAGTCCGCCCAACCCTTCGCCCTCGACGCCGCGAATGCCATATCGTTGGTGAATCGGTTCGGCTACGAGCTCGCCGAATGCGACCCGACAACGCCTCTCGTGGATGCCGCTCCCCTCAAGGACGCCCTCCCCCTCGCGCTCCACTTGCCGCACTGCTTCATGACTACGGGACATATCTGCCACCCTGCCAGCACGAACAAGCCCTTAGAGCAAAAGTTCCGAGCAGATGCCCCCTGTCGCCAGGAATGTCTAAGCGGCGTGCAGATATACGAGCATCAAAGCCAAGACGGCGAGGAGGCCCTTTGGTTCACACGTCTCGGACGCACAATCTTTTTTGAAAACCCTGGTTGCGTGGTCGAAGGCCAAAAACCCACCCGCATCATTTGGACTCCTGCAGACTTCGTTTGTGGCACCCCCAATTATGCCGAGGAATACCAAACCTATTGGAATGCGTGGAATTGGAACGGAGGTACGACATGGGAGTAGTTCTCGCCCCCGTCAATGGCCGCGGTAGCGCCCTGCGGCTCGCGCGTGCCGGTGCTCGCGAGCTCTACATGGGCTTTTACGATCCCGCATGGACCGCAAAGTTCGGAGAGAACGCTGCGCTCAATCGCATGTCCGGTTTCGGGCAGGAGGCAAACACCCTCACGTTTGCCGAACTTGTAGAAGAGGTCAGCGAGGCCCGTCGCGACTTCAAAGCGAACGGCATCAACAATGTCTCCCTCTTCTGCGTCTTCAATGCCCAGCGCTACTCCGCCGAGCAGACCGCCTTCATCACCGCGACCTACCTCCCCGCCCTAGCCCAAGCCGAATTCACGGGCATCATCGTGTCGGGGCCTGAACTCATCGACGCGGCGCATGCCCTCGGAATGAGCGTCGCAGCAAGCACCATGTGCGCCATCTACAACGAGGATCTTGCCCGCTACCACAACTCGTGCGGAATCGATCGCGCCATCCTACCTCGCGACGTGACCTTGGACGACATAGCCTCTATCACCGCATCGGTCCCGGAATTGCACTACGAGGTGTTCCTCATGCGCAACGGGTGCGTGTTTGCCGACAGCCATTGCATGGGTCTCCACAAAGCCGGTTGTCCATCGACCTGTCTTGCCTTGCGTTACGCCCCCAGCTACAAGCAATTGGCGACCTTTGCCGGGCCCGAACCGTTGGACCCCAGGTCCTGGGCGGACAACGACGCCCTCTATCGCAACGAGTTCCACTACAGCACCTGCGGGCTTTGTGCCTTGTGGCGTTTTGAGCAGATGGGCATCGACGCCTACAAAATCGTCGGGCGTGGCGATGACGTGGACGAGTTGGTGTCAGATGTCGCTCTTGCCGTCGAAAACCTCACCATCGCCCAGGAATGTGCCACTGAGGCCGAATATCTCGATCGCATGGCTCGCCCTGACACGATTCGCGAGCTTTGCGCTATGGGCGGCATGAGTTGCTACTATCCCGAGCCCCGCTTCGGCGCGTAGCGCTTGCCGGACAAAAGTCCCGAGCCCCGCTTCGGCGCGTAGCGCTTGCCGGACAAAACGATCCAGGGGAGGCGCACCATCACACCATGGCCTCCGGACCTTGTTCGACTTGATTTTAAAGCGGCCGCATGATTCCTATGCGTACCCCATGGCCTCGACCTGGTCCTCATCCATGCCGAAGAAGTGGCCCACTTCGTGGATGACGGTCACATAGACCTCGTGGGCAAGCTCCTCGCGGGAACTCGCGCGACGTTCGTGGGGACCCTTGAAAATGGTGATGCTGTCAGGAAAATCACCAGGATACCCATACCCATCCGCGCGCTCATCGATGGACAGGCCGTCATACAGGCCGAGAGTATCCTCAGGCTCGCCCTCGGGAGGCTCGTCCTCGACGAAAAACGCGATGTTCACAAGCTCATCGGCGAATCGCTCCGGAATCGCATCAAGGGCGTCCATCACAAAACCCTCGAACTCCTCTTCACTCACAAACACACCCATGGGAAACCCCCAAACTTTCCTCGCCCTAGCGCTCCATACGCGGAGGCAACGTGTACGGCCAGCGCAGCTCGACCTCGACCTCGTCACCCTCGACCCAACCGTAGCCGTCCTTGTCTACCGTGACAAGACCATTGCCCTCGGTGCAACCCCGAATGACAGGGCGGTCGTAGGTGTGCAGCGTCCAAGCCACGAAACGGTCCCATTCATCGCGGCGAACGACGACGCGCTTGACGACGTTCATGCGGCGCGGGCTCATCGGTGCGCTGTCGAGCATTGTAGCGCGCACCGTTGGCGGATAGTCGAGATTGGCGCCGAGATACAGATCGACAAAGGGCTTCAGGAAGAAGTCGGCGGTGAACTCCGCCCCGATAGGGGGACCGGATATGCCGATGACGGGCTTACCGTCAAGCAAGGAGAAGCTGCAATGGCGACCGGGGCCTTGGTTCACCTCGTGGAAGAGGATTTCACCCTCACGTTCCAAAATCTCGCAGGTCCAGTCATCGCTGCCCTTGGAACTACCAGCGTTGATGGCAATGATGTCGGCCTTCTCGGCAGCATCGCGCAAGGCGGCAAGAATCTTGTCGGGATCATCGGGGACGATGCCGTAGTGCAACGCGCTCCCGCCCCATGTCTCTATCTTTGCACCTATCATCGCCGAGTTGCTCTCCACGTTCTTTCCACGAGGAAGCTCAATGGACGCGGGGACGAGCTCGTTGCCCGTGGGGATAAAGGCGACGCGAGGCTTGCGCACCACCGCAACCTCAGTGTAGCCACCCATGGCGAGGGCGGCCAACAAGGTCGGGGCAAGGACCTCCCCCGCCTTAACGAGAATGTCGCCCGGTTGCAAGGACGCACCTTCCTCCGTGGTCATTTGGAAACGCTCGGTGGGCACCGCATTGAGGGCCAAAAGCTTGTCGTCGGCTACCTCAACCTGTTCGATAGCGATCGCGGTGTCAAACCCTTCGGGGATAGCGACGCCGGTGTTGCAGTATTGCCATTGATTGCCCCGCTCCCATTCCGTAATGTCAGGCATGCCGTCGGCAAAGTCGTCAAAGTGTACCGCGATGGCATCCAAGTTTGACGTGCGAGAAGAGGGAAGCGTGTTGCGAGAGGTCACCGTCTTGGCACAAATACGGCCGTCCGCCTTCGACAGCGACACGTTCTCGGCCTCGCGCGTGAAATCCCATCGTTGCATGAGGGCGCCGACGACCTCGTGGCGCGTCCCACAGATGTGGTTGGAGTGGTCTCGCATAAAACACTTCCTTTCGATCGGGTTGCTTATCCTCGGGGGTGTATATCCTTAGTGTAGGCTATTTGATGTGGCATATAGTTGTCGTTTTCGCCAAAAGGGCCGAGATCCCGCACGCGCCAGGTCCGCACGCACCCGACACTTCCCGGCTCGCTTCTCTTTCGCGTTTCCCAACCGACCACAGCCTCCCCGCGGGTTCGTTTCGCGACGATGCGCGCGTCTTGTGTACAATGGGACCTAGCTATGCAAGTCCACCGCGAAAGGACCATCCCATGGAGGATTACAAGCGCGAATTCATCGAGTTCATGGTTGAGAGCAACGTATTGAAGTTCGGCAGCTTCACCTTGAAGAGCGGCCGTCTAAGCCCGTTCTTCATGAACGCCGGCGCTTACGTCACCGGCGACCAGCTCCATCGTCTCGGCCTGTACTACGCCCGCGCCATCCACGACAATTTTGGCGACGATTTCGACGTCGTGTTCGGACCTGCCTACAAGGGCATTCCTTTGAGTGTCGTCACCGCCATGGCCTATAACGAACTGTACGGTCGTGAGATTAAGTACTGCTCCAACCGCAAGGAGGCCAAGGACCACGGCGAGGGCGGAAATCTGCTTGGGTACGTCCTGCAGAACGGTGACCGCGTCGTCATGGTCGAAGACGTTACCACGAGCGGTAAGTCCATCGATGAGACCTATCCGATCATCACAAGCGCTGCCGACATCGTCATCAAGGGCCTCATCGTGAGCCTCAATCGCATGGAGGTCGGACCCGGCGGCGTCAAGTGCGCGGCAGACGAGGTCAGCGAGAAATACGGCTTCCCGACCGCGTGTATCGTCAACATGCGCGAGGTGACCGAGTACCTCCACAACCGCGAGGTGCAAGGACACGTCATCATTGACGACGAGATGAAGGCCTCCATCGACGCCTACTACGAGCAGTATGGGGCCAAGGAATAGGGAGTTAGAAAGTTAATCCTTGTAACTAGGGGGACATAAGCCACAAGCAGCCTATCCCTCGGGGCCAAGGAATAGGGAGCTGTCCCTTGTAATTAGAGAGTTCTTCAATTAAAATGGTTCAGCTTTCCTTGTGAAGACATTCGCCGGCCTGGCTCAACGGTAGAGCAACTGATTTGTAATCAGTAGGTTGCGGGTTCGATTCCTGTGGCCGGCACCAGACACAACCTCCCGTCACCTGCGTAGATGCGGTGGCGGGATTTTTTGTCGTGGGGAGAGGGCTATGGAGATGCAGGGACACTGGTCAACCCCCACCGGGGCTATCCCCATCGAAGCCAATTCTTTCAATCGTGCCTCCTCACATCCGCATTCCATGCGCGTCGATAGACTCTCGTTTATCCCGTATACTTTCACCATGCGATAACGACACGAAAGGAATCTCATGGCTGAGTTCATCTACACCATCGACCATGCCCGCAAGGCCCACGGCGACAAGGTCATCTTGGACAACGTCACCCTCATGTTTTACCCCGGCGCAAAGATCGGCGTCGTCGGCCCCAACGGCATGGGCAAGTCCACGCTCCTGAAGATCATGGCGGGGCTCGAGGAGGTCTCCGCCGGTGACGCCTGGCTGTCTCCCGGCTACACCGTGGGATTGCTCCAACAAGAACCGCCCTTGGAAGAGGACAAGACCGTCATCGAGAACATCCGCCTCGCCTTTGGCGACATCCTTGCCAAGATCGATCGATTCAACGCCATCGGGGCAGAGATGGCCGACCCGGATGCCGACTTTGACGCCCTCATGGACGAAATGGGCAAGCTCCAAGACGCCATCGACACCGCAAACGGTTGGGATTTGGACTCCCAATTGGCCCAGGCCATGGATGCTCTCCAATGTCCCGACCCAGACATGCCGGTCAGCGTGCTATCGGGCGGCGAGCGACGTCGCGTAGCCCTTTGTCGCCTCTTGCTCGAGGCACCCGACCTTCTGCTCCTCGACGAGCCCACCAACCACTTGGATGCCGAGTCCATCCTTTGGTTGGAGCATTTTCTCCATAAGTACGAAGGCGCCGTCCTTGCCGTGACCCACGATCGCTACTTCCTCGACAACGTCGCGGAATGGATTTGTGAGGTCGACCGCGGCACGTTGTACCCCTACAAGGGCAATTACTCCACCTACTTGGAGACCAAGGCAGCACGTCTGGCCCATCAAGGCGCACAACAGGAGCGCCTTGCCAAAAAGATCGAGTCCGAGCTGGAATGGGTCCGCAGCTCACCGAAGGCGCGCCAAGCCAAGAACAAGGCACGTCTCGAGCGCTTTGCCCAGATGGAAGCCGAAGCCCATGCCGCCAAGAAGCTTGACTTCACCGACATCCAAATCCCCGTGGGACCCCGTTTGGGCACGAAGGTCATCGAGGCGAAGAACATCCACAAGGCTTTCGGCGACCGCGTCCTCATCGACGATTTGTCCTTCAGCCTCCCCCAGGGTGGTATTGTCGGCATCATCGGCCCCAACGGCGTCGGCAAAACAACCCTGTTCAAGACCATCGTGGGTCTCGAGGAGCTCGACAGCGGCAGCTTGGAGATCGGAGAGACCGTCAAGCTGTCCTATGTCGACCAGAATCGTGCCGGCATCGATCCGGACAAGAAACTTTGGGAGGTAGTCTCCGACGGCTTGGACTTCATGCAGGTCGGCGAGACCGAGGTTCCGAGCCGTGCCTACGTGGCAAGCTTCGGTTTCAAGGGGTCTGACCAGCAAAAGCCTGCTGGTGTCCTGTCCGGCGGCGAACGCAACCGCCTCAATCTCGCCTTGACCCTAAAGGCCGGCGGCAACGTCATCCTCCTCGACGAACCCACCAACGACCTTGACACCGAGACCCTCGCAAGCTTGGAGGAGGCCTTGCTGCGCTTCCCCGGATGTGCCGTCGTCATCAGCCATGACCGTTGGTTCCTTGACCGCATCGCCACCCATATCCTCGCTTGGGAGGGCACAGACGAGAACCCGGGCAATTGGACATGGTTCGAGGGCAATTTCGAGGCCTACCAAGCCGATCGCGAGCGTCGTCTCGGTCCCGATCTGAGCAAGCCCCATCGAATCCATCGAAAGCTGACGAGGGACTAGAGCGTTATCGAGGCGAAGACGCCCGCCGCCCCCTGTCCTCATCCCCCTTAACAACCCACAAAAAAAGAGGCCCAATCGGGTCTCTTTTTGTTGCTCGGAAACGCACTTGCCTAGCTTGCTTAGGCCCTGTTTTCCTGATCGACCAAATTTACGGCGCCATAACGCTCACGTAGAACCGGCTTCTCAATCTTGCCGGTGGGGTTACGCGGAACATCGGCGAAGATGATCTTGCGGGGACGCTTGTAGCGCGGGAGTTTCAGGCAGAAATCACTGATATCCTCCTCGGTCGTCGTCCCATATTCGGGCTTCAGCTCGATGATAGCGGCCGCGATCTCGCCAAGGCGCTCGTCGGGCAAACCGATGACGGCCACGTCCTTGATGGCGGGGTGGGAGCTCAGGAAATCCTCAATCTGGACGGGGTAGATGTTCTCGCCACCGGAGATGACCACGTCTTTCTTGCGGTCGACAAGCCAGATGAAACCATCCTCGTCCTGCATAGCCATATCACCCGTGAGCAACCATCCATCATGGAGGCTCTCATCCGTCGCCTCGGGATTGTTGTAGTAGCACGTCATGACGCCGGGACCCTTAACACAAAGCTCACCAACCTTGCCGCGTTCGACGGGGTTCTCGTCCGCGTCGACGATCTTGACCTCCCATCCATAGCCGGGGACGCCGATTGCGCCGACATGCTCGATGTTGTCGACACCAAGATGAACGCAACCAGGACCAATCGACTCGGACAGGCCGTAGTTTGTATCGTATTTATGGTGCGGGAAAACAGTTTTCCACTTCGCGATGAGACTCTTGGGGACTGGCTGGGCACCGATATGCATCAGTCGCCATTGACTGAGATGGTAATCCTCGATGTTGAGGCGCCCCTCCTCTATGGCGAGCAGGATATCTTGGGCCCACGGCACGAGCAGCCAACAGATCGTACAGCGCTCGTCGCTGATCGCGCGGAAGATGGACTTCGGCGTCACACCGCGCAAAAGCACGGCTTTGCCACCGGTAATGAGGCTGCCAAACCAATGCATCTTGGCGCCGGTGTGATACAGGGGCGGAATGCACAGGAACACGTCGGAGTGCGTTTGGCCGTGGTGGGCCTGTTCGACGCGGGCGGAATGCACAAGACTCATGTGGTTGTGCAAAATAGCCTTCGGGAAGCCCGTCGTGCCGCTCGAGAAGTAGATGACGGCATCATCGTCATCGCTGATCGGCAACATCGGATCGGCACTCGAGCAGTTGGCGGTCAAGGCATCGTAGCTCTCCGCGAAACTCGGGCACGCATTGCCGACGTAGAACAGGAGGCGATTGCGCTGCACCTGCGGATAGACGTCCTCGATACGACCGATGAATTCGGGTCCGAACAAAAGCACGTTCACGTCGGCGAGGTCGAGGCAGTACACAATCTCGTCACTCGAATAGCGGAAATTCAGGGGCACTGCCGTAGCTCCCGTCTTGAGGATGCCGAAGTAAATCGGCAACCACTCGAGACAGTTCATGAGCAGGATCGCAACCTTGTCGCCGGGTTTGATGCCGCGATCGATGAGGAGATTCGCGATGCGGTTTGCCTTCTCGTCGAACACGCGCCACGTGATCTCGCGGCGATACGCCTTGGTCTTGGTCGTTTGGACGAGGTCATAGTCGCGCCATGTCAGGCGCAGCGGCTCTTGGACCTCGGGATTGATCTCAACGAGCGCCACCTCGTCGCCGTATGCCTTGGCGTTGTGGCGTAGATAATCAATGATGGGCATGCGTTTGCTGCCTTTCCACTTTCTCAGCTTACACAAGTTCGTTTATGATAGCGCACTCCAGGAAGTTGTGCGCATCGTTGATTTCGATTTGACAATTTGTAATAACGCGAAATAAAGAGCCGCCCTTCGGCAGCACCCCCTTTGCGCGGCACCCCCTTTGCGCGGCACCCCCTTTGCGCGGCACCGCCCTTCGAGCAGCGACCCTTTGCACAGCGTGACCCTTCGAACAACACTCCCTTTGCGCAAAAAGCTCCCGCCGCAAGACGGGAGCCGAAGCAAGCGCGCTATCCGCTAGCCGAGCATATCCGCAAAGTCTGCGAGGGCGGCAGGGATGTCGATCTGCTGGGGGCACACCACCGAGCAAGACCCGCACGCGATACAATCAGAGGGCTTGCGGCCCTCGGGCACCGCAGCGAGTGCCATGGGAGCGATGAAGCCGCCCTTGGTGAACTTGTGCTCGTTGTAGAGCTCCAACATCCACGGGATGTCAATCTGTTGGGGGCAATGGCTCACGCAGTAATGGCAGGCGGTGCATGGCTGGATGTCCTTCTCGAGACGGGCCTTGACGATGGCGGCAAGAGTTGCCTGCTCTTCGTCGTTGAGAGGCTTTACCGCCTCGAAATACCCCATGTTCTCCGCCATTTGCTCCAAGGATGAGGAGCCGCACAAGATGGTAACAACCTGGTCAAAACCTTGCAAGTAGCGAAGTGCCCAACCCACGATGCCCTCGTCGGGACGCAAGGCTGCAAGCTTGGCCGCTTCTTCGTCGGTAGCTTTAGCCAACATGCCGCCGCGCAACGGCTCCATAACGATGACGGGCAGGTCGTACTCGGCAGCGAGCTCCAATTTTGCCTTGGCATCTTGGAAGGTGTAGTCGACATAGTTAAGCTGGATCTGGACGAACTCGACGGCGTCGGCCCACTCGTCGAGGAAACGCTTCATGACATCGTAGCTACCATGAACAGAGAAGCCGAGATGTTTGATGCGGCCAGCGTCGCGCTGGGCCATGAAATAACTGCGGGTGCCGTATTTCGCCTCGTCAAGATACGCATCGATATTCATCTCACACACGTTGTGAATGAGGTAGTAGTCGAAGTAATCCACTCCGCAACGCCTAAGTTGCTCCTCGAAGATCTCCCCGTTTTTGCCCCAATTGTCCGGGGAGTAACCGGGAAACTTCGTGGCGAGGCTGAAGGAGTCTCGCGGGTACTTCGCCAACGCCTTGCCTACTATCGACTCAGACTTGCCGTTGTGATACCCCCACGCGGTGTCGAAGTAGGTGCAACCATGTTCGTAGGCATACTCCACCATACGCACAGCATGCTTAACATCGACAGAGCCATCATCTGCTGGATCGGTTTTCGGAAGACGCATGCATCCCATGCCGAACAGGGACACATCCTTCCCAAGGAAGTTGCGAGTAATCATAATAGAAACCCTCTCGTCAGGAACCGCAGGACGGCGTGCCCTCACTGCGTTAGAATATGAGACCATCATACCATCTACGCCCCATGGGTCGTTGCCTTGTCCTGCACAAATCCGCAACCACCATAAACGCGACCCACGCAGCCAACAAGCGCATGGGTTACGTCATTTGAAGAAGGGCTGCCCGAGCGGTTTGCGCGACCCAAGCAGCCAACAAGCGCATGGGTTACGTCACCGAACAGCCATGCAGGAAGGAAGCCGATGAGACCGAGTCCGATACTTGAGATGATGAGCCGCCCCGACACCATCACGGTGTTTGACATCGATGGCGTCTTGGCGATTTACGAGTTCGGGTCAGAAGAGCGACCCGGCCACAGCGCATGTTGCGACGAGGATTGGGAGACCTTCGTTCGCGATAACGACCCGTATCTCAACGCGCACCCAATTCCTGCCATCCAACGATTCATCGAAGAAAAGGCAACTGTGAATCCAGATTCCGTATGGGCATGCAGCGTCGCAGAAGATTATGAGGAAGCGGGAAAATCGGCTTTCGTATCCCGCCATTACGCCATTCCCGAGGACCACATTACCATGGTCCGCAAGAAGGGCGACAAAATCGCCTTTCTCGAGTATCTCGCCATCCGCTACGGCCTCGACCGCCGCAACATCGTGCTCGTCGAGGACACAACGAAGACGCTCGATGCCGCCGATGCCGCCGGCTTCTCGACGTGCCACGTCACGAGCTTCTTTTTGTACTAACTCGCTTGGTCGTTTGCCGGCTCGCTTGTTTCGCGACCTTTTCGGACAGGCGAGGTTCCACCAATCCAGCGGAGCACCAATGCGGCTCGTTTCCGCCCATACGAGTGTTAGTTCTGATTTTCGGGTGGAAATAAGGAACAAGCCAATCGAGCGCGAGACTCACCTGCGCATGAGGACAACATACTCGTTGAGGGCGTTGGTGCGACCGTCTGCACGAAAGCGGGCCACCAAGTCGAAAGACACCCCAACTGAAGAGAGGACGGCGTCAATATCCCGGTCCGTGAAACTGTGGCAGTAACGAAGGGAGGTGGAATCGTCTCCGAAACCCAAGAGATAGTCGCCATCGTCGAGTTCGAGGGCAGACAGCCTTCCCTCCGAGAGAGCGTCTTCGGTGCTTTTCTCCGCGCGAGACGCAAGGCCCTCGTCATCGGCGAAGAGCCAAAAACTCACGATTACATGGCCACCGGGACGTGTTGCGGCCAAGAGCCCGTCAAGCAACGCCACACGGGCTTCCACCCCGGGAACGTGGTGCATGAAACCAAAGCTTACAACCAGGTCAAAGGCCTTCTCGTCCGAGATCCCACACGCTTCCTCATCAACAAGCAGAGCCGATATGATGTCACGCTCAACGAAACAGATGTTGTCGGCGAACTCCTCAGGTAGCAAGCCACGACACGCATCAACCGCCACAAAACGCAAATCACTGGCAGGAAACATCTCCCCCATCCAAGCCTCGAAACGCAAGTTCCCGCAAGCGACATCAAGAACCGAGAAACCCTGGGTATCCAACCCATCTGGCCTTATCTCTCCCAAAAGACCACGACCATCTGTCGAGGACGTCTCGCCGATTGCCGCACGACAAGCTCTTGTCCCGTCCTGGCATCTCCCGTCCTGGCATCCCAACAAGCCCGCAGCATCCAAAGCCCACTCCCAACCACGCCAACTGTTGTTACGAGTGGCTGAGAAGGCTTGCGCGCGCGTCTCATAGAAACGCCTATTGAGCTCGTTGAGATACCATACACTTGATTGGTCCAACGGATTGCCTCCCTGATGTCGTATTGGGGAAATGATAGCTCACAAACCGCGGTACAATCATGACCCATGGAACGTATCCTTCTTGAAATAGTAGAAAACCTGCGAGCGCATTCCGATGTGGCACGTCTAGACGATCGCACCATCCAAGCAATCGTGCGATCTTACAACGGAGGTCTCGCAAACAACAAGGACCATTACGCCAAAAAGCAAATCCTCCCCTTCTACTTGAACATCAAGGCAAACGACCCCGCGCGGTGGAGGTCATGGCAAATCGACGAGGCCCTCGAGAAGCGCCTCTTGGCGACGCTGCAGGTCAAGCCACGGCGCACCGCATCCGGCGTCGCGACGATCACCGTCATCACCAAGCCCGCCCCCTGCGCGAACGCCTGCCTCTATTGCCCCAACGACATCCGCATGCCGAAGAGCTACCTTCACGACGAGCCGGCATGTCAGCGCGCCGAGCGCAACTTCTTCGATCCCTATCTCCAAGTTGTGAGCCGCGCCCGCGCGCTTCACGAGATGGGCCACAACATCTCGAAGATCGAGATCATCGTGCTCGGCGGAACATGGTGCGACTACCCCGAGAGCTACCAGCGGTGGTTCGCGACCGAGCTGTTCCGCGCGGCCAACAACCTGCCCCTTGAGCTTGGGGAGGCGGAGCGCCATGCGCGCTTCTTCAACGCGATCAGCGCTGGCACCGGGTCCGCAACGGGTGGCGTGCCTGCAACGGGTGCTCCCGCCGCGTCAGGCACCACGCCCGCAACGGGCTCCCCCACTCAAACGTCGGGTCCGAACGCCCCTCTCACCCCGAACGCGCCCGCAAGCAACATACCCCATAACGCCACCGCTCGTCGCAACTTCTATGAGCGGTGTGGTCTCGCCTCCTCGCCTCAAGAACTCGAGGCGCAAACCGCCACGTTGCAAACACAGGTTTCCCAAGGCCAGACAACCTACAACCAGGCGATTGCCGCCCTGTACGGCGAGAGCGCCCCTTGGCAACGCGTTGCCGCGGCGCAGACCGCAAGCGTCGCCGCCCTCGAGGAGGAGCACCGCAAGAACGCGGAAGCCGCCAACCGCATCGTCGGGTTCGTCGTCGAGACGCGCCCCGACACGATCACGCCCGCGCGCCTCGCATTGTTGCGCAGCTTCGGATGCACCAAGGTCCAAATGGGCATCCAAAGCCTCGATCCTGCGATCCTCGCGGCGAACAACCGACCCACCCGCACCGACAACGTCGCGCGCGCCCTCGAGCTCACGCGTCTATTCGGATTCAAGCTCCACACCCACTTCATGGTCAACCTGGCTGGGGCGACGCCCGCCTCGGACAAGGAGGACTACCGGACGTTCGTCACCGACCCGGCGTACCTCCCCGACGAGGTCAAACTCTACCCGTGCTCGCTCGTGGACGGCACTGGCCTTACAGACCTTTACAAACGCGGGAAATGGCGCCCCTACAGTGAGGAGGAACTTCTCGACGTTCTCGTGGCCGACGTCCTCGAAACGCCGGAGTATTGCCGCATCAGCCGCATGATCCGAGACATATCAGCCGGTGACATCCTCGTAGGGAACAAAAAGACAAACCTTCGCCAAATGGTGGAGCAGCGCATCGACAAGCGCGCGCCCGAAGAGCCCGCCGTCCGCGAGATCCGCTACCGCGAGATTAGCACGCAGGCCATCGACCTCGACACCCTGCGCCTTGAGGATGTTTCCTACGAGACCCGCGCCACAACCGAGCACTTCCTTCAATGGGTGGCCCCTGGCAACCTCATCGCGGGATTTCTCCGTCTGAGCCTGCCTCATGCCGATAAGCTCGAAGCGCTCCACAACAAGCTTATCGAAGACGCCTCGCCAGCCGCCCTTCGCGCTGCCGCGGCCCTCGCGCCCGGCGCGGCGATGATCCGCGAGGTCCACGTGTACGGCCGCGCAGCCAACCTCGGCGCCTCCGTGGATGGCGCGCAGCACACCGGGCTTGGCCGTCAGCTCATCGCCCGCGCGGAGGAGATCGCCCGCGACGCCGGCTACGCCTCCCTCAATGTCATCAGCTCCGTCGGCACCCGCCGCTACTACGCAAACCTCGGCTTCCTCGCGCAGGGCCTCTACCAGCAAAAGCCCCTGAATCCCTAACAGCGAGCCAACGCATCGAGGCAAACCCCCGCCTCTGCGCAAAAAAAGGGCTGCAAGCAAACGCCTGCAGCCCCGTAGGTCTTGGCTGTGTCCTGCCGCTAGTCGGCAGCCCCGTCAGAAACTCCCCCACCAGGAAGGCCGGTGTTGCCGAGGTTGAAACCCTTCAGCAACAAATCGGCCTCGTGCGCAATGCTGTCGCGCTTGCGGCGCTCGGGAATGACACCCTCACCTGCCGCGAAGACAAGCTTGCCGTCCTCGACGGACACCTCGATGACGCTGCCGCTCGTCCAAAGACCCTTGAGGATATCCTCGGAAATCTTGTCCTCGAGCATCGTCTGGATCGCGCGACGCAGCGGACGCGCGCCGTAGGTGGCGTCGGTGCCCTCCTTGGCGATGAGCTTGCATGCCTCGTCAGTGAGATTGATGGTCATACCGCGGTCGATGAGGCGCTGGCGCAAATCGTCGACCATGAGCTTCACGATCTCGACCTGCTCGTCGTCGGTCAGGCTCTTGAACACGATGATCTCATCAACGCGGTTGAGAAACTCGGGGCGGAACATCTTCTTGAGCTCGGACATGGCTCGGTTGCGGATCTCCTTGTCGGAGAGGCCGCGCTTGCCCGCGTCGCCGAAGCCGAGGCTCGTCGTCTGGGCGATCTCCTGGGCGCCGACATTGCTCGTCATGATGATGACGGTGTTGCGGAAGTCGACGGTGCGACCCTGCGCGTCCGTCAGGCGACCCTCCTCCAAGATCTGGAGCAAGATGTTGAAGACGTCCGGATGGGCCTTCTCGATCTCATCGAACAGGACGACGCTGTAGGGACGCTCGCGCACGGCCTTGGTGAGCTGACCGCCCTCGTCGAATCCGACATAGCCCGGAGGGCTGCCGACGAGGCGGGAGACGCTGTGTTTCTCCATGTACTCGGACATATCGAGGCTGATGAGCGCGTCCTCGCTCGTGAAGAGGAACTCAGCCAAGGCCTTGGATAGCTCGGTCTTGCCGACGCCGGAGGGGCCAAGGAAGATGAAGGATCCCGCAGGACGCTTCGGATCCTTGAGACCTGCGCGGCTGCGACGAATCGCCTTGGACAGCGCCGTCACGGCCTCGTCTTGCCCGATGACGCGCTCGTGGAGGACACCCTCCATACGCAAAAGCTTCTCGGTCTCGGCTTCGGTGAGGTTGGACACGGGCACGCCGGTGGTCATGGAGACGACATCGGCAATATCGCGCTCCGTTATCTCCTTGATCTCGCGCGAGGACTCATCCTCCCATTTCTTGGCAGCATCTTCACGCTCGACGCGAAGCTTTTCCTCCTTGTCCTTGAGGGAACCGGCGCGCTCGAAGTCCTGCTCGGCGATGGCGTGCTCCTTCTCGGCACCCACTTGGCGGAGCTTCTCATCGAGCTCGCGCACCTCCTCGGGCAGGGTCATGTTACGGATGCGCATGCGCGCGCCCGCCTCATCCATGACGTCGATAGCCTTGTCGGGCAGGAAGCGGTCTTGGATATAACGCTGGGACAGCTGGACGGCGGCGCTGAGGGCCTCGTCGGTGTAATGCACCTGGTGGTGGCGCTCATAGCGATCGCGCAAGCCCTCCATGATGCGGATGGACTGCTCCTCGTTGGGCTCGTTGACCACAACGGCTTGGAAGCGGCGGGCAAGAGCGGTGTCCTTCTCAATGCGCTTACGATATTCCTCAGTGGTGGTGGCACCGATGACTTGGATCTCGCCACGACTCAGGGGCGGCTTCATAATGGACGCGGCGTCCATGGAGCCCTCGGCGCTGCCGGCGCCGATGAGCGTGTGGATCTCGTCGATGAACAGGATGATGTCCTTGGCGTCCATAACCTCCTTGATGCACTTCTTCAAGCGGTCCTCGAACTCGCCGCGGAACTTGGAACCAGCCACCATGCTGGAGACGTCCAACGTGATGAGACGCTTGCCGCGGAGGATGTCCGGGACTTGGTTGGAAACGATAAGTTGCGCCAAGCCCTCGGCCACGGCGGTCTTGCCAACACCGGGCTCACCGATAAGCAACGGATTGTTCTTTTGACGACGAGACAGGATTTGCATGACGCGCTCGATCTCGCCCGCACGGCCGATAACCGGGTCGAGCTTGTTCTCGCGGGCCTTCTGGGTCAGGTCGATGCCGTACTCCTTAAGGCCGCTGTCCTGTTGGTTGCCGGACTCGAAGGGATTGCGGCCCGCGTACACGGGGCTTTGGCCAACGAGGTCGTTTAAGGCGGTGCGTATAGACTCCCCCGAGACGTTTTGACGGGCAAGGACGTCAAGGGCCGTACCCTCTCCCTCGCGGACTATACCCAAGAGAAGATGTTCGGTGGAGATGTAGCTTTGGCCAAGTTGCATAGCTTCGCGCAACGCATTCTCAAGAACCCGCTTCACCCGGGGAGTAAAGCTGAGGTGGCCAGAGACATCCGCACCCTCGTCGATGGTGACGACCTCGCGGACGCCCTCGATGCAAGCGTCGTAGGTCACGCCAAGACGGTCGAGGGTCTGGGCTGCCAACCCCTCCTTCTCCTGGATGAGACCAAGCAGGACATGCTCGGTTCCAACATAAGGTTGACCCAGTTTGCGGGCCTCGTCCTGCGCCAAGACCAGCACCTTGCGGGCCTTGTCGGTAAACTTCTCAAATGACATGTGATTCTCCGTTGATCGTACGTACGCATTCGTGTATCGGAGGTAGTTTAGCACTCATGTGGCGCGAGTGCCAAAATCATGGCGTATTTGGAGAAATCCCCACAAGCAAAAGCCTCTGCAGACGGACGCAAGCAAGGGACAAAATGCGACACTGGGGACGCCTCGCAGAGAGACGTCGCGCGCACCTTCGCAGCCAAGCGATCGGCCGACGCAGCTACCTCCCGCAAATCGCGACCGCGTTTCCTACCATCCGGTGCCCCTCTTCCAAACGCCGAGGAGGTCGAGAAGCCGCAGCGGTTCTTTCGCCGATGATTCGCCATAGCCCGTGCGGCCGAGGTAATGGCGCGCGGCGAGCGCATCGGTATAGTCCGCAAACAGGAACACCTGCGTTTGCCCCGTACCATCGAAGTGGCTGACCGTCGGCTCGAAGGAATAGCTATCGAGGAAGACCTCGCCGGTCTTGTCGTCACGCGCAACCTTCAGTCCCGCAAGCCCGCCGACGAGCGTCTCGACCTGATCTTGGGCGGCCATGAAATTGCCCAGCCCGTAATAGCAAACGCTCGTGTTGTCGTTGGACGCGGTCACGGCCTCAACCGGCAAGACGGTGTGGGTGTGGCTGCAGATGATCGCATCCGCACCCGCCTCGGTAAGGCACTGCGCCAATTCGCGCTGCTCGTCGCTCGGCGCGCTTGCGTACTCCTCGCCGCAATGCACGACGCACACGGTAAAATCCGCCTCTGCATCAGCCTGCGCCACCTGGGCCGCAAACACCTCGACATCGTCAAGCGCCTCGACGTGATAGGCGCTCCCCCAACCGAGCTCGTTTCCGTTCGTCCCGTATGTGGCGTTCACAAACGCCAGCGCGATGCCGTTGCGCTCGATGACAGCGATTCCCTCGCTCGTCGCCCCGCCGATTCCCAGGGTGCGTACCCCCGCCTCGTCAAAGGCCTCGAGCGTCGTCGCAACGCCCTCCTCTCCCTTGTCAAGCGCATGGTTCGTCGCACAGGCAGCGATGTCGAACCCCGCATTCGCCAACGTCTGTGCCATCGACGACGGCGTTCCGAAATACGGGTAGCCGCTCACGTCGGCAACGTCGTCGACAAGCGGGGTCTCCTGCACGACGCACGCGATGTCCGCGGCCTCCACCGTCGAGGCGACGGACTCGTACACCGATGTGAAATCAAAGGAATCCGTCGCCCTATCGCGCACGCCCTCGCACACCGAGGCATGGGCGATGTTGTCGCCCGCGAACAAGAGCGTCACCTCCTGCCCTTGGCTCAACGGTTCCTCGGGCTCCTCGAGCGACACGCCGTTCTCCTCGACGAGCGAAAACCCGAAATAGTCCCACTCCCACACCGTCGTCTCGCCCTGCGGCGTCGCGATGTGCATGCAACCCGCACCGTCGAGATGCACCTCTTGCGCGTCAAATCCGATGTCCGAGGAGAGCCACACCTCCTCGAGCTCGTCGCCCGCATAGCGGTACACGAAGATATGCTCCGAGAAGTCCCCGCTGTCCTCATCCACCCAAAACGGCCGATAGGGCCCATAGCTCCCGATCTTCCAAACGACGAGCAACAGCTCGGTCGCGCCGTCGCCGTCGAAATCCCAAAGCATCGCATCGGACACGAACTGCCCCTCGACCGATGAGCACGTACCGCGCGAGCCCTCGACGCTCACGCGCTTTCCGGCAAGCGTCACGATCTCGTCAGACCCGTCTCCGTCCACGTCGAAGACAATCGAGCGATCGTTCCACTGAACCCACGAAGGCAGGAAGCATCCGCTGCGCCAAAGCCCGAGCGCAACCGCCGCGACGACGAGCGCAATGCCCGCCGCTGCGGCGATTCCGATTGCTATTTTCCTCAGCGGAGCCAAGCCGCTACCTGCGCGTTATCACCAGGCCGCTCATCCATTCCTCCAGGCTCGGAGCCGAGGAGGAGGTCGAGGAGGTCGATCCCAATCCCATCATGGAGCGCCACTGCGAATCAGTTAGGCGGTTGGAGGAGGGCTGCTCGAATTGGTAGAACGTATACACCGCTCCACGCGTGAGATGCAGCTCGCCGTTGATTGGGACAAGCACGTAGATATAGGCCACCTTGCCCGTGCCAAGCTCGAGGCAGGAGCCATTGCCGCTCGCCACATCGACCACGACACCGGCCGGGTTCTTTTGAGAGCGGGTCATGCCCGTGCCGCTGTCGGCGGTGACCTCGGCCCAGAAGTGCTCGAGCTGGCCGCCAAACGTGCGGATGACGTCGTACTCCGAGCTCGAGAGCTCCTCGTTTTGCAACTCCTTGACCGACATGTCGCGCAGCTGGTCGGACAGCGATGCGAGAAGCGCGAGATTGCTCTTGTCGTCTGCGCTGAGGAACCCGAGGCTCTCGAGGCCCTCCGATGTCGCCTCGCAAAGGGCGGACAGGCGATCGTACACCTCGGGCTCGGGCTCGACGTAGCCGCGATCGTCGTTGTTGACGGAACCGCCGCCCATCTCAGCCATGACCTGCTTGGAGTACAGGACCGTATCGTGTTTGAGCTCGGTGTAGCTGCCGAGATAGGCGTTGAGCTGCTTGCGCGCCCACGCCTGGGACTGCATAAACGTCGGATAGGAGGCGTCCTTCTCCTTGAGCAGGGGGTTGAGCGTGTAGAGCCAGCGGGCATACAGGCTCGCCGACCACATTGAGCTCGTCTCGTCGCCGTAGGCCTCTTGCACCTTCGTCATGTTCTCGGTATAGCCCTCGTAATCGGTCTCCCCCTCAGACTTGAGGATGTCGTAGGCCTCGGTCGATCCAAGGGCCGCAGGGACGTCGAGCGCGTTGGGAAGGTCGCGCGTTTGTCCGCTGCTGTCCTTGCCAACGCTGTCGTAGATGAGCTCTTGGAAGATCGCCTCGTCGATGCTGAAGCGCTGGCCCATAAAGCGATAGCCTTTCTCGTCGGCCACGTTGGATTCTGTGGTGGGGTCGTCGATGAGCACGGAGGAGTTGATCGTCGGCGCGGACATGCTCGCCGTCAGCTCATGGCACATCTTCCAAGCGCTCTCGTTGCCCGCGAGCTTCGCGGCGGTAACGTCGTCGCCGTACGCCGCCTTCACGAGCGGCAGGTACTCATAGTAGGTGCAATCGTCGGATGTGCCCGCGAAGAAGCTCGTGACCTCGTAGATTGACTCCCACTTCTCGAGGTCGGTCTTCTCAAGCGCCAACGCCATGAGGACGGCGCTGCGGTCGAAGTCCTCGTTGCTTTGCTTGAAGTTCATGCGCCCGTACCACATCATCGCGCGGAAATACGGCTCGAGGGTCGCATCGCCCTCGTAGTAGCCACGCGGCTTGTATTGGCTGTAATCCTCGAGGATGTCCTCGAACAGCGTCGACACACATATCTCCGAGGCGGAGTTGATACGCGAGAGCTCGGTTCTCACCTGATCCGCAACGCTTGCGGGAACCTCGACGGAGGAGTCTTGCAAAGCCGCGCCTACGGCGAAGAACGCCACGTTGCGCTTGGCCGCAGACTCCCATTCGGTTCCCTTAAGCTGGTCGAGGTAGGACTCGCTTTCCGCGAGCATGGCCTGCGAAAGCTCAGACAGGGAGCGTGCCAGGGCGCTCTTCTCGGTGTTTTTTTGGAGGTATTGGAAGTAGAGGTGGTACGTGTGCATCATCGAGTCGACGGTCACAAAGCTCGCGAGCTTTGTGTAGCGGTTGGTCTCGTAGAGATCGAAAAACTCGTTGGAGCCTGTCGAGGCATCGATGACGAAGTAGTTTTGGGCAAGGGAGGATTTAAACGAGTCGATGCCGGAGAAGCCGGAGAGGTTGACGACGTTGCTCAGCGATGAGTCGACCGTAACGTTTTGGACCTTGGACGTGTAAGTCACCTCGGCCCGATTGGCCACAGACGCGAGGAAGGTCGGACGCTCGAGGGCGCTGACGGTTGTGAGCCCGGATTTCGCGACCGGCGTTTCGGCCATCTTCGAGGCCGCCTGCGTGCCTGAGAGCAACGGGATGAGGCCCGTGCCAACCGATACGCCGAGCACAATCGCAATCGCCACCACGGCCGCGGCCGCGATGATGGGCTTGTTGATCGATTGACCCTTCGCCCTCGGAACCTTCGGAGCCACCACAGCCTGTTGAGGTTGGGGTTGTACAGGCTGTATCTCCTGCACAGGCACCTTTATCTCGCTGCCACACGATACACAAAAGCGCGCGCCGTCCTTAACCTGAGCACCACATTGCGAACAAAACATAGCCGCCCCCCTTGCCCGTGAACTTATCCCTTTTGAAAGTATCGCAGATTCAAAAGGATTCTCAACGAGAAAGAGGGACGAATATTCGTCTCATCAGCCCAAACCGCACGCGCTGAGGCGCTAGAGACACAGCTGGTCTTACGCCTCTTCGCGCATGTGTGGAAACAGCAGCACGTCACGAATCGACACGGAGTCGGTGAGCAGCATGACCATGCGGTCGATGCCGATACCCACGCCACCCGCCGGCGGCATGCCATACTCGAGAGCGCGGATGTAGTCAGCGTCAAAACCCATGGCCTCGTCGTCACCCATGTCTTTGGCCGCGAGCTGGGCGCGGAAGCGCTCAGCCTGGTCAATAGGGTCGTTGAGCTCGGTGAAAGCATTGGCATACTCATGACCGCAAATGAACAGCTCGAATCGGTCCGTGAAGTTCGGGTCGGAAGGCTTCTTCTTGGCGAGCGGCGAGATCTCGACAGGGTGGTCGATGACGAAGGTGGGGTTAACAATCTTCTCCTCGACGACGGCCTCGAAGATCTCGGAAATCAACTTGCCCTTGCCCCATCCGTCCTCGGCATGGCCGCCGTTGTCCTCGAGAATGCGGACCAAGTCCTCGCGGGTGCGCTCAAAGGAAACTTCCTCGCCGACGCCCTCGGAGGCCATCTCGGCCATGGGGCGGCGAGGCCAATCCCCGGACAGGTCGATCTCGTTGCCCTGGTAGGTAATCTGAAGCGTTCCGCATGCGGCCTCGGCAGCGGCTTGGAAACAACCTTGCGTGAGATCCATCATGGAGTTGATGTCGCCAAAAGCCTGGTAGGCTTCCATCGTGGTGAACTCAGGGTTGTGGGTTTGGTCCATACCCTCGTTTCGGAACTGGCGGCCGATCTCGAACACGCGCTCGAAGCCGCCAACGAGCAGGCGCTTCAGGGGCAACTCGGTGGCGATACGCAGGTAGTAGTCACGATTGAGCGCGTTGAAATGGGTCGTAAAGGGCTTGGCATTCGCACCTCCCATGATGGAGTGCAAAAACGGGGTCTCAACCTCGAAGAACTGCTGGCTTTCCATATAGCGGCGCACGGCGGAGACGATCTTGGAGCGCTTCGTGAAGGTCTCCTTTACCTCCGGATTCGCGATGAGGTCGACGTAGCGTTGACGATATCGCAGCTCCTTGTCGGCGAGGCCGTGGAACTTCTCGGGCAGGGGACGCAAGGACTTGGACAAAAGCTCGAAAGCGTCGACGGCGACGGAGAGTTGGCCTCGTCGGGTGCGCATCATCACACCGTGGATGCCGATCCAATCGCCGACATCGAGGTCCTTGAGCTCATCGAACCGCTCTTCGCCCAAGGCGTTGATGCGGCAAAACAGCTGAATTTGACCGGTGGTGTCACGCAACTCCAAGAAGCAGATCTTGCCCTGGACGCGCTTTGCCATGACGCGACCAGCGATGTCAACGCGGTCTTCAGTTGTGGCGCCGTCTTCAAGCTCGGCGTACTTCGCGTCGAGCTCGTCTACGTGGTGGGAGTAGCTAAACGCGTGGCCATAGGGGTCCTTACCCGCGGCGATCAACGCGGCGCGCTTCGCCTTGCGAACCTCGATGGGGTCGTCTTCGATGACCGGTGTGTTTTCGGTGTTCTCTGCCATTCGGTTACCTCTCAAAAGGCTTGATGTCGTGTGCATAAAAGTCGTATGCGTAAAACTCAACGAATGGGCTGCAAGCTCTCAAACCCGCGCCCTTGCACGGCTTGACTGCTTGCAGCCCATTCCACAAAACAAGGTGTACGAAACACCCCGTCGACGTCGCGCGAAGGTAGGCGACCTAGCGCTTGATCTTCTCGATGACGAGTTTGATCTCACGGCCAGTGGGACCCTGGGCTTGGATGGTATCGCCCTTCTTATGGCCCAAAAGTGCAGCGCCCACCGGAGACTCGTTAGAAATCTTACCCTCGGCGACATTGGATTCCGCAGCACCCACGATGGTGAAGACGCGCTCGGCACCATTCATCTGAACGTAGACGGTGCTTCCGATATTAACCTTGGTGGAGCTTTTGGAAGACGTGACTATGGTCGCCTCGGACAAGATTCGGTTGATCTCGGCAATACGAGCCTCCATCATGCCCTGTTCGTTCTTGGCGTCATCGTACTCGGAATTCTCGGAGATATCACCAAACTCACGAGCGACCTTGATGCGCTCTCCGATCTCGGCACGCTTTTCGGTCTCAAGGAAACGAAGTTCCTCCTCCAGCTTTGCCTTACCCTCTTCGGTAAGGATATATTCGTTGCCTGCCATGGCACCTACCTTCATGCTCTAGCGCACAAGCGCTATCCTCAAACTGCGTATGAGATTACTCGGATTTCTTGACGACCTTGACGACGCGCTTCTTGGGAGCCTCTTCGTCACCAGCAGGAAGCTCCTCAGCCTCCACGGCGATCTCCTCGACCTCCTCGGCCTCGGTCTCGACGGGAGCCTCTTCAGCAGGCTGCTTGGCCTCTTCGGCCTTCTTCTTGCCAGCACCCATGCCCTCCTTGAGGTTCTTGGTCGCCTTGCCCAAAGCAGAACCGAGTTTCGGAAGGTTCTTGGGGCCAAAGATGATCAGAACAACGATCAAAATGATGACAAGTTCGGGGACGCCGATGCCAGGGATGGGGCCGATGTTCAAAAGTCCGATGGAACCCATTATTCTCTCTTTCTTCCGTGTGAACAGACTCAGAGCGCACAACAAGTGAGCCCTGTGCGGAACGATAACTTCGCTAGGGTATCACACTCTCTCTTCGTTCGCTTGTGTTTTTGGGCAAAGGGCCCCGCAAGACACCTTTTTTACATGGGTGCCAAGAGCGAACTAACAAGAGATGAACACCAAGAGCAGACGAAAAGGAAAGTCGCAAAGGAATCCACATGGAGTATGATAGGCCCGTTGATTTACGCAGGCCCGTTGGTTTACGCAAGGGGAAGGAGTGACCCATGGATCAGAATAGAACAATGCGTCGCGTAGGTGGTTGGTGCATCACCTTGGGCATCATCACGCTGACCGTCGGCGTCACGGTCGGAATCGGCACCATCATCGCAGGCGGTGACCTTCTCAAACACTCCTAGTCCGCTCCCTGCGCAAGCTGTTCGACCGCGCCCGTCGGCTGTAGCTCCGCTCCCTGCACAAGCCGCATGTCCGCACCCGTCGGCTGCGGCTTTACGCCCTCAACACTCCCCGCATCGTCCGCGCCCGCCGGCGACACAACAGCACTTGCCGGCTGCGATCGGTTCTCAAATCGCCTCTTGCGCGGAACCACCAAGCGGTCGAACGCCGCAATCGTCCCGGGAAGCACAAGAAGGACAAGGGCGACAGCGATGGCAGAACCTTCGCTGATAATGAGGCAGATCTTGCCCGTCAAACCTCCCGTCGCCACGCCGAGGACGCCGGTGACGACCACGAGAATCCCTCCAGACATCGATATCGTACGTATCGAGCGGCGATACGCGTCCCCGATCGCCTCCCTCACCGACATCCGCTCGCGAGATTCGCGGTAGTTGGTCGTATACAGGATCGCATAGTCGATGGTGGCACCCATAAGGATCGACTGCACCACGATAAGGGCGAGGTAGTAGATGCTGTTTCCGAGGGCATAGCTCAACATCATGTCCCAACAAAACGCGCTTTGGATGAGAGCGACCAACATGAAGGGTATCGCCAAGGAACGGAAGGTGATAAGCACGATAAGCAAAATCGCCCCGATGGTAAGCAACGAGATGAAGTCGAACTCCTTGCTGAAACTCGCAGTCATCTCTTGGATCATGGGTCCCTCGCCCACGAGGTACCAACCGGAATCGCCGAGAAGCTCCTGGGCCTCACTTGAAAGCCGCGTGCAGAACGCGTCCATCTCTCCTGCGTTCGGCTCGTAGGGAACCAATGCGATAAAGCGGCTGTAATGCTCGCCCTTCATCTGGTTTGCGCCGTTTTCCACCTGTTCACGCGCGCTCTTGAGCGCATCACGCGTCTTGCTGTCAAAAAAGGAACCGAAAGCCGCGTCGTTCATGACGTCATCCACGAGAAACGCCGTCAACTCGTCAAGGGACATCATCCAAGACCGATCAGTATCATGGGATCCGCGATAGGCCAAAAACATGAGTCTGAGCGTGTCGGCGTCGACGCTGTGCTTGCCAATCTGGGTCGCCATCTGTTCAGGAGTCCACGCCCCTTCCTCCACGCCAGAATCCACCATATCTGCAAGGGACGAGATGTTTGAGAGCGTCGTGACGTCGAGCATACCTCCCAAATCCTCGGCAATGCCACCTCTGAGGTAAGAGACGAGCTCGCCACTAGAGAGCAGGCCGACGTTGCCATCATTGAACTTGTAGTAGTACAACATCCCCACAACAGACTCGCTCATCCCCATTTGGTCAGCCATCTCCGCGGCGGTGTAGCGTTTGCCCACCGTGGTCTCGTAGCTGCTGATGCTAGAGACGTCCGAGTATTTAGCCACCTCGTCCGCAAGTTTCACGGCATCCGCGGTCTTGTCGTTGCCATAGAGAACCACCACCTGTTGCTTGGCGGGAAACACCTCGTTGACGATGGTGGTCTCGGCGTTTGCGTTGCTCGCAACAAAGTCGATGTGGGTGACGCCGCGCATGGAGTAGCCAAAGGCGAACAAGACGACGAACAGGGCCACCATGGGTACGCGCAAGGCATAGGAGGCCTTGGACAAAAAACGCATCTGGGGTTGGGGATAAGGCTTCGCAGTGGAGAACAGGAGGCGATCCGCGGCGATTGCTATGGCGGGTTGGACGGCAAAAACGCAAACGAGGCTCAAAAACACGCCCTTGGCAAGAACGATACCCATGTCCGCGCCGATGGTGAAACTCATGAACACGAGACACAAAAGGCCCACCACGGTGGTAGCCGAGCTCGACGCGATCGCCGTCACGCCTTGGGTCAGGGCGTTCTCCATAGCCACCTCGGGCCCATGGTGCTCACGCTCGGCGCGGTAGCGGTTCATCAACATGATGAGGTAGTCCATGGAAAGGGCCATCTGGAGGACGGCGGCGATGGAGAAGGTGGTATCCGAGATGCTTGGCAAGAAGATGTTGGTACCCATGTTGATGAGCACCGCTATGACGATCGTGATGAGTAACAACACCGGCTCTATCCAACTGCTGGCAAGGATGAACAGGATGATCATGGCCAAAAAAACCGCTGCCACATATACCGGCCCCAAGTCATTGGCGGAATTACCGAGATCGGCGGCAATCCAATACTCATAGCCACGGGACTCGCACGCCTTCCCCACCGCCTCAAAGGCGCGTTGTGCCTCTTCGGAATAGGAGTTCCCCTTGACCGAGATGTTTAGCAGCGAGTAGTCGTCTTGGTTGCAGTCAGCCGAGTCCGCCTCGTAGGTCACGCTCGAGACAAGCTCAAAGGCGGCAAGGTCATCAGCGAGTTGCTTGCAATCCTCATGGGAGACTCCCTTGGTCATGAGGCGCAACTGGGCGCTCTCGCCAAACTCCTCCGCCATGACATCCATGCCAATCTTGACCTGCATGTCCGCCGGGAGATACTGGGTCATATCCTTGTTTATCTTGACCTGCATGGTCGCAATGGCGCACACCGCAGCAATGATGGCAAAGACCACAGCAATGGCGATGCGGTATTTGACTATGAATTTTGCGACATGGTTCACAAGGACCCTCTCGGTGCGGTGTCCCAATGATTCTACCATCTCGATACCCGAGACGTTTTGCAGACCCATCACCCACTCGGTGATGACCCTACCGTCTCGCCGCCCATTTGATGTGTCCTTCACAGACGCGAGCCGCCTAAACCCCCGCCGTCACTCAAGGTGGGTGTATCCTGTCCTAGCACCGTCGACCGTAGTGCTATCGACCGCAATGTCGTCACCCGCAACACCATCGACCGTATCCGAGAGGGGGAGCCGTGCTCACGATGCGCACCATACAAAACGAGTGCTATGCAACCACATTCAACCGCGCGAAAAAGCTCGCCAAAAACCCTTACGGTATCTACGATTGCCGATGCGAATACGGTCGCTATACCACCATCATGGGATTTATCGAGAGCGAGTCGGGCTATAACGACGGATATGACGCGAGCCTGACCGTGTCCGAGGCGGACGACTACATCGTCGACCACGAGTGCTCCTGCCTTGCCCACAGAAACTATCCCGGTCTTTGCAAGCATGTCGCGGCCCTAGCCCTCACCTTCTTGGAATCGCCCGGGCGTTTCGCCGGCCACCACAACATCAAGGTTGCCACGGAGAGCAGCCCCGCAATCCGCTCGTTGCTCGCACAACACACCCCCACCGCGAGTCTGCGTTCCTACAATCCGAGGCTCAAGGAGACCCCGGGGTCCCTTGAGTTGGAGATGACCTTGGGTGACGACTATTACGGCATGTGCGCCCGTTTCAAGATCGTGAGCCCCTCTGCCAGCTACGTACTCAAAAACATCTCCGATTTCCTCTGCCGCCTCGAGACGCACGAGTACTACTCCTACGGTAAAAAGATGGCGTTCATTCACACCCCGGCGTTGTTCACACCCCAATCACAGCAGGTCATCCGCCTTATGAGGCGACTTGCCGGCGACGAGACCCCACGTAATCGCCGCAGCAGCGGCTTCGGCTACAGTTCTATGTCCACCGGTCGCGACCTTTATCTGGGCCGCGCTGACGCCATCGACCTGCTCGACCTCTACACGGACACACCCTTCTTCTACGATAGCGGCTACACCACCTCCCAAAAGGCAAAACCTGCCGCCATCATCGAGGGCGATCCTCCGCTGCCCTTGACCATCAAGCCTCTTGAGAGCGGCGGATACGAGATCGAACGCTCCAAGGACATCCGCGTCATCCGGTTCGACGACCGCGCCTATGTCGTTATCGGACAGACCTTCTACAAATGCACCCCCGCGTTTGCCCCCGCCGCCGACTTCCTCGAGAACGTGTATTGCAGCTGGGATGTGAACCTCACCGTAAGCAACGAGGACACGCCGGCCTTTTGTGCCACCGTCCTTCCCCTCCTCGAGGATCACCTCATGTTGGAGGCGCCCCCCGAGATGTACGCGCTCAAGCCCGACCCCTGCATCTTGCAGTTCTACCTGGACAAGGTCGGCCAAGAGTGCGAGTGCAAGCTCGTGGCGCTCTATGGGTCTGACAAGGTGAACGCCTTAGACCCGGACGCCGACGACAAGGTCACAGCCCGGGACCTCGTAGCTGAGGCAAACGCCAGGGACGCGGTCTTGCGTTTCCTTCCCCTGATCACACCCGAGGGCAACGCTCGAACTGAGACCGTCGAGGACGCAGGTCGCCTCCTGTTTGGAGGCATCGCGGAGCTGCGCCTGCTTGGAGAGGTGTTCACCACCCCTGCCTTCGATCGCTTGGCTACCGCCACGAAACCCACGGTCAACGTCGGCGTGTCTTTGGAGGGCAACCTCATCAATTTGAAGGTCAAAACAACCGAGCTTGATCCTGCTGAGCTCGGAGCGCTCCTCGCGAGTTATCGCCAAAGACGACACTACCATCGCCTCAGCGATGGCAGCTACCTCAGCCTGCTCGGCACTGCCGCCGAGGATATGGGGCTCGATGCCATGGATCGCATCTACCGCAGCCTCGACCTGAACGACCGCCAACTTGGCGCAACAGAAATAGAGCTGCCTCTCGCAACTGCCTTCCTCTTGGACGAGGAAATCGAGAACGATCGCAAAGACGAGGCGTTTTCCCAATTCATACACAACTTCAAAGAGATGCCCACCAAGAAACACCCCGTCCCGCGAAGCCTCTCCAAGACGTTGCGCCCCTACCAACAGGAAGGATACCTTTGGCTTAATCTCTTGGCCGATACGGGACTCTCCGGCATCCTCGCCGACGAGATGGGACTTGGAAAGAGTCTCCAGGTCATCGCATGGCTTTCACACAACCGCAAAGTCCTCACCCCGACCCCTGCCCTCATCGTGTGCCCTGCGAGCCTCGTCTACAACTGGTGCGCTGAGTTTGCCAAGTTCGCTCCCGACATGCGCGTCCGCGCCATCTCGGGCACCAAGACCGAACGCTCATCCGCCCGGGCCGACGCCCACGCGGAGATACTCGTCACCAGCTACGACTCCTTGCGCGTCGACGCTGTTGCCTGGAGCGAGATGGACCTGTTTGCTTGCGTGCTCGACGAGGCCCAATACATCAAGAACCACACGACCAAGGTGGCCCGTGGCGTAAAGAGGGTCAAAGCGGTACATCGCCTTGCCCTTACCGGCACCCCCATCGAAAACCGTCTCAGCGAGCTTTGGAGCATATTCGACTTCCTCATGCCAGGCATGCTCGGGAGCTACAACCGTTTCAAGGAGCGCTACGAGTTGCCCATCGTGGGAGGAGACGATGATGCCAGCGCCCGTTTGCGCGCGCTCGTGGGCCCCTTCATCCTGCGCCGTCGCAAAGCGGATGTCCTCACCGACCTGCCCGACAAGCTCGAACAGGTCATCACCGTGCAGATGCCTGATGAGCAACTCAATCTCTACAACGCCCATGAACAACGCCTCCGGATGCAACTCGACGGTCAAAGCGACCTCATCATCTCCAAGGAAAAGATTGCCGTCTTGGCCGAACTCACAAAGTTGCGCCAGCTGTGTTGCGACCCCCGTCTGCTCTACGAGAATTACCGTCACGAGGGGGCAAAGCTTGACGCCATTGTCGATCTTGTCACTTCAGCTTGGCAAGCCGGGGAAAAGACCTTGGTGTTCTCGCAATTCACGTCGTTTCTCGACCTTATTGCCGCGCGCCTGTCCCGCGCCGAGATCCGCTTTTACACAATCACGGGCTCGACACCGAAACGTCGCCGCCTTGACATGGTCAACCAGTTCAACGTCGACGACACCCCCGCCTTCCTCATCTCATTGAAAGCCGGCGGCACCGGACTCAACCTCACGGGCGCCAGCGTGGTCATCCACGCCGATCCTTGGTGGAACAAGTCAGCCCAGTCGCAAGCCACCGACCGTGCCCATCGCATCGGCCAACAACGTACGGTCACGGTATACCAAGTGATCGCAGGCGGCACCATCGAGGAGCGCATCCTCAAACTCCAAGCCTCCAAGGCCGAACTTGCCGACGCCGTCCTTGCCGCCGACAACACTTCCCTGGGCTCGCTAAGCAGCGAGGAACTTATATCACTTCTCAGCAAAGGATAGATTCGACCTGCCAACACGGAGACGTGCTATACTTTGTGGGTTGAACAAGCATCATTCGACACGCTCGTAAGGTTTCTTTTACCATGGCACATCATTTCGGGTCCTTTAGCCAACGCGCGCTTGCGTCTGTCGCGGCGCTCTCCCTCGTCGCAGGTTTGTCGCCCATGACAGCTAGCGCCCTCGATCCTGTCCAACTTTCGACCGCCAACGGGTCAGCGGACAGCACCGCAACGAACACCACCGGAGGATCTTCCTCGAACACAGGGGATACGGGAAACACGGGAGGCACCGACCCGACCAAACCCACAAACCCCACGACCCCAACCAACCCCACGACCGACAATGCCGGTGCCGAGACCACCCCGACAAGCTCTGCAAACGAGGAGGCCGCCGATGCGGACCCCTACGACTCGACCTATACCGCAAACAACGCCGACGCAGGCAAAAGCACCGGGTCGATCACCTACATAACCGGAGACACGACAGCCCAAGCAGCAGTCAACCAGGCAGCGCTCGGATGGGACCGTACGGACACAGTCGTCCTCGTATCCACAAGCGCAGGAACCGAGATCTTGTGTGCTGCCGCGTTGGCGGGAGCCTTCGATTGCCCCGTCCTGTGCTTTGACGACAACGGGCTCGACGAGGCAACGCTTAACGCCATCAAAGACCTCGACGCCTCTCGCGTGGTCCTCATCACGACCAAGGAAAACTCCATCGAACAGACCAAGGCCGCTTTGGAGGGCATTGGGACCGAGGAGGACTCCGATGTCGCCCCCTTGCAAGACATCACCGTCATCCAAGGCTATGACGCCACCGCGACCTCTTTGTCCGTCGCGCGCTACGGCGACCAAATCGGCCTTTGGAAGTCAACGAGCATGACCTTGGCCAACAGCGCCGACGTAGAAGTTGCCCGCGCGACCACGGGTTTTGCGTTCCGCATGGCTCAACCGGTCCTGCTTACCGCCGCTGACGGCAAGCTCTCCGCCCCGGAAAACCTCTACTTCTCCCGTGCCAAGGAATCCCTTGCCTCCACGACGAAAACCTCCCTGTACCTGCTTGCGACCAACGGGCGCGTGGACTCCGCCGCAGACAGCCTGCGCGTCCTCAACGCCGATGCGCGTGTGGCCTGCAAGATCATCTCCCTTGAAGGCGACGACGTCTACGCTGTCAACAAGCGCGCGCAAAACTGGTACGCCGCCAAGCGCAAAAACGTGGATTGGAACGGCTCGGTCGTCGCAAACCCCGCACAGACCTCATGTGCCACCGCGGGAGTCTTGGCTGCCAAACAAAATGTCGCGCACCTTGCCTGCCCCGAAGAGGACGTCTCCGCCTCGGCGCTCATTCCTTCCACGGTAGGAGCTACCCACCTTGTCGTCTCCGGCGAGGGCGCCGTATTCAAGGACTGGGTCGTCAACACGATTCGCGCCCGCTCGGGCATCATCGAGGTCTCGACGGCGGCTGCGGGAATTTCCGTCGACGACGCCGCCAATCGCGAGGTGGACTATGCCCGTGACAGCGAAGGGAACCCCACCAAGTCCAAGGACGACATCCTTGAGAGCATGGACCCCAGCCGCGGGTCGTACGGCACCGACGAGTACTATTTGTTCGCGGTTTTAAGCGAGGGGTATTCCGGCGCCATCACCGCCGAGCAACTCGACGCGTTCATCGACGCAAATTGTGGCCCCTCCGAGGCGAGCGCAGGGACAACAAGCCTCTTGCGCGGTCAAGGTCAGGCATTCATCGATGCGGCGAAGCAAAGCGGGGTCAACGAGGTCTACCTGCTTGCCCACGCCATCATCGAGAGCGCCTACGGCACCTCCCCCCTCTCCCGGGGAACGATCACCGGCGCCAACAACTTCTTCGGTATCGCCGCGTTCGACAGCAACCCCAACGCCGCCGCCTCCTATGCGGCAAACCAAGGTTGGTATACACCCGAGGAGGGTATCAAAGGCGGAGCTGCTTGGATTGCCGAACACTACATCCATGCCGAGAGCAACCAAGACACGATCTATCGGATGCGTTTCAACCTTCCCAATGGTGGAAATCAATATGCCACAAGTCTGACGTGGCCACACAGCATCGCAAAGCTCATGAACCGCATCTACGACTCTGCCGGCGTCGATTTTGTCCACACAGGATTGAGCTTCAAGGTGACGACATACTAACCCCCCTCTCTTGCCCAGAATCTATCGCACCATAGGCTAAAATGGACCCATACCACCCGAGGAAGAAAGCCGGTGATATGGAAGACCAGCTCATTCTTGTCGACATGAACGACAACGCAATCGGAAGCGCGGGAAAACTTGCGACCCACGTCCAAGGTCGGCTTCACCGCGCCTTCTCCCTCTTCGTCATCTCGGACGGACACATGCTCATCCACCGTCGCGCCGACGGCAAATACCATTCCGGAGGTCTTTGGACCAACGCCGTATGCTCCCACCCCCGCGCGGGAGAGAAGTTGGAAGACGCCGTGGTGCGACGCTCCAAGCAAGAGCTCGGGTTAGTGTTGGACGCCTGCCCTCATGAGATCTTCAACTTCATCTACCGCGCCGACTTCGGGACGTTGAGCGAGTACGAGTACGACCACGTGTTCCTGCTCCAAACGAATGAGCCCCCTGCCCTCGAACCCAACCCTGAGGAGATGAGCGCCATCGAGTGGGTGGCGCTTGACGAGCTCTCCCGACGCCTGCTTACAAACCCCGAGGCCTTTACCGCGTGGTTCATCACCGCCGCTCCCAAGGTCATATCCCTCGCCCGTTAAGGAGAGCTCCGTTAGGGCGGGTCCCATCAGCCCACAGCCCGAGTCCTGCGCGGTGCGCCCTCGCCCGTTAGGGCGGGTCCCATCAGCCCACAGCAAACAGCAAGCGGCCCGAAAGCGCTTTCACGTTTCGGGCCGCTTGCTTATGTGTTTCAGACCATCTCAGATAATAGACTATGTCTTATATAAGTCAAGGCCTAACTTATTAATTTATGAAAAATTTCAAACGGCAAAACCCTGCGTCAACGCAAGCGTTCGCGAACTTCCGAAAGCGGCGACAACAAAAGACTATTTGGCGTTCTTACGGGAGAACAGGATGTTATTCGTCTCAAGCCAGCTCTCCACCGTACCCACGTCGAAGCCATCAGTTGGGTCGACGACAAGGGCATACATCTCCTCCTCGCGCAGGACGGCGTCAAGAGCGTCAGTCAGTTGGATCTCGCCGGCAACGGTAGGTTTCGCATCGGCCAAAAGCTCCATGACGCGGGGCGAGAGCAGATAGCGTCCAAAGATGGCGAGGTCGGTGGGCGCCTCGTCAACCGGAGGCTTCTCCACCAGGCGGTCGATCTTCCAAACACCATCATCGATCTTTTCGCCGGCAATGACGCCGAAACGGTCCACTTTCTCATGCTCGACCGGCATAACAGCGATGACGCTTGCGCCGTTGTGGGCGTCAGAGACCGCTTGCATAGCAGGAAGCATCTTGTTATCCGGGACAAGCACGTCGCCAAGGAGGACGTAGAAAGGCTCGCCTGCCGTCTTCTCGTGGGCGCAATAAATTGCGTGCCCCAAGCCCAAAGGCTCGTCTTGGTAGACATAGCTCACGCTGAGGCTACCCGCATGGGCCACGGCGTCGGCGTACTTGTCCTTGCCGTGCTCGCGCAGCATGTTCTCGAGCTCGGGGTTGGGAGTGAAATGTTCCTCGATGGACTTCTTGTCACGGCTGTTTATGATGACCACTTCATCAGCGGCGCTTGCCAATCCCTCCTCGACAACATATTGGATAGCAGGACGATCCACGACCAAAAGCATTTCCTTGGGTTGGGCCTTGGTTGCAGGAAGAAAACGGGAGCCGAGTCCTGCAGCGGGAATGAGAGCTTTCATGCATACTCCTCAGGTATCGAGCAAATGGTATATCCAACGTGCTTCCATGATACTACGCCCTCACCCCAAACGACCACCGCGCCTCCAACCCCAACGGGTCAAAGGCGCGGCGCAAGCTTTAATTCAGTTTGTCGTCTCGGAGCTACTCGCTGCGAAGCGCCTCAACGGGATCTTTGCGACTCGCGCTCTTCGCGGGGATGAGGCCGCCGATAAACGTCAACAAGACGCTGATGCAGACAAGGATTACCGCCGCCGCGATCGGCAGCTGCATGACATTGGGCACATCGGTCAACGCCTCAGCGATGGCGCTTACCGGAGGACAGGCGAGCGCTGTCAGGCCGACGCCTATCAAGCCCGCGAACAGACCGACGATGATGGTTTCTGCGTTGAACACCTGGGAGATGTTGCCCTTGCTCGCACCCATGGCGCGCAAGATGCCGATCTCCTTGCGGCGCTCGAGAACGCTGATGTAGGTGATGATGCCGATCATGATGGAGCTGACTACAAGCGAGATCGCAACGAAGGCGATGAGCATCGTGGTGATCGCGTTGATGATCGTGGTCACGCTGCTCATAAGCACGCCGACGATGTCGGTGTAGCTGATGACCTTGCTGTCATCAATTTGCTCCATACGCTCGTTGTAGTCATCAAGGATGTTGATGATCTTCTCCTTGGACTCGAAGTCCCAAGGGTAGATGTCGATGCCGGAGGGCTTTGTGTAGTCGGCGTATCCGAGTTCTCTCAAATTCGAGTCCGCGCTCGCGGTATCGCTTGACATAAGCGACATCATGAGCTCGCTAAGCTGGGTCTCGTCCATATTGAACTGGAAGGCATTCGCAAGCGCGCTCGTGTCGATGCTCATAGAGCCACTCAACGCGGAGCTCAGCGTGGTCATTGCCTGGCTCATGGTTTGCATGGCGTTCGACAGGGCGCTCACCGTCTCGAGCATGGCCGCGCCGATCTCGCCCGTCGTATCGAGCAGGATGTCCTTCATTGCGGAGCTGTCAAGGGAAGATTGGAGTTTGGACATCAGGAACGGCTTAAGCTGGTTGGTAAGGTAGGACTGCACGACCGCGGTCGCCTCATCGGACAGGTCGGTGCAATCGATGGCGCCGGCCAAAGCCGCATCGACAGCCGATTGCGCCGTGCTGGAGTTCAAATAGTCCCCAACGCTTTGCAGGGTGGCACCGGACATCGAGGCGGATACATATTGCGAGATATAGCCCGCCGCCTCGGTCGCAAACACTGTCGTGGCTTGCGTGGCGAAATCGTTCTGCAGGTAATTCATGAGTTTCGTACCCACCGCATATTGGTCGGCAAGGGACAGGGAACTCATATCAGGCTGGGGCGTCCCATCATACAAAGACGCAGCAAAGCCAGGCGCCAGGCTGCTCACCGCCTTGGTAATAGCATTCTTGATAGCGTTTTCGGCCGTGGCCCCAAGATCGGGAACACTCGAAGAGGTACCGCCCATGTTGCCAAGGCCCGACAACGCACTCGTGTCCATGCTGAAGGCGTTGCTCATGGCGTTGGAGTCGACCGTGAACAGGGAGCCAAGGTCGAAGGCTGCTCCGGACTCCTCTTCCTCCTCGGCAAAGGTCTTGCCGCTGAAAACATCGACGTCCTTGTCGGCAAGCTGTTGCTTGACGATATCAGAGTTTGTCGCGTAGTCGACGATGCGGTTGGTGAGGTCTTCCGTGTAGTACAGGCCGGAATCGAGCATGGTCACACTCGCGTCATCCTTGGCTTGGACGACGCCGACGATCTTGAGCGTAGTACCGTTGTCGACGAGGTTGCGCATGTAGTCGGTGTCATCGGTCTTGTCGAGCCACGTATTGTACTCTTCGTCTTTTTGGTAGCAATCCGCCTTGTTGACCAACTTGAACGTGACACCCATCAGTTCGTCGTAGGTATAGGAGCCCACGCCCTCGGTGATATCCAACTCAGAATCGCCGCTCATGAACGTGCGGATGGCCGAAGACAGCTCGTCGGGGTCGCGAAGGTCCATGACGTAGGCGAGGTAGTCGGTGATGCGACCGGTGCTCGACAAAACCAAGACCACCTCGTCGTAGCTCTCAGGCCAATGACCCGCCTTGACATCATATTGATCCTTGTACAGGGCCTCTTGGGACGGAAGCTGTTGGAACATGTCGGAGGACATGGCCGAGGACGAGCTCATGAAGCTGCTCGCGGAGCTGCCGTAGAGTTGGGTGATCGTGGTGTTGGGGTTGGCCTGGTGTAGTTTGCCCGAGGTATCCGAATTGTAGATGAGTGGTGTGACACCGTAGTCGTATTGGATGGCCTTGGCGTAGTCGTAAATATCGCACTCGTCAGACTCGAGGTACTCCCTGAGAGAGGCAAGGTCGTTGTTGCCCATACTCGAAACCATGTTCTCCACCATCTTGGCGACCGGCACAGAGTCGTTGCTACCGTCACCGTTACCCGAGCCAGAATCCACGCTCGCTCCGATGAACATGGACGTCATGTCGAAACCCGTGCTCGTAATCTGCAGCGGATACTCCGACAACGTGTTCTCCTCGATCGAGTCGATGTAGGCGTTGACGCCCGTCGACAAGCTCAGGATCGCGGCGATACCGATGATGCCGATCGAGCCCGCGAAGGCGGTCATGATCGTGCGACCCTTCTTCGTCATAAGGTTGTTGAACGAAAGTGCGAGTGCCGTCAAAAAGCTCATCGAGCTCTTGCGAATCTGCTTGGTCGATTGGTGGAAGTCATTCTCGGTCGGAACGAACGGGTTCGTGTCAGACGTGATACGGCCGTCAGCCAACGTCACGATACGGTTTGCGTATTGCTCGGCCAACTCCGGATTGTGGGTGACCATGATGACGAGGCGGTCTTTGGCGATCTCGGTGAGCAGGTCCATGATCTGGACGCTCGTCTTTGAGTCAAGCGCGCCAGTCGGCTCGTCGGCAAGCAAGATCTCGGGGTTGTTGACGAGGGCGCGAGCGATGGCGACGCGCTGCATCTGACCGCCAGAAAGCTGTGAGGGACGCTTGTTGATATGATCGCCCAAACCAACCTGCCCCAGCGCCTCGATCGCACGCTTGCGACGCTCCGCTTTCGACACGCCTGACAACGTCAGCGCGAGTTCGACGTTTGAGAGCACCGTCTGGTGAGGGATGAGGTTGTAGCTTTGGAAAACAAATCCGATGCGGTTGTTGCGGTAGGTGTCCCAATCGCGATCCCTGTACTCCTTCGTGGAGACGTTGTCGATGATCAGATCGCCGGTGTCGTAGTGGTCAAGGCCGCCGATGATGTTGAGCGTCGTGGTCTTTCCCGAGCCCGAGGGACCGAGGATGGCAACAAACTCGTTGTCGCGGAAGTTCAAATTGATACCGTCGAGAGCGGTTTGGGTGAAATCCCCCGTGGTATATGACTTGCGAACGTCGATAAGCTGAAGCATGTGATCTGCCTTTCAAAGCGTTGTTTTCGACGAGCAACGATAGCATACGCCCCAAGCCTTCTCCCCAGCTTAGCACCCAACCACAAGAACAAAACACACCCCGTGCCTACCCGTCGATTGCGAAAAAAAGCCGCCCGGGGGGGACGGCTGAACAATCATGGTAGCTCCGACCGGATTCGAACCGGCGACCTCCGCCTTGAGAGGGCGGCGTCCTAAACCGCTAGACGACGGAGCCGTATGATTTAGCGCGCAAGAAGAATACCATAACTTCCCACGCGCATCCAAGGAATTCTTCGTTCACGTGACGATTTCTTTGAAATCCCGTGCCGGCTCCACGCTCGGCTATAGATACAACTCAGTCAGGCGAGCGATGATCGCATCGTTGCCTTGGGTGAGGTTCTCACCCTCCAAAAGGTAGGGTATGAGGTTCGCGTCGCCGCCCAAAGCAAGCAACTCATAGTAGGGACCCTCCTGCTCAACATCGCGTTTGTCGAGCTCGATGCCATGCTCGTTAGCAAAGTTGACCACCACCGAGCATGTCACGCAAGGCGCCCAATAATACAGAATCGGCTGTGCCATGGTGTTCTCCTATCGATCGTTACGCATATTCCAAAAATGGTCGAGGGGGCCACTTCCCGCCCCGAGGTTAAGCTGCGCCTGCAACGCGCCGGTCAGATACGCTTTCGCCGCACCGACGCATTGCGCGACGTCATGGCCGATGGCCAGGCGCGAGGCAATGGCGCTTGACAGGGTGCAACCCGTCCCATGGGTGTTGGGGTTGTCGACACGGTCGCCATAGAACCAAATCACCTCGCCAGTTGGCATGAGCAACAAGTCGTCAGCGGCCTTGTCCTGCTCGCTGGCAGGTCGCTCAGGACCGCAAAGCCCATGTCCGCCCTTGACGAGCACGGCACCGGGGCAATCATGAGCTATGACCCGCGCCGCGGTCTCGGCATCGGCAGCCGTAGTGACAGTTATCCCAGACAACGCGCAGACCTCCGCGAGATTGGGCGTCACGATGGTCGCAAGGGGCAAAAGATCACGTCTCAACGAGGCGACCACGCCGTCGCTGGCAAGGGCTGAGCCGCTCGTCGCAACCAAGACGGGATCCACCACGACATTGCGGGCCCCGTTGCGCTTGAGTGCCTCGGCGATGGCGGTCACGATCTCGGGAGACGACACCATGCCGACCTTCACCGCGTCGGGACGGATATCCTCGAACACGGCATCAATCTGGGCTTGCACGACCTCCGCATCGACGTTTTGGACCGCGCGGACCCCGTTCGTGTTTTGAGCCGTGATGGCCGTGATGGCCGTTTGAGCAAACAAGCCCAAAGCCTGAATCGTCTTGATGTCGGCCTGGATACCGGCGCCGCCGCTGGAGTCTGAACCGGCAATGCTCAAGACGCTAGGCAACGTGAAATCGACGCAGCCGCCCTCCTTCTCCCCCCGATCGGCCAACTCACGCAGTTGTTGAAGGAAACGCGCCATCTCTACCCTACGATCTTGTCGACCAAAGCCCTCAACTCCAGGGAGGCAGCCTTGGGATTTTCGGCTCCGAACAGGGCCGACACGACGGCGACACCATCGATGCCGGTACCCTCAAGCATACCGATCGTCCAAGCGTTGATGCCACCGATCGCAACCACGGGGACGTCCACCACCTCGACAATGGCGCGAAGCGTATCGACAGGGACAATCACGGCATCGGGCTTGGTGGGGGTAGCAATCATGGCACCCACACCGAGGTAATCTGCTCCGGCGGCTTGCGCCTCGAGGGCCTGCTCCACCGTCTGGACCGACACGCCGATGATGAAGTCCTCCCCTAAAAATGCACGGGCCTTCTCGCAAGACATGTCGCTTTGGCCGAGGTGGACGCCGTCGGCTCCCACAAGTTTGGCGATCTCGACATCATCGTCGACGATAAACAATGCCTTGTTGGCGCGGCAGGACAAAAGCAGCGCACGGGCGCGCATAGAGACAAACCCGCGATCGGGATCTTTGTCTCGCAATTGGACCATCGTGGTTCCGTTGGCGCAAATCTCCTCGACAACGGCGGGAAGGCTGCGCCCGTGGAGATTGCTGCTGTCGCTTACGCCATACAGGCGCAACGCCGCACGCAGCTCCTCCTTCGTCGGTTTTCCCATATCTCTCTCCTCTCTCGCACGGCGGCAAGGCTTCGCTAGGAAATCCTCTCAACCTTGGCACGCCGCTCCAACGTCTCTCCGTCAAGATTGTACAACGCATCAAGGAGATACATACGGAAAGAGCCGTTGCCGTCTGTCGGCTTCATGCGCTCCTTTGCGATCTCGCCAGCAACACCGTGGCCGGCAACCGCGGCGACGACCGCCTCCAACGTGTTCTCGGGGTTGGCCACCGCGTAAGCTGCGGTGGTGCAAGAAAGCATGCATCCCGTTCCCGTGACGCGCCCCATGATGGGCACTCCGTTATAGATTGCGAACGCCCGCTCCCCATCGGCAACGATGTCGATGGCTCCGGTGATGGCGACGACGGCGCCACAGGTCTTGGCAAGCGTTCGGGCATAGCCGGCGGAAGCTGTGAGGTTGTCCGGCGTCACCACGTCCTCAGGGCTCACATCCACGCCTCGGGTGGTGGCGCTGGCGCCGACAAGGGCCTTGACCTCGCTCATGTTCGCGCGGATGATGCCGATCTTGCAAGAGTCCAACAGCATGGCGGCGGTTTGGGTGCGCAACGCGCTCGCCCCTGCGCCCACCGGATCGAGCAGGATGGGGTGGCCAAGCTGGGTCGCCGTCGTACCCGCAAGTTGCATACCATTGATGGTACGCAGATTGAGGGTGCCGATATTGAGGACGAGACCGCCACAAATGGTCGTGATGTCAACCACGTCTTGGGGCTCGTCACTCATGATGGGACTGCCTCCGCAAGCCAAGAGCGCATTTGCACAGTCATTGACCGTCACGTAGTTCGTGATGCAGTGGACAAGGGGGGTTTTGGTGCGGACGTTCTCGAGGGCCGCCTTCAATGCGAATGTTTCCATTAGTACTCGTCTCCCAAATCAATCGTCAAATCATCCATAATCTGGTTCACCGTGCGCACGGCACACATCTTGCCGCACATGGTGCAGGTTCCTTCCGTGGAAGGAGGCGCGCTCTCAAAATATTCCCGTGGTTTCACCGGGTCGATGGCGAGGCTGAACATCTCCTCCCAATCCATGCGGCGCCGGGCATCGCTCATGCGATTGTCACGATCGCGAGCACCTGGAACGCCTTTGGCAAGATCAGCGGCATGGGCGGCGATCTTGGTAGCTACCAACCCCTCTCGAACGTCGGATGCGTCAGGAAGGCGCAGATGCTCAGCAGGGGTCACATAGCAAAGGAAATCCGCACCGCAGGTACCTGCAATGGCGCCTCCGATGGCACTGGTGATGTGGTCATAGCCCGGAGCGATGTCGGTGACAAGGGGCCCCAAGACGTAGAAGGGCGCGTCATGGCACAGACGCTTCTCCATTTTCATGTTTGCCGCAATCTCGTCCATGGCCATGTGCCCCGGACCCTCTACCATGACTTGGACGCCGGCGGCCCATGCGCGCTTTGTCAGCTTGCCAATCTCAATCAGCTCTGCAATCTGGCCGGCGTCGGAGGCGTCGTAGTTGGAACCAGGACGCATAGCGTCACCGATGCTGATGGTCACATCATGCTCATGCAGGATCTTTAAGACCTCGTCGTAGTACTCGTAGAAGGGGTTTTCATTGCCCGTCGCCTCCATCCACGCAAAGATGAGGCTGCCCCCGCGACTCACGATGTTCATGAGACGGCCGGTCTCCTTGAATGACTCGATGACGCGGCGGTTCATGCCCGCATGGATCGTGACGAAATCGACACCATCCTCGGCGTGACGACGCACGACGTCCAAGAAGTCTTGGGGCGTGATGGTGATGAGCGCCTTTTCGAGGTAGCCGATGGCGTCATACATGGGGACGGTCCCGATCATAGCCGGGCTCTTTTCGATGAGCGCGGTGCGGAACGCCTGTGTCTTGCCATGGTTGGAAAGGTCCATGATGGCCTCGGCACCCAACTCGAGGGCCACCTCCACCTTGCGCCACTCCTCCTCCTCGTTCATGAGGTCCCCAGAGATCCCAAGGTTGACGTTGACCTTGGTACGCAAACCACCGCCGACACCCTCGGGGCTTAAGTTCTTGTGGTGGATGTTGGCAGGAATGGCGATGCGGCCGCAAGCCACCCCGTCGCGGACCCACTCCGGGTCGCGCCCCTCCTTCTCGGCAACGATGCGCATGGCGCGGGTGATCTCACCGGCGCGGGCAAAGTCGATTTGGGTGACGGGGTTGTTGGATATAGCCGTATCAACGGCGGTGTGTGCCATAATCTTCTCCCTTCGTTGGCATTACCCACATCAGGTTCCTATAGGGTCGAGGCGATCCGTCGCCTCCTCTCAGCCCGCCGCATTCGCGAGCTCCCCTGCTATGCGATTGTGAAACCGGGACAAGTATACCCCGCCCACGACACAGGCGGGAAATCTTTAGGAATAAGGTGCAAAACGGGCAAGGTTCGCGCTCGCTAGAGGTGATGGAGGTCGGCTTCCACGTCGGCGGGATACAACACGAACAACGTTCCGTCCTCGATCTCAATACAACCGCTTCGCGCAACCAACTCGTTGGAGAGGCCGAGGCTTGTACGATTGGTCAACGTCACGCCCGAAAGAGAGTAATACATGCCCTGTTCCCTCACGCCGTGCACGCGATCCGTCGCAGCAAACACAGAAACAGACCCGTAGGTGGGAGCACCAAGGTCAGGAATGACCTCTGCTTGGAGGCCTTTGTCAACCTCAAGCGTAAGGCGTCTTGGACCGCTCACGGGCTCAAGGATGACGGCGCGGGGACGACGCTCGTTCGCGCTTCCCTTGTCCCCTGATGACACGTCCACCGCACGCACGCGCACGCCACGTTCTGCCACAGACGCAAGGTTTTGCAACGCCGCCAAGGTGTGGTCCATACGCCCCCCGAGACATCCATATACGACGATGTCGGTCGCTCCCTGCTCCAAGGCGTAGTCCAAGGCAAGCTCGAGGTCGCTCTTGTCCTTGATGGCGGGATGCACAAGGGCGCCCTCGGGAACATATCCCAAGGAGTCGAAATCGCCAAGGATTACATCGGGCACGACTCCGGCTTCTTGCACATAGATCAGCCCCGAGTCCACTGCGATGACGCGCTCGAAGGCGCCTGTCGCGACGCGACTCGCAAAATCCTTGGTCGCAAACGCCGAAGCACATACCACCGCCCAGGACGCCATACCTACCTCCCTTGCTCGCTCATCCCTCAATCTCAAAAGCGCCGACTTCCGTTGCGCGGCGTCTCCGTCTTCCAATGCAGAGCGTCACCATCCAATGTGTGACGCCTCAATCGCTATTGTGCAACGCCCTCGATTGTCACTCGTGCTAGAATATCACGCGCGAGCGGGCCAGACGGTCGCGTGCAGCGATGCACGAGGAAAGTCCGGGCTCCTCAGGGCAGGATGCCAGCTAACGGCTGGGCGGGGCGACCCGACGGATTAGTGCCACAGAAAAGAAAACTCCCGTACGGCAACGCACGAGAAAAGCTGAAACGGTGCGGTAAGAGCGCACCAGCACGCTGGCAACAGCGCGGCTTGGTAAACCCCATCCGGAGCAAACGCAAATAGGAGCGCCATGGATTTCGCCCTGATCCGCGCTCGGGTTGCGCGCTAGAGGCGTGTGGCGACACACGCAGTAGATAAATGGCCGTCCCACGACAGAACCCGGCTTATCGGCCCGCTCGCCAAAACCTGACAGGTGCCAGGTGCCTGTCGCACGCCAAAACCTGACAGGCACCTGTCACAACCCCACACGAAACAAAAAAAGCGCCCCCAAGATGTCGGGAGCGCATGGTACACAAAAGTCCGCGGAGGCGGGGTCTTATCTAGTCGAGGTCATCGAATTCCAAATCGTTGACGACTGCGTCGCCGTAACCAGACAGGTCGCGATCGTTAGCGTACGCAGTCGGAGTAGCGGGCGCGGCAACCGTGTTGTCGGCGGAGAACACGGGGGTGACATAGTTGCTGGCAGCCTGGTAGGTGGATGCATCACCACGAGACTGGGACTTGGTGGAACGAGCATGGGCACTTGCTGTGATGGAAGCGTCGGAGATGTCTGCCAACTTCGAGGTGGCGTCGGAGATGAAATCCTTGAGAACGGACTGGAAACGACCGCGCATCTCCTCGCAATCCTCATCGAGCTTGCGCATCTCATCGAGGATCTCCTGCTTGTCAGCATTCGCGTCAGCGATGATGCGGGAAGCCTCCGCACGGGCATCGGCAACGATGGCATCCGCCTCGTCGTCGGCCTTGGCGATGGTCTCGTCGGCGGTACGCTGAGCGATAACGAGTGCTTGGGCGATAGCCTTGTCGTTTGCCTTCTTCTCGGAGAGCTGGCGCTCAAGGTCGGCAATGCGAGCAGAAGCCTCGAAATCCTCCTCCTCGACCAACTCTTGCCCATCTTCCTCAGCTGCAAGGTCAATCGGATCCATAGCGATGGTCTCAAAGCCGTCGTAGGTGTCGTCGGTATCGTCGACGCCGTCAAGCTGGGCCTCGAGCTCGGCGATGCGAGCATTCAGAGCGTCGATCTCATCCGCGACATGCTCGAGGAAAACGTCAACTTCGTCGACGTCATAGCCCTTACGTTCGATGTTGAAACTCTGGTTTTGGATATCCTCGGAAGTGATTGCCATATGAAGTTCCTCCAATGTCTTGTCAGCAAAAATAGTTGCTAGATACCAAATACTACTTTCAAAAGCGGAGCACCTACAGGAAGCGCGCCACCAATTGCAAAACGAGCAGTGCAAAGATCGGAGAGATATCTATCATCCCGATCGGCGGAATGATGCGTTTGAAGATATTCAGATAGGGGTCGCAAACACGACCGAGAACCTCGTTGATATCGCGAAGAATCCCCTGGTTGGTCGGAAACCAACTCAAAAGCACGTACACGACGATGAGAAGGCTGTACAAATCAATCAACCTTCCCAAAACCGCCAGCAACGTCGTCAACATCAAATCATCCTCACCTATTCCGCCTCATCCAGCCCACCGGCTAGATGACGCCTTGCCCTTTCAACGAAGCCTTCTCGGATTCGCTCAGGGACGCGCCCGTGCTGATCGCGAACACCTTGTTGCCAACACAATCGACACGGGCATCGAGAGCGCTCGCAACACCGAACGAAAAGTCGAGGACGCGGTTGAACAGATTATCCGGAGTCGCCCTCAAGGAAAGCACCGCAACGTCACCGGAACGGACGATCCTCGCGACGCGCTCGACGTCGTTGTAGGCCATGGGCCTGATGACGGAGAGGTTGCGACTCGTACTCAAGGTCGACGCGAAACGCCCCTCAGTTTGAAGCTGGGAAGAAACGGGGCTCGAAGGAGCCGGCGTCCTGCTATCGATGACAACACGATCTCTCCCGTCAACCCCCCGGGCGCTCCCGTAGCTTTGACGCTCGAAGGCGTTGGCCTTGACATCGTCAATCGTCACCAGACGCGGTGTGGAAGAATAGGAGCGACTCGTTGAGCGAGTGGTAACCGGAGCGTAGGGCTCGTAGTTGGAAGACTCATAAGATCCACCATACTCGGCCTCGTCGAAGCCTTCCTCGCCGAAGTCGAAGCCATCCTCGAAATCGTCGTCGTAATCGTCATAGCCATCGTCGTACTCGTCGTAGCCCTCGTCATAGCCGTTCTTGTCCTCGTCGGAGGAAAGGCCCAGGCGGGACTTGATGTTGTCGAGCACGCCACTGGCGGCGCCGGCATTGATCTTGGGAAGTTCCATTGGGTTCACCTATCTAAGTCTTTCAGAGTCGAAAAAACCTACATCTGACTATTAAACCAGATTTCTATAGGAAAAGTCCCGTTCATAACGGATAAAGTATGATTACAACACAAAGGATTCGCTGAAAACGGCACGACCGATGCGCACCATGGTGGCACCCTCCCGCACCGCGACGCGCCAATCCTCGCTCATACCCATGGAAAGCTCGGTAAATACCGCCGCATTCTCCGGCGACAAGGTCCCCTTGATTGAGTCACGCAAACTTCGCAGACCAGCGAAGGTCTCGCGTGCGACCTTCAAATCCCCTTGGGGAGCCATCGTCATGAGCCCGACGACACGCACATTGCCGAGAGCGGCAATCTTTGCCACAAGCTCGAAAGCCTCCTGCGGGGTCACGCCGCCTTTGGTGTCCTCCCCCGACACGTTCACCTCGACAAGAACATCTTGGACCTTGCCAAGATCCTTTGCGGCGGCGTCGATCTTTTGGGCGTGACCGAGTTGATACAGAGAGTGGATGAGAGAAGCATGGGCCACGATATCAGGAATACGGCGAGATTGGATGTTGCCGATGAAATGCCACGTGGCCTCAGGATGGGACGCAGCTTTCTCAATGAGGCAATCGGGGCGGTTCTCGCCGAAATCCCGTGCGCCTTGCCCCATGGCGCGAGCAACCGCGTCAACGTCCACCGTCTTGGAGACAGCGATGAGCTTCACGACCTCCTTGTCACGACCGGCTGCGACAGCCTCGCGGGCCACATCGTCCGCAATCGCTTGATAGTTCTCACCAGGAAGCATAGATAACCTCTCTCTAGAGACGAACCGCAAGGGCACCATGGCGCCCACAGACACCACCGGATGCGCGATACGAAAAATAGGTTTGCGCGTTGCATCGCGTGCAGAAAGGCGCAACCACGATGCGGGCGGGATCAACCCCGGCAAAAACCACGTCCGTCGACACCGCGCGAGCAAGGTTGACGCAAGAGCCCTCCACGCATTCCGTGCCGAAAGCCTCGGCAAATCGCGCACGAACATCCTCGCCCGTCTCGAAGCACTCAACATGGATATGGGGACCGATGTAGACATTCATTTTGCTTGCCGTACCAAACACTCCCGCAGCCACATCCCGGGCCACAAGCTCGCGTACCGACTTGCCGGCGATGCCCGCCACCGCTCCGCGCCATCCCGCATGAGCCACCGCGAAACGCCCCGTAGGCGAAACAATGACGACCGGCGTGCAATCCGCAAAGCAAAGCAACGCCGTGACGCCAAAAGTCTCCACCACAAGAGCATCCGCCCCCGCATCCGACTCCCGACGGGCGCGCTCCAAAGCCGCATCCCCGCTCTCGGAGATGACGACGAGGTCGGTTCCGTGTACCTGGTTGGGCACGACAAGTCCCCCCTCAGGGGCACCGATCGCCTCCATGAGCGCTCGACGGTTCCTCAGCACCGTCTCGCGATCATCGTTGACATGGGTTCCAAGGTTGAGCGAGTCAAACGGCCCCTCGCTGAATCCTCCCGCACGTTGCGTGAAAGCCACCCGAACGCCAACCGACGACACCAAGGCGTCGTCGGTCAGTACAGGTATGCTGTTAATCGTCGTGAGGTTCAACCGAGGCTCTGACAAGGTGTCGGCCATCGCTGTGTACCTCCTAGCGTTGGCGCTTCAGGAAGTCGGGAATGTAATCCTCATCGGCGAAACGGTTGCTCGAGGAAGGGGTCGTGTAGGTGGGCGCAGCGTAGGTCGTGGGCGTGGAAGCCGGCGGAATGATGGAGCCCGCCGTGTTGCTCGGCTCGGCGAGACGCGTGCTGCGACCGAAATCCATGGAGTCCTGTGTACCGGTTATCTTGAAACCGGTGGCGATGACGGTGATGCGAACGGAATCGCCCATGTTCTCGTCAACGATTTGGCCATAGATGATGTTGGCGTTTTCGTCAGCACAAGCCTCGACGGTGTGGGCAGCCTCGGCGACCTCTTGCAACGTCAGGTCCGGGCCGCCAGCGATGGAGAACAGAACGCGAGTCGCACCGGCGATGGAGGACTCGAGCAGGCTGGAGTTGGTGGCTTGGCTTGCAGCCTCGAGGGCGCGGTTCTCACCAGCGGAGACACCGATGCCCATCATGGCGGTACCGGCGTCTTTCATGACGGACTTGATATCGGCAAAGTCGAGGTTGATGAGACCGGGGATGGTGATCAGATCGGTGACGCCTTGGATGCCTTGGCGCAACGTATCATCAGCGATGCGGAACGCATCGATCATGCTCGTCTTTTTGTCGACGATCTCGAGCAGACGGTCATTGGGAATGACGATGAGGGTGTCGACCTTTTGGCTCAAAAGCTCAACGCCCTGTTCAGCTTGGTTGCGACGGACGCGACCCTCGAAGGAGAAGGGCTTTGTGACGATACCAACGGTCAGCGCTCCGATCTCCTCACGAGCAATCTCGGCGATGATCGGTGCGGCGCCCGTACCAGTGCCACCACCCTCGCCCGCGGTAACGAAGACCATGTCGGCCTCGCTCAACGCCTCGCGAATCTCTGCGCGGCTCTCCTCGGCGGCTTGGCAACCAACCTCAGGGTTCGCACCGGCGCCCAAGCCGCGCGTCAGCTCCTCGCCGATGTGGATGGTCTTGTCCGCATCGGACATGAGCAGCGCCTGTCGATCCGTGTTGACGGCGATAAACTCAACGCCCTGAACACCAGCTTCGACCATGCGGTTAACGGCATTGGTACCGCCGCCGCCGACACCGACGACCTTGATAACCGCCAAATGTTCGGAACCACTTCTAATTGGCATTGTATCCACCCACACCTTCTGTGTTGTGATGTCTCTTCTTATCTCTATGCATGCAAATGCAAATACGTGCAGTTACACATATTCAAATATTGTACACGATGGCCACTCCGATGCAAGAAATAAGGCGTCTTATCCCATTTGAACATTCACATTTTTCCCAAAAGGGCAGGTGATATGCGCAAGCTAGACGTAACTCCAGGCCGGTTGATGCCTACACACGCTAGGCGGAGCACCATGTCGGCCGATCGGCGCTTGCGCACGCTAGGCGGAGCGCCATGTCGGCCGGTCGACGGTCCTCACATTGATATAGGCAACAAGGCCCTCGTTCTCCTCGAGGATTTGGAGGACCACGCGCTCCTTGGCACGGATATCCTTGGCAGAACCGAAGGCAACCTCGACACCACCCTCAAGGATGAGCGTCGCAGACTCGGAATCCGTCGCCGAGACAGTCTTCACCTGGCTTGCCAACTCCGTCGTCATGCCCGACACGATATCCAAGGCGTTGGTGATGCTTTGGTCGGTGCAATAGGTCCCGATCTCAGGTTTGACCGTATAGGGCACGTTGATGATATGCATTGCGTTGTCTGCATCCTCGAATACCTTCGACGATGTGTTCTTACCCGCCTCGGAATCCCGGTCGGGGATGGGCATAAGCCACATACCGTCGGAGGACAACGCCCATTGCTTTACCGTGCTGGAATCGGATGAGGAGACCTCGATCACCGCCGCGACCTGTCGCTCCGTCACGATGATGTCCAAACGGTTTGGCGGGGTAACATTTACCTTGACATCCTTGACCCATGTATCCAAGAGCAGACGCGAACGGATCGCGGCCGTATCGACGTTAAAAATCGTCGCGCCATCAGGCACTTGTGCCAATTGGGCAACCTCGGCGTCGGTCAGGTGCTCCACACCGACAACGTTGGTTTCCTGGATGGGAAACATGTTGGTGAGGCGGGCAAAGGCGTAAGCGCCGAAGACCCCGACCACCAACACGACCACGACGAGCGCCGCGATGATAAGCCGGCCGCCACCGCCCCCCTTGCTGGTGGTTTGGCGAGCGGAGCGCGCATTTCGATCGGCGCGCTCGGCACGGGCGTGACGCCGTTGGTCGCGATTGATTTCCCCGATGCTGGTCGAGCGCATCTCCCGGGCGTTGGATCGGGTCGTCGCCGGTTTAGCACCCCGGGAGTTAGACCTGGTCGCCGCTGGTTTAGCACCCCGGGAGTTAGACCTGGTCGCCGCTGGTTTAGCACCCCGGGAGTTAGACCTGGTCGCCGCTGGTTTAGCACCCCGGGAGTTAGACCTGGTCGCCGCTGGTTTAGCACCCCGGGAGTTAGACCTGGTCGCCGCTGGTTTAGCACCCCGGGAGTTAGACCTGGTCGCCGCTGGTTTAGCACCCCGAGAGTTGGATCGGGTCGACATAGTTCTTGCACCCCGGGCGTTTGACTGGCGCCTCGAGGAGGATAACGAAGAGGAGTCCTGGGATCTACGCAAACCCGAGGAACCTGACCTCCGGTTGTAGTTCGATTCCATACGCTTGGCTCACCCTTGTCCTAATCAAATCCATAAGCGCACAGACGTCCTTGGCCGTAGCGCCTCCCTTGTTCACAATGAAGTTCCCATGAACCTCCGAGACCTGGGCCCCGCCGACGGTGACGCCCTTCAATCCCGCCTGCTCAATCAGGTCGCCTGCAAAAGCGCCTTCCGGATTGCGGAACACGCTTCCGCAAGACGGCTGGGACAACGGTTGCGATTTCCGCCGCTTGTTGAGAAGGGCCTCCATCTTACCGCGAATATAGACGGGGTCCGTCGGTTTCAACTGAAGTTCACATTCCAACACGACCTCGTCGGAAGCGAAGGGAGATTGGCGATACCCCCATACAAGCTCGCCACCTTGTTTGCGGACAAGACCCGTCCCGCGGCGAAACGTCGTCACCGACACGACCGATTGTCCGATCCATTCCGACCGCGTCCCCGCGTTCATGCGCAAGGCTCCTCCTACGGTGCCCGGTGTTCCCACCGCGAACTCGAGACCTGCCATGTTGCGTCCAAAAGCCTCTTGGACCGCCGCGGACAAAGACACACCTGCCCCGACAACGAGGCGATTGGTCTCCCCGTCGAAGCGCATGGAGCGAAAATCACGGCCAAGGGTCATGATGACACCCGGGAAACCCCCGTCGGCGACGAGGAGGTTTGAACCACGTCCCACAACCTCCCAAGGAACGCCGTCGCCCTCGGCTGCGCCAACCACCTTCGCAAGGGCACCGATACTCCCAACATTCACAAAGAAACGGGCAGGGCCGCCGATGTGGTATGTGGTATGTCGCGCCATGGGCTCATCGAAGGAGACATCGCCGTCAAAGGCGTCATCAACCAACAAGGCCTCCAAGGCAGTCGTGTGGCGAGCGGTCATTTAGCGTCGACTTCCGCTCTCAAACGTTTGGACCGCGCCCTCTTCAAACTCATAGGGTCCGCCGTTGGAAAGCTCGTCGATGATTTGGGGGCCGACCGCCGTCACGTCGCCTGCGCCCATGGTGATGACCAGATCGCCAGACTTTGCAATGGAGGCAAGGTAGCGCGGAGCGTCGAGCCGATGGGGCACGTAGGCCGCGACAGGATGGGCCGCATCCTCGAGCACCACGTTGAGGAAAGTCTTTCCGTTCACGCCCGGTACCGGCGTTTCTCCGGCAGGATACACGTCCATGAAGGTGACCGTGTCTGCCATGTTGAACGCACTGCCGAACTCATCATGCAACACCTCGGTGAACAACGGTGCGCGAGAGTAGCGATGGGGTTGGAACAGGACGTGCACGCGATTGAAGTCAAGCTGCTTGGCAGCACGGATCGTGGCAGCGATCTCCGTGGGATGGTGGGCATAGTCATCAATGACGGTGACACCCGACTCCTTGCCCGTCAAGTCGAAACGACGACGGACACCCGCAAAATCGGAGAGGGACGCGACCGCAGCGTGCACGTCGAGGCCAAGCTCGAAGACGAGCGTTAAGACTGCGGCTGCGTTCAACACGTTGTGACGACCCGGGTTTTGTTTGACCTGACCTTGGATGAAGGTTCCATCGGGCAGCGCGAGGTCGAACAGAGAGCCCACGCCGTTCGGTTGGAAGTTGGAGACACGGGCATCGCATCCGACGCCGAAGCCATAAGTCACCACACGGCGGCCGGTGGCACGCGCAATCTCCACAAGGCGAGAGTCCTCTCCGCAAGCCACGACCACGCCGTCCTCGGGAACCGAGCCGATAAACGCGCTGAACTGCTCGTAGATCTCGTCAAGGTCGCGATAGTGGTCAAGATGGTCCGCCTCGATGTTGGTCACGATCACGGCAGCTGGATCAAGGTAGGTAAAGGACTTATCGCTCTCGTCGGCCTCGACGACGTAGTAGCGGCCCTTGCCGGAATGGGCATTGGTGCCATAGGCGCGCACGATTCCACCGATGAGGAACGTGGGATCGAGGCCTATGCCATCAAGGACGCTGGCGAGCATGGAAGACGTGGTGGTCTTGCCGTGGGTACCTGCGACCGCAAGGGTGTCAAGACCCCGACCGAGGGCGGCAAGCATCTTTGCACGGTGCCAGATCGGCAACCCGCGCCGCTTCGCTTCTCGCAACTCGGCATTGTTCTCCAAAATCGCCGTGGACACGACGACGACGTCTACATCATTCGCGATGTTGGCTGCATCGTGGCCGATGAATACTTGGATGCCGGCCTCCACGAGCTGGTCGGTATAGCGACTGCTACGCAAGTCAGAACCGCTTACGCGGATTCCCTGATCATGGGCGACGCGAGCGATACCGCTCATGCCGACGCCACCGACGCCGATGAAATGTACGGAATTGAGCTGGTTGCCCATGAGTTATTCCCTTTCCTTGAAAACGCTCATGACCACGTCTGCGAGCTTTGCCGCCGCATTCGCCGTCTCGAGATTTTTCGCTGCGGCGTTCATGTCCGAACGCACGCTCTCCTCTTCAACCAAAGACAGCACGAGCTTTTTGAACTCTTCCGTCTCGACCTTATCGTCTGCAATTGAGTATGCACACCCAGCCTCCACGTAGGAGCGGGCATTCGTCGTTTGGTGATCGTCCGTCGCATACGGGAACGGAACAAGCAAGGCAGGGATGCCGAGAGCGGAAATCTCGGCCAACGAGGTCGCGCCCGCGCGGCTCACCACCGCATCGGCGGCCGCCAGGGTCTCGCCCATGCGGTCCTGGTATCCCATGACGCTCCATCGCCTCTGCTGGTCAGGGGTAAGCGCGAGCGCCTCCTTGACGCTATCGAGCTCCTTGGGGCCGGTGATGTGGACCACGTAGAGGTCCTCGTGCGCCAACAACGCCTCCTTCATGGAGCAAATCGCCTGGTTGATATGGCGCGCACCGAGGCTGCCGCCGAACACCAACAACATGACAGCATCCTCGGGGATACCAAGCATCTCCCTCCCTTGTTGGCGGGTGGACTCAACGACGCTGCGGCGGACAGGGTTTCCCGTCACGATCGGGTTGTTTGCCTTCGTCCCCTTCGCCGCCACCTCATAGGTAAGGCATGTGGCTGCCGCCTTCTTGGACAATTCGCGATTGGCAAGACCCATATAGGAGTTCTGCTCGTGGACGACGACGGGAATACCGAGCTTCTCGGCAGCTTGTGCCACCGGAATGGAGACATACCCGCCAAAGCCGACGACGACGTCCGCCTCGATCTCCCGAAGCCACTTTTCCGCCAAACGCGCGCTCTTGTGGATTGTTGCCACGCCCTTGACCAGCGTCAACGGCTTGTTTCTGTTGAATCCCGACGCCTCGAAAGGTTGGAACGGAATACCTGCGGCAGGAACCAGGCGTGCCTCGATACCTTGTGGCGTGCCTGCGAAGAACACCGTGGCGCCTCGCCCGGCAAGCTCTTCGGCCAACGCCAGCGCCGGATTGATATGGCCAGCGGTACCCCCGCCGGTAAGAACGACGTTCACCTTATCTCCTCCCCCTCCACGAAGCCACAGGCTGGAAGGTCCTCACATTTCGCGAATAACCATTATCCCCCAAAGAGCGCCTGTCGCGCAAACCGTCAAGAGGACGCGCAGAATCCTCGTTGCCCGCAAAGTAGCGCGCGTCGCCGGAATCCACGGAGCGCACGATGCGTAAGTTCTCGCGGCGCTTGTCGTAGATGGAAGTCTTTGACCCCTTAGGTGCCGCCGTCATGATCAATCCGACCATGATAAGCGTGGCAAACATCGACGAACCTCCCGAGGAGATGAAGGGGAGCGGTTTTCCCGTGGTGGGAAGAAGTCCGGTCACACATCCCATGTTGAGGAACGCCTGGAACACGATCATCACCGTGAGGCTACCGGCGAGCATGCGGGCGAAAGGGTCCTCGGACTCGTTGGCGACCAACATGCCGGCAACGAGGAATGCTGCGAACAGCGCGATGACGATAAGTGCACCGACAAGACCGAGCTCCTCACCGATGATGGCGAAGATGAAGTCGGTCTCAGCCTCAGGGAGGGGTGTGAGCTTCTCGGTGGAGTTACCGATGCCGGCACCAAAGATTCCTCCTTGGGCAAAGGCGTAGAAGGATCTGATGAGCTGGAAGCCGCGACCTCCTCCGTTTTGGCCGTCGTTCCACGGGTCGAGGTGGTACAAACGATCGGAACGGTAACTCGTACCGAAAACGGATATGAGGACAAAAGCGATGCCGACGGCACAGGCGATGAGGATGAACTTGAGGGGGCAATCCCCGAACCAAAGGATTGACATGATGCCAATCGCGATAATGAGCGTGGTCCCGAGGTCGGATTGGGAGACATAGATAAACAATACCGGAACAATGACCGTGAAAAACGCAAGGAGTAACGCAGGGCGCGGCTTGAGTAGGCCCTCACGGAAGTCCGCATAGATGCGGGCGCCTACGATGATGATGGCGATCTTTGCGAACTCCGAAGGTTGGAAGCTGAAACTGCCGATATACACCCAGCGCTGGGCGCCGTTGGTCGCAACACCGTACAACGCGGTCGCGACCAGCGACGCGAAACAGGCCGCGAGCACAATCCAAGTCATTATTCCACGCCACCGGTGAGGTGGGCAAAGCTTCCACGCTATGGTGCCAAGAGCGCTGCCAATGACAACGACGATAGCCTGTTTGAGCAGGTAGTAGCTAGAATCCGTCGAACCGTTGGTGACCGCCTCGCCCATGCTTGCCGAATACACCATGACCAGTCCCAACAAGATAAGGGCCAAGGTCACGACGAGCAAGACGATGCGGGGGCCGTCGAAGACCGACGCGCCGCCAGTCCGTTTTCGTGTCATAGCATCAAGCCTTCAATCCTTGGGCGGCCATGCGGCAAGCGACGTAGCGCTTGAACTCGCGACCGCGATGCTCGAAAGAGTCGAACTCGTCAAAGGAGGCACACGCCGGGGACAAAACGACGGAATCGCCCTCTTGGGCAACCTTGAGCGCGCAATCAAGCGCCTCCTCCAACTTGCCGGCACGCAACACCATGTCCCCCGCACCGGCGTCCTCGAAGGCTGCGGCAAATCGAGGGCCTGCGTCACCAAAACATACGACCGCGCGAGCGTTTTCCCGAGCAACCTTGACAAGCTCGTCAAGAGACGTACCCTTGTCATCTCCTCCAAGCAAGACGATGAGACGACCGGGCGTGAAAGAGGAGAGGGCCACAAGCGTCGCATCGACATTGGTGGCCTTGGAATCGTTAAAACAGTCAACACCTCTCACAGAACCGCAGGGCTCGATGCGGTGCTCGAGGGGCGCGAATCCCGACAGGCCGCGGACGAGGTCCGCGTCATCAACACCGAGGGCAAGGGCGACGACCGCCGCAGCGAGGGCGTTAGCATGGTTGTGGCGGCCCTTCAGCAAAAGGTCGGATGCGGGCATGAGAGAGTGGGTCTCGCCGCGGAACAGGACGCACATCACGCCCTTGTCGTCAAGATAGGCGGCATTATCGCTGCCGCAACGCTCATGCATGCTCTCATCGAGTCCGGATGCCGTTCCCAAGGGGACGTAGTCAAAACCGCGCTCGCATCGAGGCTGGGCTTTGAAGGCACGAACAGTTTCCCGCACGAGGTCGTTGGTGGCGTCAAGGACGGCAACGGCGTCGGGAACGGTCGCGAGGTTGGCAAACACGCGCAGTTTTGCACGACGGTACTCCTCCATGCTGCCATGCCACTTGAGATGGTCAGGCGTGATGTTGAGGAGCACGGCTATCTGGGGCGCGAAGTTGACGGTGGAAGCGAGTTGGTAAGAAGAGGCCTCGACCACGTAAACGTCGGTGTGACCCGCCGCGACCGCATCGATCACGACGTCCCCGATGTTGCCGACCGCCGCAGCGTTCATCCCCGCTTCGCGAAGAAGGTGCGCGCAAAGGGCCGTGGTGGTGGTCTTACCGTTAGTACCGGTGATGGCGACCCACACGGAGTCCGCGGCACTCTCGCGCCATGCGAACTCCACCTCGCTTACGATCTCGCCACTTGCCGCTTGGGCGCTCTTGTAGAAGTCCGAAAACTGGGAGATGCCGGGGCTGGCGATACAGATATCGTAGGAACCCTCGATGATCTCGTGGTCGAACTCGACGACGGCACCTGCCGCCTCCATCGTCTCCGCGAACTCCAAGGTTGAAGGAGACCTCTTTCCGGCAGCGATGGCGAGATGCTCGACGCGTTTCCCCATCAAGCGCGCGCAATAGGAAGCCGTCGCCATACCACTTTTGCCGAGTCCCAAGATAAGAACGCGGCCCAGCTTTTTTGGGGCCAGTTTGCGTCCGGGAATGTAGTTCGTTTCAGTCATGTTTACCCCACAGACTCACCGTTGCGCCGACACACTCGGCGCTCGATCGTTTATCATACACCACCCACACAGGCCCCTATCCCACAAGGAATTGGGCAAAGAACCATACGAAGCCGATCGCGGCAAAGCAACCGGAGACGATCCAGAAGCGAATGACGACCTTCGTCTCGCTCCATCCCTTCTTCTCGAAGTGGTGGTGAAGGGGCGCCATGAGGAAGATGCGTTTGCGCGTCTTTTTGAAATACGCCACCTGGATCATGACAGACAACGCCTCGATGACGAACAGGCCGCCGATGATGAGAACAAGAAACTCCGTCTTCGTCAGGACCGCAAGGCCACCGAGGGCGGTGCCCAAGGCAAGGGAGCCCGTGTCTCCCATGAAGATGTCGGCCGGGAAGGAGTTGAACCAAAGGAAACCCACGCAGGCGCCAGCCAAAGCTGCCGCGACGATAGCGGAATTGAGCATATCCGTCTTGTAGGCGATTGCGGCCATGACGATCATGACAAGCATGACCGTTCCCGCTGCGAGGCCGTCAAGTCCGTCAGTGAGGTTGACAGCGTTGCACATGCCGACCACGAGGATGTTCACAAAGACAAGGTAGAGCCAAGGGATGGAGATGCCGTCGCCGATCGGGAGAACCGTCGTGAAGATCCCTAGGTCAAACGTGATTACCAAAGGGATGCTCACCGTAGGCTCGACATGTACGCAATTTACAGCAACGAGACAAAACACCGTAGCGATGAGGAACTGAAACACGAGCTTTTGCTTAGGAGTAAGACCTAAGGAGCGCTCGAAGACAACCTTGGACCCATCGTCGATAAGGCCCACGGCGCCGGTCAGGAGGATGGCGCCCATAAGGATGAAGGTATCAGCCTCGGGGGCGTCGATGAGCAGGATTGCGACAAGGACCGCGATGAGCATGACCACGCCGCCCATGGTAGGCGTACCCTGCTTGACAAGGTGGCTTTGGGGACCGTCCGCACGGACTTGTTGCCCGATGGCCTTGGCCTTCAAGATCTTGATCCAGACCGGCGTCAACGCGATGGTCACCAACGCGGAAATCAGCACAGCCAAAAAAACGAGAAATGTGGGATAGGTGTTCATTCCCGATAGCATCGTTACCTCACCAAACCCTCTGCCACGCGGTCAAGCCCCATGTAGTGGGACGCCTTGACCAAAACGGCATCAGGCGATTCAACCATAGTCGTTACCACCTCAAGAGCCTCATCCGCATCTTGGACGCGAACAACCCTCTCGGGATCCATACCTGCCTCGATAGCGGAGCTCGCCACATCCGCCGACAGGGGCCCGACGCACACAAGCACGTCGATGGGCAAAGACGCAACCACCGCTCCGACCCCCCTGTGACCTTGGGCGGCAAAGTCGCCGAGCTCGCCCATGTCGCCAAGAACGGCGATACGACGCCCCTCGACAGCCATGGACGCGAACATGGACAAGGAAGCCCTCATCGAGTCAGGGTTAGCATTATACGCGTCATTCACCACTGTGAACCCTCGCGTTGCCGTGAGCACCTCTTGGCGGCCCTCCTCAGGTTGGGCGCCGGCGAGCGCATCGCACACACACTCGAGGCTCATACCCATGGCGCACCCCACCGCAGCGGCAGCACACGCGTTAGAGACGTTGTGGAGACCTCTGAGGGACATCGAGCAAGTCCGACTTCCCTCCGACTCTCCGCCAAAACCCCGGACGTTCAGGGTGAAACGAGGTTGGGACAAGGCGTTGAGCTCGATATCGGTGGCCCACACCGCAGGAGAACCGTCATCCACCTCCCATCCCCGCCCAGCAGCCTCGTAGGTACCGTCATAACGCACAGCGACGATACCGCGCTCGGAGAGTCGCGCGACGTCTTTGATGAAGTCGCAATAGGCATCGCCCGCATTCAAAAACGCCATCCCCGTCCTATCGGGCAGGGCGCAAATCAGCTCCGCCTTGGCCAAAGCGATGTTGTCACGTGAGCCAAGGAGCTCGATATGGCAGTCGCCGACGTTGGTCACGATACCCCAATCGGGCTTCACGAACGTACAAAGGGACTCCAATTGGCCTAAGCCGCGCATACCCATCTCGACAACGACGGCCTCCGTATCGACATCGGCACGCAGCACGGTATTGGGAACGCCGAGCTCGTTGTTTTGGTTCTTCTCGGTGGCAACGGTCTTGAACTGCGCCGCGAGGACGTCACGAACCAGGTTCTTCGTGGTCGTCTTACCCACGGACCCCGTCAAGCCGATGACACGACCATGCAGTCGCCCTCTCCATGCCCGGGCAAGATCACTCACTGCGTCAAGCGTGTTCTCAACCCTCACGAGCGCGGCGCCGTGGGCGCCTGCCGCAGCGCACATCTCCTCATCGGGCTCTTGGGAGATCAAGGCGATAGTGGCACCCGCCTCGACAGACGTTGCGACGAAGTCGTGACCGTCCACGCGCTCACCCGGAAACGCCACGTACAAACAACCAGGACATACCTTGCGAGAATCCCAAACCAACATATCAGCCGCGGGATCATCACCCACGACAATCATCCCACCCGTACAAGCGGCAATCTCGCTCGCCCTCATTTGCATAGCCTAACCATCCCCTTAAAGACGCGCCCCAAAGACGCGCCCGTAAAACGTTATGCACGCCCTAAAGTCGTTATGCACGTCTAGCCAAAGCCTCGGCGACCACCTTGCGGTCGTCGAAGTCGATTTTAGTCGTTCCGATAATCTGATAATCCTCGTGCCCCTTGCCCGCAACCAAAACCGCACAATCCTCGCCGGCAAGCTCCACGGCGCGCATGATCGCCTCTCGCCTGTCGGCGATGACCTCGAAGCGCTCCTCCTCCCCGCTCATGCCCGCAACGATGTCCTCGATGATCTTGTTGGGGTCCTCAGTGCGGGGGTTGTCGCTGGTCACGATCGCGTAATCAGCCGCCAAGGCCGCACGCCCCATGAGCGGGCGCTTCGTCGCGTCACGATCCCCCCCACACCCAAAGACGACGATGGTCTTCGCGGGGTTGAGGGCCATGACCGAGGACAGGGCTTTCTCGACGGCGTCAGGGGTGTGGGCATAGTCCACAAAGACGTCAGGGCAACCCGGTGCGGATATGCGCTCGAGACGACCAGGGACGCCGTCGGCATCGCGCAAGGCTTCCACGATATCGCAGACCGCGATACCGAGACTGAGCGCAACACCGAATGCTGTCATCATGTTGGAGACGTTGAAGCGCCCTACCAACGGATAGCACACGTCATATTCCTCGCCGCAAACGCCCAAGCGTACGCGGGTCTTGTCGATAGCGTAGTCGACGTCGATGGGGTGGATATCGGAGGTGGGCTCAAACCCCGTCGTCAGAAGGGGGTCGCCAGCCTCCTTGCACCGCTTCGCGAGCTCCTCTCCCCAAGCATCGTCGATACACACGACGCGCTTTGCGGGATAACCTCGACCGAACAGCAGGGCCTTTGCCTCAAAATACGCCTCAAAGGTATGGTGGTAGTCAAGGTGGTCCTGAGTCAGATTAGTGAATGCGGTGACGGCATAGCGCGAGGCCCACGTCCTACGCAGGTCGAGGGCATGACTGCTGACCTCCATGGCGACAACGTCGTTGCCGGCGTCGCGCATACGGGCAAACAGGTGTTGCAAGTCCGCAGACTCGGGTGTGGTGTTGGAGGCGGTCTCCATGACGCCATCCACGCGATTGCCCGTAGTTCCTATGATGCCGCACTTCTTGCCCTGGGCGGAGACGATATGGTCGACAAGGAACGTGGTGGTGGTCTTCCCATTCGTTCCCGTGATGCCGACGAGTTGGAACGACTCGCTGGGATTGTCGTAGTAGTTTGCCGCGACGCGGGCCATAGCGACACGCGTGTCATTCACCACCGCGACCGTGACGCCGTCTGCGCCCTCAAGTTCAAGCTCGTGCTGTGCGACGATGAGAGCGGCGCCGCGATTGACGGCGTCTTGGGCAAAACGGTGACCATCGGTAGCAAGGCCCACGATGCAAAAGAACGCAAAGCCTGGTTCGACCTTGTCGCTGCGAAACGCGAGGCCGGTCACCTCTCGCCCCCTCTCACCGAATACCTCAGCGGCGGTTCCGACGAGAAGTTGTTCACAGGACTTGGGCATACGAGCCTCCTTAGTTCGCCACGATCTTGTAGCGATCGATTGCAAAGGACATGATATCGGCAAACATGCCGGAGACGTTACCTTCAGCGGGCTGGTTCATCGCACCGGTGAAGCACACGAAGGTGCTGTTGGAATCCGGTATGTAGCCCGTGAAGCTGACGTTGTAGATATCGGTTCGGTAGCCGCCGTCGTCTGCGGCGATCTCCGCGGTGCCCGTCTTGCCCGCAGGCTCGAACCCCTCGATTTGGGCACTCTTGCCGGTGCCTTCGGTTACGACGGTTTGGAGCATGCTGGTAATCTTGTCGATGGTTTCTTGGCTATAGAGGATTTGTTTGGACTCGTAGGTGGGCTTCTCGCCGGTCTGCGGATAGGCGATGAGGAAATGCGGGGTGACCGCGACGCCCTTGTTGACGATAGCGCCGTACAGGCGTGTGATTTGGAGAGGCGTGACAGAGATGCCTTGGCCGAAGGATACGCTGTAACCCTGAATCTTTGCCCACTGGTCGAAGTCGACAAGGTAGCCGGAGGACTCGCCTGGGTAGTCGACGCCGGTTAGGTCATTGAGACCCCAAGCAATGATGTTGTTGTACAGTTTTTGGAAGCCGGTCTTCTCCGCGATGAGGGAAATGCCGACGTTGGAGGAGTACTGCATGATCTCACGGAACGTGTACGTGACGTCGTCGCGAGCATGGGAGTCGGAGACAAAGTACTGATCGGCGGGAAGCTCGGAGGGACAATCGAACTCGTCTTCCGTATCAACGGCCTTGGCCTCAAGGGCTGTCAGGGCGGTGACAGTCTTGAAGATGGAACCAGGCTCGTAGGAGCGGGACACGATGGCGAGCTCGGTGGAGCCTTCCTCGATCTTGCTGGTATCGGCGGGATCGAGCAGGGGCGTTGAACTGGCTGCATAGATCTCGCCTGTAGCGGAATCCATGAGGACGGCCTCGGTCTGTGCGGAGAGGTTTTCTTTCCATTGCACCAAGACCTGTTCAAGATAGGCCTGCATCTCGATGTCGATGGACACCATGATGTCTTGGCCGTCGACTGCGGCGACGCTTTTATTCTCGCCGGAGGTGATCGGTACCGAATTTACGCCGAGTTCCATGCGTTTAACGCCGTCGACGCCGCGAAGGATACTGTCGTATTCGCTCTCAAGCCCGGAGACGCCCTTGCCATCGACGTTGACGAACCCAATGACCGTACCGGCTACCGAGCCGTACGGATATTCACGACGGGAATCCTCGAGGAAGTAGATACCGTCGAGGTCGAGATTCTTTACCGTCTCTGCAACGTCGGTCTTTTCCTTGCGGGATATGTAGCAAAACGACGTGCTTTTGTCGGAAAGGGTCGCCTCAAGCTCGTTGGCGTCCTTCTTCAAGATTGCGGCGAGGATGGTCGCCGTACCCTTGGCGTCGGTGACCTCGGAGGGAACCGCGTAGATGGTCGTCGCATCGACACTGCAGGCCAAGACGTTACCGTTGCGGTCATAGATTGTCCCACGACGCGCCTCCACGGTGATCTCGGCAGTGCGGGAGTTTTCAGCCTTTTGGGAATACTCATCGGCAACGATCACCTGCAAAAACACCAAGCGCACGATAAGAGCCAAAGCGAAAAAGGCAAACCCGACGACAAGGAGAAAGGAGCGATTGGAGTTGGCCGTCTCGAAGACCTTGCGCGCTTTTGCCCCCCCACCAAAGTTGCGGGAGGCATGCGCGGCGCTACGGGAGGAAGAGGCTCTGTCATCCCCGCCTGATCTGCGACGGTTGCCAATCATACCTTAACCTTGAACGGCAGCGGAGGCCCTGCGGAAGCTCTCGGTCAAGGACAGGTCGCCCGAGGCGTTCATAGCGACGATGTCTTGCTCTAAGGTGATGACTTCAGAAGAGTAGGAAGCGGCCAAGCCGAGTTTGGTCGCATTCGCCTTGATGTTGGAAGAGTTGGTAAGGAGGCTCTCGCTCACCTCGAGCTTGTTGCCCGCCGCGCGGTCGGTCTCGATTTGCGAGCTGAGGTCCTGCGATTCGATGGCGATCGCGATCGTGGCGGAGCTGATGGCGACACGCGCGAACGACAACAGAGTCAACGCCACCAACAAGGCAGCGACAAACGCCGCAACGATGGCGATGTTGGAAGGGGCCTTTGGAAGGGTGGCAGGACGATCGCCCTGTACGATGCGGACCGAGGTCTTGTTCAAGCCGCGACGCCTGCGCTCGGGGATAGCGGGCTGTGCTGCGTACTGACGGTATGCGGGTGCGGCCACGTCTACCTCCTTTGCTTCGGCATGCAGCTCGTTACTGTCGGTATAGTGGGCGCTTGGGCCCTTTTTTCAACGCGCGTCCTTTTCAACGCGCGGCTAGCGACGTTGTGCCACACGCAATTTTGCGCTGCGTGCACGGGGATTGCGTTTAATCTCCGCGTCAGTGGGGACGATGGGTTTGCGAGTTATCACGTCCAATACCGGTTCTTTCCCACACACGCACACAGGCAGATCAGGGGGGCACGTACATCGGTTCGCATAGGAGTTGAAGATGTCCTTCACGATGCGATCCTCCAGGGAGTGGTAGCTTATGACGGCAATTCTCCCGCCAGGGTTTAGCCACCTCACCGCCGCATGAAGCGCGCGCCCAAGCACGTCAAGCTCGCCGTTCACCTCAATACGCAACGCCTGGAACGTGCGCTTGGCAGGATGCCCCCCCGCACGACGGGCGCTCGCGGGAATGGCAGCCTTGATGATCTCGACAAGTTCCTCGCTCGTCTCGATATACGCGCTCTCCCGAGCCTCGCACACGAACTTCGCGATACGACTGGCCCACTTCTCATCGGAGTAGCTACGGAGAATCCGGGTGAGATCTGCTGCGTTGTAGGTGTTGATGATCTCTGCTGCGGTTAGGGTTTGGTTACCCGGATCCATCCGCATATCAAGAGGGCCATTCTCCTTGAAGGAGAAGCCACGTGATGGTGTGTCGATCTGGACCGAGGAGACGCCGATATCGAAGAGGAACGCATCCACTCCCGGCACCTCGGCGGAGAGCAGAAGCTTGTCCATTTCTCCGAAGTTGCCGCGAAGGAGTTCGAGGTTGGGCCTGACGTCATCAGGCAAGGCGCCTAAGCGCTCCCTCGCCGCCGTCAATGCAACCTCGTCCTGGTCGATACCGATAAGCGTCCCTTGAGGTCCAAGGCGCATCGCCGCCTCGAGGGAATGGCCTGCTCCGCCGAGCGTTGCATCCACGAACGTGTGCTTCGATTCTAGGTGTAGTTGCTCGAGGCACTCGGGGAGCAGGACCGGTATATGATGATATTCGCTAGTCAATCCGCTCACGTCTGGGTCTAGTCGAAGTAGGAAGCGATATCCACCTCAGCGCAGAACTCATCCCAACGCTTTGCGTCCCAAATCTCAAAGTAGCCCGTGTTGCCCACAAGGACGACATCCTTGTCGATCTTGACAGCTTCACGTTGGTCGGCCTTCAGGTTGATACGATTTGCGCTATCGATATCGACGTTGGTTGCGCGGGCCTTCAACACACGACGAATGTTGACGTGCCTGGAGTTTCTCGCGTTGTAGCCGCCATCTTTCTCGAAGACGGACTCCATCCAATCATCGAAGCTCTGCTGCGTAGTGAACGCATACAGACACTCATCCTTGGGGTTGACCATGACCACCAGAGTCTCCGAAAGGTCGGCACGAAGTTTCGAGGGGAGGGAGAGACGGCCCTTGGCATCAAGCTTGTGACGATACTCGCCCATCATCTCTACCACGGCGCTCATCCTCCTCTCTCGACAGTACGACTTTGATTCGGTTTGACCATAATATCCCACTTTCTCCCACTTTACAATCAAAATTGGAGAAAACGCGGGGTTTTTCGGAGATGATGATTCGAGCAAAAGTCGATTTGAACTGGGATTATATCAATGTGGGGTAATGTGGGGGAAAGGAGGTATACCATATGGTGTGTCAAGCATCGACGCGATACACAAGATACACAGGTAAAGTTATATGACAATTTTGTGATGACAGCCCACGAAAAACGATAACACCCCGATGACAGCGCTTTATGCCGACAGGGAAAACGCTTTGAATTATGTGACAGCTATGCACGAGGGTGGGAAGCGAGGGTCGACGATGCCCCTGGGTGGGAAGCGAGGGTCGACGACTACACGTGAGGGTGGCAATTATGCACGAGGATGGGCGTTCAGATACTCCTCGCGAATATGGGCGCGAGACACATGGGTATAGATCTGGGTCGTGGAGATGTCCGCATGTCCCAGCATCTCTTGGATGACGCGCAAGTCCGCGCCCCCCTCCAACAGATGGGTCGCAAAGGAATGGCGCAAGGTATGGGGATGGAGGTTCTCTATCCCCACCACAAGACCTGCCCGGGAGCAAATGCCGTGGACAGACTGGCGAGAGAGCCGCCCTCCGCGCGCATTGAGGAACACCGCGGAACAACGAGATTTCGCCTTTGCCTCAAGGATAGGGCGACCCTTTGACAGATAGGCACCCAACGCTCGGGCCGCCGCACCAACAAGCGGGGCGATACGCATCTTGTTTCCCTTACCTGTGACCCGCAGGTAGCCCTCCTCGAAGAACACGTCTCCCCTATCGAGCCCCGTAAGCTCGCTCACACGCAATCCGCACCCATAGAGGACCTCCAAGACCGCACGATCCCGAAACCCCGTAGGCGTTTGGGGAAAGGGCTGCTCAAGTAGGGCGTCGACCAAGGCGACGGACAAGACATCAGGAAGTCGTTGGGGAAGTTTTGAGGGTTGTATCAAGTCGGAGGGATTCTTCGTGGTGTACTCCTCGCGAACGAGGAACTTATGGAGCCCTTTGACCGCAGACAACCGACGCATGCGTGTGGACGGCTTCTCGGGGTTGCTCAACGCACCATCGGGTAAATACCCAGGCTTACCCTCGGCGAGCCACCCCTCGAAAAGAGAGATCTCGTCTCGGGTTACGTCCAACAAGTCAGATATACCCTCGCGCCGCAAGAACAGCAGATAGAGCTCCAGGTCGCGTCGATAAGCGGCGACGGTGTTCGACGAGCTCCCCCGCTCGACACGCAAATAGTCCAAAAATTCTTTGAGGTAGATATCCATGCGCCCATTATAGGAAAAAGATGCGCCCCGTCCAAAGGGGCGAAGACGGGGCACGCGGGAGAGGTTTTGGGCAGATTCGCTACTTCACGTTGGCGATGGCGGCGCCGACGAAATCGCGGAACAGGGGGTGGGGACGGGTCGGACGACTCCTGAACTCAGGGTGCGCCTGGCTTGCCACAAACCATGGATGGTCGGGAATCTCGATCATCTCGACAAGGCGCTCATCGGGGGACAATCCGCTGATCAGGAGTCCTGCATCAGTCAAGACGTCGCGGAACGCATTGTTCACCTCATAGCGATGGCGATGGCGCTCGTAGACGATAGGCCCGCCATAGGCCGCATATGCCTTGGTATCGGGCACCACCTTACAAGGATAAGCACCCAAGCGCATCGTGCCTCCCTTGTCCTCGACATCTTCCTGTTCGGGCATGAGGTCGATGACGGGATAGGCCGCGTTCTCGTCAAACTCGGCGCTGGTGGCCCCTCCCAGACCCGCCACGTTGCGCGCGAACTCGCACACCGCAGCTTGCAAACCGAGGCAGATGCCCAAAAACGGGACATTGTTCTCACGGGCATACTTCACACCGAGGATTTTGCCCTCGAAGGCGCGTTGGCCAAAACCGCCGGGAACAAGAATGCCATTCATCTTTCCGAGGATTTCCTCCACGTTGTCCTCGTTCAAAGTCTCACCGTCGATGAGATGCACCTCCACCTTGCGACCGTGGTGCACGCCGGCATGTCCCAAAGCCTCAATGATGGAAAGATAGGCATCAGGCAAGGCAGTGTACTTGCCGACAACGGCGATGTCCACGCGCTCCTTGCACTTCTTGCGCGCTGTGAGGAAGGCCTTGAGGGGATCGAGGTCGATGGGGTTGGCCACAAGACCGAGCTTGGTGAGCACTTTTGCGTCAAAACCTTGTTTATACAGGTTGATCGGCACCTCGTAGATGGTAGAGGCGTCTACGCAGGAAAGGACCTCGCTCGCGGCAACGTCGCAAAACAGCGCAATCTTCTCACGCACCTTGTCAGAGATCGTATGGTCGGAGCGACACACGATAAAGTCGGGCTGAACGCCGAGGCTGCGCAACTCCTTGACAGAATGTTGGGTGGGCTTGGTCTTGACCTCGTGGGCCGCAGCGACGTAAGGAACAAAAGTGCAATGGACAAACAGCACATCTCCGAGCGGTTTCTCCTTCTTGAACTGGCGCGCCGCCTCGATGAAGGGCAAGCCCTCGATGTCGCCGATGGTGCCGCCGATCTCGGAGATGACCACGTCGGCGCATGATTGCTCAGCCACGCGGTACAAGCGTTCCTTGATGGCGTTTGTCACATGGGGGATGACTTGGACCGTGCCACCGAGGAAATCGCCACGACGTTCGCGGGCGATGAGGGTCTTGTAGATTGAGCCCGCGGTGAAGTTTGACTCACGGGAAAGATTCTCGTCGATGAAGCGCTCATAGTGACCGAGATCGAGGTCTCCCTCATGACCGTCTTCAGTGACGAACACCTCACCATGTTGGTAGGGGCTCATGGTCCCCGGGTCAACATTGAGATAGGGATCCATTTTTTGCATCGTGACCTTGTAGCCACGCGCCTTCAGAAGGTGGCCCAAAGATGCGGCCGTGATGCCTTTCCCCAAAGAGGAAACGACGCCTCCCGTAACAAAAATATGCTTCGTCATTTAGAACACTCCTCCGTCCAGGTAAGGCCAACGTCTGAGTTGGAACCCAGCCACCATCATTGATTGAAGTGTCCACGGGACCGCAAAAAAATCGCGCTCTCGGGGAAATCCAGCCATCCGAAAAGCCCCGCAAACGCCTTTTCATTCTAGGGGTAAGAGCATTCCAAACATTCTGTCACGCGAATTTGAAACACATTTGTAATCCAAAGACAGGAGGGCGGGATGAGACGCTTATAATACGAACGTTGTAGTAAATCCCCACGGGGTGACGGCCCAAAGACGACCCACATACGGCCCACGGGGTGACGGCTTCTAAACATGGAAAGGAACGGGGGTATCATGCGGATAGGCTTCGATAACGATAAGTACATCACGATGCAGGCCGAGCGCATCCGAGAGCGCATCGACAAATTCGGCGGAAAACTCTATCTGGAATTCGGCGGTAAGTTGTTTGACGACTATCACGCAAGTCGCGTCCTCCCCGGTTTCCAACCCGACGTGAAGATCCGTATGCTCCAAAGCATCTCCGACGATGTCGAGATCATCGTCGCCGTCAACGCAAACCACATCCAACAAGGCAAGATCCGCGGCGACTACGGCATCACCTACGACGAGGACGTGCTGCGCCTTATGGACATCTTCCGCTCCATGGGATTTGCCGTCGGCGGTGTCATGGTCACCCAATACGCCGGCCAGCAATTGGCCGACGCCTTCCGCCATCGCCTTGCCAACCTCGGCATTACCTGCAAGCTGCAATACCCCATCGCCGGCTACCCCAACGCCATCGACCATATCGTGAGCGAGGAGGGCCTCGGCAAGAATGAGTTCCTCGAGACCACAAAGCCGCTCGTGGTCGTCACAGCCCCCGGTCCCGGCTCCGGCAAGATGGCAACATGCTTAAGCCAGCTCTACCACGAGCACAAGCGCGGCGTCAACGCTGGCTATGCCAAATACGAGACCTTCCCCATTTGGAACCTCCCCCTTAACCATCCGGTCAACATCGCCTACGAGGCAGCGACGGCCGATCTCGATGACGTGAACATGGTGGACCCCTTCCAACTCGACGCCTATGGCGAGGTCACCGTCAATTACAACCGCGATGTCGAAATCTTCCCTGTCCTGCGCAGTCTCATGACCGGCATCCTCGGCGAGTGCCCGTACCAATCTCCCACCGATATGGGCGTCAACATGGCGGGGTACGGCATCATCGACGACGGCGCCTGTTGTGACGCATCCCGCCGCGAGATCGTCCGTCGCTACTTCCGCGCAGCGGTCAACGAGAAAATCTCCGGGGCGCCCTCCGACGAGGTCAAAACCCTCGAGATGCTTATGCAAAAGGCCGGCGTCAACGCCAGCATCCTTCCGGCACGAAGCGCCGCCCTGCTCAAGGAGGAAGCCACGGGCAAACCCGCCGGCGCCCTGGAGTTGGCTGATGGCCGTGTTATCACCGGTCGCACCTCCACCCGCCTTGGGGCTGCTTCCTCAGTCCTTTTGAACTCCCTAAAGGCGGTCGCGGGTATCGATGACGCCACCTATATCATGAGCGACGAGGTCCTTGACCCCATCTGCGACCTGAAATCGACCCACCTCGGCTCCAAAAACCCCCGTCTCCACTCCGACGAGCTGCTCGTGGCCTTGGCCTTGTCCTCCGCAAACGAACCTCTCGCCGCAAAGGCTATCGAGAGCCTCAAAAAGCTGCGCGGATGCCACGCCCATTTCAGCGTCATCTTGAGCAACGCCGACGTGAAGTTGTATAAGACCCTCGGCATCAACGTCACCTGCGAGCCGAAATACGAAAAACATCGCTACTTCCACGGTTAGTTTGCCTCCACGGCCAGCCTACTCCTGTGACTGGCCTACTCCCGCGGCTAGCCCGCTTTCTCGGCTGGCCTATTCCTGTGACTGGTCGAGGCAAAACAATCGCCTTACGTGCTAGGGGGCCGAATCATCGGTCCCCTTGTTGTTGTTTTGAACGTTATCGACAAGAGCGCGGCCCCTATGGTTTTGCGTGCCTGATAAGCTCCGAACCCCTAGGCATTCCAGGCCCAATAAGCCCCGAACCTCTAGGTGTCCTAGTAGCAACGGGACTCGCGAAAGAACACCTCAGCAGCCTTCCGGTAGAAATGGTTTTCGTTGAAATGGATGAGGGTTGTGGGGATTTCGCCACGACGAACCACCACGCGACGAACCTGGGAGTCAATGGGGAGTTTGTTGCCATCAGCAAACAAGGCGATATTGGTGCGGTTGTGGTCGTTGGACACATTGACCTCCACCACGTCTTGCTCGCCGGTGACTATCGCACGCGACATGAGGGTATGGGGGTTGAGCGGAACAACGATAAGCCCACGATGGCCAGGAGCAACAAGGGGGCCGCCCGCAGACAAAGAGTAGGCGGTGGATCCCGTCGCACTGGCGACGACGACGCCGTCTCCGCGCATCTTCATAACCTCGTCGTCGGAGACGCTCAATCCGAAATCGACGATAAGCCCTGATTCGTTACGCTGGATCGCAACCTCGTTGAGAGCGAAGAAACAGCGCTGGCCACCCGTTTTCGTACTGCGCCCGTCATGGGTGCGCTTCGTCGTTCCGTGCACGTCGAGGCAATCGTGGCATTTGTGACATCCGCCGCAATTTTGGCAATCGTCATCGCATATGACATCGATGCGCAAGTTGGCACGCCTGTCGTAGCACAAGTCTCCCGCCAAGGCGGATGCGACCGCCTCGACGATGCTGCCGTTGAACTCCTCTGCGAGAAATCCGAGATGCCCGTAGTTCAAACCGAGAATCGGCGTCCCCTCGTTTGCGACCATGCGCGCAGTGCGCAAAATCGTCCCATCACCGCCCAAGACGACCGCCAAGGTGAACGGGTCAAGGAAGCGAGGATCGTCTTGCACCTCCCTGGGCAAACCCATGCCCGCAGGAGGCCCAAAAGAGGGAAGGTCATCAGATACAAAGACCACATGGTCGATGTCCTGGGAGGACAGATACCTGGACAACAACACAGACGACTCTCGCGCCTGGGGGCTGTCAGAGTTCACCACCACCAAAACTCTCATATCAAAATACCTTCTTGCCGTCGGGGGAATCGCTTTACACCGGACGCTTGTGGTCAGCCTCGGTGGTAATGATGACGGGTCCCTCCTCGGTGATAGCCACCATTTTCTCGAAGTGAGCCGAGGGCTTGCGATCACGTGTGACCACGGTCCAACCATCAGTCATCTGCTTGGTCTTATATGTTCCCATGTTGATCATAGGCTCGATGGCCAAGACCATGCCAGCCTCCAGGCGAATACCCGTATGTTTGTGGCCAAAGTTGGGAACATTAGGATCCTCATGCATGACACGGCCGACCCCGTGGCCTACGTACTCGCGGACGACGCCATATCCCGCCGCCTCCGCAATGCTTTGCACGGCATACCCGATGTCACCGAGACGATTGTCGACGCGAGCTGCGTCAAGTCCCGCCCACATGCACTTCTCGGTCACCTCAAGAAGACGTTCAACCTCGGGAGAGATCTTGCCGACAGGATAGGTCCACGCATTGTCGCCAACCCAACCATCGACAGTTGCGCCCGTATCGATGGAGAGGATGTCGCCCTCCTTGAGAATCACGTTCGCGCTGGGAATGCCATGGACGATCTGATCGTTTACGGAAGCGCAAATCGATCCTGGGAATCCATACAGACCCTTAAATGATGGAATGCCACCCTCAAGACGGATCATGCGCTCGACGAAGGAGTCGATCTCCAAGGTGGAAATACCGGGTTCTACGATTCGGCCAGCCTCACGAAGAACCTTTGCAGAAACGCGACCCGCCTCCTTCATCGCTTCGATCTCGGCAGGTGATTTCTTGATAATCATCAGTGTTACCTTCTAAATCAAATCTCGAACTTGGAATAATGAATCCTTTTGAGTATATAGCAAAGCCTCGAAGTTAGCTGAAACTAAAAAAGAAAAGGCGCCCCCGAAGGAACGCCCTTGGTTGATAGGTTTTGAGCTACCGTTTATGCCTCGGTATAAGCGCGGTTAACAGCGGGGTCGACCTTGACACCAGGAGTCATGGTTGCAGCAACCGTGACAGACTTGACATAGCGGCCCTTTGCGGCAGCAGGCTTCATACGAAGAATCTCATCGTAGACAGCGCCGTAGTTTTGGGCGAGCTGCTCAGCGGTGAAGCTGACCTTGCCAAGGGTGACATGGCAGATGCCGTAGCGGTCTGCACGATACTCGACGCGGCCGCCCTTGAGATCGGTGATAGCCTTGGCGACATCGGTGGTAACGGTACCGAGCTTGGGGTTCGGCATCAAGCCACGAGGGCCGAGGATCTTGCCGAGGCGACCAACCTTGGACATCTGGTCGGGAGTTGCAACCGCAGCGTCGAACTCGATCTTGCCAGCCTGGATATCAGCAACGAGATCATCAGAACCGACGATGTCTGCGCCAGCCTCAGCGGCGATGCGGGCATTCTCGCCCTCAGCAAACACGGCGACGCGGACGGTCTTGCCAGAGCCGTTGGGCAAGCTGACGGTACCACGAAGCTGTTGGTCAGCCTTGCGGGTGTCGATACCGAGACGGAAGTGGCCCTCAACGGTCTGGTCAAACTTGGCGGTGGAGATCTCCTTGAGCGTCGCAAATGCGCTCAGGGGAGACACGGGCTCTGCAGGCAACTTCTCTAGTGCTGCGCGGTAATTCTTGGACTTCTTAGCCATTTCATTTCCTTTCGTGGTTTTGGCGGGTGTGGCTCACCCTTCCACTCTCATAGATCACGACCCGTTCATGGACAACGGGACCGTCATGGTTCTTAAGCGTTAAGCAGTGCCTGGAGCTTACGAGTGACGACGTACTTGGTCTTCATCTCGCGACCCTCGACGCGAACGCCCATGGAGCGGGCGGTACCTGCAATGATGTTCTTAGCAGACTCGATGTCGTTAGCGTTCAGGTCGGGCATCTTAAGCTCAGCGATCTCAGTGAGCTGTGCGTCGGTAAGCTCGCCGACAAACTTCAGCTGCGGAATGCCGGAGCCAGACTTGATGCCGAGCTTCTCCTTGATCAGGAACGCCGCGGGAGGAGTCTTGCAAATGAAGGTGAAGGACTTATCCTCGTAGATGGTGATCTCAACAGGGATGATAGTGCCCTTCTGCTCTGCCGTTTGGGCGTTGAACGCCTGGCAGAACTGCATGATGTTGACGCCCTGGGCGCCAAGAGCGGGACCGACCGGAGGGGCCGGGTTGGCTGCGCCAGCAGGAATCTGGAGCTTGACGAAGCCAGTCTGTTTCTTAGCCATTTCTCACATTACCTTTCACTTCACCTGGCATAAACCAGGTTAGCTCTGTGCCTATCAACAAACGCCTCGGGCGAGAAGCCCCAGTCCACGTGGGCGCCCTCAACGACTGTCTCAAACGTATGCTCCGCGTTTGCGCGCACGGCTTAAAGCCCGCAAACGCAGTAGCTTTCTAACAATACACAAAAAGTGGGCCTTACACAAGGCCCACTTCATTATTTATGGGGTGAATTTAAGTTTTACTGTTCCCTGGCGATCTGCTCGAATGAAAGCTCGACGGGCGTCTCGCGACCGAAGATGGAGACGAGCACCTTAACCTTGCCAGACTCGGGCATAACCTCGGAAACGATACCATCGAAGTCAGCAAGAGGACCACTGACGACCTTAACAGGCTGTCCCACCTCAACAGAGGTAGAAGTCTTCCTTGTCTTCTCCGCCTTAGCCGTACGCTTCATGATGTTGTTGTACTCCTCGCGAGACAACGGCTCAGGATTGCCCTGGCTACCGACAAAACCGGTGACACCTTGGGTATTACGAACTACGACGCGGAGGTAATCGTCCATCTCCATCTTAACAAGCACATAACCGGGATAGACTTTGCGCTCGCTTTCGACACGACGGCCGCCTTCCTTGATCTCGGTGACCGTCTCAGTCGGAATCTCGATCTTCGAGATGCGATCTTCGAGGCCAAGCGCCTCAATACGAGCCAAAAGGTTATCGTGAACCTTATTCTCATACCCCGAGTAAGTATGGACAACATACCATTTCTTAGCCATATTCTACCGACGCTCCCTATCCATGCAAGCCGGAGAATGCCACCAGCAAAGGCGTGATAATACCGGAGTCGAGAATATACACATAGATGCCAAAGAAGAGCAAAGCAGCGACAACAACACCGCTCCATTGAAGAACGTCTTGACGAGTGGGCCAAGTAACGCGCTTCATCTCAGACCTCACCTCACGAAGGAACTTGAAACGCTTCTTCTTGGGTTTGGGCTCAGCTTTCTTGGCAGGTTTAGCGGTTTCAGACTTGCTTTCGGACTTGCTAAAGAGCGACTTCTTGGGTTGTTCTTCAGTTTCCTCCACATCAGTAGAAGGATTCTCGACTTCCTCAAGTGCGGCTGCCTTCTTCTCTTGGCGACGCGCAGAAGCTTTTGCTCGCTGAGTTTTAGATTTCTTCGCCATCTGATTCCTTTGACTAATTCATGACCAAAATATGGCCAAAAAATGGTTGTCCTTATACACCAAACAAGCAGCCGTTTGGCTGCTCATACAAAACAAGCTGGCAGGCCAGGAGGGACTCGAACCCCCAACATGCGGTTTTGGAGACCGCCGCTCTACCAATTGGAGCTACTGGCCTGTTTTACAACTTCCTCTACAAACCTCTATCGAGTTTCCTTGTGCAGCGTGTGCTTGTTGCACCACTTACAATACTTCTTGAACTCGATACGGTCGGGATTGTTCTGCTTGTTCTTCTTGGTCGTGTAATTGCGGCGCTTGCACTCGGTGCAGGCCAGGGTGACCAATGTACGCATGAATACTCCTTATACCGTAATCTTAGAGCTTTGAACCTACACATGAATTCAAAAAAAGCCGGAGGTTGGAGGCTGCACCAACAACCTCCGGCTCAACAGTCAACAAGTTAATTTACTTGATGATCTTGGTGACGCGGCCAGAACCGACCGTGCGGCCACCCTCGCGGATAGCGAACTTGAGGCCCTCTTCCATAGCGATGGGATGAATCAACTCGCCCTTGAGGTTGACATTGTCGCCAGGCATAACCATCTCGACGCCCTCAGGCAGATGTGCAACACCGGTAACGTCGGTGGTGCGGAAGTAGAACTGCGGACGATAGCCATCGAAGAACGGGGTGTGACGACCGCCCTCTTCCTTGGTCAGGATGTAAACCTGGCCCTCAAACTCGGAATGCGGGGTGCAGGTGCCGGGCTGAGCCAGAACCTGGCCACGGATGATGTCCTCGCGCTTGATGCCGCGAAGCAAGCAACCGATGTTGTCGCCAGCCTGAGCCTCGTCGAGGAGTTTGCGGAACATCTCGATGCCGGTGCAGGTGGTCTTGGTGGTTTCCTTGATGCCGACGATCTCCAGCGGGTCGTTCATGTGAAGAACGCCACGCTCGACACGGCCAGTAGCAACGGTACCACGACCGGTGATGGTCATGGTGTCCTCGACAGCCATCAGGAACGGCTTGTCGACATCGCGCTCGGGAGTGGGGATGAAGCTATCGACGGTGTCCATGAGCTCCCAGATTGCCTCCTGATATTCCTTGTCACCCTCGAGGGCCTTCAGGGCAGAACCCTTGATGATGGGGCAATCCTCGAAGCCATAGGACTCAAGAAGCTCGGTGACTTCCATCTCAACAAGCTCGATGAGCTCCTCGTCGTCGACCATGTCGCACTTGTTCAGGAAGACGACGATGTAGGGAACGCCGACCTGGCGGGCCAAGAGGATGTGCTCACGAGTCTGAGCCATCGGGCCGTCGGTTGCGGCGATAACCAGGATTGCACCGTCCATCTGAGCAGCACCGGTGATCATGTTCTTGACATAGTCAGCATGGCCGGGGCAGTCGACGTGAGCGTAGTGACGGGTGTCGGTCTCGTACTCGATGTGAGCGATGGAAATGGTGATGCCACGCTCGCGCTCCTCGGGAGCCTTGTCAATCTGGTCGAATGCAGTGAAGTCTGCTTTTGCGCTGCCGTGAGAACCATCGTTCTCAGACAGAGTCTTAGAAATTGCTGCGGTCAGCGTGGTCTTGCCGTGGTCAACGTGGCCGATGGTGCCGATGTTAACATGAGCCTTGCCGCGCTCGAACTTTTCCTTTGCCATGTTTTCCCTCCTTAAGGGTTCGCATACGTGCGAAAGAAACAAACATAACGACGCGCCCCATGTGGGACGCGGAATAAATAAAATGGTAGCGGTGACTGGATTTGAACCGGTGACGCCACGGGTATGAACCGTGTGCTCTGACCAACTGAGCTACACCGCCATAACTGGAGCCTGTGAGCGGATTTGAACCGCTGACCTCATCCTTACCAAGGATGCGCTCTACCGACTGAGCTACACAGGCAATAATGGTGGGCGCGCATGGATTCGAACCATGGTAAGCATAGCTAACGGGTTTACAGCCCGTCCCCTTTAACCACTCGGGCACACGCCCCTGTATTGCGCTCAATTCATGTGTATTTATCAAGCTGCCGCTCGAACGCTCCCGCATTTCGAGCGAATGATACTTTACGGAAAAATACCTGACCTGTCAACAGCCTTTTTCCAAAGAAATCGAACTCTTTGCCTATCTGGTCAAACGAAGCTAGCGGCCCCAAAATACAACTCCACAAGCCCGAACGTGCCTCGCGTTTTCGCATATGCCTGGTGCTTTCACGTATATCTGGCATGCTCGGAGACTATCGCCCGACATGCTCGGGGACGCTCGCCTTGCACGCTCGGGAA
>CAVIKF010000004.1:0-222475 GCA_963643505.1 Eggerthellaceae bacterium
GCCCTTTAGAAGGGGCTTGCTTGTCACCCTTCTCCACATACATAAAAAAAGGGGGGCAAGCGCCCCCTCTCTTTTTTTCTTTGAACTCAGAGCGGCTAGTCATCCTCAACGACGATGACCTCGGCCGTATCGACGAGCCACCTCGTGGCCTTGGTGTGGCGGATGAGCTTGCGAAGGTCTGCCATGCGGTTTTGGCCCTCCCATTCCTTGCGCACCTCGTCTCCGTTATCCACAACAGCAAACTCCCGGTCGACCTCCTCCTCGGTGACCTCCAAACCCAACTCCGCGGAAAGGGCCTCAAGGGCTAAGTCGCAAGCAGCGCGATGATAGGCCATGCCCTCAATCTGCTCACGAATATCCTCGCGTTTGACATTGTTGTGAAGAATCCATTCTTGAATGCTCGTGCCCTCTTTTTCAAGTTTTTTGATGTATTCCTGGGAGACACCTTGTCCAACAAAGTCCAGATAGTAGCGAGGAATCTGGCCATCAAGGCGCTCGCTCAAAACAGCGACAGCGCGATCCTCCATGAGTTGGGGCAGGTGCTTTGCCTTGTCCTCGTTGAGAGCAGCAGCAACCGATTTGCGCAAGATCTCGACGTTTTCGGAGCCCAAACGTTGCGCGAAAGCATCATCCAACTCGGGAAGGATGCACTTGCGGAATCCCTTGACCTCGACCTCAGCATGCAAGTTGCCATCCCCAAATTCAGGAGCAATCTTTTCACCCTTCGCCTCGAAGTCAAAAGCGAGCGTGTCGCCAACCTTGGAACCGACGATGTGTTCGTCAAAGCTCGCGGGCATCGTGCCCTTACCGAGACCGATAAGGCGCTCGACTTCATAAAGGCCACGGATAGGCTTGCCATCGCTCGTACTGCAAGTAACAACAAGGGAGGCGAACTCACCCATTTTTGCCTCGTGGTCAGGGTCGGTGATATCCTCAAAGGAATGGTAGTACTCGCGTAGGTTCTCGATATGGTTGTCGATCTCGGAGTCCGTAGCCTCATCGGGCGGCATCTCGATGGTGACGGGCTCATAGCTTGTCAACTTCATGGTCGGCGCAACCATGCCAGACACTTGGAATTGGTAAGGCTTGTGGTCCTCCATGATGCCATCGACGTTGAACTCGGGATCGCTCAGGAAAATGACGTCGTCATCATCGATGACTTTGAACGCGAGCTCGTTCATCATGACCTCAGCAGCGCCCGTGTATGCCTGTTCGTGGCCGCCGACGCCGTTCTCGAGGACGTTGCGCGGGGCCTTGCCTTTGCGAAAGCCCGGAACCTCGTTCTTGTTGAGCTCCTTGAAGTACTTGTCGATGGCCTTATCAACCTCTTCGGGAGTGGCAGTCAGGGTCAAGACAAGTTCAAGACCCTTCTCATCTTCCTCGAAAGTCCTAGCAGTAATCTCCATTGTATCCTCCCTCTAAAAATCATTCGAGTGGTAGGTCTCTTACTCAAAAATGTGCATTGTGAAATTGTACCCCAGCCCGAACAAAAACGGTATGCATCTTGTTCGCATATAATGCCCTCACCGTCTCGGCAACGTGCGAAAGAGGGGCAACGCCCTGTCCCCCGTAAGGCAAAAACACCCCTTGCCCGTCAGGCGATCCCAATCGGGCGGCCCTCGCCCATCATGTGACCCTTTGCCAGGCGATCCCAATCGGGCGGCCCTCGCCCATCATGTGACCCTTTGCCCTCCTGACGGTCCCTCGCCCATCATGTGACCCTTTCCCCAGACAAAAAGAAACCCTCCCGAAGGAGGGCTTCCGTCAAAGCACGGTTCGAGGTGACCTAGTGATGACCACCAGCGGGGGGAGCAGACTTGCGCTCGTAGAGCTTCTTGCCCATCTCGGCATGAACCTGAGCGATGGGCTTACGACCATAGTTTGCGTTGTACAGGGCGAAGGTGAGCATGCAGCAAATCGCGAGACCGCATACGGCGATCAAGAAGCTCACGAGATGCATGATGCCGACCATGGTCTCCTCACCACCAATGGCGAGATCGACACCAACGTTGTACATATTGTAGCCGCCGACGGGAATCAGGACGCTGAAGCCCTCGCCGAAAACGTTGGCGAGCACGGTAGACAGGCCGCAAGGAGCAAAAAGGGCACCCAAGCACCATGCGAGCATCAGGATATGCCAATGTTGTGCCTTAGTGGGAGCGATGCGAACGTAAATCTCCCAAACAATCTGGAAGATGATAGAGATGATGGCGCCCAACAGGAAAGCCGCAGGGAAAATCAGGGCGGTAGTGTTCTTGTCCGCAGTGAAGATCGGGTTTGCATTCAGGCCCGTCGTTTGGCAGATATAGCCAAAGGCAATGCAAACGACGGCGCCTACCGCGTTGAACCAAAGAACCATCCAAAGCGCAGGACGCAGGCACTCCCAAACGCTCTTGCCCTGGGTCCAGGGGGTGATGGACTTCATACCGATAGCCATAGCGAAACCGGAGAACGGCAAAAACGCACCGAAGTCAGCCCACTCACCAAGGATTTGGTAGATAGCGAAACCGCCGAGAAGACATCCGATGATACCCATGGAGACGAGCGTGATACCGCCAGAGAAGTTACCCCAAGGGGCTTCGGTGACAGGAGTTTGTTGCCAACAGACCAAAATCGCTTGAGCGATAAGGCAGAGCAGACCGCCTACCAAAGCACTCAAAATTACTTTCTTCCAAGGTGCCATGAGTGTTGTATCCTCCCCTTCTTTTCGCGTCGCGTCTTTCGCGTCGCATTCAGGGGCATTTCGCCCCTCTCGCGAAAGCCCAACCTTAAAGACGTGTGACGTCCCTTTACCGTTTCGAGCCGCAATCACGCAGCTACGTTGATGCGCCATTATAACATGCTGCTTCAAGAAATCTGCACAAAACCCCGCACGGGACGCGGGGGGGGTTGCCAAAAACATCACGCCGCGATGCGCACATCAATGCAAACGGCAACGCATGGGAAGGCTCCGTCACGCTGCCGCCCAAAAGATGTATGGAATCAGCAGCCCATCTCAGCCCAAGAATGGGGGGCACCGCCACGTTGTAACACACGCGGCAACGCGAACAATCACCCAGGCACAACTTCCGCCCGAAGAGGAGCCAATCCCTTTCGTGCGTTACACTGTGTTAGTCAAAACATCCCTACACCAAAAGGAGAATCCTCCATGGTCGAGCAAAACGATACAACCGGCAGCGAACCCACCTTTGAAGACCTTTGTTCCATGGTCAAACGGGGCATGTCCGAGGAGCAGGTGATTGCCTGGGCGATGAGCAACAATGTTAGGATCACCGAGGAGCAGGCAAACTATCTCGAGCGTGAACTCAACGTGTTCGACGCCGACGTCCTCGTCAACGAAGCGGCTCCCGATACGGACGAAGAAGAAGGGGCGGTTGCGAAAGAGGTTGCTCCAAGCCCCGATGACACTGCAAAGAAAGAGGAGGAAGAAGAACCCAAAAGACTCACCGCGACAGAAAAGCGCAACGCCGTCCTTGGAGTCCTGATAGTCCTTAGCGTGCTTATTGCGCTGCGCCGTTTTTTGTTTGGCTAGAACGAAAGGCGAAGCAAAACCCCCGCCTCATCTCAGGTTCCCCAGCTACTGAACAGTCCGAAATAAACGGAAGCCACCTGTACAAACCGTGCACTCGAAGCTCGAACTGTCTCTTAGGTTCAAACTCCGAGGCACCGTTTTGGCCAGGTGGCTCCCTTTGTCTCTCTGCGCCCTTTGCCTCTCTGCGATACCTACTCTGACTTGGGAAGTTTGCGTGCGTAGATGGCTACCGCCTTGTAGTTGATCTTGCGTGCCTCACCCGGAATCGTCTCATAGGTACCAGAGCGGGTGAATCCGCGGTCGGCACGGACTTTGTACGTGTCACGGATCTCAGGCTCACCAAATCCAGCCTGCTCAAGCCAGTAGTAGTTCTCCTCCTTGGTGCGGGCGGCTTGGATGGAGTTGCCGATATGACGAGCGGCCTCGACGATGGCCTCATCGCGAGGGAAGTCCGCGAACACCGTCTCCATGATGAGAAGACCGCCCGGCTTCAGGACGCGGGCAAACTCTTGAAGTGCCTTCTCTTGGTCGTACAGCAACGTCATGACGTTGTTGATGTAGACGACATCAAAGGTCTCATCACCAAACCCGGCACCGATGAGATCTTCGGGGAAGGCAAGGCGGAAGTCCATATTGTTGGATTTCAAACCGTTTTGACGCCACGCCCTGTCCATGGCATTCTTAGCGTCCTCGATGTAGGAGGGCGTCCAATCCACCCCGGTGACGTGGCCGTTGGCCCCGCAACGAGCGCTAAATTTGAACACGCCCTTGCCTCGGCGACAACAGACATCGAGGACGGTCTTGCCCTTCAAGTCGTCAGCCTCCAGGGTCATCTTGGACATAGCCGCAAAACCCCACTCAAACTGCTTGCCGCTGTAGTAGCGCACCAGCTCCATCTCGGGGTCAAGTTCCTCCTCGGCGCCAGCCTTTCCTTCGGGCATGGGGCCAGGCCCGCCCACGGCGTCGGGATCGTGAGGACGCTCGGCCTTGCGGATGCTCGTAAGGCTGTTTTGAGTCATATCGCGACGCTCGCTCATCGGGAGGTTGTCGATAGTTCCGAGCATGGCAAGGCGCTCATCAAGGCCCATACGGGCAGCATCAACCTGGAGCTCGGTGTTATGGGCGTAATACTTGTCGTTGCCATAACGGGCAATGAATTGGGTGGTCGCATGACGCGTGGTCAGTTCAGCGACGAAGACGAGGCACTCGCGGCTGCTCATGGCCTCGTCGATGAAGTCAAAGGCGTTGTCGAGTCGGCCGCTTGCTGCCTTTGCCAATTCTTGGATCTTGTCGACTTCCTTTTGGTAGAACACTTGGACGGTACGGAAGGCAACGTCACCCTTGGGCGTATCAGCAACGGCACACTCGGCCATGATGTCGCGGAGCTTGCGGATGACAAGGCGCTCTTTGCGAATTGCGTTGTTTGAGAGAACACCCGCCTCAACACGACGGTTCAACGTACGCTCGCGGTCGAGAACACGCATGTGGATGGAATCCTCGACGGTGCCGCCGGAAAGCAACTCGGGCTTCGCTTGGCGCAAAAGGTCACGCAAGTCGATGACGACGCCCTCCTGGTCGAGAGTCTCGGTGCAAGAGGTGCCGATGGAGTCGACAAGAAGACCCACCAACGCCACGCGCTCGTCAAACTCAGCCTCCCGCGCACGATCGCGAATACTGTTGCTGACCTCGCCGGCGAGAATTTGGGTAACCTGGTAATCGGAACGATACTTTTGGAACAGCGTGTAGTAGACACTGAACATGTCAGCGATGTCGTCGTCCTGCAGGAATTGGACGATAAGATCGCGATTGACCGGCTTTCCCATCTTCTCATACACCGTGATGATGCTGGCAAGGTCGTCCCATCCACGAGCCGTGACGAAGGATTTCCCACCACCAGGTCGACTCTCGACCTTGTAGAAGTACTCTTGACGCGCCTCGAGGAACGTGGTGACGACAGGGTGGATACCTTTTGCGGTCGCATAGCTTTTCCAGGCACCATAGTCGGGAGTGACCTCGATTTGACGCAAACGGTCAAGGGTGACTATGTCGAAGTCGTGGACGGATCGGTTGTACTCGGGCGGATTGCCTGCACAAACGACGACCCAATCCTCGGGAACGCGATGCTTGCCGAAAGTCTTGAATTGGAGGAATTGGAGCATGGACGGATACAACGTCTCGGAAACGCAGTTGATCTCGTCGAGGAACAGGATGCCGCGACGCAATTCGGTACGCTCGATGTAATCGTAGATGGAGGCGATGATCTCACTCATGGTGTACTCGGAGGCCTCATACTCGATACCGTCAAACTCCTTGTGCTCGATGCGGGGAAGTCCGAGTGCGCTTTGGCGAGTGTGGTGGGTCATGGAGTAGGAAACCAAGCCGATACCGAGCTCTTGGGCAATTTGCTCCATAATGGCGGTCTTACCGATGCCGGGAGCACCCAAGAGGAATACCGGACGTTGGTGGACGGGTTCAATGACGTACATTCCCGCCTCGTCCTTCATCAGATACGCCTCGACCGTATCTTTGATCTGGGCTTTCGCTGAAGCTATGTTCATGTTCTCACTATCCCTTCTGTGAGTCTTTATAAAACGACCGGTCAGGCAATGAAGCCCGAAATTTACCCTTCTTCCTCAGCGTTGAGCAGGCGCTTCTTACGCCGCTTGATCGTTGTTGACGTCCTCATCCTGTTGATAGCGTGCTCATCGATGATGACTTTGATAGCCCAAGGCGGAACCGAGGGCAAGGTGCGTTCGCCGTCGCTCAAGAACACGAATGCCGTCTCGTAATCAGGGGCCTTCTCGGGGAATCGTCCGAGACCATCCGTGAAGTAGATGAGGCCCTTGATGTCTCGAAGTTCGCCGTTGTGGCGAAGATGATCGACGTAGTCGAACACCGGGCGGAAATCCGTCCCGCCAAACCCGCGAATATGGAAGTCCTCCATGATCTTGGGAACCTGGTTGACGTTGGTTATCTTGATATCGGAACGGACGTGGTTGTCGCACTGGATGATGTGGACGTTCACCTCGCGTGTGAAGTTCTCCGACTCCTTGAGGATTTCGAAAGTGTGCTCGAGGAATCGCCTCACAAGCTCGCCGCTGGTCGACTCGGATGTGTCGATGGCCAAGACAAAGTCGCGAATCTGGTGGGTGTCCTTGTACTCCAACGGCTCGATGAGGGGCATGTTGCCGTAGGTGTCGATGCCGTAGGTGTAATAGATGTAGTCGAACTCGTCCATGTCAAGCTTCATGGCCTCGTTTATCGTCATGAAACTACGGAGGAAGTCCGCGTAGCTGTATTTCTTACGGTTCGCGACCTCAAGGCTGGCGACGAGGTTGACCGCCTGCTCTCCCCATTCCTTGGAGAACATCTCGAGGTTCATCTCGATCTGCTTGGCTATCTCTTCCCAATCCTTCTCGTCTCGCTCGAGCTCGGAGAGATCGCGATCGTCAGGCTTCTCAGCTTGTGTCTCGGGCGGCGTTTGAGACTGGCCCTCTTGGACATCCGGGCTACCCTCTCCCGGGGTGGTGTCCTCTTCGTCATTGCCGCCTTCAGGTTGTTGGGAATCCTCGTTTTGCTGCTCTTCGCCGCGGGATTGCTCTTCGTTGCGAGACTGTTGTTCGCTTTGTTGCGGCTCCTCGGAGGCTTCCGAGACGAGCTGGTCTCCATCGAGTTCCATCTGGCCCTCGGAAGGTTCGTCAAGGCCTCCGTCTCCGGTCTCGGAGGTACGGTCGTCGTCGGAGTTATCCTGACCGGGCACGTCACCCTCACCCGCATTGGCCGGCCAAGCATCGTGGCTGTCGCGCTCGAACAGGGTTGTCCAATAGGAGATCTTCGTGTTGTCGACGCCGCGGACCATAGCCCCATCCGGCGCCATCATGACGTCACGGAGCAGCGTGTACAGCTTCGACGGAACCAACATGCCCACGAGCATCTTGAGCTCGTTGATCGCGCTGATGCGTGCAGGGTCGTCATCGCTAGGGAAACGACCGCCAAGCATGTCGATGATGACGCTCTCCACGATGATATCGGCGGCAAGCCACCACGCCTCCTTGTGGGGATAGCCCTCGTTGTAGGGGTGGCGGAACACGCAATGCATGACGCAGTGGAGGTAGTCGCGAACAAGTTCGTCGAAGGACTCACGGTAGCGGAAAAGGACACGAGGTGCGTCGATGTAGACCTTCTTTGCCGTTGTCGCGATGGGATAGCGGAACGAATCGTTTTTGAGTTCAAACTCCATACGCCAAAGGGCGAGGTCGAGGAAGCGAAACTTCAACATGAGTTGGATTCGACACTCCTCGAGCATGTCCTTTGCGAGCTCGAACTCTTGGCGCCGTCGTTTAAGCTTGGTATCTTCCGCAGGTTGAGGAACAGGCATGAGTCACTCTCCTACAGGTCGAAATCAATAATGTCTTTTTGGAACAACCTGCGTCTGACCTCCAAGAGGTAGCCGGTCATGGCAGCGTCCTGAATCGTGCTGACGCGCTCGATGACGCGCAAAAGGTTGTCCTCGTTGAGGAAGTTAAAGCTCAGGAGCGTGTCGAAGGAGCGGCGGTCGTCACGACGGGCGATCTCCACGCTGATGTCCTCGATGCGATCGCGCAGGAAGTTCAGGCACGTGTTGCGATGGACCTTGCTCATGTAGATAGGCTCAGCCATACGTGCAAGGATACGTTGTGCCTGATCATATAAGGACATGCCAGAATCACCATGAGCTCCGTTGAGGCTTGCGCCGTTTGTGATGACCTGGTCGTATGCTGAGAACATCCTTTGCAGGTCGACGCCACGCATCATACCGAACAGGTTGCTCAGCGCTTGCATGGCACGATCACTAAAGGGGAAATAAAAGTCAAAATGGTCGTGACCATTCACCGGTTTTGAGAGGTCCACATGGATGTGTTCGACATAGCAATTGAGGGCAAAACCGCACATGCCGATGCTATGAATGCGGTCGCTAAAGGTCAACTTGCGAATACCGCGGGCATTGTTGAACGCATACTCGTCGATGGAGGTCACCTCAGGGGGAATAATCACTTCCTCCGTCCCAGCAATACCGACGATGATACGGGCGGTACCGTCGGCGCGACGGGCGCACAACATTCCTGGGATCGTGAAGTAGCGATCGCTCAGGTTCTCGGGAACCTCAACCTCCCTCAAAGTCGGAGCGTGACCGACATGGTGGGCACCGTAGGTGACAAGGACCATCGTTCCGAAATAGGTCAGATTTGCCGGCATATGGAATTGCTGCAGCGCGGTATCCAGGAACGCCTCGTCCTCTATGCGCGTGACTGAGTCCGGCATCTCCACCCAATAGAGGTTGCGACACCCTTTGAACGCCTCGCGCTTGATCGTCTCTAGACCCTCGGGGAGTTTGATCGCCTCGATACAGGTATTGCGGACGCCGGCACCCAGACCGATGACCTTGGTCCCCTCTTGGATAATGAGCTTCTCCGCCTTCGGTTCGACGATTTGGACAAACGTCTTGACACCGTCAAGGGTGCTATACAATGCCCCCTGCTCATCAAGGGACAAATACAGCGCATCCTTCGCGATCGTGAAGGTCGCCCCCTCCCCCGAATAGGTCACAGCCGTGTCGTCGCACAACTTGCGACCGATGGTTTGGACGGTGCGAGGAAGCTCCAACGCAGTCAGAGCCGTCGAGGCAAACGCCTCGTTGCCGATTTCCTCGAGACCATCGTTGAGAACCACGCTCTCGAGGTCGATGCAGCGATAAAAGGCCTTCTCGCGAATGGCCTTGAGGCACGCAGGAGCAACAAACCTCTCAACGCTCGTGCGCGTAAAGGCAAACTCCGCAATCTCAACAACCGAATCAGGAAGGTCAACTACGAAAAGGTCCTCGAAGGCGCTAAACGCCTTACGATCGATGCGCTCACATCCGTCAAGTACGGTATAGCTTCTGGAAGGTACCGCAAGAACGATGAGTTCCTTACCGTCTTTGGAGTACAAAGCTTGACCATCGGTTTTGATTTCCTCGTTTTCCTCGTCGACGGTGATCTCTTCCAATTGGCTTTTTTGGAAAGCGCCCGACTCGACCCTCTTCGTATTCGCCCCGATATGGAGTTTTTTCAACCGAGGCAAGTCGAAGATGTTGGACATGATGTTTTCCCAACACCCGGGGAGCGTCATCTCCTCGACGGTCTTGCAAAACTGGAGCCAGCTGGAGTCAAAGTCCGCCAGATATCTTGGGAAAGAGACCCGACGAAGATTCTTGCAACCGCGCATCGCGCCACCGCCGATAGCGACCACCGAATCGGGGATCAAAAGCTCTTCGACGGATTCCAGGTTCACCAACGCATTCGGAGCAAGCCCCACAACCGACATCCCGTCGATTTGGGAAGGAACCTCCAACGTCGTTGCGCTCGTTTCGGCCTCTTGGATGCGAACAACCTCACCATCGACGACGCAATAGGTCCACATGGTGTCATTGGTCTCAAAAATACGGGGGCTCGAAAGGCGGGATTCCTCTCTCGCGGCGGTTCGCGCAAGCGCAGCATAGCGTTCCGCGTTGCGCGTATTGAGCTCGATAACCATCTGGGCTGTTGCAGCGCCATCACTGAGTGCCATATTGCAAACGACCTTTCGACAAGCCAGTGACTGCAATCTCCGAAGAGCAAAGCATCAACAGACTAAGCATCCTCGAGAGAACATAGAAAATAGTACCACTTCGCACCATCGAGACCTTGCCAAACAGTTGACAAACACCATCAACAAACCCGCACAAGCAAACAAGGAGTCGAGTGCGAAGAGAGCGGTTGGCACCCAAAGAACATCCTTGCAGACTTGCCCTTATAGCTCCCGTCGTGCCTCGAGGGCGCGTCCGAGGGTGACCTCGTCTGCAAACTCGAGATCGCCGCCAACCGGCAATCCGCTCGCAAGTCGGGTGACCTTTATTCCCAAAGGTTTGATAAGCCGAGCCAAGTACGTCGCCGTGGTCTCGCCCTCCACGTTAGGATTCGTGGCAAGAACCACCTCTTCGACCTCCTCCGAGGCAAGCCTGCGCATCAACTCCGCAATGCGCAAATCCTCCGGCCCGATTCCGTCCATGGGCGACAACGCGCCGCCCAACACGTGGTACACGCCGTTGAACACCGTCGTGCGTTCAAGGGGAGGAATGTCGCGCGGCTCGCTCACAACGCAGATAGTCGACCTGTCACGCTTCGTCGATTGGCAGATATCGCACTCGTCGCCTTGGGCGTAATTGAAACACCGATTGCAAAAGTGGACCGTGTCCTTGACCTCCACGATAGCCTCCGCAAGGCGAAGTGCCGTCGATCGATCGGTGTTGAGCAACCAATAGGCCATACGCTGAGCTGACTTGGGACCAACACCTGGCAAGCGCTCAAGCTCGTCGAGGAGTTTTTGTATCGCAGGAGCAGCTAGCATAGACTACATCAAACCCGGGATGCCCATGCCGCCGGTAAGGGAACCCATGCGGGAATTGGAGGCCTCGGCGGCGCTACGGAGGGCCTCGTTGACCGCCGCGACAATCATGTCCTGGAGGATCTCGACATCCTCGGGGTCGACCGCCTCGGGGTCGATGGCGATCGCCTTGACCGTGTTGTCACCCATGACAGTTGCCTTGACCATGCCGCCGCCGGCACTTGCCTCAAACTCCATAGTCTTGAGCTCCTCTTGGGCGGCCAACATGTCACGCTGCATTTTTTGGGCCTGCTTCATGAGGTTGTTCATGTTGCCTCCACCCATGGGAAATCCACCACGCTTAGACATTTATCTCTCCTTCTAATTTGGTTGTAATCCTTGATCTCGTTGTAATCCTGACTGCAATCACTGTATTGTGCCTTATAGCGACACCGCTGTCACCTATGGCCGCCATCACCTATAGCCGTTGCACCTCGAGAGGACCGAATGCGTCCTCAAGGTTACCTTGCCAAAGGACGTCGGCATCAGAATCCCCCGTGGTCACTTGCGCCATATGGTCTTCCCGGTCCTTGGTCGCCTGTGGTTTTGGTTGTCTTGCGAGTCGTTGCGCCTCGGTTTGTTGACCCGTAACTCGCTTGGACTCTTGCGGGACATCAACAGGACGGGGGTCGGATGCGACCGGGGCAAGCTCCTCACGAGAGTTGTCCCACGGAGCCACAAACCCGTCGTAGGCATCAAGCGGCACCTCGTCATACCCGCCATCGACAGGTCCTTGCGACGCATGGGGGTGTCCCTTTTCCGACTTCGGTTGCTCGGAACGAGGTTGGTTGGCCGTTTGGACAGGTTGATCCTGTTGTGGGGTGGTTTGTCGACGGGGTTGTTGTTGGGTGGCCTGTTGCTGCTGGACGTGTTGTTGGACCTGCGCGGGACGAGACTGGTAGGCCGCTTGGACGGATTGTTGTTGGGCATGTTGGGGCGCAGCCTCCTTCTGTACGGCCTGCGCCGAAGCTTTAGCACCACCGATCTGTACGTAACAAAACGGGGCAGGAACTCCAAGGGTCGCGACGACGGCCGCCGTCAGGCTCTCGGAGACCTCGGGTTTTTGTACCGCCTTGAACGCGAAGGCCGCCTCCTTGGGGAACTCGACGCACAACACCTCCCTTTGCTTGTCGTAGGAGACGCGTGTGTTCATGAACAGGACAGCATAGGGACCCTTGTCCTTCTTCAATGCGGCCATGACCTGTTGCCAAAGGCGTTGCAGAGACGCCGGGTTTTGCGCGGCCTTGGCCCAAGCGTCGCCCTTTCCGACCGCACCACCCGCCAACGGCTGTTCGGATGTTGCCTGTTGCAGGGGTGCCACAGCCTCTCTTGCCTCCGTGGGTGCTTGGTTTTGGGCCTCGACCGCTTGGGCGCGCGCTCGATGCTCAGCCGCTTGGACGCGGTCTTGGGGCACGCTTGCCTGGGCGGGCGCTTGGGGCTCGGGCGCTTGGGGCTCGGGCGCTTGGGGCTCGCTTGTCTGGGCGGGCGCTTGGGGCCCGCTTGTCTGGGCGGGCGCTTGGGGCCCGTGCGCTTGGGGTTCGGGCGTCGAAGCGGTCTCCACCCTGTTCGTGGCGCTGTTTCGCTCGAGGCCCTCGATGCGTTCCGCAAGGCTTTCAAGGGTCAGATCCGTCTCGGGACGGGTCAACCTGATCGCCGCGATCTCGAAGGAGAGGCGGGCGTTGGTCGAAGTCTTGAGCTCGCTCATCAAGTCGCCGAGTACGCAAAGGGCGCGAGCGAGACGATCGGAGCCAAACCATTGCAACTCGTTGGCCATCTGGCCGCGCGAGGCATCGCCCACATCGAGCGGAGCGTCTGCGCCAGCAAGGGACATGACATAGAGATCGCGTATGTGCTCAGCAAGGTCACGGGCAAATTGGGCAAGGTCGCCACCCGTCTCAACGTAACGCGCGACCCATGCGAAACACCCGCCGGCATCGCGCTTGCCAACAGCCGCGACAAGCTCAGCCACGTCGCTTGAATCAAGGCCGCCCAACATGTCCTCGGCTGCGGCGATGGACACGTTGCCCCCGCTGAAAGCAATAAGCTGTTCGAGGGTCGTCAAAGCGTTGCGCATGCCGCCATCAGCGCGATGGGCGACCAGCTCAAGGGCCTCCCCGTCAAAGGACACGCCCTCCTCGACGCAAACAGCACCCAACTTTGCGACCATGGCTTCCTGGCCGATGCGGCGGAAGTCAAAACGTTGGCAACGGGAGTGGATCGTCTCGGGGACCTTTTGGGGATCGGTGGTGCAAAGCACGAACACGACATGGCTCGGAGGCTCCTCGAGGGTTTTCAGCAACGCGTTGAACGCGGCCGTCGAGAGCATGTGGACCTCGTCGATGATGTAAATCTTGCTGGCGCCACGCGTAGGAGCGAATTGGACGCGCCCGATGATCTCCTCGCGCACGTTCTCGACCCCCGTGCGGCTCGCGGCATCGAGCTCGTAGACGTCAGGATGGGAGCCGGCGGCGATAAGACGACAATCCTCACACGTTCCATCGGGACAAGGATTAGGACCCTGAGCACAAAGCATCGCTTTGGAGAGCAGGCGCGCCATGGTGGTCTTGCCGGTGCCACGCGGTCCGCAAAACAGGTACGCATGACTTACCTTTCCCTGCTCAACAGCATTTTGCAACGTACGAACGATATGATCTTGCCCCACCACGTCGGAAAAGACTTGGGGGCGATATTTTCGATACAATGCCTCAGCCATGCCACTCACGCCCTTCCACTTCAATATGTTCGGGTTGATTATACCCTCTCCCAACAACAAAAAAGCCCAAGCGGATGCTCGGGCCCATAGGTTTGATCGCGAGCACTTTGTCTATTTTTTGCTCTTCATACCGGAGAGCGCCGTTTTGATGGCGCCGATGAGGGCGGGGAGGACCGAGACGCCGACGATACCGAGAATGATGGCCTCGAAATGGTCCTGGACGAAGGGCACGCCACCGAAGAAGTAACCCACCAAGACAAACAGGGAGACCCAGGCGACGCCACCAACGGAATTAAACAACGTGAACTTGGCGAAGTTCATATGGCCCGTACCGGCAATGAACGGCGCAAAAGTACGGAAGAAGGGCATGAAGCGAGTGATGACGATGGTGAGCCCGCCGAACTTCTCGAAGAACTCGTCAAGCTTCCTCATGCGTTCAGGCGTCAAGGCCTTGACCTTACCGGAATCGATGATGCGTTTGCCGAAGAAACGGGCAATCCAATAGTTCGACGTGTTGCCCAGGATTGCAGCCACGTAGAACACGATAAGCGTCACGACAACGTTGAGCCCCTCGTGGCCTTCCAGCTCAGGATAGGTTGTGCTCAGGCCCTCATAGATACCCGGGTTGGAAAACACACCCGTCGCAAACAGGAGCGAGTCACCCGGCAAGAACGGAAAGAACACCAAGCCCGTCTCGATAAAGACGATGAGGAACAAGGGCGCATATACCACGACAGGGCCAAGTGTCACGATCCAAAGCGCCAATTGGCCACGAGGGTCCTTCAGCAGGTTCACAATGAATTCGATAAAGCCCAACGGTTCCTCCGCCCCGTCCGATTCCGCCTTCGCACAAAAAAGTACCCCTGATAGGCTTGGGCGCTCGTCAGCGGTCCCTTATGGCTGCTTCCTCCCGGACCTGACCAGGTTCGGAACTTGGCGCCGCTCAAGCCCATTAGAGGTACTTCGTAAAACTATCCACGCAAGTATAGAGGATTACCAAAACCGTCGCAAACAATCGATCCCCGGTCACAAAGACGCCACAAGACACCTTGAGGTCCCGTTCGTCTAAGGTCCCGTTCGTCTTGAGATCCCGTCCCTTAACTGAGGCGATAGACCTCGACGTCGGTGAACCTCACATCGTTGCACGTACCGAATCGGCCCCATTGGCTTGCGAGCATCAACGTGCAATCACGCTCAGGAGAGATGACGATGGTTTGGGGCTCAGACGTGTAATCAAGCTTGAAACTCGAGGTTCCATACACCTTGAACGTCTCCACGTCAAAGCTTTCTCCGTCGAAGTCCACGAGCTTAAGCATGGGGGCGCCCAACTTGTTCTTGGCGTCGCGGAACAGGGAGGTGGACTCAACCGCGCCGATAGAGACGGCGTAGAGCTCACCTGCCTTGACCTCGGTGACTTGCGCACAAGTCGCGCTCACATTGTCTTCCTCGGCGCTTCCGATCACATAGGAGTCAAAGGAGCCCAACTCTATCTCGTCGTAGTGCGCGACGGAACCGGTCTGCACCTCGTCGGTGCCCGTCGTCTGCGCCTCCGCGTTCGCACGCGTCTCGTCAATGGGATCAACTTCGGAGAATTGGGCGTGTTGCTTCACGCCGGCAGTGGACATCTTGACCTTGTAGCCATCGGCCGTGATGCCCCAATAGTTCCCGTCATCAGCCAAATAGACGTTGACAACCGCGATGCTCGAACCACCGGAAAGCTCCTTGGCGATATCCACGCCGTTGGCATCGTAAAGCTCAATTTGTTGGGAAGATGCCAAGATGCCGGTGGCGTAGTTCTTCTGGGTCGCACCGCAATCGATGCACACCCACTCCTCCGATTCCGACAACTTGATCGAGTCGCCCTCGGAAGCCTTGAAGTTGTGGGTGACGAGGTCGCTTTCCTTCTCGTACCCGCATATGCACTTGTCGTAGACCACGAGATGAGCCGTTTCGCTGACGTTAAGAATCGCAGCGATGTTGTTCCTGTGCTCAAGCGATGACGGGTCGGGATAGTCCGGGGCGGCATAGCCGAGGATGTAATAGTCGTTGCCGATAAGACCCGACTCGTTGGTGGTATTGAACACATGGGTGGCAACAGCGTCGCCGCTCGTGTTCCCCTCGCGGGTCGTCACCGTCGTCTCGGTGGAAGCCACCACGATTCCGATGTGGGAGGCGGTACCGCCGGGGGACGTGGAATAGAAGATCAGATCGCCCACATGGGGTGTGTATTTCGTAGTAAAGTCCTGCCACCTATCCAGGCTCTTATAGTAGGAGACCAAGGCGGGACACCCGGGGTAGTTCGGGATGACGGAGGTGGGCAGACCGAGGGCGCGAGCACAATACATGACAAAGTACGCACACCACGGCTCACCTGAACCATAGTTATACTTGTTTGCCCGACCGCCCTCGGGGACGCCGTCAGGTTCTGCCAAGGCGATTTTTGCAAGGAGGCTTCCGTTGATAGAGCCCTCGATGACGACATCGGTGGTAGGCTCGCCAAACTCCTCGTTAGGCGAAGCCGCCTTCGGATCGCTCAAGTCCTTATCGGAGACATTCTTGTCGGCCTTGTCGGTTTCGTCGTCCTTGTCGGCCTTGTCGGTTTCGTCGGCCTTGTCGGCCTTCGATCCGCCATCTTTACCTTGGTCCTTGGTGGATGCGTCAGTCGCGCCGTCACCGTCCCCACCGCCTTCAGGCGTCGTGGGAGTCACAACCGACGTACCGGAGGCGGTGTTTCCGCTTTCCTCCGATGCGTTCGTGTTGGAGTTTCCCGGGGTCGTGTTGCCAGACGCACTCTCAGGGGAGGTTGCAGACGTTTGGGATTGGTTTGTCGGCGAGGCAGAAGCGATCTCGGAACGTATCGGAACGGCGAGCGAGCTAAAAACGAGAGTTCCCGTCACGATCGCAACCACGGCGTTGCGAGCCCAGCGACGGGCTATCACCCAGCGAAGACAATCGGAATCGGTATTGCCAAAAGAGAAAAGCGCCATGCGTTCCTACCCACTGTTCGTTTGAGATGTGATTCAATAATTCTCGATACAGGATAGTACATACCTCGCCCCCGTTGCAAAGGCTTTCGACCTATCACGCAACAAAAGGGCAAGAGGGTATAAGGGCGCAAAGGAGCGCGCCTTGGGCTATGCGCGCAACTTGAAGGTCACAATCCACACAGGGCGTCGCAGGCGCAAAGGAGCGCGCCTTGGGCTATGCGCGCAATCGACGATATGTGCGCGCAAGCCTGATGAACTCCGCCTGGTCAAGGGTCTCCCCCCGGCGACGCTGGTCAATATCTGCCTCCTCGAACAAGCAGGCGATCTTGTCAGACGAAAAGACCGGGTCCTTACCGCGGCTCGAGAAGTATGTCTTGAAGGAATTTCCCAAGGTCTTGCGCCTGTTGGCAAACGCCGCGTCCGCCATGGTGCATGCGTCTTTGATTTCGCAAGGCGCCAACTCACGTCCATCCCCGTCGACGACTGACGTGCGATCGAGCCTGATGACCGCCGAGTCAACATGAGGTGGCGGAAAGAAGTTTTGCGGTCCGACGATAAAACGCCCGGAGACCTTGGCGTACAGTCCGAGCTTTACCGTATACGCGCCATAGTTCTTCGAACCCGGCTTTCCCGCGATACGGTCCGCGACCTCCTTTTGCACCATGACCGTCGCACTCTCGATGCCCGGAAAACGTTGGAAGTAGTCAAGGATGAGCGTGGCCGCGACCGCATAGGGCAAATTGGCGACGAACTTGTTGGGGCAACCAGTTGCGCCAACCTCGTCGAAATCCCCATCGACCAAGGTCAGCGCATCCTTGTTGAGCAGCGAAAACCGTTCGGCCCAAGGCTTTGTGGTGTGGGCAAGCACCGCAGGAAGGTCGCTATCCGCCTCGACGGACAACACGCGACCCGCCGTCTTGAGCAGCGCGATGGTGAGCGTGCCCACACCCGGACCCACCTCCAAGACGAAATCTTTTGGACAAAGCTCGGCAAGGTTCACGATCTTTTTCAGGATTGCATCGTTGATCAGGAAATTTTGCCCAAGCTTCTTTTTTGTGGACAAACCAAACGCATCAAGGACCTCGCGAGTCGCGCCTGGACTCGCCAACGGGGAAAGGGGGCCTTCGCCAAGAGCGCTATCCACGGCGCCCGCCCTTCTTGTTTGACGCCCGGGACTTGCCCGTGTTCTTCTTCGCGGAGGTCGCGCCGTTGTTGCTTGCATGGCGCTTCTTCGCCTTTGCCTGGTTTTCCTTTCGGGGGTTGCGATTGTTCGTTTGGGTGCCGCCCTTGTTGGATCGCTTGTCGGTGCGGCCACGCGAGCCCCCACTTCGCCCTGCTTCGGAAGAGGCGCGACCGCGCTCTTTCACCTGGTCGTCGTTGAGACACAGGCGCGGACGGCGATCATCCTCGAAATCATCCTCGGGATCGTCCTCCTTCGCGATGCCGGACCAACGCTCCTCGTCGGCCTCCTCGGAATCACCGAACACGACCTCCACGTCAGCGACGACGAACTCGTCATCCTCCACCAACAGGTCAATGACATCGGCCTCCTCGAGGATCTCCCCCTCCTCATCGATCTTTCCGACCCAATCAAGCACCGTCTCGAGCTTGTAGCCTGCTACAGCAAGGGCAGATTGGACGATAGTCACAAGCGCCGCAAAGCCATGTGGGTCAGATCCTTCACCAACCACATGGAGTACTGCAGGCTTCACCGCGGTCTTGAAGGGACGTCCCTCCTCCTTAGCGGCACAGCGCTTGGCCGCGGAGGCGGCAAAATAGGGCTGAAGGCGATCAAGCAAGGCCTTGAGCTGGGACGGCGGACCGGCGAAATACACGGGACTTACGATGGTGAGCTCCTCGGCCTCATCAATGAGCTCATAGATGTCCGACATGTCATCGTCGATGGCACAACGGCGGGGATGTTCAAACTGAATCTCCTGCTTGGACTTTTGCGGAGCGGGAGCGCCTTTTTCCTCGCCCTCTACCGCACCCGGCTCCTCGTCCTCCTCACCCGGAAGTCTCTCGCCGCGGGCAAGGGCAAAACACGCGCCACACCCCATACAGCCAGAGACGTTCACTTCGGAGACGGGGACATAGGCCAACTCGTCCTCAGGACACTCGTCGATACATGCCTCAAACAGCAGATTGGCAAGGTGTGCGCTGCGCCCTTCAATGCGCGGCGAGCCCGCAATGATCAATCGGTTCATGATTTCCCCGTCTCGTCGTTTTCGTCACTCCAACGTCCAAAAGCATTGTACACGGTACCCGAGAAATTAGCCCCGCGTGGCGAGCCTAGGCTTCCTACTTCACGACGTTTTCTTCCTGCCACGGAGTGGGTGCGCGGTTGAGCAACGCGTCGGCGTTTTCGGAGACGGCCCTTTGCATGCTCGCAATCTTGGCAAGGCTTGTCTCGCCCCGCACCTCCGCGAGCTTCGCCATAGTGAACGCGACGTCGTTGGGTTCACATGTCGTACCACGCAGGGGAACCGGGGCCATGTAGGGGGCATCCGTCTCCGTCAAGATGCGATCTAGGGGTACAAGCTTTGCGCCCTCCCTTGCCGCCTCGGCACCCTTAAAGGTCAAGGCACCACCGAAGGCGATATAACACCCGGCTTCGATCCAGGGTTTGATCTCGTCGGGGCCGAGGCTGCAGCAATGCAACAATGTTCCCGCCTCGGGGAATCCCTCATCGTTCAATATCTCAAGGGCATCGTCATGAGCCTCGCGGATATGCAAACAGATCGGCAAACCCGTTTCCTTTGCGAGGCGAATTTGGCGACGAAAGACTTCTCGCTGTACGTCGCGAGGAGAGAGGTCGTAATGGTAATCGAGGCCAACCTCACCCAAAGAACCGACACGAGGATCAGCGAGCAGAAAACGTAGCTGCGCCTCGACCTCCTCGGTATACAGACGGGCATTATGAGGATGGACGCCAACGGTGATGCGGACCCGCGGCACGCGCGGGGCATCTCCGCCTCAACACTTGGGAACGAGGCTGCGTACCAACAACGCCGCCTCCATGTTCCAAGCCTCCAAGGAGTCAAACACCACCGTTCCGTCTTCGGAAGGATCGGTTACGAGACCCAAAAATCTCACACTCGCAGCACCGGCACGCGCTATGGCAAGGCCGGGGTTGGGAAGCATGTGGACATGGGCATGGGAGTCGATAAGAGGGCTACGCTTCGCGATGAAGGGGTCATCCACCAACTCCCACCTGTTGTGCTTCTTTTTCTTGTGGTAGTTCGTATCGAAGAAAACCGGGTCGACATCCTCACCGGCAACGGCAGCCGCGGCATCCTCCGCATTGGCATAAAACGCCACGGTGTCGGCATCGGCCAGGCATGGCGAGTCCTCAGGGACTTCGAGACCATTGCGTTGCGCATCAAAGGCTGCATAGGCGGCATTCGCCTGGCGAATCAGAGCGGTCGCCTTCTTGCTCACCGCCGCAATCTCTTTGCCTTTCAACATGGTGCCCTCCGTCTGTCTCGTCTCTCCAAGAAAAACGCCCCGTCCTCCATCGATCGGGCGGGGCGCACATGCTCACACGTTTTGCGGATCGTCCCGCTTAGCACATAGACGCGAACGCGCCACGGTGCTCGTCTAACCGAGCTTCAACTCGATGTCTTCCGGCTTCGGAAGGCGCGGGAATAACGGGTCACCCGTGGTGACGACGTTGCCAGCAGGAAGCGTGCCCCAAGCCGTCGCGGCCTCGATGTCCACGATCTCAGTGATATCTCCCAAGCTCAGACGACTAAACACCTCGCAAGAGGTATGAGGCGCGAACGGAGCCAGATACAGTGCGACAATACGGATGCACTCCAACAGGTTGTACATGACCGCAGCGAGCTCGGCGTGGGTCTCCTCGGCCTTTGCGAGCTTCCAAGGTGCCTGTTCCTCCACATAGAGGTTTGCGCGACTTGCGAGCCTCATAACAGCAGCGGCAGCACCGGTGAAATCCACATTGCCTAGGCATTGATCGAACTCGGCATACAACCCGTCGGCAATCTCCTTCATAGGGTTTTCGGCAACGATATCGGCAACTTCGGCGGGCACCTCAGGAACCTTGCCATCGAAATACTTGCCTGTCATGTTGAATACGCGGCTCACCAGGTTGCCCCAGGTGTTTGCCAAATCGGCGTTGTAGACCTGGACCATGCGCTCAAGCGAGATATCGCCATCGGAGCCAAATTGGACGTCACTCATGAAGTAATAGCGGTATGCGTCGACGCCGAAGACCTTGACGAGATCGGCGGGCATGACACCGTTGCCCTTGGACTTGCTCATCTTCTCGCCCTTGGTGAGAAGGAAGCCGTGACCGAAAACGGTGTGCGTGACGGGGAGGCCGGCAGCCATCAACATGGCAGGCCAGATAACGCAATGGAAACGCGTGATGTCCTTACCGACAAAGTGGTATTGCATGGGCCAGCGACGCTCGAACTCTCCCGCGCGGTCCTCGTCGTCGGCGTAACCGATACCCGTGAGATAGGCGAGCAGCGCGTCAGCCCACACATAGCAGACATGTCCCTCGTCGAAGGGCAGCGGAACGCCCCAATCGAAGGTAGAGCGGGAGATGGAAAGATCCTGAAGGCCGCCCTTGACAAACGTAACGACCTCGTTGCGGCGGGTCGCGGGGCGGATGAAGTCCGGGTTCTCCTCGTAGAACTTCAGCAGAGGCTCTTGGAAGTCGGACAGCTTGAAGAACCAGTTCTCCTCGCCGGAGCTCATGTGGCGCACCGGACGCTTGCAGTCGGGGCAGACGAACTCGCCCTTATCGTTTTTCTCCAGGTCGGACTCGGCGTAGTAGGTCTCCTCGTGGACGCAGTACCAGCCCTCATAGGCGCTCTTGTACAAGAAGCCTTTCTCGTAAAGATCGGTCCAGAACTTTTGAACCGTCTTGGTCTGGCGATCGGAGGAGGTACGAACAAAATCGGTATAGGTGATATCCAACATGTCCCAGGTATCCGTGAAGGCAGGAACCATGCTATCGCACCACTCCTGCGGGGTCTTGCCGTTCTTCTCGGCGGTCTCAGCGACCTTTTGGCCGTGCTCATCAAGGCCGGTCACAAAAGCGACGTCGTAGCCGTTCATACGTTGATAGCGGGCAACGGTATCTGCAGCGACAGTCGTATAGGCGGTTCCCAGATGGGGAGCCGCGTTTACGTAGTAAATCGGGGTGGTAAACGAATAGGTACCCTTGGACATGTGAGCTTTCCTCTCTATCCTCTCTATAGAGAACGACGCCCGACTCACGAGAGGTCCCGCATGTTCGGGCGCCGAACAAATTAGCGCTCTTGCAAACTCGATAGTATAGCGCAAAACACAGGTGCTAGCTGCGTCACTGCTTCTTTTGGAACACGACCGAGGTGTCGTCGATGGCGATAGAGATCATCTCCCCATCCTTGGTATAGGAAACCGTATCCGAGCCTTGTTTCAGCTCGCCATCCTTCCACGTGATATCGGTGGGCTCACCGTTGATGGACAACGTGCCCTTGCCGTCCGATCCGAGATCCAAGGTCATATAATCCTCCATGGCGAGGAGCTTGATGGTGGCGTTGTTGACGGTGGTACCGTTTTGTGAGAGCGAATAGACGTTGTACGTACCGGCGTCGTTGTACGTCCCGTTGTCTACAGAACATCCCACGAAGCCGACGGTCATAGCACAGGCAGCCAATGAAGCAACGAGGAACATAACGATTCTTTTCACGGGAACCCCCTTTGTCGTGGTGAGGTCGCATCCGCGTCCCTCGTCTTCATTATAAAATTAGCAGGAGCATATCGCAAATCCGACCAGTTTGTGCATTTTCCCAGCTTGTGCGCTTTTCGTGGGTAATGTATGCCCCACGATCCTCATTCCCTATAATGAAGGAACGATAATGCTTACGTCGAGGGAGGACCCCATTAGTACATCGCGCACAACGCCGACACACCAAACGCGACTGCTTTCCGTAGGGCTCACACTCGCCCTCGTCACAAGCAGCGCCATCGTTGTGACGCCGGCAGATGCTGACGATACAGAAGACGCCTTGGCACAAGCCCAAAGCGCGCTTGAGGAAACCGCGGCAACCTACGACGAGGTCTTAAGCCAAATCGAATCCCTTGAGACGCAAATCGCCGACAATCAACAACGCATTGCCGTCATCGAGAGGGACCTCCCCGCCCAACAAGCCGCAAGCGACAAATCCCTCGTGGCCCTATACAAGATGTCCCAAGAGGGAATGACACTGATCGACCTGCTTTTGGGTGCCAAGGACTTCAACGAGTTCACCCAAACCCTCGAGTACATCACCCGCGTGCAAGAGCAAAACGCGCAAGCCGTCTCCGCCCTTGCCTCCATGAAAAGCGAGCTCGAAAGCTCCCAAAAGCAACTAAGCGAGGCTCGTGCAGACTTGGAGCTAGAGCGCGTCGCTGCTGAGGATGCCCTCTCATCCGCCCAAGCGGCACGCGAGGCAGCACAAGCCGCGGCCGAGGAAAAACAACGCCGGGATGCTGAGGCTATCGCCGCAGGCAAGGTAGAAGAAGCGGCGATACCCGTTGACGCCAACGCGGGATCCACGGTCACGGGCGAGCCTCAAGAGACCATCACGGGGCAGGCGACCAACGACAACGTGGACTGGTCGCAGGACAAGGCCTCCTTCGTCGAGGAGTGGGGCGGGCGTATCGACGCGTACCTCTCCGGTTCCCCCCTGTCAGGTTACGGCTCCACCTTCGCCGAGGCAGCATGGGATTACGGCGTGGACCCGCGCTTCTCTCCCGCCATCTCCTGCATCGAGAGCGGCAAGGGGACATATTGCTTCCGCAATCACAACGCATGGGGTTGGGGAAGCGTCGATTGGGACTCATGGGAAGAGGCGATCTTTAGCCACGTGCGCGGCCTCTCGCGTGGGTATGGCTATACGGTAACCGTGGAGGGCGCGCAAAAATATTGCCCTCCGAACTGGGAATTTTGGTACAACAACGTATCGGCACAGATGACGCTCATCTAGCAGACAATCCAAGCCACCCTGAGACGATTGCGCTTACTTCACGGCACAGACGACACTCATCTAGCGGACAGTCCAAACCACAAGACCCGACCGGAACTCGAAAACCGCAGAGCCTCACGCAACCCCTCACGGCATGTCATTTGAGTTTCGCCTTTGCCGACTTGTAGTTCGGAAGACAATGTTCCACTAATGTCCAAAACGCAGGACCGTGGCCGTCCACACGCAGATGGCACAGCTCGTGCACCACCACGTATTCCAGACACTCGGGAGGATACAGAGCAAGGCGGACGTTGATACAGATGCGACCCGTAGAGGGTTGGCAACTCCCCCAACGGCTCTTCATGTTGCGATACGCGATGGCCCCAGCCTTGACGCCGAGTATGGTCTCCCACTTCCTGATAAGGTCGGGGACATATGCCTTGACCACGCGACGCCACATCTCCACCTCGGCCTTGTCCGCGTTGGCAGCCAAGGACATGGGGCTTGAGACGATCTCTTCCTGCTTGCGCACGATCCAGTCATGCTTCTCGAAGACGAATTGCTCGATTTGGAAGTCAGGGATGGCCAAAGGAGCAGTGATTTCGATACGACCGTCAGGCGGTTTTACCCCAAGGGACAAATTCTTGACGTTCTTCCTTGTCACCCACACCTCAAGATCGTCGAAAAACACGAGTTCAGGGGGATAGGAGATCCGGTTTCGTATGGAACGGGAATTTGCCTTGCGCGCGCCCGAACCAGGTCGCGCCGGGTTCGTCCAATCGGAAAAGGGAGCCAATGTGCTACCGTCTCGCCGCAGCAAGAGCAAGCTCGTATGCCTCGTTGCGAGGAATGCCGAATTCGCCCACAAGAATCCGGGCAACATCCTTGTTTCTCATCCCCTCGACAACAAGCTCGCGAGCACGTGCGGAGGCGGCACACGTTGCATCCGCTCGCTCATCAGCGGCCTCCTCATCATTGGGGCCATCCACGACGATGACAATCTCGCCCTTGATGGGCCCCTGCTCGGCACGGGCAGAAAATTCGTCCGCGACCTTGGACGACCTTCCCCAAAATACCTCCTCATGCCTCTTGGTGAGTTCACGGCACACCGCCACCTCGCGATGGGGGAATGCCTCGGCAAGCACTCCAAGGGTAGCAACCACACGGTTAGGGCTCTCGTAAAAGATCAGACAAGCATCGAGGGGCTTTAACCCCGTAAGCAACGATGTTTGCTCCCCCGCCTTGCGAGGGAAGAAGCCATGGAAATAGAAACGCGGATTGGTGAACCCACTTGCAACGTAGGCGGTGGCTGCTGCCGTGGCACCAGGCAAGACCTCCACCGGTGCACCCCCCTCACGCGCCGCGCGCACAAGTCGAAGCCCCGGATCGGAGACCCCCGGCATGCCGGCATCGCTGCAATAGGCGATGACCTCGCCATTGAGCACACGGGAGATGACGGAGTCGGCGCGACCGCCGATCATCGCCTCGTCAAGGCGTTCAAGGCGCTTGCTCACGCCAAGAGCGCTCAACAACTTACCCGTGACGCGCGTATCCTCGGCACAAACGACATCAGCCTCGGAGAGGGCCTCCACCGTGCGTTTCGTCACGTCCCCGAGATTGCCAATGGGTGTTGGACAAATGATCAAACGGCCCGTCATTTGAGGAACACCGGGACGAAGTGGAGCACGAGGAGGATAACCAACGCCACCAAAGCGATAACCAGGTAGATCGCGCTGGTGCGGTCATGGGATTCGCGATAGTTACCCCAGTACAAACCCACAAGAACCGTACACATCAACGCCGTCGTACCCGTGAAATTGACACCGTTCACAAAGTCGAAGAGAAACAGGATCGCCCACACTATGACAGTCAACGCCACCATCGTCGTGACGATGCGGGCACCACGGCCTTCCTCTCGTCCCAAATTGGCATTCTCTTTGCGAATCTCTTGGAGGATGGTCGTACGCTCGTTCGCACTCTTCTCGAGCTTGTCAGCCTTTTGCTCCATCTTGTCCAGGAAGGACATGCTTGCAGCCTTTCTCGTCGTCGTTGTCGCCTATTCGGTCGGGATGCGGATGCCGGCAACGGCAGCCGTCTCGGCCTCGAGTTTTGCGGCGCGTTCCTCAGCGAGGTTCGCCTTCGCCACCGAGATCATGAGCTTGATGCGATTGAGCTGGTTAACCTCGGAAGCACCCGGGTCGTAGTCGACCGCGACGATGTTGCTCTTGGGGAAGCGACGACGAAGCTCCTTGATGACGCTCTTGCCGACGACATGATTTGGCAGGCACGCGAAAGGTTGGGTGCAGACGATGTTGGGGGTACCGTGCTCGATAAGCTCGACCATCTCGCCGGTAAGCAACCAACCCTCGCCCATCATGTTGCAAAGGTCGATGATCTCGGACGCACCCTTTGCGCAACCCATGATCGTTCCCCAAGGCTCGAAACGCTCGCTTCTCTCCTGGGCCTTGCGAATGGGGTCGCGAAGCTTCTCCGCTAAGGTGACGATGCCCTTGGAGACCAGGTATTCCTTCTTGTTCGGCGCAAGCTCCTCGTGACGGAAGATGCGGTTAGCGATGCCGAAGAGGAAGAAGTCGGTCAGGCCGGGAACGTCCGCCTCGCACCCCTCAGACTCGATGACCTTGATGACTTGGTTGTTCGCTGTGGGATGGAACTTGACGAGGATCTCGCCGACGACGCCAACGCGGGGTTTGGATCCGAAATTGGTGCACGGCAAGGTATCGAAATCGTGGATGATCTCGGCATACAACTTGTTACATTGGCGATAGGACCAGGTGCAGACCCCTTCCTTGACCCTCTCCATCCATTTCTCGAACAGCGCATCAGCCGAGCCGGGCACCGTCTCGTAGGGACGAACGCGATAGAGGCATTGCATGAGCACGTCGCCGAACAAAAACGCGGGGATGGCGGCCTTGATCATCTCGGGAGACAAGTGCCACCCCTCGTTGTGCTCGTTGGTCTTGTTCAACGCGATGGCGATGACTGGGATATGGCCCAAACCTGCCTGGTGCAAGGCCTTGCGAATAAGGCTGATGTAGTTTGTTGCACGGCAGCCTCCGCCGGTCTGCGTGATGAGGATGGCCAGCTTGTCCGTATCGTATCGACCGCTGGTCACAGCCTCCATGATCTGGCCCGTAGTCAGGATGGAGGGATAGCAGATGTCGTTGTTGACGTACTTCAAACCCGCCTCGACCGCTCCGGTGTCGACCGCAGGGAGAAGCTCGACGTTGAACCCATAGTGGTGGAAGATCGGGACGAGCAGCTCAAAGTGGTATGGCGCCATCTGCGGCGCGAGGATGGTCCACTTCTCGTCTTTCATCTTCTGCGTATACTCGGCGCGCGGGAACTCGGTGGATTCCGCCTCGCGCTGGACCTCAAACTCGCCGCTCGGGTCACACCCGCAAAGCGCAAGGTTGTTGAAGAACTCCTTCTCAGAGTCGCTTAGGGGCGCGATCTTGTCCTCCCCCTCCTGCTGGCGCAAAGCCGCAAGCAGGGAACGCACACGGATGCGCGCGGCGCCGAGGTTGGAGACCTCGTCGATCTTGAGAACGGTGTAGACCTTGCCGGAGCCCTCGAGAATCTCTTGGACCTGGTCGGTGGTGAGGGCGTCAAGGCCGCATCCGAATGAGTTCAGCTGGATGAGGTCGAGGTCGCGACGCTCGCAGACGACCTTCGCAGCGTTGTACAGGCGCGTATGGTACATCCACTGGTCATAAATGCGCAGGTTACGCTCGACGCGGGCAAGGTGGGCGATGGAGTCCTCGGTCAGGACCGCCATGCCGAAACTGGTGATGAGTTCCGGAATGGCGTGGTTGATCTCGCGATCGTTGTGATATGGACGTCCCGCCAAGACGATACCGTGACCGCCGGTCTTCTCAAGCCAGCGCAAGGTCTCCTCGCCTTTGGCGCGCATAGCGTTCTTGAAGTCGATGTCGATTTGCCATGCGACCTCGACGGCCATGTCGATCTCCTTGCGGGAAGGCAACGCCTTGGCCTCGAGAGCACGTCCCTTGGCCTTAAGGGCGCGAGCGCGTACTCCCCCACGGCCAAGCTGCTCGAACAGGCGCAGCTTAAGCGCTTCCTTGTCGTCATAAGGCAAGAAGGGGTTGAGGAAGTCGATGTCGCTGTCGCGCAACTCGTCGACGTTGAGCTTGAGGCTCTCGGAGTAGCTCATGACGATGGGACAGTTGTAATGGTTGTTGGCGCCGTCGTCCTCTTGGCGTTCCCAGCGGACACAAGGCATCCATATGAAGTCGATGTCACGACCGAGCAGGTCCATGATGTGGCCATGGGATAACTTCGCCGGATAGCACACGCTCTCGCTGGGCATGGACTCGATGCCAGCCTTGTACGTCTTTTTGTTCGACGGGTCAGACAACTCCACATGGAATCCGAGCTGGGTGAAGAACTCGTGCCAAAATGGGTAGTTCTCATACATGTTCAATGCCCTAGGAATACCTACGCTTCCCCGGGTGGCTTCCTGGGCTGAAAGGCCGGGGCGGCTAAAAAGCAGGTTTTCCTTAAATTCGAACAGGTTGGGGACCTTCGCGAGGGCATCGGCATTGCCCGCACCCTTCTCACAACGGTTGCCCGTGACGAAGCGGCGGCGCTTACCGGTGGTCTCGTCCTTGCCGAAATCGTTGATGGTGAGCAAGCACGCGTTGTCACATCTCTTGCAACGGACCGTGGTGTGTTTGATCGTCAATGCGTCGATCTGCTCGGGGGTGAGCAACATGGACCCGGCACCCGTGGCACGGTCTCGCGCGAGTAACGCGGCACCGTAGGCGCCCATCGTTCCCGCGATGTCGGGGCGATGGGCCTCGTGACCGGCAAGGTTCTCGAAAGCGCGAAGAACGGCATCGTTGAGGAACGTACCACCTTGGACGATGACTTTCTCGCCCATCTCACCGGCATCGCGCAACTTGATGACCTTAAAAAGGGCGTTCTTGATGACAGAGTAGCTCAAGCCCGCGGAGATGTCGCCAACGGTCGCACCTTCCTTTTGAGCCTGCTTGACGCGGGAATTCATGAAGACGGTGCAACGGCTGCCGAGATCGACGGGTGCCTTGGCATGAATCGCCTCAGCCGCGAAATCTTGGATGGAGAGACCGAGGCTTGTGGCGAAGGCCTCGATGAAACTGCCACAACCGGAGCTGCACGCCTCGTTGAGCATGATGTGCTCGATGATGCCGTCCTTGACGCGCAAACATTTCATGTCCTGGCCGCCGATGTCCAAAATGAACTCGACGCCGGGAAGCATCTCTTGGGCGCCACGGAGGTGGGCGACGGTCTCGATCTCACCGGAGTCGGCCTTGATCGCCTCCAAGAGAAGGCCCTCGCCGTAGCCGGTCACTGTCGTGTGGCCAATGCGAACCAAAGGATTGCCCGCGTCGTCACACGGCATCGAGGCGAAAAACTCCCCGAGCATGCGGCGGCAGGTACCGAGCACGTCACCTTTGTTGTTGGCATAGAAGCTCTCAAGCAGCTCGCCCTCGCGGCCGATGAGGGCCGCCTTCAACGTCGTGGAGCCAGCATCGATGCCAAGAAAGACATCGCCGCGGTAATCGGCAAGGCTGGCTCGAGGCACGGAGTCCTTGGCATGACGGGTCTTGAACGCTTCATAGTCGGCATCGTCCTCGAACAAGGCGGGAAGGCGGACGACCTCGCTTCCCTGCATGTCACCGAGGTTGCGAAGACGTTCAACAAGGTCGTCGAGACGCTCAACGGTGACATTGTCGCCATCGGAGCCCGCGATGGCGCAACCGCTTGCGACAAACAGGTGGGCGTTCTCGGGCAAGACGATGTGCTCCTCGTCAAGGGCCAAGGTCTCATAGAATCGCTTACGCAACTCAGGCAAATATTGCAACGGCCCGCCAAGGAAGGCGACATGGCCGCGAATAGGACGACCACACGCCAAACCGGAGATAGTCTGGGTGACGACGGATTGGAAGATGCTCGCGGCGATGTCCTCTTTGCGCGCGCCCTCGTTGAGAAGGGGCTGCACGTCGGTCTTGGCAAACACGCCGCAGCGGCTCGCGATAGGATAGATCGTGGTATGGTTTTGGGCCAAGATGTTCAACCCGCCCGCATCGGTGTCCAACAACGCCGCCATCTGGTCGATGAATGCACCGGTGCCGCCAGCGCACGTTCCGTTCATGCGCTGTTCGATGCCGTTGTCAAAATAGATGATCTTGGCATCCTCGCCGCCGAGCTCGATGGCGACGTCGGTTTGGGGGATGAAGGTCTCGACGGCCGTCTTGCTAGCGATGACCTCCTGGATGAAGTTGACGTTCAACCATTGCGCCAAAAGCAGGCCGCCGGAACCGGTGATGGCGATGGTCATTTCGCGATCGCCAAACTCATCCGAGGCCTCGTCGAGCACCTCAAGGATGGTGGCTCGGACGTCAGCGTGGTGACGACGATAAATATCGAAGTGGACTTGGTTGTCGTCGTCCAAAATGGCCAACTTGACCGTGGTCGATCCCACGTCGATGCCGATATGCAGGTTCTCTTGTTGCAGAGCTTGATTGTTCTGCGTCTCCGTCATGTCTATCCTAACTCTCGTCCTTTTCAGGGGCGTAATTCTTCAAAATTGACATTATACCGTGAAACCGATCCGAAACGCATCTTGACAGGCATCCTCTTTACCCGCCCGCTCCCCTGTCGTCAAACCAATTTGGTACACTGAAAGCCATGGGAAGACAAAAGAAAATACGTCTCGACGACCTCCTTGTCGAACAGGGGTTTTTTGCCTCTCGAGACGAGGCGCTCCGCGCCGTGATGGCCCGCGAAGTACGCATCGACGATGTGTATGTGGCGAGCGCCGCAATCAAGGTGCCGCCCGACGTCGACATATTTATCAAGGATCGCGGACGCTACGTCTCCCGAGGAGGCCTCAAGTTGGAAGGCGCCCTGCGGACGTTCAACCAAGACGTCAAGGGATTGACCTGCATCGACATCGGAAGCAGTACCGGCGGATTCACCGATTGCCTTTTGCAGGCAGGTGCCGCATCCGTGGCGGCGGTGGATGTCAACTACAGCCAGCTCGCATGGAAGTTAAGGCAAGACCCTCGCGTCACCGCCTTCGAGCGCACAAACATCAAGATCGCCGACCCCGCAAAACTCGGAGCACCTTTCGACGTCCTCGTTGCCGACCTCTCATTCATCGGTCTCGCCTCGCTTGCTCCGACCTTCGCGCGCCTTTGCGCGTCCGGCTCCGTATTCATCGGCCTCGTAAAGCCCCAGTTCGAGAGTTCCCACGACGAGACGGAGCAAGGTCTTGTCACCGATCCCGCCATACGCCAGCGCACCGTCGAGGAGGTACGCACCGCGCTCGAAGACGCCGGATTCGACGTGACGGGCGTCATCGAGAGCCCCATCACCGGTCGCAAAAAGGGCAACGTCGAATATCTCGTCCGCGCCGTCTTCCGCTAAAACCCACTCGCGAAACACACCCATGGCGACACGTGCGACAAGCCGCTATGGTATGCTGGGGCGACAAAGGATCCCGCCCTCAACGATGGGCCCGCCCTTCTATTCAAGAGAGAAATCGAGGAACCAATGCAAATCACGCCCCAGGAGGTGCAAGAGACCTTGGCGATGGTCAATCGTCAAAACCTCGACATCCGCACCATCACCCTTGGCCTGAACCTACGCGCCTGCGTCAACACCGACATCAAAAAACAGGCAGCCCATGTCTACGATCGCATGACGACCGCTGCCGAGAACCTCGTTCCCGTCGCCGAGCAGCTCGAGCGTGAGTTCGGCATCCCCATCATCAACAAACGCATCAGCGTCACCCCCATAGCCGAGATCTGCGCCGCAACGGAAGCCACCGACCTTTCCCCCATCGCGGTTGCCATGGACAAGGCGGCCAAAGAGGTGGGCGTCAACTTCGTCGGTGGCTTCTCCGCTCTCGTCCAAAAGGGAGCAAGCCGCACGGACAACCGCCTCATGGATTCCATCCCCGAGGCCTTGGCCCAAACCGACCTGGTGTGCTCCAGCGTCAATCTCGGCAGCACTCGTGCCGGCCTGAACCTCGATGCAATGTGGAAGATGGCCGGAGTCATCAAGAAAAGCTCCGAGCTGACGGCCGACAAGGATTGCATCGGCGCTGGCAAGCTCGTGGTGTTTTGCAATGCCGTAGAGGACAACCCCTTCATGGCGGGAGCCTTCCACGGTTCCGGCGAGGCGGCTGAGACCATCAACGTCGGCGTCTCCGGACCTGGCGTGGTCCGCGCCGTGCTCTCCGAGCTTTCTGATGACGCCGACATGACCACGGTCGCCGAGGCGATCAAGGCAACCGCGTTCAAGATTACCCGCGCTGGCGAACTCATGGCCCGCGAAGCCTCCAAGCGACTTGGCTACGAAAAGGGCATTCTCGACCTCTCCTTGGCTCCGACTCCCGCCCGCGGCGATTCCGTCGCCGAGATCCTTGAGGCAATCGGTGTCGGCACCTGTGGCGGTCCAGGCACCACCGCGGCGCTTGCCATGCTCAACGACGCAGTAAAGAAAGGCGGCGTCATGGCAAGCTCAAGCGTCGGCGGCCTTTCGGGCGCATTCATCCCCGTCTCCGAGGATGCAGGCATGATCCGTGCCGCCGAGGCGGGCATCCTCTCCCTGGAAAAGCTCGAAGCCATGACGTGTGTATGCAGCGTCGGCCTCGACATGATAGCCGTCCCAGGCGACATCTCCCAAGAGTCGATCTTCGGCATCATCGCAGACGAGTGTGCTATCGGCATGATCAACAATAAGACCACCGCTGTCCGCCTTATCCCTGCAATCGGAAAGAAGGTCGGCGATCGCCTCGAGTTCGGTGGATTACTCGGCTACGCACCGGTCATGCCCGTGCGTGACGGCGCCGGCTCCGTCTTTGCCCACCGCGGCGGCCACATGCCTGCCCCGCTGAACAGCCTCAAGAACTAGCGACAAACCCACCGCCCAACAACGAAGGCAACAACGAAAGGGGCCCAGACGCAACTGAACTGCCTCCCATTTCTCATGTCCAAGAAATGGGAGGCAGTTCAAACCCCTGGGCCCCCTTTTTTCACGTTGCGGTCAAACGCTCTTATTGCACCATGAACATACCGCTCAAGATGCAGTACAAACCCGCAAGGACGGCGATTGCGCCGACGACCATGAGCGTGGTGTTCATGCGAATCTTTCCGAACACGGCAATAGCGACGCCTGTGATGACCAAGACGATAAACGCGATATTGGTTGCAGTAAGCTCGAACATGTCATTCCCTCCAAGAAAAGCGACGATGCGCCCATACTCCTCTTACCTAAGCTCTTACCCACATTGCACTCTCTACCTTGCAAGAACCTTGCAAGAACCCATTAAAGCAAAAAACTATTGTACCTCTCCGTCGGAAAAACGCAGTGGAGGCGAGGCGGCTAGTAGCGTGCCTGATAGTCCTTGGCAAGTTTCAGCGCGCGCTGGGCAAACCCTGCCTCGGCCCGTTGGCGAATCTGCCATGCGTAGCGAGTCTCAGGGTGGATGAACTTCTCCTTTTGGAAACGGAGACATTCCGTCACCTCGGGGCTGAAGCCGTCGTAGAACTCCTCCATGAGCCCGATCACGTCAAGGGCCGCATCGACCACAGTCATCGATTTTCCGTCGGGAGCGACAATCTTGACGGTCTGCAAGTCGTAGCGAGCAGCGTTCTTGAAGTTTTGGATGGCTTGAACCTGGTCCTTCAGGGCGAGAGGCTGACGGGGTGTGGAGGCGAGCCACACCAACAACAACTGGGCGAAGAACACGTCCTTGACCTCGATTCCCGTGCGACGCAAGGGGTTGAGGTCGAACATGCGCAACTCGATATGGCTCACACCTCTATCGCGCAGGCCCTCGGGCGTGTTCTCTCCCGGCGGCTTCAGTCGAACGGGATAGTACAGCTCCGAGGGATACTTGATGAGACCTTGGGCGACATACTTCTCGATGCTGTCCGCATAGGAGGCAACATCGGTATAGTCAAAAACAGGGGCAAACACGTTCCAGTACCCGAGCTCGCTACAGCGCACCGTGGCAAACCCCATAAAAAGGTCCTTGTTGGCGGTGCCTTTTTCGACATAGCTCATGTCCATGACCGGACTTGCGGCGGTCAGGGCCGTCATGATCCATCCATAGGCGACCGCACGCTCCGTAAGAGCGATATAGAGTTGATCCCTGTACGTCCGGAAATCGTCATATTCCGACAACTTGAAGTCGGCCTGGAGCAACTCGTCTGCGAACGAATAGTTGAAATGGATGCCTGAAAAGGTCATCTTATAGCGGCCATAGCGACGGGAGAGGTGCTCACGATAGGCAGTCTTGTGCGCAAGCTCTCCCTCGAATTGGGCAATAGGGATGTCGTTCTCGTTGATGATGATCGGCGGATTCGAGGAAGGCCAAAGGTATTCACGCTCAGGTAAGTCACGCAAGGTACACTGCACCTCGGCGTTATACCCGTCAAGCTCGGCGATGACAGCGGCAGGTGTGGGTTGGATACCGGTGTTGATCTCGACCTGGTTCTCGCCAAAATCCCTCACGATGTTTTTGCAACCGGGGAAGGGATGCGGCGTGTGGGAGAAGCGACCCGTGCAATCAACACGCAGGCTCTCCTTTTCCAAACCGAAATTGCCCTTCAACAACAAACTGCGAATTTCGGGGTTGTCTGCATGAAGCATGGATTCCACTCCTTGCGACTCTGCACTATGGCAAATCCGTGGGAACGGGCGGAACGGCAGGAGTGTGATCACCCGTGAGCGCGGCAAGCTCGTCGGGAGACATACGGGTCGTACGACCGACAAACGGAGCCGGCGGGACTGCGAGCTTCCTGCGTTGCTCCTCCTGTTCCGTCTTCTTCCTCTCCTCACGTTGCCGCTCGACCTCTAAACGAACCTTCTTCGTCTCGTAGCGGTACTTTCCCAACTCAAGGCCCCTCAACTCCGCACGCATAAGGGGCTCGCCAACCATGATGGCGTCAGGATCGCACAAGGCGATGCGCGCCGCATCGTCAGCCCCCTGGACGCCAGACACCGACACGAAGGGGCATCCTTTCGGTACACAAGGACGCAGGGTCATCGACACTCTAAAGTCAACCTCTCCCGTTTGGGGATCGCGGTTATCGGCACCGATGATGCGAGCACCCGCGTTCAAGGCCGCCTGCAACTCCTCATCATCGCGAACCTTGACAAGCGCATCCAAGCACAGTGAATCGCACACGTCGATGTAGCTTCTGAAGGTCTCCTCGTCAAAGATGGAGTAGGTAAGGACCACGCCAGCCGCGCCAAGGGACTTTGCCTCATACAACTGGTATTCGTCGACGATGGTGTCCTCAAATACCAAGGGAACATTGACGACTTGGGACAATTCGGCGAAGGTAGCGATGGACCCGCCGTACATCGAAGGCTCGACCGCATAGCAAATCGCGCATGCACCTGCCAGTTCGAGTTCGGTAGCGATCTTGATCGGGTCAAAATCCTCCACGATCACACCAGCTTCAGGGCTCGCCTTCTTGATTTCGCATACATAGCCTATGTTTTCCCCCAAGAGAGCCTGACCGAAGGAGAACAGCGTGCCATAGGGCGTTGAGACACCACGGACCGAGCACCTGTTGCCGTGGCCAGAGGTCGCTTCGCTCATCTGCCTGTTGAGCTCAAGCGTTGCCGCGCGCCTCACCTCGTAGATATCACGTCCAATCTTCGCCTCTGCAACGCGTTCCCGCGCATTGCTCATCAGCTCGTCGAGAAATCCCATATTGTCCTCTTCTCCTCCACAAGAGAGCGTGCTACTGCAAACATCGTATTCGCCATGCTCATTCGTCAATTTACAAGCGCTCATGATACCCGCCCTTCCCTTGCGTCACAAAAGACCGATATCCAGACTCCCATTCGACCAACCGTCCCCTAAAGGGAGGTGATGACCATCTGGAGGGCACGTCCGAACAACTTGCCCGCTCCGTTGCGCACGCCGAAACGAACCGCCTCGGGATCGCTCACCACGCTGCCCGAGAGAGCGTCGACACCCCACTTGAACAGTGTTGGCGCCATCACGACGCTAGGTCCGACCATGGTGACATGGGCACCTTCAGCAAGAGTGAGCAAACGCGGAGCCGTCTTGTTGATAAGCGTCACCCCTGTGATGAACGCAAAGTCCGCCGCCGGCATCACGTACTCGCAAGCCGGGTCCGGCGTATCCCACTCGTCGGAGCATTTGCGCTCGAGCACGGTCAGGTTCGCATAGTCCGCGATGGTCGTCACACGGGGGAAATGGCCGACGACGACCACGTTCGCGTCACCACGCGCCTCGATCTCGGGACGCATCATGTCAAACGCGTCGAGTTTCATGCCAAGACGCGGACCGCGCTCGTTGGCTTGGGTGGCCGCGTCGGTGGCCTCAGGCCCCACCGGCTTTGCCGCAACTCCTTCAGCGCACTCGTACTTTGTCGCGAGACCGTTTGTCGCGAGACGCTCCGGATTTGAGTACCAAGCGTTGAGCGCCGCAACGCCAAGCGTCGCCTCGCTAAAGCACCAGCTCTTTGAAAGCGTAGCGATGTCACGCAGGGTCCGTCCACGCAAATCGCCCTTCTCGGTGCGCGGCATGCCGTCACGCGCCGTCCATGCGACACCCATGCCACACTCCGCCTCGACATAGGACCACGCAAGGCCCATGCCGTAGTCGGTTACCTGGACATCCTCGGGGATTCCCGCAATCATCTCGTCGTACAAGCTCCATGGATCTGTGGATGTTGCCGTGAAAGCGCTCATGAAAAACTCTCCTTGATAACGGGTTGTTCGAATTGGGTATGGATTTGATATGGATTGGATATGGAGTCTGATCGACCCTGACTTTGCCGACTTAGTGGCCGCCGCCAGCCACCATCTTGACAGCGTGGGGCAAGGCACTAACGATACCTTCCCAATTCTCCGTTGCCGCCTTCTTGCTACCGGGAAGGTTGATGACGATGCAATGACCACGCTGCATGCAAACGGCGCGTGACAACATGGCATGGGGCGTGATTTGGAGACTGTGGTAGCGCATGGCCTCAGCGATGCCGGGAACCTCGCGATCACATACCGCACGAGTCGCCTCAGGCGTCACATCACGCAAAGACAGACCACTTCCGCCGCAGGTCAGCACGATATCGGCCTTCAACTCGTCAGCCCCCCTCACGATCTCGGCGCAGATTTGGTCCATCTCGTCCTTGACGACGACGTGGCTTAGGCACTCCCATCCGTTGTCGGCGATAAGCTGCTCGAGAGCAGCACCTGCGGTGTCCTCCTTCATGGAGCGGGTGTCAGAGCACGTAATAATGGTGAACGTCGGTTTTTCGACAGACATGGTGTCTCCTTTTTCGAGTGTCCTCGATTGACGGTCCTTTTCTTGTCGAGGTCATTATAGTCCCGCGACAACGAACTTACGCTCCGACTCGTCGCAGAAGGCCTTTCTTTCGCGGCCGCGAAGCTTGTACAAGTTTGAAAGGAATATCGCCTAACGTTGGTTAAATGAAGTACCATGAAGCCACGACATCACTGCGGTCTTCACACGACAATCGAAGGAGAAAGGTATGGCCCCTAACACGGCTCGCTGCGTGCAGTCAGATGCGACTTCTAACATCTGTCGGTTCCATCTCTTGCCAAACAGGAGCGCAAAACCGATGACGTACCGCTTCTCCCCCTACATAAAACCCCTCGGCGCCCTTCTCGTCGCCAGCGTTCTTGGCATGGGATGTCTGACAGGACTCGCTGGTTGTGCGAGCAACACCAGCACGGACACCGCTAGCAAGAACGACACCTCGACACTGGCCCAAAAGACGACAAGGCTCAACGATCGATACGGTTCGTTCTCTCCTGACGTGGCAAGCGACTACTCCATCCCCTACACCATCCAAGTTGAAGGGACGACCTACGTAGACGAGGAAGGCAATGTGATCAAAACGGCAGGCACCGAGTACACCGTAGATGTCTCCATCGACCCCTATCGGCTTCTTTGGAGCGCAACAGGGACCATTATCGACATCGATTACACCACCGACCTCGCAGTCGTCCGTCTCACCTCCGCCGAGGAAGGTCACTTTTCCACGACGGACATCCTGATTTCCTACGCAAATTACCTTTCGGTCGGCGAATACGACCTCGGTATCGGCAAGAACGTATCATTCCAATACCTTCTGACCGATCCCATGCGCAATCCTTTGCAGGCATACCGCGTAGCTCTCGTCTAATCGGAAAAACAGAAAGGGGGAAGGTGCGATCGCCTTCCCCCTGTTCTTTAGACTGATGCGCCAGACTAGCGCTTGATGTTGTAGAACGCGTCGAGACCGGCGTACTTGGCTTGGGTATCGAGCTCCTCCTCGATACGGAGCAACTGGTTGTACTTGGCGATACGGTCGGAACGACACGGTGCACCGGTCTTGATCTGGCCGGTGTTGCAAGCAACCGCAAGATCGGCGATCGTGGAGTCCTCGGTCTCGCCGGAGCGGTGGCTCATGACGCAAGCGTAGCCAGCCTGCTTTGCCATCTCGATGGCCTCGAGGGTCTCGGTCAGAGAGCCGATTTGGTTGACCTTGATGAGAATGGCGTTGGCGCACCCCATCTCGATGCCCTTCTTGAGGCGCTTGCTGTTCGTGACGAACAGGTCATCGCCGACAAGTTGGATGCGATCGCCAATGCGCTCGGTCAGCTTCTTCCAACCATCCCAGTCCTCCTCAGCCATGCCGTCCTCGATGGAGATGATCGGGAACTCATCAACGAGGGCAGACCAGTAGTCGACCATCTCGTCACTCGTCAGCTCACGGCCTTCACCAGCCAAGACGTACTTACCGGTCTCAGCGTTATAAAACTCGGTGGAAGCCGGGTCCATGGCGAACATGATATCGACGCCGGGCTTGTAACCGGCAATCTCACACGCCTTGGAGATGTACTCCAAAGGCTCCTTGTTCGTGGTGAAGTTCGGAGCGAAACCACCCTCGTCGCCGACGCCACCACCGAGACCCGCATCATGCAGGACCTTCTTGAGCGTGTGGTAGATCTCGACGCACCAACGCAAAGCCTCCTTGAAGGACGGAGCACCGACCGGCATGATCATGAACTCCTGGAAGTCGACATTGTTGTCAGCATGGACACCGCCGTTGAGGATGTTCATCATCGGAGTAGGCAAGACATGCGCACCAGCGCCGCCGACATACTTGTACAACGGCAGCTCGGCGGCGTCCGCAGCGGCCTTAGCAGCTGCAAGGCTTGCGCCGAGGATGGCGTTGGCGCCGAATTTGCCCTTGTTGTCGGTACCATCGGCCTCGATCATAGCCGCATCGATGGCGCGCTGGTCCTCGGCCTCGACACCGAGGAGAATCTCGGCAATGTCCTCGTTGACGTGGTCGACAGCGTTTTGGACACCCTTGCCCATATAGCGATCCTTATCGCCATCACGCAACTCAACGGCCTCGAACGCGCCGGTAGAAGCGCCTGAGGGGACGATTGCGCGGCCAAAAGAACCGTCCTCCAACACAACCTCGACCTCGACTGTCGGGTTACCGCGAGAATCCAAAACCTCACGACCGTACACATCAACAATGATGCCCATCAGAGCCTCCTTAAGAGTAAGTTTCGTTTCGCTGTGCGCCGGGTGGCTCCAACACGCCCAGGCGCAATTTGCTTGAGGGATATTCTAACGTGCTGAGGCTATCTTTGCGCAAGGAAGGTGGCAAAAGACTACAATCGCGCCGCGAACATCACCGACCTGAATACGCGATGCCCCTTCAAGCGACTGAGCCTGCATCCACTCTCCGTCAGAGAAACACCGCGATGCCCAAGCAAAGAGCGAGGCCGATGACGAGGGTCGCCGCAGACGCCGGGGCCACGCGTGTCTGAGCGAGGGACGTGCGATTTGTCGCCATGCCGTAGCAACGAGCGTCCATGGCATCCGCCAAGCGATCAGCGCGGCGGAACAACCCGACGAACACGGGGACAAACACGCCACCCCAAGCGCCAAGCCTGTCCGCAAGCGACCCGTCAAACCTTGCTCCGCGCGCCAGACGGGCATCACGAACTCGCTCGACCTCCACCGCAAGAAGCGGGATGAAGCGCAATGCGATGGAAAACACCGTCGTGACGTCATCGACGGGGACATGGAGAAGACGCAAGGGGCGAAGCATCCAACCAAAGGCAGCCGTGAGCTCGGTGGACGTGCTGGTAAAACAAACGACCATGCTACCCAAAGAGAGCAACAGCATACGAAGAGCAAGAAAGACACCCCGCTGAAGACCGCCGGCAACAATCGCAACGCTCCCCCACGCCACCAAAACGTCGGAGGCCTCACTGGTCCAGGCAAACATGTTGAACAAAACCGAAAAGCCCATGAGAACATATATCGGTATCAAGATTCCGAAATATCGACGCGGCGGCACCCGCGACGCGAGCATCACGGCGCCGAGCGCAACGGCGAAGATCGCCAACCCTGCCCACGTGGTCGCGAAGAACACACAGATGGTGAACGCGAATAGCAATACAATCTTCACCCGCGTGTCGCAGGCGTGGATAGACGAGCCAGTTGTGACATATGTGGAACCTCGGAGCTTCATGACACACAGTATAGCGTTGCCTTCCCGCGTCTTTCGAAGAGGGCGCAGGCACGTCGATTAACGACGGGGAGCGTCTGCCTGGAAGCCAACGAAATAGCTTTCGAACACCACCTCACCGCCATCCTGCGTGGCGTCCAAGTCAACCGCCGCAACGATGCGGAAATCCCTCGAGTCCTCCCGGTCGCGGAACAGCTGGACTACATCCCAGCGATGATCGATTTGCTCACGGGCACAATCGAGGAGGAAGTACGTGGCGTTGTGGGCATCGGCATCGGTCCCAATCTCCTCAAACTCCTCGTAGTAGGAATCGAGGACATCTCTCCATCTCATGATGCCATAGCCCCAATCTCCATCCAACTCTCCCAAGGCCTCACAGTCACGACGGGCTGCAAGCACGACGCGCTTCCAAAGGGCATTGCGCACGAGCACGGTAAGACCACGGCGATCCGCCACGACCACATCGACAGGTACTGCAACCTCGACACTCTCATCACCGTCGAAATTCGTACCCGCCCATTCGTCGACAAGGCTGCTGTCGACACTTCTCACGACGACCCCGAGCCAACTGGCGATGTCATCGAGGCGTTCTGTGCGCTTGCCGAGAGGAATCGTGCGGTCAAGAACGCGATAGACGTCGGAGAGGTAACGCAGCAAGACGCCTTCGCTGCGAGCAAGGTTGTATGCGGCGACATAGCTCTTGAACGTGTGGCCCCCCTCAACCATCTCACGCACTACGCTCTTGGGGAGAAGCTCGTGTTCAGCCGCCCAAGGCACACCCTCACAATACAAGGCAAAAGCGGCCTCGAGCGTCTCCTCCAAAGGCTTCGGATAGGTGACCTCCTCCAACTTCTCGAGGCGCTCCTCAAACCCGACGCCGTCGGCCTTCATCTCGGCCATAGCCCGATCCTTCGCACGCCTCTCCTGTGCGCGCAAAACGCGAGCGGGATTCTCTACCGTGGCCTCGACCATGGAGATAAGGTCGAGCTCATACTCATCGCTTTCTGGGTCGAGCAACTCGAGCGCAGCGAGCATAAACGGCGAAAGCGGCTGGTCAAGAGCGAAATCTTGCGGCAAATCGACTGTCACGTAGTAGTCGGGCCTCCACCCACGTTCAACGCCTTCAACCAGAGAGACGAGCTCGTCTGAATCGCCATTTTGCACCACGCGTCCCTTTTCATCGAGCCAATCATGCCTCACAACACCTGCGGCTTCGAGGGTGGAGAACAACTCCTCGGCGCGAATACGGAGACGCGCCTTGACCTCGGGACCCTGCAGGCTCGAATCGATCAGCGCAACCGTTCTTGCACGGGCATCGCCGCCTTGCTCGATGATGTTGAGCACCATGGAGTGGGAGATCTTCAGGCGCGGACGCAACGTCTCAGGAGCAGAGCCCACCAACTTGTCAAACGTGTTGACATCCCAAGTCACTTGCCCCTCTCGAGGTTTTTTCAACTTGATCTTACGCTGTTTTGCAGGGTCGTTACCCGCCTTGGCGCGAAGCTTTGCATTCTCAATCTCGTGCTCGGGAGCTTGGACGATAACACAACCCTGGGTATCGAATCCGCTGCGTCCCGCACGTCCTGCAATCTGGTGAAACTCGCGTGCGTTGAGGCGACGCGAGCGATGTCCGTCAAACTTGACAAGGGCTGTGAGCAAAACCGTATGGATAGGAACGTTGATTCCGACACCAAGGGTATCCGTGCCACAAATGACCGGAAGCAACCCCTGTTGCGCGAGCTTTTCCACAAGGAGGCGATAGCGTGGCAGCATACCGGCATGATGCACGGCGACACCGCACCCGAGAAGACGTTGCAAGATTTTGCCAAAAGCCGTGGAGAAGCTCGTTCCTTTCGCAGCGGCCTTGATGGCGTCGCGTTGCTCCTTTGTGGCGATACCGTAACTGGCAAGGGCCTGGGCACTCGCGACAGCCGCGTCCTGGGAGAAATGAACGGCATAGATCGGTCCCTCCCCGCGGCGCAACGCGAGCTCCACCGTGCCCTCCAAAGAGGTTTCCACGTAGCTGTATTCCAAAGGCACCGGACGAGGTGCATCCAATATGAGATCCACGTCGCGACAAGAAACTTCCTTCAACTTATCAGCAATGGCGCTAACGTCGCCCAGCGTGGCACTCATGAGCAGGAATTGGGTGTTCGGCAACGCAAGCAACGGCACCTGCCATGCCCATCCGCGATCCACGTCATCGTAGTAATGGAACTCATCCATGGCGACGAAACCGATCGGGGCGTCCTTGCCCTCGCTCAAAGCGCGATTGGCAAGGATCTCGGCGGTGCAACATACCACAGGCGCATCCGGGTTGATAGAGACGTCACCGGTGATCATGCCGACATTCTCGCGACCAAGGATACGAACGAGGTCGAAAAACTTCTCGCTGACCAAGGCCTTGATGGGAGCGGTATAGAAGGCAGAACCAGGACCTATGCACAAAGCACGAAACATGAGACCGAGTGCAACCATGCTCTTGCCCGACCCTGTCGGTGTTCCAAGGATCACATGGTTGCCGACCATGAGAGAAAGCAAGGCATCCTCTTGGTGAGGCCAAAGCTCAAACCCTTGACCCTCCGTCCACTCGAGAAACAACTCGAGGACATCGTCAGGGGTCGCATCCGGTTGGTTGTTCCACACGTCATCCGCCACGACCCCAAGGCTTCCTCGAGGTTCCCGCTCTATCGTGCCGATGCTCTCTTCCTCCATAAATAAATCATCTTCCTGCACTTATTCGCAAATCGCTTGTTAATTGACTATCATACTTCATCGAAACACACACAGCACTCGACAAGGTGCAACGGGCGATTCGCAAAGTCGCGCGCCTAAATCAAAACAACAAGAGAAGAGATCTAACATGAACGCGAAACCCTCCGTGAGCGATGCGCCCGAATGCGTCCAAATCACTCCCACCACCGATACGGCGACACCCCCGTCAGGCAAAAAGAAGAACGGCAAAGCCGACCCCGGACGCATGGGTCGCCTCCCCATAGGCAAGCTCCTGTTCGAGTTCAGCCTGCCCGCCATCGTGAGCATGATCATCAGTTCGCTCTACAACGTCATCGACACCGCTGTCCTCGGTTGGGCCGTCGGCACCGACGGTGTCGCGGTCACCACGCTTGCCCTACCTGTCATGATCCTGCTCGCCGGATGCAGCATGCTCGCTGGCGTCGGCGGTAACGCCCTCGCCGCACTTGAACTCGGCGCGGGACGCTTGGACAAGGTCGAGAAAACGCTCGGCAACACCACGGTCTTGCTCGTTGCAATTTCTGCGGTCGTTGCCCTCGTCGCAATCATCCTCATCGACCCCGTACTCACCATCATCGGCACGACGCCCACCCTTTGGGAACAGACCAAGATATTCGTACAGATTGTCTGCATCGGTTGCGTATTCCAAAGCCTCGGCAACGGTCTGAACAACTTCCTGCGCACCGCTGCGAAGCCAATCATGGCCACGGTCACCCAGATCATCGGTGCGATCATGTGCATCATTTTCAACCTCATGTTCGTCATGGTGATGGGGCTTGGCGTTGCAGGCAGCGCATTTGCCACGATCTTGGGCCAAGCGTTCGGCGGCGCACCCGTCCTTTGGTATTTCCTGTTCAGCAAGAACGCACCGTTTAGGTTGAAATTGAAATGCATGGCCGCCGACCTGCGGCTCATGGGCAAGATCTGCGGTCTCGGCATGGCGAGCTTCATCATGCAATGTGCAAGTACCGTTGTCGCCATCGTCTTGAACCAGGTTGTCAATGTCTACGGTACGATGGACCCCCTCGGCGTCGACAACGGTCTTGCCGCCATTGGCGTCGCGCAAAAGGCGGGGTATTTCGGCATCACCCCCATCATCGGACTTACCATGGGCATGCAGCCCATCATCGGCTTTAACGTCGGCGCCAAAAAGTGGGACCGAGTCATCAAGACGTTGAAATGGTCCGTCATCGACGGTTGCCTCATCGGAGCATTCTTCTGGGTGTGCTTCCATCTTTGGCCGACGCAAATCGTCAACCTCTTCGGCGTAAGCGGGGACCTCGTGCCATTCACCGCTCGATCTTTGACGATGTACAGCTTCTTCTTGCCTCTCGTCGGTGGCCAAATCGTTGCGGGCAGCTACTTCCAATCGAGTGGACAGCCCACAAAGGCCTCGATCCTCGAACTAATTCGCCAGGTCGTGTTCTTGATCCCCGCCTACCTCATCTTGCCGAACATCCTTTTGGGCCTCTTCCCTCTTGGCAGCCTCGAGTCGGTCGTCATATGTAGTCCAATCTGTGATTTCCTCGCCGTCATCGTCACGTTGCTCTTCCTCGTAGTCGAGCTGCACAAGCTCCTCGCATTAAGGGCGGAGATGGAGCACCCGCAGGCGTAGAGGCTCATCAGGCAAAAATAGCTCCCAGGCGTAGCTGCCCACCTGCGCTACGACGCTTAAGCGGTCCAGGAAAACGTCTGCAACCCACCCCTCGACAGAGCACGCTAGGGCCTGCTGGCCCCACGGACGACCCTGAGGATGGCCCTGAGGCCGGTTTTCACGGGCTTGACGTCTGGCCGTCGGCTCGCATGGCTGAATCACATGGCGCGCCAGAAGCCAGACGCCAAGCGCCGAAAACCCGCCGCGAGAGAGTGAACCGCCTCCCGTTTCTCGTTTCCAAGAAATGGGAGGCGGTTCACACCGCAAACTTTTGCACACAAAAAGGGCGCCTGGCACATCGCCAGACGCCCTTGCGTCAGTAACGTGAACGGGGAGGATTACTCCTCGGCGGCCTTCTCGGTCTCCTCAGCAGTCTCGACAGCCTCTGCGGCTTCCTCAGCGGCCTCGACAGGCTCAACTGCCTCGACAGCCTCAGCTTCCTCGGCGGTCTCCTCGGCCTTCTCGACCACAGGCTCCTCAACAGGTGTCTCAACCGGCTTCTCAGCCTTGACCTTCGGGGTGCACTTCTCAGTCACGAGCTCCATGATAACCATAGGGGCGTTGTCGCCCTTACGGAAACCGAGCTTCATGATGCGGGTGTAGCCACCCTGGCGGTCCTGCCACATACCCTTCTCGGCCTTCTCAAAGATCTCGCGGACGAGTTCCTTGTTGTTGCCGAGAGCGGCGATGGCCAAACGGCGAGAATGCAGGTCGCCCTTCTTGGCCCAAGTGATGATCTTGTCGACGTCAGGACGGATCTCCTTAGCGCGGGACTCGACGGTCTTGATGCGGTCGTTCTCGAAGAGAGAGGCAACCAGGCTGCGCTTCATAGCCTTGGTGTGGGACTTGTCAGTACCCAGCTTACGACCCTTCTTGTAATGTCTCATAATCTGAAATCTCCTAAAGCTTCAAATTGAGGTCCATGGAAATGAGCTTGTCCTTCACTTCCTCGATGGACTTCGCACCAAAGTTCCTGATGTTCAGCAGGTCGTTCTCGCTGAACTCAACCAGCTGACGCACGGAGTGAATACCGGCGCGCTTCAGGCAGTTGTAGGAGCGAACGGAAAGATCCAGGTCCTCAATCTGCTTGTCAAGCTCTGCGTTGGTCTCTTGGCCCTCGGGAGCGAAGATGGAAGCGACCTCGCCATCCTCATCCTCCTCAAGAGCGCCAAGTGCCAAGAATGCAGACATATGCTGGTTGATGATGTTGGAAGCAGCAACAACGGCCTCGGTGGGGCTCATGCTGCCATCGGTCTCAACCTCGAGAATCAGCTTGTCGTAATCGGTGCGCTGACCCACGCGGGTATCGGTGACATTGCTGATGCAGCGACGAACAGGCGAGAACAGGGAGTCGACCGGGATGACGCCGATGGGATCCTCCGTGCGCTTGTTGCGCTCAGCAGAAACGTAACCGCGACCGACACCGATGCGGATGGACATGTCAAGCATGCCGCCATCGGCAACCGTAGCGATAACGTGATCGGGGTTGATGAGGGTGAACTCAGTGGGAACCTCAAGGTCTGCGCCGGTGACAGTGCAGGGACCCTCAATGCTGACATGAGCCGTAGCCTCGGTGTACTCGCTGGTCAAAGGAGCGAATACCAAACCCTTGACATTGAGAACGATGTCGGTGATATCCTCGATGATACCTTCAGCAGTCGTAAACTCGTGCTGAACTCCTTCAATCTGGATAGCAGTGGCGCGAGCGCCGTCCAAAGAGGACAACAAGACGCGACGCATGCTGTTGCCAAGCGTAAATCCATAACCGCGCTCCAACGGCTCAACGATGAAGCGAGAAACGGTCTCATTAACTTCTTCCGTTGTTACTGTAGGCCTCATGAACTCTGTCATGTAAACTAAGCCTCCTTAATATCCGGATTAATTACTTGGAGTAGAGTTCGACGATCAGCTGCTCGTTGATGTCCAGGTCAATCTGGTCACGAGTGGGCAAAGCGAGGACGCTTGCCTGCAGCTTCTCGATATCGACTTCCAGCCATGCAGGGACCTGTACGCGCTCGTTGGAGACCAGGGCGCTCTTGATGACGAGCAGATCCTTGGACTTCGGAGCAACGGAGACCACATCGCCTGGACGGACGCGGAAGGACGGGATGTCCGTGCGGCGACCATTGACGAGGATGTGACCGTGGGTCACGATCTGGCGAGCTTCCTTGCGAGTGCGGGCAAAACCCAGGCGGAAGACGACGTTGTCGAGGCGAGACTCAAGGATGCGCATGAGGTTGTCACCGGTGACACCGGGCATAGCCTTTGCCTTCTTAAAGTAGCCACGGAACTGCTTCTCCAGGACGCCATAGATGAACTTGGCCTTCTGCTTCTCACGAAGCTGCATGCCGTACTCGCTCTCCTTGCGGCGGCGTGCCGGCTGACGCTTGGATTCCTTCTTGCTGCTGTAGCCCAAGACGACCGGATCGATGCCGAGCTGGCGGCAGCGCTTCAGAACCGGAGTTCTATTAATTGCCATGATGTAGTAGTCCTTTCACTTACACGCGACGACGCTTGCGCTGACGGCAACCGTTGTGCGGGATGGGCGTGCAATCCTGAATGCTGGAGACCTCGAGGCCAGCCGCTTGAAGAGAGCGGATAGCAGTCTCACGGCCAGAACCAGGACCCTTGACAAACACGGCGACCTTCTTCAGGCCATGCTCCATAGCGGCCTTTGCGGCTGCCTCGGCAGCCATCTGAGCTGCGAACGGAGTGGACTTACGAGAGCCCTTGAAGCCCACCGTACCTGCAGACTGCCAAGTGATGACGTTGCCCTGGGGATCGGTGATGCTGACAATGGTGTTGTTGAACGTAGATTTGATGTGAGCCGCACCAACGGCAATATTCTTGCGCTCGGAGCGCTTCAGGCGGGTGCGGACATTCTTCTTAGCTGCCACTTTTTACCCCCTATTTCTTCTTGCCGCCGATTTGCTTGCGCGGACCCTTACGGGTACGAGCGTTGGTATGGGTGCGCTGTCCGCGGACAGGCAGGCCACGACGATGGCGAAGGCCACGATAGCAACCGATCTCCATCAGACGCTTGACGTTTTGGGAAACCTCGCGGTGGAGATCGCCTTCGACCGTCAAATTGGTCTGGATGTAGTCACGGAGCTTGCCGAGCTCCTCCTCGGTAAGGTCGTCGGTCTTGGTATCAGGGTTGAGACCAAGCTCAGCGATCATCTTCTGGGAGGTGGACAGGCCAATGCCGTAGATGTAGGTCAAGCCGATTTCAATGCGCTTACCGCGTGGAAGATCGACACCAACAAGACGTGCCATGAGTTATTCTCCTTCTTCCTTAGCCCTGACGCTGCTTGTGACGAGGGTTCTCGCAGATGACGAGGACCTTGCCGTGGCGTCGGATGATCTTGCACTTGTCGCACATTTTCTTGACCGAAGGACGTACCTTCATAATTCTTTCCTTTCGGTTAATGCGGATCCTTTTCTATCTTCACACCCAGCCGCTGGTGATTTCTTTCTAAGACGGCTTAGCTGCTATCAACTCGAGTGAGCTTCTTTTCAAGGTGGAGGTCGCAGCGCCCAACACCTCGATCACGCCGCTACTTAAAGCGATAGGTGATGCGTCCACGGTTCAAATCGTAAACGGAGAGTTCGACGGTGACCTTGTCGCCCGGCAGGATCTTTATGTAGTGCATACGCATCTTGCCGGAGATATGGGCCAAAATCTCATGTCCGTTTTCGAGCTCAACCTTGAACATTGCGTTAGGCAATGCCTCCAGGACCGTTCCCTCAAGCTCAATTACATCTTGCTTGCTCAATCTTTGCTCCTTCAAAGCAAACGGTGAACATTCGCGGAGTCACCCGGAACAAGCACCAAAGCCCCACAGACGCGCAAAAACCAACACCAAGTGTGTTGGTTTGAATACCTGCATGTCAGGCCTGCGGTCAAAGCCGCGCAATCGTCAAGCGATCGCCAGGTACTTGCGCTAAGCGCCACCGCCTTGTCGGTTTCACGCCTACTCAAGAGCAGACGCGTTAGAGAAATATACAAAAACACGGAGCTCGTTGCAAGCGTTTTCCTCATTTTTTTCCTGTCTGGGAACAAATTTTTTCACAAGTCCTACACCATACGTTATCATTGCACGCGGCACCGCTCCCCTTTTGATTGAAGAACTCCTAGATAGGAAGAACGTCTATGAAGAAAAAGGTAGAGGCCAATCCGGCGAAAGCCCTCTCTTGGGCGACCGACGAGGATTTTGAAAAAATCAAAGCGCTCGCCGCATCTCTTGTGGAGGATGGCGAACTTTCCGAGGACGACGTCAAACGCATCTCCGCCGCCGTGGAGGAGCAGGAAAGACGCGGGCGTTTGTCGGACAGCCAAAACGAGGAACTCCAAAGCGTCGTCAGCGAGGGCATCCGACGTTATGGGACCAACAAGGTCACCATACCGATGAAGGTGTTCGCCGTTTTATCCCTCCTTGGCGGAATCGCAACCGTCGTCGCGCTGGTATGGGGCGCGATCGCAGTCATCACAAACGGCTCAGCCCTCATTGCGAGTTATCAGGGCTCCACCGTCGAGCTCGTGTTGGAGGTGGCCCAAACGATTCTTCTTGCCGCCGGCGCGGTTCTTCATGTCATCCTCGGCATCAACCTGCTTCGCAAGAAGCGATACGGCGCCGCCCTCATCGCCTCAACGCTCGTGGTGTTTGGCGTCTCGAGCATGTTCTTGGAAGTCCTTATGACCGGCATTTCTTGGAACCTGTTATTCGTTGCCTTCCTCGTCGCGTTCAGAGTCGCCCTCAGCGTCTACCTCAGTCCAAGTTTGGCGCAGGAACGAAAACTCGCCGACGCGATGCGCATGTCCGACACGAAACTGCGCGCCGAGACCAAGACCCTCGGCCTCGACCTTGATGGCAAAGGCTACATAAAGCTTGACTTCTTCAATATCTTTTGGGTGTTCGTGGTCACCTGCGTTCTCGGCGTCATTGTCGAAGTCATTTGGCACATGGTCATCGTCGACCCAGGGGTATACCAAGACCGGCGCGGTCTCCTGTTCGGCCCTTTCAGCCCCATCTACGGCGTAGGTGCGGTGCTCATGACAACGGCCCTCAACCGTTTCAAGGACGCCAACCTCATCGTGACCTTCATCGTCTGTACCCTCATAGGCGGTTTTTTCGAGTATTGCGTCAGCCTTTGGATGGAGGTCGCCTTTGGCGTCGTCGCATGGGATTACACCGGCCAATTCCTTAGCATCGGCGGACGCACCTGCCTCGCCTTCGCATCGATGTTCGGATTGCTCGGCCTGTGGTGGATAAAGTGGGCCTTGCCGCGATTACTCAGTCTCATAAACAAGATTCCCTGGAAGGTCCGCTACTCCGTCACCGCGATATGCGCCGTGTTGATGCTGTTCAACATCGGCATGACATTGCAGGCCCTCGATTGTTGGCAAGAGCGCGTGAACGGAAAGCCCGTGGTTACAGAAGTTCAGCAATTCTATGCAGAACACTTCCCCAACGACGAGATGCAAAATCGCTTCCAAAGCATGACGATCACGCCCCAAAACAAGCAGGACGTCACAGGCGCTTGAGAGCGGGAGCCAACAGCGATTGGAGCAAATAAGCGCAGATAGCAACCGCAACAAGCAATGAAAAAGAAAGACGGGCCGGGAGACTTCCCGGCCCGTCTGGTTTTCCTGGCTGGGGTAGAAGGATTCGAACCCTCATTAACGGCACCAAAAACCGCTGTCCTGCCCTTGGACGATACCCCAATTGCGTTAGCACGCATGCTAGCGTTTGGGATTGTACGGGAATGTGAACCACTTTGCAAGATTTTCGCTCAGGTAAACAATTGCGTGGATTTATATAAGGAAGCCTAGCGCTTGGGCTCACAACCTGGCATCCACTTCGCCGTTTCATAGGTGCCCGGCTTGAACTTCTCAAACAACTCGAGGTCGGGACGCCGTCCACGCAACTCCTCCTTGAGCCACGTAGGATAGAGACGACAGCCGCGGGCATCGGTCAGGTGATAGCTGCAGAAGGGAATCGGCAAACCGCTGGGAACCGTCACCATCATGGAACACTCGCGCAAACGCTGGGTATCCATCGTCACCACATCCATATAGTTCATGATGATGATGGAAATGCCATCCCACACCGGCTCGCCCTTCTTGTACAAAATGTCGAGGAAGACGCTGCCTTGGGGGCTGTCGGGACTGAACCCCTCGTGATACTCCTCTTGGGTCATCATCCTCGTGGCAGGCCAAAAACCACTGGGGTGTCTCTCCTCGATGTCGCGCAGGAGAAACACTCCGCTGTCGCACAAAGGATGGGAGGTGCCCAAAGGCCAGATGTCATAAGGATCGAGCAAACCGTTGGACTGTGCGGCCAGCTTGAAAATGACATCTCCCCCTGTCTGGGGGAAGGACAACGACGTGTCGAAACGGCCACTGGTGAATGCCGGTTGCAGGGCAATACCGGCAACGACGTCGGAGTTGTCCATGGCGAATTGGAGAATGTCGCCGAGCTGCATATCGTTAAGGCCGGTCACGACCGCGACGGATAAAACCACCTGGATGTTGCACTCGCGACAACGCTCGACGGCACGCAATTTCACATCGAGGATGTCACGGCCACACGTCCCTTCGTACACGTTGCCCGTCACGCCATCGAAAGAGAGGTAGATACCTGTCACGCCGGCCTCGACGAGGTCTTCGAGATAACCCTTACGCGAGCTGATAACGAGGCCGTTGGTGTTTATCTCGATACCCCAAAAGCCCTTCTCGCGTCCCATGCGGACGATATCTTTCAAGTCGTTGCGACATGTCGGCTCGCCGCCGGTCAATTGGACGGCACCATCAATTCCCACCGCGGCGGCGATGGTGTCGTACATCGCCGAGATATCCTCAAGGCTCGGATCGCTGTCGCCGTTGTCGGCAGACATGAAGCACACGGGGCAATGGAGGTTGCAGTTGCGGGTAACCTCGATCTCAAGCAAGGTTCCTCGACGCTCGTGACGAGTGCATGTCCCACACCCAAAGGGGCAGGGAGCCTTGGCCTTGAAGTTCGGCGCCGGCGGCTTGACCTTAGGAAAACCATGGGCACGAATCCACTCGTAGTGGGTCGCGTCGTTCCAAATGCGCGTGATGGATTCGCCATGCTCGGGGCAGGTGCGCGTCATATACACCGCGCCATCGGATCCAACATGAACATGACAAGGCAACTCGCGCATGCACTGCGGGCACAACGCCGTGGAGTCGTGTAAGTGCTCGAGCAGCTCCGGAATCGCATGCTGTTCGTTATCGGAAGTTAAAACAGCAGATGCTTGCGTCATCGGTAAACCACCTTGGTGCTCTCGTCTTTCCCTTTTCGAGGGGTAACAATATCACATTGCGCTCGCACAAACGAAGCAACCAAACGCTTCCTTGCGGTATCGTCTTTGGAAAGCGTCCGGAATCAGAAGACCCATGCGCTATCGCCATGACGGCAAACCAGAAACCAGAAGCACAACAGCATGTGTCGTTGCCCTGTATCTTTTGAGAGCATGCTCTTGCGCATCCAAGCTGCGATAGAATAGGCGGGTACATTTTGGGCAAACCCAAACGAGAGGGCTCGCAATGCAATACATCACCGCAGGAGAAAGCCATGGTCCCCAACTTACCGCCATCGTGAGCGGCGTCCCCGCAGGCTTGAGCGTCTCCGAAAAGAATATCAACTCCGACCTCGCACGTCGTCAATCCGGCTATGGTCGAGGCGGTCGCCAAAAGATCGAGACCGATACCGTCCGCATTGCAAGCGGCATACGCTTCGGTCGCACCCTCGGCACCCCCGTCACTTTGATCGTGGAGAACAACGACTGGGAGAACTGGACTGACCGCATGGCGGTAACGGGAGCCAAACCCGACGATCTCGTACGCGAGGTCACGCCCCGCCCCGGCCACGCCGACCTCGTTGGAGCCTTAAAGACCAACACCGACGATTGTCGCGACGTCCTTGAACGGGCAAGTGCCCGCGAGACCGCCGCGCGCGTCGCCGCCGCAGGCATCGCCCGCGAATTCCTCGCCGAGCTTGGGGTCGAGGTCTTCAGCTACGTCACCGGCATCGGCGGCGTACGCATGGTTGAGGATGATCCCATGAAAGTGGCCCATACCTACAGCGCTATGGATATCGAATTTTCCGAGGTCAGATGCCCCGATGAGCGCATCTCCGACAATATGAAACAAGAGATTGATTTTGCCAAGGACAAAGGCGAGAGCCTCGGCGGTACGTTCCGCGTCATCGCCACGGGCCTTATTCCGGGACTGGGCAGCTACGCCACCGGCCCCGAACGCCTCACCGCGAAGCTTTCCGCCGCCGTGTTCAGCATCCCCGCAATCAAGGGTGTCGAGTTCGGTTTGGGATTTCAAGGCGCACGTCGCGTCGGCTCCCTCGTCCACGATCCCATCGTTTTGGCAGACGGCGCGTTCACCCGCGAAAGCAACAACGCAGGAGGTCTTGAGGGCGGCATGACCAACGGCATGCCCCTTGTCATCCAAGCAGCCATGAAACCCATCCCGACGTTGATGACCCCTCTGCGCACCGTCAACCTCGACACCCACGAGACAGAGTTCGCCAGCAAGGAGCGCAGCGACACCTGTGCCGTCCCCGCGGCTGCTGTGGTCGCTGAAGGCGAAGTCGCGTTTATCCTGGCCCAAGCCTATATGGACATGTTCGGCTCCAACAACATGACCGACATCAAAGCCAACATCGATGTCTACAAGAAACGCCTCGAGGAGATAGCACGATGAGCGAAGGCAACATTTCGAAGCCCGTCGACAAAGAAGGGGAAACCGTAGGCAAAACCGTCAAACCTCAAATCGTCTACGCGCTTACCGCCCCGGTGTTTTTCGTCGGGTTCATGGGCGCAGGCAAGACCAGTGTCTCACGCAAACTTGCGCGCATGTGCGGGCTCACTGCGGTAGACATGGATACCTATATCGAACGGCAAGAGGGGAAAACGATCTCGGACATCTTTGCCGAACAGGGAGAGTCAGGCTTTCGCACGATCGAGACGCAAGTCTTGCGAAAACTCTCCAAAGGTGCACCCATGTTGGTGGGATGCGGTGGCGGAGTCGTCACCATCCCCGAAAATCGCGAGATTCTCAAAGAGAGCGGATGCGTCGTATTCCTACGGGTCTCCGCCTACGAGGCGAAAGATCGCATCTCCGACCTTTCGACCCGTCCCCTTTTCAACCAAATGGAAGACGCCGAGAAACGCAACCTCGAGCGCCTTCCGCTCTACCTTGAAGTCGCGGATGTCGAGATCGACACCGCGGGTAAAAATGTCTCGGCCATCGCTCGCGAGGTTCGTCGCGAGCTGCAAAGGAAAGGCGTCCTATGTGCGCAACAAAGATAGCGGTCAACATCCCCGATCTCGACCCTTATAGCGTTCGTATCGGCGTTGGGGTCCTCGACCAACTCGGAATGAGCATGCGCGCTGTCCCTTCTCTCACAAATACGAAGCGTGCCCTCGTCATCACGGACACAAACGTCGCCCCGCTCTACCTCGAGCAGGTAAAAGAGGCGCTAACAGCCTCCGACTACCGCGTGAACGACATCACGATTCCCGCAGGGGAAGAGTCGAAAAACGTCCAGGTCATCAATGAAATCTGGGAGGCAATGGCCAAGCTTTCCCTCGGACGTGACTGCGTCGTCGTCGCCCTCGGTGGCGGTGTTGTGGGAGACATGGCGGGGTTCGCCGCCGCGACCTATATGCGTGGTGTCCAAGTCGTCCAAGTCCCCACGACCCTCCTGTCCATGGTTGACTCATCCGTCGGCGGAAAGACCGGCGTGAATCTCTCTGCTGGCAAAAACCTTGTCGGCAGCTTCAAACAACCTGCCTTCGTTTGCGCAGATACCAACACGTTGCGCACCCTCGATGCCCGCGAATGGGCCTGCGGCCTCGGCGAGATCGCGAAGAGCGCCGTCATCGACGGTGACGACTTCTTCTTTTGGCTCGACGACAACGCCCAGGCCATGACCTCCCGTAGCGCAGACGTCGTCACGGAGGCAATCGCACGCTGCGTCGTGTTCAAAGCGGGAGTGGTCGCGCAAGACCAAACCGAGAGTCGCGGTGTCAGAGAATGTCTCAACTACGGTCACACCCTTGCCCATGCCATCGAGCTGTTGGCAGGGTATGGCACCTATTCCCACGGCGAGGCTGTCGCAGAAGGCATGCGTTTTGCCATGTTACTCGGGAACAAGATGGTAGGGGCCCCCACCGACCTTGTTGAAGCCCAAGGAAGCCTTTTAGACGCCCTCGGCCTCCCCACGTTGGAGTGGAAAACCTCTCCTTTCGAGATCCTCCAAACCATGAAGCGGGACAAAAAAGCCCGCAACGGCGAGGTGCGCTTCGTCTTGGTAAGCGATTTGGGTCAATGGGAGATCAAGACCATCGAGGACGCCGACATGATCGGATCCTTGCAGGAATGGGCAGGTTCGAAGCGTCTGTGACGCAACGGATTGGACGCCATGAAAGGAAACGCATGAAGAAGATATTGCTGCTCAACGGGCCTAACTTGGACATGCTCGGCATTCGGGAACCCGAGATTTACGGAAGCACGACCCTCGCGGACATCGAGAACATGGTCCGGGCCCACGGCATCGAACTCGGTGTTGAGGTTGATTGTTTTCAAAGCAACCATGAAGGTGCGCTTGTCGACATTCTCCACAAGGCCCACTTTGACTATGACGGCGTCGTATACAACCCAGGCGCCCACACCCATTACTCCTATGCAATCCGCGACGCGGTCGGTTCCATAGACACTCCTGTTGTAGAGGTCCACATCTCCGACGTGGATGCCCGCGAGCCATTTCGTGCTGTCAGCGTTGTAGCTCCCGCCTGTGTCGCCCAAATCAAGGGACACGGCATCGCCGGTTACAACGAGGCGCTCGACGGCTTGCTTGCAGGATGGAACACTCGCCTCGGCGAGGGCTTCGCAGAACGCACAAGCGGACACGTCATCATCGGAGGCGCGTTTTAACACGCAATACACACGTCGTACTCACCTCCCCACAAACATTGGGGGTCTTTCAAACCCCGGAACGGACAGACCATGACCAACCCTTCCAACTCTCGCCTTTCCCGCCTGCGTCACGCAACCCACGTCGCAGGCCTCGATGCGTTCTACGTACGAAGCACCACGAACATCCAATGGCTTACAGGATTTGAGAGCGTGTTCGACTCCGAGCAGGCTCACGCCCTCATGGTGACGCCAACCAGCGCCGTCCTCCACACCGACAGCCGCTACATCACGGCGTGCGAGCGAGAGGCGGCACGAAGCGAGGAGCCTTTCCCCATCACACTGAGCGCAGACCGATGCAAGCATGGCGAGATCGCCCACAAGCTTTGGAATCGCGAGATCGTCCCCAAAGCCGATCCCAATGAGGCGTTTCGCAGACAACTCGGCATCGAGGACTCCATGACCCTTGCCGATTACAACAACTTGCTTGGTTGCTTCGGCCTAGGCATTGACGTGAGTGCCGCCGATTGGCAACAAGCCATGGAAGACGCCCCCGGTTTCGCACAAACAACCAACTTCATCTTCAATCTGCGTGCCGTGAAGGACTCCGACGAGGTCGCACGCCTCAAGGCGGCACAAGCTATCACCGACGCCGGTTTTGCCCACATCATCTCATTTATCCGACCGGGCATGACCGAGCGGGAGGTGCAACTCGAGCTCGACAATTTCATGTTGACTCACGGTGCTGAGGCGCTCGCGTTCTCGACGATTGTCGCCACCGGGGCAAACGGGGCAAGCCCTCATGCAATTCCAGGAGAGACGCGCATGGAAGCGGGACAATGCGTCGTCATGGACTTCGGGGCAAAAGCAGCAGGTTATTGCAGCGACATGACTCGTACCGTCTTCCTTGGCGAACCGACAGGCGACATGCTCAGAGCATGGGAGACCATGCGACGGGCAAATGAGGAGGTAGAAGCCCTTATCAAACCCGGTGTCACAGGAGTCGACATGCATCGCCATGCCGAGGACGTGTTGGCTGAAGGCGGTTTCGAAGGAAAGATGGGTCACGGCCTCGGACACGGTGTCGGGCTCGACATCCACGAGGAGCCTTGCCTTAACCTGCGCAACCACAACCCCCTCGAGGTCGGCAATGTCGTCACCGTCGAACCCGGCATCTACCTCCCGGGACGGTTCGGCATGCGCTTGGAGGATTTCGGCATCGTCACCGAAACCGGTTTTGACGTATTCACCCAATCCCCCCACGACCTCATAGTCCTCTAGCCACAAGGAATCGCGAGGCGCACAAGGAGAAGTGAGACCCGCTAGAAATCGCGAGGCGCGCTATCTCACGGAAAACCCCGCACCACGCGCCATGACCTTGAAGGCGAGGTCGAAGTCAAGGCCGTGTTCATCGAGAACGCCGCGGGAGGCGAGGAATCTCTCCGCTCCGAGAACCGCTTGCCCGACAAGCATGCCCTCGCCATTGGCAAAACGACATCCGCGCTCTTTGGCCCCTCGAACCAAAGCCGTCTCCCCATGTCCGTAAACGACGTCAAACACCATGGTCGCAGAGCTAAGGAGCGTCACGTCGAACGGTGCCGGGTCGCCCGCGTTCATACCAAGAGGCGTCGCATCCACAACCAACGTCGATGCCGAGATCTCACGACCGGCATTCGCGTAGTCGTCGGCGACAAGTTCGACAAAATGTAGAGTCTCGGCGACAGAGGTCTCCTTAGCACGCGCGCACCACCCCGCAAGCACCGCCTGGGCACGCTCCAACGAACGTCCGAGCAAGGTGACATGGGTCGCACCGGCGACAATTACCGCATGCATGATCGCCAAGCTCGTCGGGCCCGTTCCGCACACGACGACGCGCGCATGGTCAAACTCCACGCCCTCGCGCTCAAGATAGCGCACGCAACCATACCCATCCATGTTGTATGCCACAAGGACGCCGGCTTCCCACGACAACACGTTTGCGCCTTGGGCCAAAATCGCCGACGAATCAGCCTTGTCGGCCCTACGAAACGCATGGGGCTTATACGGCATCGTGATGTTGATGCCGAGAAAGTTCGCTGAGGCAAGGAAGCGCTCCGCATCCGCCTCGCTGGGACAATCCATGAACCCATAGTTCCAATCCAAGCCAAACTCCCGATACAACGCGTTATGCATAGCGGGGCTCTTGGAGTGGGCCACGGGATGTCCTAAGACGTACAGGCTCTCCATTACGCACCTTCCTTGCGCTCTTCTTGGGCCCCCTCGGGAACCCGTCCTCTCAAAACGCGCTCCTCAACCTTGCGTTGCCATTGTGCGGACTTGATGTTGACGTCGCTTAAGGGCGCCACGAGATACGCTTTCGTCCCGACGATATGGGCGGACAACACGTCGGTCAGGATCTGGTCGCCTATGACAACGGTATCTCCCCGCCTCCCGCCAACAATCCGCATCGCATGCAACGTTGCGAACGGCAAAGGCTTTACGCTGCGCATCACAACCGGCAAGGAGAGGTCGCGCCCGAACTCCAACGTCGTGTCATGCCAACTGTTGGAAAACAACACCAACCCGACACCTTGCCCCCTCGCCTCATCAATCCACGCCCGCACGTCTCCGGGAACCTCGTTATCCGCACGGTTTCTCACCGTGTTGTCAACATCAAGCAAAGCATGGGTAATCCCCGCGTCCAAAAGGTCACGTTTGATGTCAATGGCCGATAGGCGCGTAAAGAATCTGTCAGGTTGAAACATCGCCATATCCGTATCCTACCATGCAAAAACGGCGACCCCGCTCCGCCGTGGGCGCAGGGTCGCACAGCTCTTCTCAAACATGATGCGAGCAGGTCTTAGTGCTCGGCGATGACCGCGTTGTGCTCGTCTAAGGTCTTGGAGAAGTAGTACTGCATCTTACCGGAGGAATCCGGGGTGAAGTAGAAGAAGTAATAGCCCTCGTTGATAGAGATAAGATCGGGGCTTGCCGCAGCCTTGATGGCATCAATGCCAGGGTTGCAAATAGGTGTCGGCGGCAACCCCTTGTTGGTATAGGTGCTGTAAGGCGTATCGGCATGAACCTCCTCGGCCGTCGGGTCGTGGCCGACCTCATAGGCGGTAGTGGCATCGGATTGCAAATAGCCGTAGCTCGGATCGCCGTCCGTCGTGAGACGGTTGTAGAACACACCCGCCACCTGGGAACGGGTGGAAGCATCAGACTCCTTCTCGACGATGGATGCAAGAACGAGCACCTCGTAATCGCTGAGGCCTGTTGCCCTCGCATAGCTGTAATCGACCACGGTAAGCTCAGCCTGGTATTGGTCGAGCATCTTGCGAATGACGGAATCGGCCGTATCGGAATCGAGGATCGAATAGGTTTTGGGGAACAGGAAGCCCTCAAGGGAGGTTGCGTTGCCGATGAAGGAATAGCTCGAACGGAAAGCATCAACGTTGTTCGCCGCGATCAAGAACGCATCGGCAGAAATCCGTCCCTGCGTCGCCGTGTTTATCGCCGCAGCAATGTTTCTGACGGTATAGCCCTCGGGGACAACGAGCTGCACACCCTCTGCGTCAGGGCCGGCTACCAACTTGTTGACGATCTCGTCGTTGGTCATGCCGCCGGTAAGCTTATAGGTACCAGGCTTGATGGATTGCTCCGCGCCCATGGCGGTCAGGCGGGATTTGAAATCATTTGCACTACCGATAAGCCCGGTCTTTGCCAAGTTCTCGGCAACCGTCGAGGCACTTTCCCCCGAATTGATCGTGAATTGGACCTCGGTTCCCTTTGCGACCGAGCCCGTCGAGCAACTCTTGAGAGCCGTCGAGATACCAAAACCAGCCGCGACGATCAAGACGACCACAACAACGACCGCAACTATCGTTGGAGCCTTGCTCTTTTTCTTCCTCGGTTGGATATGACTCGTGTCATAGCTGCGGAACTGCCTATCACCACGCGCATGGACCGCTCGAGACGAATGTGTCGAACGGTTGGAGTAGGTGGTGTTTTTGCGGATAGCCATCCATCGCCTCCTCAATCATCCGTGAGCAGTGTCACGGGTCCTATTGTCTTGCATCAAGCCATGCCTGGAGGAACAGGCTAGCCGCGACCATGTCAATCTTGCCGCGCATCTGTTTCTCCGTGAGCCCTTCTTCGCGCAGAATGCGTTTCGCCTCACGGGAGCTTAGACGCTCGTCAGTGAATTTTACAGGCAATTCGCAATTTAAGGAAATTTTCGCCGCAACCTCACGTATAGATGCCGCCTGCGGACCCTCTTCCCCTGCCATGGTGTAGGGGAGGCCGCAAAGCAAGAGCTCCGGCTCCCAATCCTCAAGGATGCGGCGAAAGAGGGAAGATCCTGATATGACCTGCTCAGACGGCAAAACGCAAACCGGACTCGCAACGCGCATCTCAGGATCGCACACGGCGATACCCACCCTTGTCTGTCCGATATCTAGCGCCAACACTCTCATTTTCCACCCCGCGAAGAGAACGGGACAGGGTCCGTTGAGACGCTGCCCCGTCCTGCTTTCTTAGAGAAGCACCTCTCGAGCAGCCTTCAAAGCTGCCGGAATGCCAGCGGGATCCTTGCCTCCCGCCTGGGCCATGGTGGGCTTGCCGCCGCCACCGCCCTTGACGGCAGGGGCAATCGCCTTGATAACAGCACCCGCGTTGAACCCAGCCGCGACGGCCTCATCAGTGCCGGCAGCCATCATGACGACCTTGCCGTCACTCTCACCAAGAAGAACAGCCGCACCAGGAGCGCTCATGCGCGCACGCAAAACATCCCACACCTGACGCATGGCGCCGCCGTCGGCGATATCGATCTTGGATATGACGACCGGATAACCGCCCTTTGCCGTCACCGCGGAATCGACCAGAGAGGTCATCGCATCGGCGGAAACGGCACCCTTTGCCTTCTTCGCGGCGGCAACAGCCTCGCGCGCAGCCTTTTGGTTGGCGGCGGTACGCTCAGCGACGTCAAACAGAGGGGCACGAAGGATCTCGGCGGTCTTCTTGAGCTCGCCCTCGACCTTGTTGAGATACTCAAGGACGCCCAAGCTGGTCACTGCCTCGATTCGACGAACACCTGCCGCAACGCTGGTCTCGGTCGTGATCTTGATAAGGCCGATCTCCGCCGTGTTCTTGACATGGCAACCTCCACATAGCTCGCGACTGAACTCACTTGCCTCCACGACACGGACAACCGCACCATACTTTTCTCCGAACAGGGCAGTGACGCCACGAGAGCGCGCCTCGTCAAGGCTTGTCTCATAGATGTTGGTGTCAATGGCCTTGGCGACATAGTGGTTTGCGACCTTCTCGACCTCGGCAATTTGCTCCGGCGTCATGGCTTGGAAATGGGTGAAGTCAAAACGAAGACGGTCAGGGCCGACATAGCTGCCCTTTTGGGCAACGTGTTCACCGAGAACCTGGCGCAAGGCGGCGTGGAGAAGGTGGGTCGCCGTGTGGTTTCGGGTGATGCGCGCACGTCGCATGACGTCAAGCATAACCTCAACCTCATCTCCAACGGTGATGACGCCTTCCTCCACATGGACGCGATGGGCAAAAAGACCCTTCTCTGTCGTATCGACGACGCTCAACTTGGCAAGGGGGCTCTCGATGGTGCCCGTATCGCCGACCTCACCGCCCATCTCGGCGTACATCGGCGTGACATCGAGGATAACCTCGCCGTCCTCGCCGTCGGAAAGGGACTCGACGCGCTCGCCTTCGTGGACAAGGGCGCGAACCTTTGCTTTGGCAGAGTCGTTGTCGTAGCCGACAAAGACGGTCTCGCCAAGCTCCTTCAAAAGCTCAGAGTGGATATCTCCATAGGTGCTCCAAGCTGCCTCGATGTCGTCCTTGGATGCCGAGCGTGCACGTTCCTTTTGTTCGGCCATGCAAGCCTCAAACCCAGCCATGTCGACCTCGACGCTGCGATCCTCGCAAATTTCCTGGGTGACCTCGATGGGGAACCCGTAGGTATCATGGAGCTTGAACGCGATAGCTCCGGGCAGCGCCCCCTCAAGACCCTCCAACGCCTCGTCGAGGTATTGCTTGCCCTGAACGAGCGTGCGACCGAAACGCTTCTCCTCCGCCTCGATTATTACGCGGATGGTCTCGCGGTTCTCGACGATCTCAGGATAGACATGGCCCATGAGCTTGACGATCTCGTCAACGTACTCGTTCAGGAACGGGCCCTCGATGCCAAGCAGGTGACCCTTCATGACAGCTCGGCGAAGAAGGCGACGAAGGACATAGCCACGGCCCTCGTTGGAGGGGAGGATACCGTCGCCGATAAGGAAGGTCACAGCACGGGAATGATCAGCCATGATGCGCAGGCTCTTGTCGGTATTGCCGCCGGTTTTGTACTCAACGTTTGCCAAGCGCTCGCCGACACCAACGAGGCTGCGGAGGACGTCGGTATCGTAGTTGTTGGTCACACCCTGCATTATGGCGGCCATACGCTCAAGGCCCATGCCCGTATCGATGTTCTTGGTGGCGAGGGTTTTAAGGGTGCCGTCCTCTTGACCATCATATTGCGTAAAGACGCAGTTCCAAAACTCCAAAAAGCGATCGCAGTCGCAACCGGGCTTGCAATCAGGTTTGCCACAACCGACCTCGGGCCCTTGGTCAAAGTAGATCTCGGAGCAAGGACCGCAAGGGCCGGTAGGACCAGCACGCCAGAAGTTGTCATCCTCGCCAAGACGGCTGATGTGGTCCTCCGGAACGCCAAGACTCTTCCAAATCTCGATAGTCTCGTCGTCGTCCTCAAAAACGGTGAAGTAGAGTCTCTCCGGGGGAAGGCCAAGGCAATCCTCGCGCGTACTGAACTCGTAGGCCCAAGCGCACATCTCCTTCTTGAAATACTTACCGAAGCTGAAGTTGCCGAGCATCTCGAAGAAGGAGAGGTGGCGACCGGTGACACCGATGTTCTCAATGTCGTTAGTACGGACACACTTCTGAACGGTAGTCGTACCCTCATAGGCGTCATCAAGCTCGGCAACATGCAAAAAGTAGGGCTTGAACTGGACCATGCCCGCAGAAGTCAAAAGCAAACTCGGGTCATCGGGAATCAAGGAGGAGGACGGCCAACGTTGGCATCCCTTCTCCTCAAAAAACTTCAGGAATGATTCGCGGATTTCTGCTGTAGTCATGTAGCGCATATGCTGAACACCTATCTGTCTGTTCGGTCAATATCGGTCGGATCGCCCTCTCCCGATGCGGATCCGATGGTTCCAGTAGTTCTATCTTCAGTCCCGTTTTCTACGGGAATATGAAGGCTCTTGAGTCTCTCATGGAAAGCATGGTCGGGCGCGTGAGCGGCGCCCTTCGCATTCTTGTCGTTTTGCCTGTCCGCCCGGTTGAGACGTGCTTCGATGCTTTCAGGCCTGATTCGCTCAAAACGGGCAGTGCTACCGGGATGGGGCGCAGCGGCGTCCGCCATGGGGTCGACGTCTTCGCCCTCGCTAGGCGTACCCTTGAAAAAGACGCCATCCTCAGCGACAAGTTGGTTGCCGGTGTTCTTTTCGAAATAGTAGACAAATACGGACTTCAACACCGCAGCGGCGGGAACGGCGATGAGCATGCCGAGGATAGAGCCAGGCAGACCACTCATAACGGTACCCAAGGATGAACCGATGAGCAAGCAGATAAGGGTAAGAGCCGGATGGATGTCGACGGAGTTCTCCATAAGCCGCGGGCCCACAAACGTATACACGATCTGTTGGATGACGACCGTGCCGATAAAGACGATCAAGGACATGAGCGGGCTGGCAGCAAGGCCGAGCAACGCGGCCATCACACCACCGATCCAAGGGCCGACGACGGGGATGATGTTGAGAACACCTGTGATCAAAGCCACTGCCGCCGAGTTGGGAACTCCAAGGATCGCGTAGAGGATGCCGCAGACAACAGCGATGATCACGCACTGCAACAGGGTAGCCTTGATATAACCGGCCATGACGCGAGTCACGGTGACATGGAGCAGACGGAAATCCTCCTCACGTCGGTTACCCGCGATCAGGCGATTACATTCACGGCCGATAGCGGGGAGTTCCATGAGAATCCAAAATGCCACGACGAAAGCGAATCCAAGCGCCATGCACGTGTTTGCGACACCGCTGCTGAACGCCACAACACCTTGGGCGCTTTGCTTGGCAATATCTTGGGCGCCAGACGAGAGCGCGGAGGTGATGTTTTGCAGGTATTCCTTGAACGTCTCGTCGTTGAGGACATAGGAATACTCGTTGTAGAGGCCGTTGATCCAAGCCGAGAGGTCAGAGATATAGCGCGGTGCATCATTGATGAGGCTGATGAACTGGGAGCTCAGACCGATGGTCGGCGAAAGCATGAGAAGAGCAACCACCGCGAGAACGACCACCATCACTACGTAGGAGATGGTCGTACCAGCAAATCGGTTGATACCGTGTCTCTCAAGGAAGGCAACGAGGTTGCGCAGGCAAAAGACGATGATGACCGTCCATACCAACATGGACACCGGCACCGCAAGGATGTTAAGCGCGTAGGACAACAAGACAAGCAGGCCGATGCATCCTACCACAGTCCAAACTAGGTAGAACCATCGTTTTGTCCTATTAAGTTTTGCGCGGTCCTTCTCTTCGTCCACCATGTGCGTCCTCGGTATGCCCCAAGCCTAGCTTAACTACTCGGCGTCAGAAGGCTTTGACGCGGAAACATTCTCAGCCTGAGGAGCGCTTGAAGCGCTTTTCCTTTGACCGAGGGACATGGACTCATCGCTCGCCCCGCGACCCTTCAAGGCGTCGTGGAGGGCATTCGTAGCGCTTGTGACGATATTGAGCGGTGCGTTGGTGACCTTGTCCACAGCCGTGGCAGCAGAACTTGCCGTCTCAGTGATGGTGTTGACGTTCTCAAGGATGCCATCAACACGCATGATCTCGAGGTTGGCCGCATCGATAGTGAGGGAGACGCGGTCCATCATAGGATCGATCTTGGCAAGGATAGGGTCGACGCGCTCCATGGAGGGTTCGAGGGTGGCAGTGATGTTTTCCACATGCTTGAGCGTAGGCTCGAGTTGGGTCTTCACGTCGTTGACCATATCATTCACGTCCGTCAACGTCTTATTGGCGCCGCGAACCGCCTTGATGATCTCGACAATCAAGACAATGAGGGCGATGCCCACGAGAATGAAGACAATGGGGAGAATAATGTTCAGAACTTCTGTGATTCCCATGTACAACCTCCTAATTTACGTATCAAGTCACTATACCACGGCATGCAGAGATTATGCACTTTCTGGATAGCGAAGAAGGTTGTTGGGGGGATGATGCCCGCTATGGTCGCTTTCGCTTTGCCCTATCGCGCTGAACAGCCTCGACACGATAGGCCTCCCATCCGCGCTCGCTTGGGTGGTAGAAGCATCCCGGCTCTAGACCCTCGGGGAGATAACGTTGATCGACCCACCCGCCGGGAAAGTTGTGGGGGTATTGATAGGTGCCATACTCATCCGATCCGGGACGATGACGATCGCGCAGGTAGTCCGGGACAGCACGGGCAGGCCCATGACGCACCTCGTTGAGCGCAGCGTCGATCCCAGCCTCTGCGGCATTGCTTTTCGGGGCAAGCGCCAGGTAGGTCGCGGCCTGTGCGAGGTTGATTCGACATTCGGGGTACCCGATAACCTCAGCGCTCTTGAAAGCGGCCTCGGCTATGAGCAAAGCTTGCGGATCGGCGTTACCGATATCCTCGCTTGCCAAGATGAACATGCGGCGCGCGATAAATTTCGGATCCTCGCCGCCCTCAATCATGCGAGCAAGGTAGTACAACGCTGCATCGGGATCGGAGCCCCGCATGCTCTTGATAAACGCGCTGATGATATCGTAGTGTTGGTCCTTGTTTTTGTCGTAGGGCAAAGCACGGTGAGGCACCGCCGCACGAACGTCTTTGACACCGATGATGGGTTTTTTGGCTTGCTTGCACGTATTCACCATGCCCGCGGCGAGTTCCAATGTGGTGAGGGCGCCGCGTCCGTCACCCCCCGCCAGCAAGATGATGTGTTCCCGCGCCGCCGGCGCAAGCTCATATTTGTCATCGAGACCTCGGGGGTCGACCAAGGCACGGTCCACGAGCTCGCCGATCTCTTCGTCGGTCAAGCTGCGCAATTGGATGATGCGGCTCCGAGAGTTCAAAGCGGTATTGACCTCAAAATACGGGTTTTCCGTCGTGGCACCCACCAAGATGACGGTTCGGTCCTCGACCGCATGGAGCAAGGCATCTTGCTGGCTACGGTTAAAACGGTGGATCTCGTCAACGAAAAGAATCGTGCGTTTGCCGTAGTCGACAAGGCGCGTCTCCGCCGCCGCTATCTCGCGACGCAAATCGGCAACGGTCCCGCCAATGGCGGACACCTCGACAAACGTCGCTTGCGTGCTCTCGGCAATGATGTGGGCAAGACTTGTCTTTCCTGTGCCCGCAGGCCCGAACAGGATAATCGAGCTCAATCTGTCATTCTCGATTGCGGCACGCAACCAACTTCCAGGACCCACGGCCTCGGTTTGTCCCACAAACTCGTCAAGGGAGTGGGGGCGCATACGTACCGCCAAAGGCGCGTTCGCCCTCTTTGTCTGCGCCTCTATGTCGGTGAACAAGCTTTCCATATCCCCATTATACGCAACAAGCGTTACTCGTCCTGCTTCGAGGCACCCTCGTCAACCGCGCCTTCGTCAACCATGTCTTCGGAGGCGGACGCCTTCCTGGTCTTCTTGCGAACAGATCTGACCGCAACAATCGCCACCACGATGACGACAAGCAAGATCACCCCGACGCCGATGAGGATCGAGGCGGAAAGCACACCTCGCTCAAAGGAGAACGAAACCTCGAGCGTATCCATGTCCTTGAAGGTCTCAGAGTCGTATTTCCAGGTAAGTGTCTTACCAAAATTGGAAACCTCCGTTGCATTGCTGCTGAGGGCAGGTTGGGGCACGGTGACAGTGAAGCTTATCTCGTCAAACATGGAGGACATCACGGAAACCGCGTCAGAGGAACCCGCGAGGCCAGAATCAATCTTGAGCGTATAGACCTTGCTTGCCGCGTCATAGTAGAAGAACACGAACTTGCTCACGTCATACAGATCAGACTCCGCATCGACGGCGGTCGAGTACGTGCTGGAAAGACTCAGCCCCTTCCAACCATCAAGTGTGCCTTCGGAAGTGCTCACCTCGTCGATGTCGTCGATGTGATAGGCCAGCTTCGCACCCGCATAGGTACCGTCGTAGTACTTCCCCACAACCCAACCGGGGAAAGAGTCGGGGTCGATCGATTCAGTGATTTCGGAGGCGACCTCGTCGACGGTCTTTTCCTCACCGAACCCGATGCTGTAGCTTTGGTACTTCTCCACGTTGACGCCCTCGTCGATGGTGAAGTCCATGGACCTGTCCTCGTTGACCGTGATCGTCTCGGTGAGCTTGATACATCCCGTGCACGCGACGCAAAACACCGCGGCAAGAACGACAAGAAGGGCTGTCTTTATGACGCGCCTCATAGCCTCCCCCTTTTAAGCGTTGAGCAAGAACGCCTCATAGCCCAAGCGAGCCATGTGGATGTCGGCCTTACTGGTGACTTCCCAAGGCGCGTGCATCGACAACACGGCCACACCCGAGTCGATAACGTCCATGTCGTAGCGAGCGGGAATGAACGCGATCGTTCCGCCGCCACCGGCGTCGACCTTGCCAAGTTCGGCAGTCTGGAACATGACCCCGGCGTCATCCATCACACGACGGACGCGTGCAACGAACTCCGCAGAGGCATCGTTGCTGCCACTTTTCCCACGGGCGCCAGTGTACTTGTTGAACACGAGACCGCGGCCAAGGAACGCAGCGTTCTTGCGCTCGAATTCGCTTGCATACAACGGATCGAAGCCCGCGGACACGTCGGAAGAGAGCATACGACTCGCCGCCAAGGCACGACGCAAAAGCAAAGGTCCGCCCTCACCGGCCAACTCCATGATTTCGGCCATCGTGTTCTCGAAAAACAGGCTTTCCATTCCCGAGGCGCCGACACTGCCGATCTCCTCCTTGTCAACAAGGACGGTGACGGCGGTGCGACAAGGATTCTCGATGGCAAGCTGGGCCAAAAGGCTCGTATAGGCACAGACGCGATCATCTTGGCCATAACCGATGACCATACTGCGATCAAAACCGAGATCACGCGCAGGACCAGCAGGAACAACTTCCAATTCCGCCGAGAGGAAATCCTCCTCATCGATGCCGTACTTTTCCGCGAGCAACTTCATGACAAACCCGCGGGCGGGTTCCTTCTTTGCCGCCTTCTCCCAAGGGGTATCAACCTCTACGTCGTCGCCCACAACAAGGGGGCGTCCACCCACAAGCAGGTCGAGATCCTCTCCTTCGATGATCTTTCCTGTCTCGCGTTTTGCCTGGTTATAGCCAAGATGGGGCAAGATATCAGTCACACAAAACACAGGATCGCCAAGATCCTCGCCAATGACGACGGGTACGGTCGTGCCGTCCTTCTTGCATACCACGCCGTGAAGGGCCAAAGGAATGGTGACCCATTGGTACTTCTTGATGCCGCCGTAATAATGGGTATCGAGCAAGACGAGATCGGCGCTCTCGTACAAGGGGTTTTGCTTGATATCAAGACGCGGGCTGTCGACATGGGCGCCGAGGATGTTGAACCCGCCAACCAAGGGCTTAGAGCCAATATGCGCCAAGATGAGTGCCTTGCCGTGGGTATGGGCCCAAACCTTGTCGCCCGGGTTCAACGTGGAACCAGAAGCGATCACCTCTGCCAGGGGGCGGTATCCAACTGCTTCGGCTTGCCTGATCGCCGCGGAGACGCACTCACGCTCGGTCTTATTCTCGGAGATGAAGTTGATGTATCCCCGCGCCGTCTCCTCGATAGCAAAGAGTTGGGCCTCATCGGCCTGCTTCCAAACGTTCTCGCGTTCCATGAGATAGTCCTTCCTATCACTGTTTTATCACCTAAACTGTTTTATCGTCGTTTTATCGCCGAAAAAGGGGTACCAATCCGGGAATCTGGAATACGTGCACATTCGCGCAGGTTAATCCGACGTGTGCTCCCTCGTTGGGTTCGTTGGGTCCCCGAGGATCTCAAGCGCGGCCTCGTAGCCGCCAGATCCGTAGCTCAAGCATTTCGAGACACGAGCAATCGTAGTGGCGGAAGCCCCGGTCGCGTCCTCTATGGCATTATAGGAAAGACCGCGCGAAAGCATGCCGGCCACCTGAAGGCGTTGGGAGATGTCGTGGATCTCTCGTATCGTGAAGATGTCTTCAAGCAAGGCAAACACATCGTCGGGATCGCTGATCTCCGCAAACACCCGCAGTAAATTCTCAACCTCAGGCGTCCTCAAATCGTTCATCCCAAAGCGCTCCTTTCCTTCGTAATATTGCCGCCTATGATACCACCCACTCCATAAGCACTTTCTTCCTGAGACATAAAAAAACGACCCCGCTGTCAAGCGGAGTCGCAATGGGAAACGGCGCGAAGTGACTAAAGCTTCGTCACGTTGCTTGCTTGCAGTTTGCCGTTTTGACCAGTGGTGATTTCAAAAGAAACAGCCTGACCCTCATCAAGCGTCCTGAAACCATCCATCTTGATCTCAGAGAAGTGGACAAACAGGTCCTCTCCATCCTTGCGGGAGATGAATCCGTAACCCTTTTCGGGGTTAAACCACTTAACGGTACCTTCTGCCATTATGACCCTCTTTTCCTTCCCCACAACGTGGGGACCGTATTGTTAACTGCTCATATGCAGTTCCACCCTATTTACATGACTTGTTTAACTATAATCGCAAGTTAGAATAATTCCAAATACTTTTTTTGGGTTGTATGCCCTTGTTAACGCAGACTTCTCTTGGTCATGCAGACTTCTCTCCTTGGGAACCAATCTTGGGAGCTAACCTTGGAAATCCTCAGGATGGCGATTAACCAAGTCGTTCAGGACCGCCTCATTCGTGTCCAAGTCGACACCGTATGCGTCAGCGAGCGCTTGGGCCTGTTGCCTTCGAATCTCGGCAACCCCATTCTCGTTTGCCTCCTCGAGGTATTGGGATTCGAGGAACAAGGTGTGGGCGATATAGCCGCACACACGCGGATCGACCCCAGACACTTGGAGGATGGAGGACATGGACTCAGGAGACAAGGAAAGCAGAATTTCCCCATCAATATCGGTCGCATTGCTGATAGCAGCCTCAAGCGTATCTGCCGCGCCACGCGGGTCTTGTTTTTTCTCGAAGATGCTACGGCGGACGGCTTCCGCCAAAAGCACAAACAACCTCGTCAAATAATCACGCTCCAGCATGGATGCCCCATTCCTTGTTCACGACGAAAAGGTTCGTCTCCTAGTTTTCTCCGGGAGGTGTCAACCCGAGGTGTTCAAAGGCACGGTCGGTAGCTTGGCGCCCCTTTGGTGTACGCACGATAAGCCCTTGTTGCATGAGGTAGGGCTCATAGACGTCCTGCAAGGTGTCGGGGTCTTCCGAGAGAGCCGAGGCGAGGGTGGAAAGGCCCACGGGTTTCCCGCGAAAACGCACCGTCATATAGTAAAGGATACGGTTGTCCACCGCATCGAGACCGAGGTTGTCGACCTCGTAGAAATCCAGAGCCTCCGCCGCGGAATCCTTGTCGATGACGCCGTTACCCCGAACTTGTGCCCAATCGCGAACTCGTTTAAGCATGCGGTTAGCGAGACGAGGCGTTCCACGGCTTCTGCGCGCGATCTCCAAAGCGCCATCGCCCGTAATATCCACGTCGAGAATCGCCGCGGAACGCAAGACGATCTGGGACAACTCCTCGGGAGAATAGAATTGCAAGCGATAGACGATGCCGAAGCGGTCACGCAACGGGCCCGTCAACAAGCCGGATCGGGTCGTCGCACCGATCAGAGTGAATCGCGGTAGCTCCAAACGGATCGAACGGGCAGCCGGTCCCTTTCCGACGACGATATCGAGGGCGAAATCCTCCATCGCAGGATAAAGAACCTCTTCCACCATTTTGTTCAGGCGATGGATCTCGTCGATAAACAGGACGTCGCCCTCTTCAAGATTTGTGAGAATCGCCGCCAAATCACCCGTGCGGGAAATGGCAGGACCGCTTGTTGTCCTGATATTCGCACCCAACTCGTTCGCGACGACTTGCGCCAAGGTGGTCTTGCCCAGGCCGGGAGGACCATAGAACAGCACATGGTCGGGGACATCGTGTCGTTGCTTCGCCGCCTCGATCATGATTTTCAAGCTATCCTTGACCTTCTCCTGCCCACAGTAGTCCACCAACATCTTGGGCCGCAGACTCCTATCGAGAGCAAGATCGTCCTCGATAAGCTCAGGGGTCACTCCACGAGAAGCCACGTCCCCGGCATTGTCCGCACCGCGAATCTTCGATGCGTCAAAGATCATTCCCTCTATTTCAAAACCAGACGGTGTCATACCTTCGCAATACCTTCTCGGTTCTTTACCATCTTGCCCGAAGTCTACTCATTCGAGCCCAAACGTTTCAGGGCATATTGTAGCAACGCGCCCTCAGATGCGCTTGTCGGAGCATCCTTAATTGCCAAAGTCGCCTCTTGTTCCGTGAAACCCATGGAAAGCAATGCTTCAACGATGCCCGTAACCACCATGTCCTCACGAGAAGCCCCTGAGACACCCGTCGCGCTGAACAAGGGCAACTCCTCTTTCTCGAGAGAACCCTTCAACTCCAAGATGATACGACTTGCCGTCTTCTTCCCAACTCCCGGAATCTTGGAGATACGCGCGACATCTTGAGCCATAACCGCCTCCGCAAGTTGCGCCGGACTATAAAAGGACAGGGATGCCAAGGCGACCTTCGGCCCCACTCCCGATATGCTGATGAGCTTCTCAAAGAGGGCCTTCTCCTCCGCGGAAGAGAAGCCATAAAGGGAGACGCCGTCCTCTCTCACCTGATAATACGTTTGGATCATCACTTCGTTCCCCACCTCAGGAAGTCCAGCCAAGCTACTTTGCGCCATAAACACCTCGAGGCCAAGGCCGTTAACGTCGACACAGGCGGATTGCAATGTCTTCCTTACAAGGGTTCCTCTCACAAACGCAATCATCGCACTTGCTCCTTCTCCTGTTGCTCAAGGCGACGTTTCGCCTGTTTCGTTACATCTTCGTGAGTCGTATAGCATATGGCCGCGGCGAGCGCGTCGGAGGCGTGATCGGGATTGGGGGTGGCGTCGAGCGCCAAAAGGTGTTTCACCATGTATTGGACCTGCTCTTTTTCCGCAGAACCAGTCCCCACCACTGCAAGCTTGATCTGGCGCGGCGTATATTCCCCCACATCGATACCATGATCGGCGCACGCGACCAAGGCAGCACCGCGTGCTTGGCCCGTAGCAAACGCAGCTGTGATATTTTGGCCGAACCACACCGTCTCAATACCGCAACAGGTTGGTTTGAAGCGCCTTATGACCGCCTCGATCTGTTGATGTATCTTTCCTAAGCGCATAGCCAGAGGTTGTTCGGCGGGCGTCGAGACGCAACCGTAGGCCAAGCACTCCAAGCGCGACCCCCGATGACGCACGATACCCCAACCGGTGTTCGCCAAACCCGGATCGATACCCAACACGATGCGTTCCTCGATTGCCAAAACTCTCCTCTTCAAACGTTTGTTCGTTAATCATAACATGCGAACAAATGTTTTCAAGAGAAAATGGCAACGGCACCGCGAGGTCGTCTACGCGCCACATGGCAACGGCACCGCGAGGTCGTCTACACGCTCTACGCGCGTCTTTCAACCATAAAATAAGGGCAGCGTCGCCAAGGCGACACCACCCCTGCAGGGTTTAAGGTCGCTATCCGTCTCCTACTCGAAATGCTCCTCGGGAAGCGTATAGAAATGAAGTTTGGAAGCATCAAAGCGATCGGTTTGCTCCCCGATCTCCCCAGCCGGATAACCCACTGCAATAATGGCAAAAGGCTTGAGGTGGTTCGGGATGTTAAGCACATTGCGTACCATCTCCATGCGTCCCTCCTTGGGGGCGATACCCAGCCAAACCGCGCCGAGACCGAGTTGCACCGCCTCAAGCAGGATATTTTCACAGCTCGCCGCCATGTCCTGAATAACGTAGTCTTGGTGGTGAACACGACCCGCATAGCACGGAACGATGCACAGCGGGGCCTTCTCAGCAGGACCTGCAAACTTACTGCAGGCCGAAAGTTTTTCGCAAAGACCCCTATCAGTCACAAGATAGAATTCCCAAGGCTGTTGATCTCCTGCAGAAGGAGCCGCCATGGCGGCCTTCATAAGCTTCTTGATCTTCCTTGGCTCAATGGCCTTTTCTTGGAAGTCGCGCACACTTTTACGAGCAAAAATCGCATCCATGTTCATATCCTCCCTTAGGATTTCGATGCTTTGATATGTGGAAAAGGAGAATTTCGTAGTCCGCACATCACGACAATGCGCGAATACTATTCTTTACTAAATATAATACCATACAAAAGAGAAGGCCCACTCAGCCTTCTCCGTTACGCATGATTGCAAAGGCGCTACTCTGCGTCGAGTGCCTCCAAAATCTCATCGGTAAGATCCATGGTGTGATAGACCTCTTGGAGGTCCTCAAGCTCCTCGAGCTTGTCAACAAGGCGCATGACCTTCTTGGCCTCCTCTAGTGTGACCGCTTGGGGAGTCGTTGCCTCCATGGTGAGCTCAGCACCCTTGACCTCGATACCTTGCTCCTCGAGGGCCTTCTTGACGGCCATCAAATCGCTCGCATCAGTGGTGATAACCCACTCGTCGCCGGCGTCCTCGTAATCATTAGCACCCGCTTCGAGAGCAGCCATCTCAACCGCATCCTCGTCAACGAGATTGTCACGATCAAGATCCTTCTTGCCCTCGCCCTTGATGACCTTTTCGACAATGATCTGGCCGATGCGCTCGAATTGGAATGCAACCGAGCCGCTGGTGCCAAGATTGCCACCGGAGTGGGTAAAAGCAGCACGAACATCGGCCGCAGTACGGTTGCGATTGTCAGTCAAGGCCTCGCAATAGATGGCAACACCGCAGGGACCATAGCCCTCATAGATGACGGTCTCGTAGTTGTTGGCATCCTTGCCAGCACCGAAAGCCTTGTCGATTGCGTTCTTGATCTTGTCCTTCGGCATAGATTGGGCCTTGGCACGCTCGACCGCGGCAGCCAGGGAAGCGTTGTTGTCGGGGTTGGGGTCGCCGCCCATCTTTGCAGCAACGGTGATCTGGCGAGCCAGCTTGCTGAACAAAGCGGAACGCTTGGAGTCAGCAGCGGCCTTCTTGTGCTTCGTGGTAGCCCACTTTGAATGTCCGGACATATCTCAAACCTTTCGATAATTGCAAATACCAGCCGCTTATAGTACCACATACGACCCCTTGCGAAAAGACACTCCTTGGAGCCAATCGAAGAACACGCGTCTCCCGAGAGGATTTACAACTCACGCAAAATCTCACACCCCGCAGCAAGTTCGTCATCAAGGGCGAATTGGATGTTATCCGCATGGTGGCAATCAGCCGAGAGGATGACCGGGCGCCCTGCATCTCGAATGGCCTCGAGGATGAACGGAGCGGGATAGGGTGTGGTGCGATATCCCTTCGCCATGGCCCCCGTGTTTATTTCGAATACCGCCCCCTGCTCGCACAGCGAGTGAACAGCCGCAAGCGCTGGCTCACGATAGCGGGCATCCGTCGTGTCGAAGAGTCGATCGCCCTCGTTGAATTTGGTCACCAAGTCGAAGTGACCCACAAATGCACAACGGGTCTTGCGCGCCACGTCTTCGACTTGTGCAAAATACGCCCTGCAAAACGCATACACATCGCCGGCAAAGTACTGGTCAATCGCGCCTTGAAACACGTCGACGGTGTTGTCCACATCGAGAAACACCTCCCCGTCTCTCCCGGGGATGCCCACGGCAACCTTACCTTCACGAGCAAGTCTTTCAACAACGCAACCAGGTGCGTCCGCAAAAACCCCAACAGCAGCGGTACTCCCATCGGCGGCGACACGCACATAATGGACCGACCCGATCGCGTAGTCAAAACCATCCGTGGGCTCTTCGGAGAAGTAATCCTGCTCGACACCGCAAAGAACACGGATGGACGGATAGGCTTGACGCACGCGCTCGACCTCAGCACGATATTGTCGAACGCCCTCACGGCTCATGCAATAGCTCTCATCGAACCAGGTATAGCTATGCCCGGAGAACCCTATTGAGGCACAGCCGGCATCGATGGCCGCCCGCACCATCTCTTCCACCGTACTTTTTCCGTCACAAAAGGTCGTATGGTTATGAAACGTGGAGTGTGCATCCATCGTCGTCACCTCTCAAAGGAAAACGCCGCCCTTCCAGGCGGCGCCAAAACGCTAGTCGCGCGTCCAAAGACCAGTTTTGCCACCCTCTTTGCGAAGAAGGCGAATATCGCAAATCTCCATGCCACGGTCTACCGCCTTGCACATGTCGTACACCGTTAGCAAAGCAATGGAGACACCGGTTAAGGCCTCCATCTCGATTCCGGTCTTTCCGGTAACCCCCGTTGTCATCAGAGCATGGACACCAACGCGCCCATCCTCACGCTCGCCGGGAAGAATAGGCTCCAAGTCGCACTTGCTCTTCGTGATGTTGAGCGGGTGGCACATAGGGATTAGGCTGCTCGTCTGCTTGCAACCCATGATGCCCGCGACGCGGGCGCACGCCAAGACGTCGCCCTTGGCAGCCGTCCCGTCCACAATCATGTTGAGAGTATCCTCATGCATGAAGATGAAACCCTCGGCAGTCGCGATACGTTTGGTGTCGTCCTTCTCGGACACGTCAACCATACGAACAGCGCCCTTCTCGTCAACGTGGGTCAGCGTACCGGAGTCGGCACCGGTGATCTCTGCGTTTCCGGCGCTCAATCCGCCTGGAATAGTCTCGGCCATCATCGTCTCCCCTTCTTAAGAATCGTTATCGTCGAAACGCTTTGGATTAGCCGCCGATCTGGGACATGCCGCGCTCGGTTCCCACCCGGTCATGGTGCTCATCAGGCTTGTTGCCGATGGCTTGGTTGAGAATCTCGCGAATACGCTCGTCATCTCCGGAACCCGCAGCCTCCTTGATGTCAAAGTAATCGTCACTGAACAGACACGGCATGATATGGCCGTCCGCGGACAGGCGCAAACGGTTACAGCTCTTACAGAAATGACGAGAGAGAGGGCTGATAAAACCAACGGTGCCCTGGGCGTCGCGGAAGCGATAATACTCAGCAGGACCACCTCCGTCAGGACGGCTCTCCTCAGCAGGGACGAGTTCACCGAGGCCTTCGGCGACAGCGCGTTCATTGATCCGGGCGCGTACCTCCTCGCTCGAAATGACGTCCTCCTTGCCCCAGCCGCTTCCGTCTGCGCCGCCGCTCTCCCCCACCGGCATGTACTCGATGAAGCGGACATGAAGCGGACGGTCAACGGAGAGCTTCGCGAACGCAAGGTAGTCCTGGTTCAGGCGTCGAACCGTGACGGCATTGATCTTGATAGGGGCAAAGCCCTCTTTGATCGCGGCATCGATTCCGGCAAGCGTGTCTTGCAAAACGCCAACGCGGGTCACATAGGTGAACTGGTCAGGATCAAGAGTATCCAAAGAGATGTTGACGCGTTTCAAGCCGGCAGCGCGCAAATCCTTGGCCATGCGAGGCAAAAGGACGCCGTTGGTGGTCATGGAGATATCGTCGACACCGGGAACGGCGTTCATCTGCTCGATGAGGTTCACGACCCCCTTGCGAACAAGGGGCTCCCCACCAGTAAGACGGATACGGCGGACACCCATGCCGGCAGCATTGCGAACGATCGCCAAAATCTCGTCAAATGTCAAAATATCGTGGTGGCACAAGGGCGTAACGCCCTCTTCAGGCATGCAATATATGCAGCGAAAATTACAGCGGTCTGTCAAAGAGATGCGCATGTAATCAATAGTGCGCCCGTGCGAGTCCTTCAACAGAACCTCCTCTCCATATGATTTTGTCCCGTCATTATACGACTTTGCGCATATGTAATGCGACGGAGGATTTCAATCGTCGCGTTCCTGCAGGAAATGCCAAGGAAACATAACGCTGCTATACTGACAGGTCGAAAAGGGGAAGAGGGAATAATTTCACGTGAGCGAGCAATTTATACAAGTATTTACCCAGATGGCGATGCTGTTTCTCATCGTCGCGACTGGATATGCCGCAAAGAAGGCCAAATGGATGGACGAAAGCATCGACAAAGGCCTGTCCAAATTGGTGCTAACCGTTCCCTTGCCGGCGATGATCCTCGCTGCGACCCTTGATGCAGAGTCGGTGCCCTCCCTCTCGCAATTGGGAAGCGGATTCCTCTTCTCCCTTGTCTGCTATAGCATCATGATCATAGCGGCGTTCGCTCTCACGTTCATCCTGCGCATCCATCGCGGGAACCAGGGCGTGTTTCGCTACATGATGCTTTTTGGCAACGTGGGCTTCATCGGCTATCCCGTCTGCAGCGCGATTTTTGGGGCAGAAAGCCTCATATACGTCAGCATCTTCCAGATTCCTTTCAACCTCCTTTGCTTCACCATAGGCATTTGGTTCATCGCGCAGGACAACGATTACGGCGTCAAAGTCAAATTTAGTCCGAAGAACTTCCTCAGCCCCTGTTTCATCAGCTGTTTTGTCACCGTCATTTTGACATTGCTCGGCGTGCACGCCGTTCCCGTGCTTGGCGGGGCCTTGAGCACGCTCGGTTCTATGACGACACCGGCGTCGCTGCTCATCATCGGATCCTCCTTGGCAAGCCTCCCCCTCAAGGAACTTTTTGGCGGAGTCAAGCTTTGGATAGCGTCCTTCTCACGTTTGCTTGTCGTACCCGCAACGATCTGGTTCGTGTTGCACTTTTTCGTCGCCGACCCCGTCTTGCTAGGCACCATGATCGTTTTGTGTGGTATGCCGGTCGCAACCAACGGAACCATGTTGTGCTACGAGTATGGAGGAAACGCCAAGACCATGGCGCAGGCAACGTTCATCACGACCGTGTTCAGCCTTGTGACGATCCCTGTTCTTATGATGCTGTTGGGCTAGACCCTCAAAGCTAGACCCTCAAAGCTAGACCCTCAAAGTTAGGCCCCCAAACGAAGAAGTGGCTTGGCCGTCATCCAGAAGACGACCCGTCAAGCCACATGACTTGGGTGTGGGTGAAACTCAGCGATTGACGACGTACACGTTCTTCGCATCGAGGTGAACCCAAAGCTCGTCTCCCTCTTCAGGTAACTGCTCCTTAGGCACCACCAACTTGTCGATACGCCAAAACAGGTGTTGATGCAAGTACTTCATCTCGTCCTCATTGCGATCCTCAACCGTCGGATAGTCAGACTCGTCACGGTCAAGAAACGAAAGTAACACTGTGCGCTCGAATCGCGAATCGCTTACTCGGTCGACGCGCACTCGGAAGCTGTTGACCCCCGGGCCTTCAGCCGGCTTTACGTAGAAGGCACGGATACCGATCGCGCAAGCATCATCGGGAACCGGTTGATGTATGTCGAGATCGATACCCCACTTCGGTAGGTGGAGCATGGTCTCGCCCGCCTTTCGCGCCTCCGTCTCGTTTTTGCATCCCGAGAGTTTGATGCTCGCACGAGATTTCGGATTGCGAACGAGCTCCTCGCCCGTAGACACCTCCATGATATGCCCCGCATCCACGACTGCGATGCGGTCACAAAAACGCAGCGCCTCGTCGATGTCGTGGCTCACATACAAAATCGTGCCCTTGAACGCATCGAACAGGCTCACGAGATTTTGCTCAAGAACTCCCTTCAGGTGCGCATCAAGAGCGGAAAACGGCTCGTCGAGCATAAGGATTCCCGGCTTCGCCGCAAGCATGCGAGCTAAGGCGACGCGCTGTTGTTGGCCGCCGGATAGCTGGGCGGGATAGCGCTTGTTGAAGCCTTTGAGACCGAAGCGTTGCAGCTCGCCCTCAACGATATTCATGCGTTCCGCCTTCGGAACATCCTTTCCGATGCCCGCAGCAACGTTGTCCTCTATCGTCAAGTTCGGAAACAGCATGTAGTTTTGGAAGAGCAGCGCGGTCTTGCGCTGTTGCGGCTTCAGATCGACTTTAGCCTTCTTGCCCCTCGCGCGATCGAAGAACACGGTTCCATTCACCACGATCTTCCCCTCGTCAGGACGCTCAATTCCAGCGATGGAACGCATAGTGACGCTTTTACCGCAACCGCTCGCGCCAAGGAGACCGACCGTCTCATCCCCCGCCTCGAAGGCCATCTCGAGATTGAAGTCACCAAACTGTTTTTTGATATCAACTTGCAGCATGATCTCACTCCTACTCGGTCTCGCGCTTGCGATACTTCGTCGTATGGTTGCTCCACAGGTTGATGAAAAGGATGACGAGGAAGCTGAACACGATGATGATAGCAACCCAGAACCATGCAACCGCATCGTTGCCGTTCATCCACTCGAAGTAGATAGCGATAGGAATCGTGCGGGTGATGCCAAGGTAGTTGCCCGCAAGGAACAACGTTGCGCCGAATTCGCCGAGAGCGCGCGCAAACGCGAGAACCGTCGCCGCGGCGATGGAGCTCCAAGAGAGCGGGAGCATGAGCTTGAAGAAGATACGTTTGTTACTCCATCCGAGCGTACGCGCCGCATCAAGCATGTTGGGGTCAAGGTTCTCAAAGGCGCCGCGTGCGTTGCGATACATCAAGGGGAACGCAACGACTACCGCAGCGATGACCGTCGCAGGCCAACTGAATATCAGCGGAAACCCGATGTCTATGAAAAACTCGCCCAAGGGAGTCTTAGAGCCGAACAGATACAACAACACAAAGCCGCAGACCGTCGGCGGCAAGACCATCGGGATCGTGAATATCGAGTCGAAGACGTTTTGCGCCTTTGGATTGATGTGAAGAGTGAAGTACGCCGCCGCAAGACCAAGCACGAAGATGAAGACGATAGCGACGCCCGTCGTCTTGAGCGTAATCCAAAGGGGGCTCCAATCAAGCGTCGTCAAAAACTCTCCGATCGCAGCGATACCCTCTGCGCTCTGAGCTATGTTGACCTCGCTCGAGGCAACGAGGCGTGCGGAGTCCGCATGGTTTGGCTTGTCGTACGCGGGGTTAGAGTCATCGGTGATATCGGAACCGTCCACACCGATAACACATGTGTAAAATTGCCCCTCCTTGACCTCCTGGTCAAACTTGAAGGCGATATCACCGACGACGTACTCCTTGTCGGAGGTGTAGTACCATGTCGCATTTGCGTCGAAGACCGCGCCACCCGCGGCCGTCTGCTCATCGAGGCCGATAAGCAGCGCCTTGATGGCGTTCTCGTTGTCTGCGTCACCGAGCGTCCATCCCTGCTCGCCTGCCGCGGTAACAGGAACATACACAACAACATAACCGGACATGGCAACGGCAACGACGCTACCTTCGGTCTTTGAGATGAAATAGCGGTAACCGAAATAAGACTCGGTACCATCCTCGTTCTCTATGGTGCTGTTAGTGCCCTTTTGCGCGCGGCTAAAATCGCCCAACGCGTATTCGTGGCCACTGACCGTGGCGGAATCGCCCTCGGAGGAAACGTTGACCTGCGGCAAGGACTCGTCGGCAAAGGCGAGCATGAAAGATGCACCACAAAGAGAGAGCGCCAAAAAGACGCCCGCGATCATCGTTGCCGCAACCGCCGTTGCCGCACGCAGCATAAACCTTGTCATGGACAGCTATCCCCCTCCGACGTACTTGTCTTCAGGCAAAAATTCTATTGCATGCAGACAAATACGCCAATAATCAAAGGTGGGCAGACCAGTTCGATCCGCCCACCTCAGCGTTACTCAAACGATTGCATTTGGAACTAAGCGAGCTCGAAGCCCCACTTCTGCCAAACCTTCAGAGCCTCTTCATCGGTGGTGCACCAATCGAGGAATGCCTTCGCCTCTTCGGCGTTCTTGGACTGCGTGCAGATAGCGCCGGGGTACACGATGTTCTTGTGGGTGTTAGCAGCAACCGTGCCGACAATCTTCACGCCACCGAAGCGATAGACATCGGAGGTGTAGACAAAGGCGACCTGGGCCTCACCAGACTGGGCGAGCTTGCAGACGTTGCCAACGGAAGTCTGGGTGACAACCTTGCCCTCGAGCGGAGTGCCAGCGTAGGCATCGGTGCCCTTGGCCTTGCCAGCGGAGTCCTTGCCGGTCTTGCCATCAGGATCGACGAAGCAGCCGACAGTGCTCAAAGACTGGTTTGCATAGTTGCCAGCAGGAACGGAGTCATCGCCGACAGCGACGGTGTACTTGCCGGCTGCAACGTCCTCGAGCGTGCAGCTGGTGATGTCGGAACCCTCTGCAGCAACGATAACGAGGTCGTTCTTAAACATGTCAACGCGGGTGGACTCGTCAACGTACTTCTTCTCAACTGCGGTGTCCATGGTGCCCTTGGATGCGGTGATCTCGATATCAGCATAGGAACCGGCCTCGAGCAGAGAGTTCAGCTCGCCAGAGGACTTGTACTGGGTGTCTGCAAAGGAGACCCAGTCATGAGACTGCGTATAGAGGGTCTGGACCTCGGCCATAGCCTTGGTCAGAGAGTTCGCGGCGAAAACCTGCAACTCAACCTTCTCGTGAGCGGTGTTGTTGTTTGCGGTGTTGTTTGCGGTGTTGGAAGCGCTGGAGCAGCCAAAGAGGCCGAGAGCGCCAACAAGAGCAACAGCAGCAACGCTGGCGGCAATCGCGCTAAAACGTTTCTTCATTGTCTTTTTTCCTTCCTCGTTTTTCACCAGATACTCTGGCTGCCGTCCCTTATGCGGCAAAAGAAATATACCTGTTTAAGGTATAACTCGTCAACAAACCATCTGAGAAAAGACTAATTCGTGTCTTGCACAATCATTAATCAATATGCATCAACGTCTATTTCGATCTTAAGAGACAAAAGCGCCCCCACCTTAGCGTGGCGGAGGCGCTCCGGAAAAGTCGTCAATCAGCAATGTTGCCCGGATCGCATCGTTGCTTAGGCGTCCATGTTGCTCGGGCCGCAATGCCACTCATGGCGCAAGCCCCTATGGCGCATCGGGATCTGCCCTGCTACATCTCCTCCAAACGACCGTGTTTCTCGTAACGCGTCACACGCAAGACGCCATTCTCGTCGTCAACAAACACGACGCGAGGTTGGTGGCCTTTGGCCTCGTCAGGCGCCATCTGGGCATACGCCATGATGATTACCTTGTCCCCTACTTCCACGAGACGCGCAGCCGCCCCATTCACGCATACCATACCCGAACCTCGATCACCTGCGATGGTGTAGGTCTCGAAGCGTCTTCCGTTGTTGACGTCGGCGACACATACGCGCTCGTATTCGAATATTCCTGCCTTGTCCATAAGCTCAGGGTCAATCGTGATGGAGCCGACGTAGTCGGGTTCGGCTTGCACCACCGTCGCTCGATGGATCTTGCCCTTTAACAGTGTGATCTGCATGCCTTGCTTCTTACTCCACAATGAAGTTGTCGATGAGACGCGTCCGTCCGACATAGACCGCCATGGCGACGAGAACCGGGCCGTCGACAACGCGAGTCGGGATGATAGCGTCCCATTGGACCATCTCGATGTAATCGATGCGAGCCAAAGGTTCCGCCTCGACGATCTTCATCATCGCATCGATGACCTTATCGCCGTCGGTCTCACCTTCCTCGACCATCTTTTTGCCTGCAAAGATCGCACGGGACAAACAAAGGCCGGCACGACGCTCATCTTCGCTCAAGTACGTGTTGCGACTGCTCTTCGCAAGTCCGTCCTCCTCACGAATGATGGGGCATCCGACGACCTGAACGTTCATATTGAGATCACGAACCATACGACGGACGACGGCAAGTTGTTGGGCGTCCTTTTGTCCAAAGTAGGCGCGATCGGCCTCGGAGATGTTCATGAGCTTGCACACAACGGTGCACACGCCACCGAAATGGGTGGGGCGACTCTTGCCGCAAAGCTCCTTGGTGGGCGTACCGGCATCGATGGTTGTGCTGGCATCCGCCGCATACATGGCCGGCGGTTCTGGGTGGAACACAAGATCCGCGCCAGCTGCCTCGCACAACGCGCAATCGGCTTCGAAATCACGAGGATAGCTCTCGAGGTCCTCGGTAGGCGCAAATTGGGTCGGATTGACAAACACACTCACCATGACGCGGTCATTCTCGGCAACCGCGCGATCAATCAGGCTCTTGTGGCCTTCGTGCAAGTACCCCATGGTGGGGACCAACCCGATGGTGAGACCCTCGGCCTTCCAGCCACGGATCACCTCTTTTGCCTGGTCAATGTCGTAAGCGATCTTCATAGCATTCATCTTCTTTCTCAAATCTCTGTCTTACGTTTTACTTATCTGCTCCTCGTTGCATACGGCCCGATAGCTACCCCTGCGTATCCAGGTGCAACTTCTTGTCAAGAGCCTCGCTCACGCATGCGGGCACAAACATGGACACATCCGCCTCGAGGCTCGACATCTCGCGCACAATCGAGGAGGAAAGGTGCATGTATTTCGGGGGGCTCATGATGAACACCGTCTCGATGTCCGGATCAAGCTGGTAATTGAGAGCGGCCTGTTGGAACTCGTACTCAAAATCGGTCACGGCGCGCAAACCCTTGACCACAGCCTGGGCATCCATCGTGCGCGCAAATTCCACGAGCAGCGTGTCAAAGGGTTCGACGCGCACGTTGTCGAGATGGGCGGTCGCTTGTCGCGCAAGCTCCGTACGCTCCTCCAGCGTGAACAAGGGATTCTTGCCCGCGCTCCTCGCAACCGACACAACAACCTCGTCGAACAATTGGGATGCACGTGTGATGATGTCCAAATGGCCACACGTGATAGGATCAAAGGTTCCTGGGGCCAAAGCTCTTTTCATAGGTGTTCATCTTTCGTAACTCGAAGCGGTAATCCAACGTCATCTCTGGCCGGTCAGCCCAACCAGTCGATCTAGGCGAAATCGTACAAGTCCTTCGTAGCTTCCTTGAAAGCAGCGTACGCCTCGACAGCAATGCCCTCATCGGTTACAAGCTCAAACTCTGCAGGTTGGCCCTCCTCATCAAGAGAGGTGACCTCAAGCAAGATCACCTCTCCCGATGCGAGAGCGGGATTGTCATCGTCGACCTCGAAGAAAAAACCATAGGAACGGTCGTTGTGGTAGACAAGTCCGAGAAACTCCAATGCCACAACATCGCCTTTTTCGTCTTGAAACTCAAAGACCGCACCCTCTTCGACCGGAGGGCAAAAATTCGGCGCGCTTCCCTGCTTCATAGGATTCCTTTCTATGCATAAAACAGTGACATTCTAGCAAAACGAGACCGAGCGCGCCCCGCATACAGGCAAGCTTACGGGCCGTTTTCGCCTTCTTTACGCTCCTGAGCCCCAAATTCTATGCAAAAACGAAAATCCGGCCATGCGCACGGGAAAACACATGACCGGACTTTGAGTCTCACGGCATTGCCGGGGATTGGCAAACCGCGTATGGAAACCCCGATAACAGGGGCGACTCCGAACTAGATGGCTTCTTCGCCACGTTCACGGGTGCGAATACGGATAACATCCTCAACAGGCGAGATAAATATCTTGCCGTCACCGACATTACCTGTCGCAGCGGCATCGCAAATCACGTCTACAAGGCTGTCCACCTCCGCATCTTCGATGACGATTTCGAACTTCACCTTGGGCACCATGTTCAACAACACTTCGGTGCCGCGGAAATACTCGGTCCAACCATGTTGGTTGCCGCAACCGTTAACCTGGCTGATCGTCATGCCTGAGACCTGAGCCGCGAACAAGGCTTCCTTGACCGGCTCGAGCTTTTCAGGCCTCACGATAGCTATTACTCGCTTCATAGCGGTTCTCCTTTCGAAAAACCCTGGGTCAAGCCTGGAGTTGCTCAACCAGGGACAATGTTAGTCGAGGCCGATAAATGCGGGGTAGGCGGATTCGCCGTGGGCGGCGACGTCGAGACCTTGCGCCTCTTCCTCAGGGCTCACCGCCAAGCTTCCCTTGAAGACGAACTTTACGATAAACGCAAGAATCAACCCGGCGACCGCGACAAAGACGACAGTGATCAGGATGCCCTCGATCTGGGCGAGTAACAACGCGGGATCGCCGGTGTAGAACAGGCCGCCCCAAGCACCGCCATGGGCGATGGTCGTCGCCATTGCCGTGCTGTCCCAAGATAGCTCAGGTACACAGAACAGGCCAGTCAGGATGCCGCCGACGATACCACCGACACAATGGCAGCCGAACGCGTCAAGGGCGTCGTCGTAGCCGATCTTCTTCTTTACGACAGAGATCGCGAAATAGCAGACAGGAGAAACGACCAGGCCCATGATAACCGCGGCCCAAGGCTCGACGAAGCCAGCTGCCGGGGTAATCACGACCAGACCAGCAACAAGGCCCGTTGCGGCACCGACCAACGTCGGCTTCCCGACCTTGATGCGCTCGACGAGCATCCAGGAAGCAAGACCCGCACCGGAGGCAACAACCGTGTTGATAAGCGCCAAGGCGGCGGTGCCATCAGCCGCAAACTCGGAACCGGCGTTAAACCCGAACCATCCAAACCACAGAAGGGTCGCACCGAGCGCAACGAAGGGGACGTTGTGAGCTCGATAGTTCATCACGCCAAAGCCCTTGCGCTTCCCACAAACCAGGCAAAGGACAAGACCGGTGAGACCAGAGCTGATGTGGACAACATCGCCACCGGCGAAGTCCAAGGCGCCGAGAGTATCACCGATAAGGGAGCCGTCGCCACCCCACACCATGTGTGCAAGGGACGGATAGACCAGAATGGTCCAAAGCGCGACGAAGACGACCAGTGCACCAAACTTCATGCGGCCCGCAACCGCGCCGGTGATGATCGCGGTGGTGATCATGCAAAACGCCATCTGGAACACGATGTCGATTATCGCGGGGTATCCCTCGCCTTCGACATCTGGAGTCTCGCTGAGCATATCTGCGGTCGCTTGGGTCAAGCCGAGTTGGTCGAAGCCGCCAAAGAACGGGATGGAGCCGTCTCCGCCATAGGCAAAGGACCAGCCAACCAACGTCCATGTGATAGCGACGACGCCGATGACCACAAACACCATGCTCATCGTATTGCCGACATTCTTTCGCCTCGAAAGGCCTCCGTAGAAAAACGCCAAACCTGGAGTCATGAGCAACACCAACATGGCGCACACAAGCATGAAGCCAGTGGAACCGGAATCAAACATATTCTCTCCTCCCTCGAGTTTCCGATAAGCCAACCTGTCGCATGTGACAGTCCAAGTTTCACGCCCAATTGTTTCGTGCAAGATTCAACGCCCGTTGTTTACAAACGCGGAAACGCTTCGTAGCGCGAGGGAAACAACCGCGTTACGCGCACGAAACACCTCGATCAAAACGAAGGAGAGGAGAGCCAGGCCGACCCGCTCACACGGCCCAACTCCACAAGATAGGAGAGCCAGGCCGACCCGCTCACACGGCCCAACTCCACAAGATAGGAGAGCCAGGCCGACCCGCTCACACGGCCCAACTCCACAAGATAGGAGAGCCAGGCCGACCCGCTCACACGGCCCAACTCCACAAGATAATGGCCCGGAACATATCCACCCCCAGACCGAAAAAGGTCCCAAGAACCGATTTCTTGGGACCTTGACTGCTCTATGTTTTGTCGTTTGCTAGAAGTTCCAACTGTTCATATAGGCAATCTGCTCCTCGGTGAGGGTGTCGATCTTAACACCAAGGGTCTCGAGCTTGACGCGAGCAACGCCGTCGTCAATCTCAGCAGGAACGTCATAGACCTTCTTCTCGAGCTCCGCTGCGTTCTTGTAAAGGTACTCGGCGGCAAGAGCCTGGTTTGCAAAACTCATATCCATGACGGAAGCGGGGTGGCCCTCAGCGCACGCCAGGTTGACGAGGCGGCCCTCGGCAAGAACGACGATCTTGCGACCATCGGCAAGGGTGTACTCCTCGACAAGGGGCTTGAGTTCTACCTTACTGGCACAGTTCTCCTCAAGCCAGACAAGGTTGATCTCGCTGTCGAAGTGACCGGAATTGCACAGGATGGCGCCGTCTTTCATGTTCTCGAAAGCAGGAGCGTCAACGACCTTGCAATCGCCGGTGACCGTCACCCAAACGTCGGCGTACTTGGCAGCCTCGGCAGCCGGCATGACCTTGTGCCCTTCCATGTGGGCTTCAAGGGCCTTCAACGGATCGACCTCGCAGATAATGACGTCCATGCCCATACCCTTGGCGCGAAGGGCAAGGCCGGAGCCACAATGGCCATAACCGCTGATAACGATGGTGCGACCGCACAGAAGGCGGTTGGTGGCACGAACGATGCCATCAAGGGTAGATTGACCGGTGCCGTAGTGGTTATCGAAGAAATGCTTAGTGTTCGCGTCGTTGATGTTAAACACCGGGTAACCCAAGCTGCCCTCTGCCTCCATGGCCTTCAAGCGGACAACGCCTGTGGTGGTCTCCTCGGTACCTCCGATGATGCCATCAAGCTTGTCGGTAAAGCGGGTATGCAACGCAGTGTCGAGATCGGCGCCATCGTCCATGACGATTTGCGGGTCGGTGGCAATGACGGTCTCGATGTGGCGATTGTAGGTTTGCGCATCCTCGCCCGTGATCGCATAGACGTCGACACCGTAATACTTGACGAGGGCGGCGGCGGTGTCGTCTTGGGTGGAGAGGGGGTTGGAAGCGCACAGGGCGACCTTCGCGCCAGAGGCGACCAAGGCGCGCATGAGATTAGCGGTCTCGGTGGTCACATGCATGCATGCGCCGATGCGAACACCCTCCAAGGGCTTTTCGTCGGCGAAGCGCTTTTGAATGCTTGCCAGGACGGGCATGTCGCGCGCCGCCCACTCGATACGGGCCCGACCTGCCTCTGCCAGAGAAATATCACGAATATCAGCCATTGCAAACCTTTCTTCACGGTCAGTCAGTGCATTTGGGCTATAGGATACTCCATCAACGGCTCCCTCATCACGCAAAAACGAATCGCCTCGACGTGCAGGACAAAAGAAAAGCCCGCGCGCTCGGGAGCACACGGGCTTTGTTTGCAGGGCGAGAACAACCTAGTCGACGACCCCGTCGTTGGTACGGATCAACTTGCGCTTGATCTTGCCTCCAACGGTCTTGGGCAACTCGTCAACATACTCAATGACGCGGGGGTACTTGTAGGGAGCCGTCGTCTTCTTGACATGGTTCTGCAGCTCTTTTGTGAGCTCGTCTGAGGGTTCGTACCCCTTCGCAAGGACGATGGTCGCCTTGACGACCTTGCCACGAATCTTGTCGGGAGCGGCCGTGACAGCACACTCGATAACGGCAGGGTGCGCAACAAGGGCGCTTTCGACCTCGAAAGGACCGATACGGTAACCGGAACACTTGATCACGTCGTCATCGCGGCCCACAAAGGAGATGTAGCCGTCGGGGGAACGCCATACCATGTCATGCAAGTTATAGATGTCGGTACCGACCGCCTCGTACGTCTTCTCAGGGTTCTTGTAGTATCCGACAAACAATCCGGGCGGATAGGCGCTCTTCAGCCCCGTGACGCAAATCGCGCCCTCATCGCCATCCTCAACCTCGTCCAAGTTCTCATCAAGCAACTTGATGTTCAAAAGAGGAGACGGCTTGCCCAACGAACCCGGACGCGGCTCGATCCAAGGGAACGTCGCAATCAGCACCGGGCCCTCGGTCTGTCCGAAACCCTCACGGATCTTCTTACCTGTCAGACGCTCCCATTGAATGCTGACCTCGGCATTAAGCGGTTCGCCCGCCGTCGCGAAATTCTCGACGCTGGACAGGTCATACGCCGCAACATCTTCCTGTAGCATGAATCGATACATGGTGGGAGGCGCACAAAACGTGGTGAGCTTGTAGTCTTGGACCTTTTGGAGAAGGTTCGTGGGGATGAATTTCAGCATGTCGTAGGCAAAGATCGTTGCGCCAGCAATCCACTGGCCGTAGATCTTGCCCCAACCGAACTTGGCCCACCCGCTGTCGGTGACAGACATATGCAGCTTGTTTTCCTGAACCTGTTGCCAATACTTGGCAGTCAGGATATGGCCTAAGGGATGGGCAAAATTGTGCTGCACCATCTTCGGATTACCTGTGGTGCCGCTGGTGAAATAGATGAGCATGGTGTCTTTTGAGTTCACGCCGGCGTCGCCGGTCGGACGTTCGAACACCTCGTTGCCGTTGGCGAGCAGCTCGGTATAGGGCTTCCAACCCTCACGCTCGCCGCCGACGATGATTTTGTGCTGCAGGGACGGAATAGCATCGGCGGCATTGCCGGCTTGGGTGATGACGTAGTCGTCATCGACGCATACCATGGCCTTGATCTCGGCAGAATTTCCGCGATAGACGATGTCCTTCGTGGTGAGTTGCAAGGAGGCGGGGATGAGGATGGCACCCAACTTGCAAAGGGCAACGGCATTGATCCAATACTCCCAACGGCGACGCAAGACGCAAAACACAACATCGCCCTTGCCGATACCCATCTCGCGATATGCGTTCGCCACGCGATTTGACATTCGAGATATGTCCGTAAAGGTGAATACCTTCTCGTCGCCGGAATCGTCGCACCAAAGCAAGGCGCGCTTCTCGGGCTCGACTCGAGCCCACTCATCGACAACGTCATAGCCGAAATTGAAGTCGTCGGGGACGTTGATCTTGAAGTTGTCGAAGAATTCCTCGTAGGAATCGAAATATATCTGGGGACAATATTTGCTCAGTATGTAATCCATTGTGCGTGTTTCTCCGTTTTACTCTGCGATGATCGTGACGAACTTGGCGGTCTTGTCACCCGCGCAAGCCTGACCGTGGGGAATCTCGGGGTTGAAATAGATGCTATCCCATTCGTTCAGCACAAACTCCTTGTCGCCAACGGTAACGACGACACTTCCCTCGATGACAAAGTTGAACTCCTGTCCACTGTGGGTTATCAAGTGGGCGGGCTCGTCGGTAGGCTCAAGGACTACAACAAGGGGCTGCATAATCTTGTCGGCAAAACGCCAAGCCATATCCTCAAAATGGTATGCAGGGTTGCGATTGGTTACCTTGCCACCGCCACGACGGACGACCTGGTACGTATCGAGCTTGGCGTCGGTGCCGGTCAAAATCTCGGTAAAGTCGACGTTGAACTTACGAGACATATGGTAGATCGCAGAAATCGGAACGTCCTCGCCCGTCTCTTCCCACATTTCGTATGTCTCTGTTGATACATCAAGGTCAGAAGCCATTTCTTCCACCGTTACATCACAAGCTTCGCGCAATCCGCGCATACGTTCGCCGATCTCCTGCATCTCGTTTGCCATGTGAAACTCCTATCTCCTGTGTATCAAGTCGATAAAACGACAGCGTAGTATCGACATATTTCTTTGTTGTTAACAACACGTCGATAACATGAACCATATCGGTCTTCGGTCGAACAAAGAATTATATCACCCATCACATCGTCGAGAAACTCCCAGGCCGATGCCGGACGACTCATAAAGCCCCAGGCCGATGCCGAACGGCTCGAAGAAACGCAAAGAAAGACAAAAGAGAAGACCTGGCACATTAAGCTTCGGGTCTTCTCTTTTTGCTTATCTTCACGGAAAAGCCCGTCCCGCGCCGGGACAAAGCCTCCCAACCACTAGTTGTTCATACCGATTTCAAGGGCCTTCTTGTTGAAACCGATCATTGCGGCCTTTCGTGCGGGAACGCACTTGTCGATGGAGGCGTCAAGCGTCTCGCGGGCACAAAAACCTGTCTGTTCGAACAGCTTGCCCACAAGGATGATGTTTCCAAGGCCCTTGATCTCATTCTCCTCGGCAAGCTCTGCGGCAGGAATCGCGCAAATCGTCACGTCCTCGCGCTCCTTGATCTCGGGAACGAGGCCGGAGTCGACGATAACGAGGCCACCAGGCTCAACGGCGTCGATGAACTTGTCAAAGGACGGCTGGTTCATAGCGATAAGAACATTGGGGGTCAAAACCAAAGGAGAGCCGATCGGGGCATCGGACAAACAAACGCTGCAGTTCGCCGTACCGCCACGCATCTCGGGACCATAGGAAGGCAACCAAGACAGCTCGCGATCCTCGATAAGACCCGCACTCGCGATGACTTTGCCGGCAAAAAGAACACCCTGGCCACCGAACCCGGCAAGCAGGATACGAAGTTCTCGATTGTTCATTATTCCTCACCACCCTTGTTGGCGATAGGACAATTGGCAGCACGTGCGGCAGCAGCCTCGGCGGCATTCGCGTAGCCATCGGCAACAACATCGCGATACACACCCAACGGGTAGTACGGAAGCATGTTCTCGCGCATCCAATCAAAAGCCTTTTGCGGCGTCATGCCCCAATTCGTCGGACATGTGGAGACGACCTCAATGAAGGAATAACCGATGCCGTCAATCTGGTAGGTGAATGCCTTCTTGATGGCCTTCTTCGCCTTGCGGACGTGGGCAGGCGTATCACAGGTGACGCGCTCGATATAGGCGGGACCGTCCAAGGTGGACAAGAGCTCGCACACACGAACCGGGTAACCGGCCTTGGAAACGTCGCGTCCATAGGGAGAGGTTTGGGTGACCTGGTTGGGAAGGGAGGTCGGAGCCATCTGGCCACCGGTCATACCATAAATCGCATTGTTGATGAAGATGATAGTGATGTGCTCACCGCGGGTGGCAGCGTGCACGGTCTCAGCCATGCCGATGGAAGCGAGGTCACCATCGCCTTGGTAGGCGAAGACGACGTTGTTGGGGTGGACGCGCTTTGCCGCGGTAGCCACCGCCGGGGCACGACCGTGTGCTGCCTCGATCATGTCGCAACCGAAGAAGTTGTACGCCATGACGGAGCAACCAACCGGGGCAACGCCGATGGCGCGACCTTCGAAATCCAACTCGTCCATGACCTCAGCGACCAAGCGATTCACGATACCGTGAACACAGCCCGGGCAATAGTTCGTGACGACGGGCAGCAGGGACTTGGGGCGTTCGAAAACAACCTTTGCCATCCTACTCACCTGCCTTTCCGTTGAGCTCGACAATCTTTGCCAACACCTCGTCAGGAGTGGGGATGACACCACCGGAACGACCATAGAAGTCGACAGGGACGCGACCGTTGGAGGCAAGACGCACATCGTCGACCATCTGGCCTGTGTTCATCTCCACGGACAGGAACGCCTTGGCGGTGCCCATGCACTTCTCAAGGGCATCTACCGGGAAGGGCCACAAAGAGATCGGGCGAATCAGGCCCGCCTTGATACCCTGTTCACGAGCAGTCATGACGGCACTGCGGGCGATACGCGCAGAGGCGCCAAAGGCAACGACGACGATATCTGCATCCTCGGTACGATAGCTCTCAGCGCGCTGCTCGTTTTGCTCAATAATACGGAAGCGCTCTTCGCGTTTCGCATTGATAGCGTCAAGGATCTCAGCCTCAAGATAGAGGGAGTTGGCGATATTGTGCTTGCGCTCGTGGTTGTGGCCCACACACGCCCACGGTTTCTTTGGAAGGTCCTCGACATTGCGAGGCTCGGGAAGGACAACCGGCTCCATCATCTGGCCGAGCATGCCGTCGGCCAAGATCATGACAGGCACCCGGTATTTGTCAGCAACGTCGAATGCTCCATAGATGTAGTCAGCCATCTCCTGAACCGTGGAAGGCGCATACACAATCAGGCGGAAGTCACCGTGACCCATGGCGCGGGTCGCTTGCCAGTAATCGGACTGGGAAGGTTGGATGGAGCCCAGACCAGGGCCGCCACGCTGAACGTTGATAATGACAGCAGGGAGGTCCGCGCCCGCCATATAGGAGATGCCCTCGGACTTCAGGCTGATTCCAGGGCTTGAGCTGGAGGTCATGACACGAGCGCCACAAGCAGATGCGCCGTAGACCATATTGATTGCCGCGATCTCGCTCTCGGCCTGAAGATAGGTGCCACCGATCTTGGGCATCTTCTTGGCCATGTACGCAGCGAGCTCAGTTTGTGGGGTGATTGGGTAGCCGAAGAAGAATCGACAACCTGCGCGCATCGCGCTTTCCGCCAGGGCCTCATTGCCCTTCATGAGTACTTTTTCTGCCATAGTCCTACCTCACAACCCTAATGGCGACGTCAGGGCACATCGTGGCACAAGAGGCACAACCGGTACATGCATCTTGATCGGTGCAATGTGCCGGGTGATAGCCTTTTGGCGTGATGCGCGAAGCGTCGAGCTCCATCAAATGGATGGGACATGCATCGACGCACAATCCGCATCCTTTGCAGAAGTGGTCGTCAACTGTAACTTTATCCATGAGACTCCTCTTCTTCAATCGCACTCGTCTTACTTGTTTTATCTATTGTTAATGCTCGCCAACTCGGATCGAAAAAAGAGGTCCGAGTTCACTCCCAAGGCGTTTTAACAAGCATCTTTACAGGATACGTTTTTTCGGGAGAAATAACCTTGCCAAGGGCATCCAAAAACTGTTTTGGCGCGGTCTGGGCTGCAAGCGGCACTCCTGCTTCTTGGGCGACATCAAATCCGAAGCCCGATGCATCCACCACCGTCTCAACGCACGTTTCCGTACGGAGGTGGGAGTTGTTCACAACGGCCGTGACGTGCAAACCCGACTTAAGTTCAATCTCCCCCAAGATCTCAAGAGCATCCCCCACGTCCTGGGTGAGGTTGCGGTAGGCGTTCACCACATAGATGAGGGCGTACGTAGTCTTGGAGATATGCTCGGCATAGCGGCCGAGAGCCGTCGCTCCCACATCGTCTCCCCCCACGTCAAAAACAGCGACATGGTTCTCATCGCATTGCGCCCAATCGATCACTCCGTCAACTGTGGCAGAAAGAGAGGGTGTGTCGAGGGAGGAGTTTGCCATGACGGGAGCCACAAGGCGAATGCCTGCAGGTTCCAACAGATCGCGATACTCGCTTGAACGGAAGTACGGGTTGACAATATCAAGATCCACCAAGCACACCTCACACCCGGCCTTGGCAAGATCGAGGACGAGGTTCAATGCGAAGTTGGTCTTCCCCACTCCGTAGTGACCGGTAATAACAGTCAAAGGCGCCAATGCCTCACGCAACGACTCGATCAAGACTACGTCAATCCTTCCGCAGGCGTCTCAGCCTCAGCCTTCGCCGCCTCCTCTGTCGCCTCGCGAATTGCGGCACGACGAATCTTGCCGTTGACGGTCTTGGGCAACTCTAAGACATAATCGATGATGCGCGGATACTTGTAGGGGGCAGTCTGATTCTTGACCCATTGCTGAAGCTCACGTGTCAAGGCATCTGAGGGCTTGAAACCAGCAGCTAAGACGACCGTCGCCTTGACGGCCTTACCACGCAACGGATCAGGAACACCCGTGACAGCGCACTCGAGAACCGCTTCATGCTCGAGCAAGACGCTCTCGATCTCAAAGGGGCCGATACGGTAGCCGCTCGATTTGATGACGTCGTCGTTTCGCCCGACATACCAAAGGTAACCATCCTCGTCGAACCACGCAACATCACCGGTGTGGTACCACCCGTCATGCTTGGCGGCCTTCGTCTTCGCCTCGTTGCGGTAATACTCCATCATGATTCCGGGAGCGGCATCGTTCTCGTCGATGCGGATGCAGATCTCACCGGCGCGACCGACGTCGCACAGGTTGCCATCTTCGTCGAGCACCTTCGTCTCGTACAGCGGGACAGGCTTTCCCATGGAGCCGGAACGCGGCTTAGAGTTGCGCAGATTCGCAATGGTCAGCGGCGTCTCAGTTTGGCCGAAGCCCTCATAGATCGTAAGTCCGGTGTGCTCAAGCCAGAAGTTGAAAAGGTCGGGATTGAGCGCCTCACCGGCCGTCGTGGTGTGGGTGAGAGAGGACAAGTCGAAAGAGTCGACATCCTCCTGCATGATCATGCGGTACATCGTCGGCGGACAACAAAACGTCGTCACCTGGTATTTCGGTATAAGCGACAAAATTTCGCCCGCATGGAAACGGTCGAAGTCATACGTGAGTACCGCGGCCTCCATGAGCCATTGGCCGTAGAACTTGCCCCAAACCGCCTTGCCCCAACCGGTATCGGCAATCGTGAAATGCAAACCGTCGGGCTCGACACAATGCCAATGCTTTGCCGTGATGAGGTGGGCGATTGCATATTCGGAGTTATGGAGGACCATCTTGGGCTCGCCGGACGTGCCGCTCGAGAAGTACATGAGCATCGGCTCGGCGGAGAGCGTCCCAACACGTTCAAAATCAGAGGACGCGGCGCTGACCCCCGCGTTAAAGTCGAGCCATCCCTCACGCTTTGCGGGGAGCACGCAAATCTCGTCGGCGCCAGGAACCGGAACCGAGCACCCGAGTCCGCCCGCCCCACCATTGACTAAGATCTTGGTCTCAAGAGAAGGGCACTCATCTGCAACCGCATCGACCGCATTGGCGACTTCGCCGAGGTCAGAAACGATGACGGCCTTGATTTCGGCACCATTTAAGCGATAGGCGACATCGCGCGGCTTCAACATAAACGTCGCGGGGACCATAACGGCGCCGAGTTTGGCCAACGCAATTGCCACGAACCAGAACTGGTAGTGGCGACGCAGGATGACCATGACATAGTCGCCGCGACGAATACCCTGTTCAGCAAGGTAGTTTGCCGTTTTATCAGACCAGTACTTCATGTCCGCGAACGTGAAGATGTGCTCCTCGCCCTCAGGGTTGCACCACACCATGGCACGGCGGTCGGGATCGTTTGTCGCAATGTCGTCGACCACGTCGTAGCCGAAGTTGAAGTCGCGCGGACATTTGACGTCGAATGCGGTTAAAACACCATGTTTATCGTATGCCTCTGAGACATAGCGCTCGTTGATATTCCTCATGTCAGAGATTCCATTTCTAGATATATAAGCGGGTACGTACGTTAGGGGTTAACGGCGCAACCGGTATTGTGCTAGACGCTAACCGGCGCGCCTAGCTAATGTGCCCAGTATGGGGCGGAATGGTAATCGCGACGAAGGTGACGGGCTTGCCGTCGATGGCAATCATGCCATGGCCCTTGCCGGAATCATACATCAGTAAATCTCCAGGGCCAGCTTCCATGGTCTTGTCCTCATAGGCAAAACGCATGCGGCCTGAGATGATGTAATCGATTTCCTGGCCCTTGTGATATGACAGGTGAATCGGCCGCTGTTGCTCCTCCTCGGAGAAGGGCTGAGTCACCAAAAACGGATCAGCAAGGCGGTTCTTGAGGTACTGCGCTTTATGGAGATACTCAAAGCCCTCGTGGCGTTGAATGGAGAGACCTTCGCTTGCTGGAGTCAACACGTAGTTGGAAAGGCGTGGATCTTCCCCGGTGAGCAACTCGATAACATCTACGCCAAGTTTTTCAGCGCACTTCGCAAGGAAGGTGAAAGTCGGAGTAGCCTCGCCCGTCTCTTGGGCGGCATACTCAACGACGCTACGGCCCGTAGCTTCAGCCATCTCCTGCATCGTTAGACCGAGATCCTCGCGCAGAGCCTGAATACGGCCACACACTGCTTCAAGATTCATGTTAACTTGCATTACGATGCCTTCTTCTCAATCGCCTTTTTTATGGAGTGGATAATAACACATTTCGCTTCGATGTATCATAAACACATACGGCAACGACCCTTCTCAAATGTAAGGAGTAGCATGGATACCTATCTTACTCAAAAATGTGACCTGCTCGCTGAGAACTACCTTGTGACAAAAGATTCAGCTAAACTTGATTTCGAGCAGGCAGCGGCTCTAGGCGCCCTGCTCTACACCAGCGAGAATGTGCAAGCGAACGAGCAAAACATCCGCGCAAACCGCGCCCTTCTCAGATCCAAGGTCGGTGCTCTCAACAACCTTCGCGGCCACGCAAATCTGTCTCTTTTGTGCAAGATGGACCTGCAAGACGATCCCGAAGCCTACCTTGACAACGTTTTGGAAGCATACGAATGCCTGAAGAAGCACAAGGTTTTCCATTCGGAGTACGAGGCTCTGACCGCTTCTTGCATGACAGACCTCATCGAGCCGGACCAATACCAAGCCGTTGCCGACCAAGCATGGGACGTTATCGACAAGATGCGCGCAGCCCATCCGTTGCTCACGGGCCGCGAGGACATTACTGTCGCTGCGCTACTTGTTATCTCGGGGCTGGACATTGACGCAACGATGACTGAGGCGGAGGAGTGCTACCTCTACCTCAAGGAAGAACATTTCAAACTGGCCAAGGATGCGCTGCAATCGGTCAGCATGATCTTGGCCTTAAGTAACAAGCCCGTCCAAGAGAAATGCGAGCGCTTTATCGCGTTGCGCAACGCCCTCAAGGACGCTGGTTCCAAGGTCTACGCTGACCAATTGCCGGTCATCGCGGCGCTTGTCGACTCAGATACACCTGTTGAGGCCATCGTCGACCAGATCCACGAGGCCGACGAATACCTTAAGACCAAAAAAGGGTTCCACGGCATCCTCGGACTCGGAGCTCAGATGCGCCGCCTTTTGGCTGCCGCCTTGTTATTGCAGACATACGACGAGAAGAAGATGAGCACGGCGACCGCCACCACCAACGCGTTGGCATCTGTCCTGGTCATGACCGCCATCATCACCATTGTCATGATTATCATCATGACCACAACCGTGACTATAGCAAACAACACTGATTTCTAGCAAAACCGACCTGCCCGCTAGCAAGACCGACACAAAGACAAAAGGCTCCGGACATTCAACGTGCCCGGAGCTTTTTTATCTTTGCTTGTTTTTTTTACCCTTGATTGCTTTCCTCGAGCTTGACGGTGATACGAGCCGCAATTCCCTCGGGGTCGAGGCCGAGATCTCGATCAAGCAACGCGACGTCGCCCTGAGAGACGAATTGGTCGCTGATACCCAACACGAGAGAGTCGGTATCGAGACCCATAAGGGACATCTCTTCAAGGACCCCCTCGCCGGCACCACCAGAAATGACGCCATCCTCAAGAGTCACGACCAAGCGAGTCCCAGCGGCCTTTCGAATCGCATCGCGATCAAGAGGCTTCACCCAACGCATGTCCACCACACGCGCATCCACTTCGACAACGGCTAAGATCTTCGCTGCTTCCTCAGCGACACCTACCATACGGCCAAAGGCAAGGATTGCGATGTCCTCGCCCTCCCTCACGGTACGGGACTTTCCAAGCGGCAGAGTACTTGCCTGATCGGGAATCTCCACCCCTCGGGCCGCACCACGGGGATAGCGGATGGCAAAGGGCCCACCCAAAGCCAAAGCAGTATGGAGAGCGTCGGCCAACTCAGCCTCATCCGAGGGAGCGAGGATGCGCATGAAGGGAATCATGCGGGTGTAGACCAAATCGAACATGCCATGGTGGGTAGGCCCATCAGCCCCGACAAGGCCTGCACGATCAATGCAGAACACGACATCGAGTTTGGGCAGGGCGCAATTGATGATGATTTGGTCAATGGCGCGCTGCAGGAAAGTCGAATAGATGGCGACAACCGGTTTGTCCCCACCAGCCGCAAGACCTGCGGCAAGACCGACCGCGTGACCTTCGGCAATTCCGGCGTCGATAAAGCGATCAGGAAATTCCCGGGCAAATTTTTTGAGACCCGTACCTGCGCACATGGCAGCGGTTATCGCAACAACGCGTTCGTCAGCGCGGGCTTCTTTGCATATCGCGTCGCCGAACACCGAGGTGAAACTCGGAGCGCCTGAGGCCTTCTTTTTGTCCGCGCCGGTCACCAGATCAAAGGGGCCCACACCGTGGAAACGTTCGGGATCGTCCATAGCAGGTTGGTACCCGGCGCCCTTCTTTGTGACAACATGCATCAGGACCGGACCGTTGAACTCCAAGACTACGCGCATGATTTGACGTAAAAGCGGGATATCGTGGCCGTCGATAGGCACTGTGCAGACGATTCCGAGACGTTCATAGATCATTGAACCTTGGAGGATGAACTGCTTGACACTTTCTTTCCAATTTCGTCCAAGGTTCAGAAAGCCTTTGCCTAGGGCTCCACCTGCTTCAAGCTTGTCTTGAAGGGCATCTTTTGCCACGACGTATTGGTTGTTGGCACGAATCATTCCCAAGTGGCGAACAAGAGCACCGACGTTGCGACCAATGGACATCTCATTGTCGTTAAGAATGATAAGCATCGGACATTGCGCCTGCCCGATATGATTGAGAGCCTCGCAGGCCATACCCCCCGAGATGGAGGCGTCGCCGATGATAGTAACGATCTTTTCGTTCCCACCGCGCAAATCACGGGCTTTCGCAAGGCCAAGCGCGACAGAAAGGGAGTCAGACGCGTGTCCCGAGGGATGTACGTCGTGCTCGCTCTCGCTTGGTTTGGGAAAACCGGATATGCCGCCATAGGCTCGAAGTGTCGAGAAGTCATCAAGTCGTCCGGTGACCAGCTTGTGCGCGTAGGATTGATGGCCGACATCGAAGATCAACTTGTCCTTCGGAGATTCGATAAGGCTGTGAGCAACCAGGATGGTCTCAACAGCGCCCAACGAAGACGCGACATGGCCGCCAGTAACGGAGGCGGTTGCAAGGATCTCCTCACGAACCTCCTGGGCCAACGTGGTCAGTTCGGCATCAGTGAGTTTTTTGAGGTCCGACGGGCCGTTGATGCCGTCAAGGATACGAGCTCCCATGTTTTACTCCTGAGACGGAACAGCCCCCTGCCCCTCAGTCAAAGAATCGTTCTGAGGGACATCGACATCCGCGTCGTTCTCTTCTTCCTCATCGGTTTCAATCAACTCGCTGGCGAGCAATGCCAAGCTGACGGCCTCGTCATACAAGTTAAGGGCATCATCCAAGGGAATAGTCTCATCGGCGACCTGAATCGCAATCTCGTCAAGTCGCTCTTTGACCCGGGAATAGGAATCGTATGTTGTTGTATCCACCACCATGGTGGCTACCCAACCTCATTCTCAAAAGCAACGTCGACCTTAGGGGCAACCCCGTCCCCGAAGACAACATCGTCCTCGTCTGCGGTCTCGTCCGCATTGGGCTCTCCCGCACCATCCTTGGCCATCTCAACCGAGGCATCCGCCTCTTCGATGCGGGAATCCCCATCGGGGACAAGGCCGACACCCGCACCGATCTTGCCATCCTCGATGAGTCTTGCGACGCGGCCGAGCACGCCATTGACAAAGCGGGAGGACTCATCCTCTCCACCGAAGTCCTTGGCAAGCTCGACCGCCTCGTTGATAGTGACAGAAACGGGAACGGTCTCGACAAACAACATCTCGTACACCGCAAGTCTCAAGATGGAGCGATCTACGATAGGCATACGGTCAAGCGCCCAGTTATCGGACACCTGGTCCAAGCATGCATCGATTCCCGCACGATGTGAGTCGACACCATACACAAGGCTGATAGCGTAGCTGCTCAGCTTCTCCGACTCGTCCTGAAGAGCTAGACCCTCGTCAACGAGCTGTGAGGGGGAGGCTTGGTTGATCTCTCCCGAATACAGCACCTGAAGAGCCGCGCGTCGGGCTCGAGTACGGTCGTGTCGCTTTGCTGCCATTCTTGTAATCCCGTCTAAAACACAAACTTACTTGTTGAACTGAATGCCATCGACATAGACATCGATGTTGCTAACCTGCAAGCCGAGTTGCATGGCGACAGCATCAGCAATCGCCTCGCGAACCTTGTCTGCAAGCGGCGGTAGCGGATAACCATAGCTCACGTCGATACGAATCGCAATACGCAGTTTATCCTCATCATCAACAGCAATCTCGACGCCCGAGGAAGCAGTTCCAGAGGAAAGTTTGCCCAATATGCCGCCAGGACCTGGCATGCCCAAGGCCTCGACGCCCTCGACTTCCCTAGCCGCGATCGAGACGATCGTCTCAACCACGTTGTACGCAACGGTCATACCTCCGATGTTCAATTCTTTCACAGCAAGTCTCCCATCTGGGTAGGAATGAAATCCGTCGCGACGTTGCCGGCACGGAACATCTCGTTGGCGACAACACGCTTGTGGAACGGAATTGTCGTGGCAATGCCCTCAATCTTGAACTCATCCAAAGCACGCTCGGCGCGCTGAAGAGCCTCTTCGCGGTCCTGACCGTGAACGATGAGCTTGGCAACCAAGGAATCGTAGTAGGGACTGATGCGAGAACCGGTACGGATATAACTCTCGACACGGACGCCCGGACCCGCAGGCGGCTCGAACAACGTGATGGTGCCAGGGCACGGACGGAAGCCGTGCTCGGGATCCTCTGCGTTGATACGGAATTCGATCGCAGCACCATTCGGAGAGAACGGAGCACGATTCGCGCAACTCATGGGCTCACCAGACGCGATACGCAACTGTTCCTTGATGATGTCGACACCGGTGATCTGCTCAGTGACCGGATGCTCAACCTGAACACGAGTGTTCATCTCCATGAAGTAGAAGCTGCCATCCTCGTCAAGCAGGAACTCGACGGTGCCGGCATTGCGGTAGTCAACGGCCTGTACCGCTTTGATGGCGGCCTCGCCCATTGCGGTGCGAAGCTCGGCGCTCAAAGCAGGGGAAGGGGCCTCTTCCAGAAGTTTTTGGTGACGACGTTGGATGGAGCAGTCGCGCTCGCACAATGCGACCTGATTACCGAAGTCGTCGGCCAAGACCTGGATCTCCACGTGACGAGGGCGCAAAACAAGCTTCTCGAGGTATACCGCATCGTTTCCGAACGCGGCACCTGCCTCGGTACGTGCAGCTTGGTATTGGGACGCAAGGTCAGCCGGATCGTGAACCTCACGCATGCCCTTGCCACCGCCGCCTGCAGTTGCCTTGATAAGCACCGGATAGCCAACGCGGTTGGCGAACTCAGCGGCTTCCTCAACCGTATCGATACAACCGTCGGAGCCGGGGACCGTCGGCACACCGCAACGCGTCATGGTATCGCGAGCCGTGGACTTGTCACCCATATTCTCAATGCACTCGGGAGCAGGTCCGATGAAGACGATGCCTTCCTCGATGCACTTGCGGGCAAATTCGGCATTCTCAGCCAAGAAGCCGTAGCCCGGGTGAATCGCCTGGGCACCGGTCGCCTTGGCGGCCATGATGATGTTGGACATCACCAGATAACTCTTGTTTGCCTGGGCGGGACCAATGCAGACGGCCTCGTCGGCATATTGGACGGGATAGGTGTCCTTGTCCTCCGTGGAGTACACGGCGACGGTCTTCACGCCCAACTCACGCGCCGCGCGCATGACGCGAAGGGCAACTTCGCCGCGGTTGGCAATAAGAATTTTGTCAAACATGGAATTGACTCCTGGAATTAGACGTTGGGGATGGGCTCAACGTAGAACATAACGGTGCCAAACTCGACGGGAGATGCGTCCTCGAGGCAAATCTCGCGGACGGTGCAGATCTCGTCAGCCGTGATCTCGTTCATCAGCTTCATGGCCTCAACGATGCACAGCGTCTGGTTTGCGGCAACCTCATCACCAACGGCGACGAAAGGAGGCTCGCCCGGAGCGGGAGAGGTGTAGAAGGTGCCAACCATGGGGGCGGTGATGGGAACCCACGTAGCCGGACGGTTGTTTGCCGGAGCGGCAGCAGGGGCAACAGCGGAAGCAGCGACTGGAGCGGCTGCAACAGGAGCTGCGGCAACTGCCACCGGAGCAGCAGCTGCAATTGCGCTGGGCATGCGAACGGAGACTCGATTGCCGCCCTCCTCGACGATGACCTCTCCAACGCCCTCTTCCTTAACGGTGCGAATAAGATCGCGAATCTGATTGATGTCCACGTAATCCTCCTCGGTAATCTCGCTGGACTCTTCGACCATATTGAACGGAACAACTTCCGTAGCGCGATGTTTGCTTAGATAGGTACGCGCCTCGTTCGGGAACAGGGCGTACATCAAGACATCCTCTTCGTCCTTTGCGAGGTCGCCAATCTCCTCAGCGATCTCATCGAACGTAGTGGTGACCAAGCTGCCGGGTGCAACATCGGGTGGCAAGACCTGGGAATCGCCAACAACCTTCGCGGCAATCTTGGGATCGATCTTTCCAGGTGCCTTGCCATAGTAACCGCAGATGTAATCCTTCATCTCCTTGGAGACAAGGCCCCACCTCTTGCCGGTGATGACGTTCATAACAGCCTGGGTGCCAACGATCTGGCTCATCGGGGTGACCAAAGGCGGATAGCCGACCTCGGCGCGAACCCGAGGGATCTCGGCCATGACCTCACCGAGGCGATCCTCGGCGTTTTGAATCTTGAGCTGGGAAACCAGGTTGGACATCATGCCGCCGGGAACCTGGTGACTAAAGACCTTCATATGGGTCAGACTAGAAACGCCCTGCTTGTAGTGGCCACGCTTGCGGACGTTCTCCCAATACTCAGCGATTTCGAACAAAAGGTCGAGATCGAAGCCCGTATCATAGGAGCTCTCCTGCATAGCGGCGACAACCGTCTCAACAGCGGGGTGGCTGTTGCCGAACGCAAGCGGGGAGCTTGCGGTGTCAACGATGGCGACGCCAGACTCGGCTGCCTTGATGATGTTCATCGGGGCAAGACCGCCGACGTAGTGGCAGTGCAGGTGGACCGGAAGACCGATCTCCGCGTTCAATGCCTTGACAAGACGCTCGGCGCGATACGGGGTGAGAAGACCCGCCATGTCCTTGATGGCGATGGAGTCCGCACCGAGCTCCTTGAGCTGTTGAGAATACTCGAGGTAAGCGTCGAGGGTGTGGACCGGGCTGACCGTATAGGAGATGGAGCCCTCGAAATGGGCACCGCATGCCTTGATGGCCTCGGCGTTGTCCTTCACGTTGCGAATGTCGTTCAGCGCATCGAAAACGCGGAACACATCGATGCCGTTGCGATGGGCACAATCGATAAAGTGATCGACGACGTCCTTTGAGTAATGCTTGTAGCCGACGAGGTTTTGACCACGGGAAAGCATGGACAAAGGCGTGTTCGGCGTTGCTGCGTTAATCGTACGCAGGCGCTCCCAAGGATTCTCGTCCAAGAATCGCAGGCAGGTGTCAAACGTCGCACCACCCCAAGCTTCAATCGCCCAATAGCCCACACGATCCATCTTCGACAAGATCGGCTGCATGTCGCCGATGCTCATGCGGGTAGCCCACAAACTCTGCTGGCCGTCGCGAATGGTGGTATCCATAACTTGCAACTTCGGCACGGACTAAGCACCCCTTTCTTTTCGATAGTCACAGCAATAACGCATTGTCGTTTCTGTTTTTTACAGATTAAGACAGTATAGGTCACGTTGGCCATCGAAAGTGTTGCCATCGAAAAAAACAAGCGTATTACATGCGCGAACGGTGTAAAAGAGCGAGGGCAACCACACCTTCTCCACAGGGGAGAGACCTGCGAAAACCCGAAAATGGCCCAAAGATCAGATGTTGCCGACATGCCAAGCGACGGGAAAGAACCAAAGCCGAAAAGGCCAGGGGGGTCAAAACTTGCCTCCCCTCCGCCATATCCAATCCGGGTCCAAAAAAAGGCGCACCCGAAGGTACGCCTCACATCACGGATAAAACGCGATTGTTATTTCATGTTCACGCAGTGAATCTTCTCACCGCGCTCAAGGTAGGCCATGACTTCTTGAGCAGCCATCGCTGCGCAGTTATCCTCCGCCTCAGCGGTGGAGGCGCCCAGATGGGGAAGGACGATAGCGCCAGGCATGGCAACAACCTCAGGCGTAGCGAAGTCGGTGACGTAACGAGAGATCTTACCAGACTCGAGAGCTTGCGCCATGGCGGCGGTGTCAACGAGGGTATCGCGGCTGAAGTTCAGGAACACGGCACCATCAGGAGCCTGCGCAAGGACACAGGCGTTGATCATGCCCTTGGTGCTTGGCAACGCCGGGACATGGATGGTCGCGTAATCGGAGCCAGCCATGAGCTCGGCAAGGTCGTTGGTGAACTTCATATCCTTGGAGATGGCGGCAGCCTTTTCCTCGTCCAAGAACGGATCGTAGCCGATGACCTTCATACCGAGGGCCTCAGCGGAACCAACGACCAGCTTGCCGATGGCGCCCAACCCGATGACGCCGAGAGTTTTGCCCATAATCTCTCCACCGGCAAATGCCTTCTTGGCCTTCTCGGCAGACTTGCCGATGTTCTCGTCGTCGGCGTTGGCCTTGACCCACTCGATACCGCCGACAACGTCACGGGCAGCAAGGAGCATCCCGCACAAAACGAGCTCCTTGACCGCGTTGGCGTTTGCGCCCGGCGTGTTGAACACGGGAATGCCTGCCTCGGCATACTTCTCCAGCGGGATGTTATTGACGCCGGCACCGGCACGAGCGACGCACTTGACGGAGGCAGGAAGCTCCATCTCGTGCATGTTTGCGCTGCGGACGAGGACGGCGTCCGCCTCCTCGATGTTGTCGGTAAGCTCATACTGGTCGGTCAGCTCGGACAAGCCAACAGCGCTGATGTTGTTCAGACAATGAATCTTGTACATAGGGATTTCCTTCTTAGCTGGTAAAGAGAGGTTTGCAATGGATGCGCTCAGCGGCGAAACGAAACCTTAGAGACGCTTCACAAAACGCCCGTCACGGGAATCGATTTGGAGGACATCGCCGACGTTGACATACATGGGAACATTAACAACGGCACCGGTCTCGAGGGTCGCCGGCTTGGTGGAGCCTTGGACGGTGTCGCCCTTGAAGCCGGGCTCGGTGTCGGAGACCTCGAGCTCGACAAACATCTGGGGTTCAACGCTGATGAGCTCCTCGCCCGCATAAAGCAAAGAAGCCTCGTCGTTTTCCTTGAGCCACTTGGATGCCTCGCCGACCATCTCGGAAGGGATGCTCATCTGTTCATAGGTGGTCATGTCCATAAAGTTGAAGTCGACACCATCGTTGTACAGATACTGGAGCTTCTTGGTCTCCAAACGGACGGAGTCGAACTTGGTGCCGGCATTGAACGTATACTCGACGGTACGGCCAGCGCGGATGTCACGGAGCTTGGTACGGACGAACGCACCGCCCTTACCCGGCTTGACATGCTGGAACTCAACTATGGTCCAAAGCTTGTCGTTATAGACGATGCACATACCGTTCTTGAAATCTGCGGTGCTGATTGCCATGGTCTTAACCCTTCTTTCATATCTCACTTCTCGCCCACTCGCGAGCGAGTCGACATTTCCACATAAGCCTTTCTATTATACCTATCTTGATACCCGTTCCACGAAAAAACCGAAGCGACCCTTCCAACGGCCTGCGCGTTCTCGCAGACTTCGCGACAAGCACCACGCAACGGATCCATCTTGCGTTTAAACATCGGCGCCCCGAAACCCGCTGATGGATGACGCGCCATGCAAACAGGCGTTGTACAATACCCCCTGCGCAACGAAAGGAGCGGGTTTGGTCGCACATGAACAACAAGCAGAACAACAAACAGATGTGACAGGCGCCCATCGCGCAACCGAAACCACATCGATCCGTCCTCGCGCGCCACGCGGGCGTCATGCGCTCCCGCCCCATATCCCAAAAGATGTTCCCACCAACGCCACCCTGGTTCTTCTTTTCGCAATTCTTACGGGCGCCATGGTCTTAACCTCAGTCAGCGGATCGTTTGACAACGATATGTGGTGGCTTTTGGCGACAGGCCGCGAGATTGCCGAGAACGGCATCCCCTACACCAACCCCTGGAGCATACACTTTGGTCTCCAAGTCGTTGTTCAGCAGTGGTTGGCCGCAGTAATCCTGTACGGCGTGTACAACTTCTTCGGGTACGTCGGTCTTAAAGTTCTTACCGTGCTTCAATGCGGAGTGCTTGCGGTCGTTCTCTACCTCATGAGTCGCATCGTCTCCGGACACCGTCGCGGCGGCGGCGAGGTGTTCGCCTTCGCCATCACCGTCGCCTTCATCTCCTTGGTGGCATATCTGTCGGTACGTCCCCATGTCTACTCCATGACGTTGTATGCCTTGGTTATCTGCGTTCTTGAGAAATATCGCCTCAGTCATCGTCGGCGCTGGCTCATCCTCCTTCCCCTTCTCACCTGCATCCACGTCAACCTCCACGCTTCCATGGCCCCCTTCGACCTGTTCATCATCGCCCTCTACCTCATCCCTGACATCCCTGTAATCCTTGAAAGAAACGACATCTTTTGCCCGTTCGCCTTCTTCCGCATGGATCACCGGAAGGTGCCCTTGCTGATCGCCTTGATTGCTGCCGCAGCGGCTCTGCTTGTCAATCCCTACGGAATCAAAGCCGCCCTCTACCTTGTCCTCTCATACGGAGCCGCAGGGTATGGGGACTATATCAACGAGATGGGCCGAACGGGATTTTGGACCGACTACGGCGGGGCCGCGATGGCAATGATCGTCCTTGGAAGCATGGCCATAGGACACAACGGAATCAAACGCGTCGACGTGCCGCTGACGATACTTTTCATTGTGTGCATCCCGCTCGCGATCATGCACACGCGCAACGAATGGCTCGTGTCCTTGTTCGCCCTGCCCTTGCTCGCCCGCAGTTTCGGCAACGTTCGGCTCAACACCGCCTCCCTCAAGATGTGTGGAAATTGGACCCTCAACGGTGCACTCGCGGTCATTCTTGCCATAGGGTCACTCGCCTTTGTCGCCCTCGATAAGTGGCCCGACGCCATCGAGAACGCCGAGCGCGATACCAGTTCGTTACCGTCTACCGCCATGGACTACCTCGACCAATACACGCAAGACCAAGGGACCGAGAAGGGCTCTTTGAAGATCTACAACTCCTTCAACAGCGGCGGATACCTCGAATGGCGCGGCTACAAGGTGTTTATGGACCCCCGTCCTGAACTTTGGGAGCCGAATATCACCGGCGTTGATCGCCATTACTACCAAGAGTTCGTGGATTTCGCACATGGCGCGATCTTTTCGAGCGACGTCGTCTCAGAATACGACTTCGACTTCCTCATTGTCGGATCTGGCTCTGACTTGGCGACCTATCTTCGAAATAGCGATGGCTACGAGACGGTTTGCAACGGATCGGGATACCAGGTCTGGGCGAAGAAACAGCCTTAACAGCAAGGCGCCCCTGAGGTTCCGCAATCTCAGGGGCGCCTTGCTATGTGTTTCAGACAGGTCATATATTAGACTATATCCACTATATGTCAATGTCATATTTTAAAAAATATGGTTTTTTGCATTTATAGGAAACGCGTCACTGAACGGGCTTTTACGCAATACAACGGCGTTTAAGTCTGCCTGAAAGGACGTTTTGCTAGTAAAACATTTGAACGAACACTTGAACCCAACAAAAAAGCCACGCGGCAAAGTTTCAAAATACCGCGTGACCTGTGTTTTATGGTGCGCCGTCAGAGACTCGAACTCTGGACCTTGGGATTAAAAGTCCCCTGCTCTACCAACTAAGCTAACGGCGCGTTCGCAAGCCTTGCTATTGTAGCCATGCAACTATCTTTCGGTCAAGCGACTCAGAACGAAATTCCGAGTCCCGTAAACAGAAGACCCCACATAATGCCCGTGACGTACAACGCCGCGATGATGAGAAGGTTTTGCTTCGCGTCGCGGTTGGTGCGACACAAGACGAGCAAACCAACACCGGAGGCCACGAGCAGGCCCGACATCATAGCGCCCGTCCCCAACATGCCTTCAAGGTACAGCTCGATAATGGCGACGCTGGCTGCGCAATTGGGGATCAACCCCACCAAGGCGCTGGCAAATACCGAAGCGACAGGGTTGGAAGAAAGAACCTGTGACATGGTGTCCTCTCCCACGAACGCGAACAGTCCGCAAAGTACGAGGGAGACGACCCAGATAAACAAGGTGACCTTGAGCGTGTGCTTGGCGGCGCTCCTCAAGATGTGCGTCCCCGTATGTTGGTGCTCATGCTCGTGTTCGCATTCGCATCCGTGGTCACAATCGGGGCCGCAATCGTGCAGACGCTTACCACCGTGACCGTGACCCTGTTCACGGACGTGCTCACGTGTACATTCGCACGCAGCAAGGACGCGGTCGTGCTCATAAGTCAACTCAGGGTTGTTTTTACACGTCACACATCCACCGCTGCAATCGCACTTGTCCTGGGCGCAGATCTTGTGGATAGCCAAGGGCTCATGAAGGCGCTTGCGAACACGCAGCACCGCGTCAATCGCGAAGCCCATGACCATACCGACAACCACCTTGGCAACGATGATTGTGAGAATTTGCCCAACCGGCGCATGCTCGGCAACCATCATCGGCAATAATTCGTCGCTTGTAGACAGAAACACCGCAAACAGGGTTCCAAGGGTTATGACGCGACCGGCATACAGCGTCGCGCCCATCGCGGAGAATCCACATTGAGGAAACGCACCCAAAACGGCGCCGATCAAAGGACCCGCCGACCCCGCACGCCGCACCGCTTCCCGCGGCGCATCCCCTGCCTTGTGCTCAAGCCACTCCATGAGGAGGTAGACCACGAGCAAAAACGGGACAAGGTACAACGTGTCCTTCGTTGCGTCAAACACGATGTCAAAAATTATGTCAAGCAGATTTTCCATGGGTGAGTAGTCTAACAGGATTCACTCGCTATTGTCCGCACAATTGGTAAAACGCCACAGCGCTCGCAGCGGCCACGTTGAGGGAATCCACGCCGTGAGCCATAGGAATACGCACCGTATAGTCACAGGAGGCGATGGTGCTCGGCGCGAGTCCGTCCCCCTCGGTACCGAGAATCACCGCGAGCTTTTCCTCGCCATTGAGATCGGGGTCGCGCAAGCTCACCGAGTCGTCAGACAATGCCATGGCGGCAGTGGCGAACCCCAGATCACCTAATTGGGAGATGCCGGCCTTTGGCCAATCGGCCGGGGACGCACCGATGCGCGTCCAAGGAACCTGGAACACCGTGCCCATGGACACGCGCACGCTGCGCCGATACAAAGGATCGCAACATGTAGGAGTCACAAGCACCGCATCCATACCGAGAGCGGCAGCACTTCGAAAGATCGCCCCGACGTTCGTGTGGTCAACGATGCCCTCGAGCACTGCGACGCGACGGGCGGGACGCGACATGCCGCACGCCGTGACGTATTCCCCCGATCTCGCCGCGCGACCAGACAGCAAATCTTCCACACTGGGCATGGGCGGGCGACGCATAGCGCAAAGGATGCCCCGAGTCAGCTCGAAGCCGGTCAGCTTTTTCACCTCAACTTTTGGCAGGACAAAGACAGGGGCACAAGGATTACACACTTCGACTCGACCTATGACATCCGAGGCAGCCTCCAACCAATGGGGCTCCATGAGCAACGAGAGGGGAAGGTATCCCGCAGAAAGGGCCCTATCGATCACCTTGAAGGACTCCGCGATGAAGACGCCCTTTTCCGGCTCAAGCTTGTTGCGCAGTTGCGCCTCGGTCAAGCGGGCATAGACATCAAGTCTTGGGTCGCTCAACGTCTTCAATTCAACTAGGGGCATCTTCGTCTCCTTCCAGCCACGACCACAATACCATGCCGTACAGGAAAAAAGAAAAGGCCCCGAAGGGCCTTTTCTCGTTGGCTGGTCTCCCAACCTGGAGGGCTTAGTACATACCACCCTGTGCGGCAGCGGCCGCAGCGGCAGCGTTGGACTTGGCCTCGGCGTCAGCCGGAATCTCGTTGATGGTTGCCTCAGTGATGAGGATGAGCGCTGCGACAGATGCGGCAGACTGGAGAGCGGTACGGGTAACCTTGACGGGGTCGTTGACGCCCATCTTGATCATGTCGCCCTCCTCGCCATTTGCGAAGTTGATGCCGCGACCAGGCTTCATGCCCTTGACCTGGGAGACAACGACGGAACCTTCATAGCCAGCGTTCTCAGCAATAGCGCGCATAGGAGCCTCGAGGGCCTTACGGATGATGCTGACGCCGACCTCTTCGTCCTTGTCGGCGCACTCGATAGCGTCAAGGCACGGGATTGCGTTGACCAGAGCAACGCCGCCACCTGCGACGATACCCTCTTCAACGGCTGCACGGGTTGCCTGCAGCGCGTCCTCGATACGGCTCTTGGTCTCCTTGAGCTCGGACTCGGTAGCAGCACCAACCTTGAGCACTGCGACACCGCCGGACAGCTTGGCCATGCGCTCCTGGAGCTTCTCGCGATCGAAGTCGGAGTCGGTGCGCTCCAACTCGGCCTTAATCTGCTCGACACGTGAATCGATCAAGGCCTTCTCGCCAGCACCGTCAACGATGAGGGTGGCATCCTTGGTGACCTTGACGCTCTTTGCGGTGCCCATCATATCGATGGTGGCATCAGCAAGATTCATGCCGAAATCCTTGGCAATAACCTGGCCACCGGTAACGATAGCGATGTCCTCGAGGATGCGCTTGCGGCGATCGCCGAAGCCGGGAGCCTTGATGGCGACGCAGTTGAAGGTGCCACGAATCTTGTTCAGAAGGATGGTGGCGAGCGCCTCACCCTCGACGTCCTCAGCAACGAGCAGCAACGGGCGGCCGGAACGCATGATCTCCTCCAGCAGCGGGACGAAATCTTGGATGTTGGAGACTTTCTGGTCGGTCAGCATGATATAGGGGTTCTTGAGCTCAGCTTCCATGCGCTCCATGTCAGTTGCCATGTAGGGGCTGATGTAGCCGCGATCGTACTGCATGCCTTCGACGATCTCGATGTCCATGCCAAAGGTCTGGGACTCCTCGACAGAGATTGCACCGTCCTTGCCCACGGCGTCCATTGCCTGAGCGATCTTCTCGCCGATTTGAGCATCGCCAGCGGAGATGGTGCCAACGTTTGCAATCTGTTTGGTGGTGGAAACCTCAGTGGCGTTGCTCTTGATGGCCTCGACGACTGCATCGGTTGCCTTTTGGATGCCGCGACGGATGCCAAGAGCGTCGGCGCCAGCAGTCACGTTGCGCAGACCCTCGGAGACGATAACGTCAGCAAGAAGGGTTGCGGTGGTGGTACCGTCACCAGCGACATCGTTGGTCTTGACAGCAACTTCCTTGACAAGTTGTGCGCCCATGTTCTCGATGGGATCCTTGAGTTCAACCTCACGAGCAACCGTCACGCCGTCGTTGGTGATGACGGGAGCGCCGTAGGACTTCTCGAGGGCAACGTAGCGACCCTTGGGGCCAAGCGTCACCTTGACAGCATCGGAGAGCTTCTTGACGCCAGCAGCCAAACCGGCGCGTGCATCAGACTCGAATTTAATTTCTTTGGCCATAATATGGCTCCTTTCTTAGCAGTGATATTCCTGCGAACCCCGAGTTAGCAAGGCCCCGCAAGCAAAAATGAACCGATTACTCAAAGACGCCATACAGGTCGTCGCTGCGCATGATCAGATACTCATCGCCGTCAAGTTCGATCTCAGTCCCTCCGAACTTGCCGTAAACAACACGGTCGCCAACCTTGACAGGAACGGGGATGAGGTTTCCGTCCTTGTCAAGCTTACCCTCGCCCACTGCAACAATCTCACCAGTTTGAGGCCTCTCCTTGGTCTCCTTGGCGATATACAGGCCAGTTGCGGTCTTGGTCTCAACTTCGTCAGCCTTGATGATGACGCGGTCACCCAACGGTTTCAGGTTCATCTTTCGACCTTCCTTTCTTTCCAATGCTTAATAAGGTGTGTAGCCTTTTGGTACCTTGGTGTCAGGACAAAAGCTCATCGTCTCTCGTCCTTGATTGTTTAGCACTCGTCGATGCCGAGTGCTAAACCTTGGTGGTAACTATAACACCCGCGCAAATGAATGCAAGCTTTCAATAGAAAATCTACGACCTACGCACTTAGATTTGCACGTTTTCGCCACATTTACCTACCCCCTAGAAATAAAGAAGGCCGCCAACAACGTAGCAGCCTTCCCAAAGTTCATAAGATCAGTAGATCCTCTCCTGGGGATATGGCGGCTCCATGGCCCGCTTGAACTCGTAAAACTCAGCGGTCTGCAAAACGCGGCTGACCGTTTTTTCGTCAAAGCCCATACCCGCGATCTCCTCAGCGGACTTGCCTTCCTCAAAATGGGACATAAGGATCCGATCCAACATCGGATAGGCAACACCCATACTCTTCTCGTCCTCTTGACCGGGCGCTAGCTCTGCGCTGGGCGGCTTGGTCAGGACATGGTCGGGTATGGGTGCAGCTTCCCCTGATTGAGCGGCCCGTTGGTTCAGGTATCTCGCTACAGCAAAGACGTCAGTTTTATAGAGGCACCCCATGGGCGCATAGGCACCGGCAGTGTCGCCATACAAGGTCGAATAGCCCATATAGGCCTCGGATTTGTTGCCTGTATTCACCAACATCCACCCATAGGTGTTGGAAAGCGCCATCAAGGCGACCATGCGGCAACGAGCTTGGGTGTTCTCGGAGGCAAGGCCATGCAACTTCCCACCACACGACTTGGCAAGAACGCGCTCGAAAGCCTCAAAAGGCTCGCAGATGTTGATCGTCATCGTCTCTATACGCAAGTTGTTCGCGAGATCAAGGGCATCAACGATGGAGTGCTCACTCGAGTAGGGGCCTGGCAACAACACGCCATGAACACGCTCGGCTCCGAACACCTCGACGCTCATGGCGGCAACCACGCTGGAATCGATGCCTCCGGAAAGCCCTATGACCGCATCGGTGAACAAAGCGTTCTCGGCATAGGATCGCAACCCGTCGACACAAACCTGATACTTCTCGGCGATATCCATAGAGGACCCTTCTCGCTTCGTGCTTCGCGTTTTGTATTTTCTCGCTTCGTGCGAATCTTGCGCTATCAGTATCCCAACAAATTGTTACATGTCTATAAATGAACCGTTACGCAGCGTTTACGCATCGCGAACGCGCTCGGCGAGCCATTCGGCCCATTCTTCGACTCCTTGACCCTTCGTGGCGGCGATGGGAAAGATAGGAGCGGTCGGATTGAGGTTGGTAACCGCCTCACGGAAGGCCCCCTCGTCAAAGTCAAACACGGGCATCGTGTCAACCTTGTTCAAGATGATGGCCTGGCTTGCTTGGAACACACCGGGGTACTTGAGGGGCTTGTCGTCGCCTTCGGGAACAGACAAGATCATGACCTTGGCATTCTCGCCGAGATCGAAGTCGGTAGGACAGACAAGGTTGCCAACGTTCTCGATGATGATGAGGTCGAGACGCTCAAGGTCAAGCACATCAATGGCGCGCTTGAGCATGGCGCTTTCCAGGTGGCACGCACCGCCGGTGTTGATCTGGACCGCGGGGATACCTTGGGCGGAAATCTTCGCAGCATCCACGTTGCTTGCGATGTCTCCCTCGATGACAGCGATGTTGAACTCGTCGCGAAGGGCGTCTATCGTCGCCAAGATCGTGGACGTCTTGCCGCTTCCCGGACTTGCAAGCAGGTCGACAACGTACACATGGTTGTCGGCAAAGCACTGACGCAGCTCTGCGGCAAGCTTATCGTTCTTGTCAAGAATGGGTTGGTGAAGATCGATCTTCATAGGATTGCCTCGCCTTCTTTTGCTCCCGCCGAGCGGGCTTGGTATCTTTGGTTCTACTTGTCCGCCTCGTCGCCGTCATCCGGAATATCGACCTCCATCGACTCGATGCGCAACTCGCGTCCACGTATCAGTTGCGTGAGCGCGCTACCACACACAGGGCACAGCATGTGGAAGCGATCGTGGTCGTATTCAGCACCACATTCAAGGCATTGGCTGTGGGGTTTGACCATATTGACGCAAAGCTCGGCCTCTGCGAGAAACGGATTACTCTCCTGCAACACTTCAAATGCGAAAAACAGGGCATCTGGAATCGCCTCGGTCATCTCCCCGACCTCCAACGTGATGCCGAGAACGGCCGTGGCACCCGCGTCGAGGGCGGCACGTTCCACCGCCTCCGCCACACCTGTCATGATTCCGAGTTCGTGCACGCAGCCTGTCCCTTCCAAAAAAGTCGCCCGGCGAGCGGGCGGCCGTTAACCCATTGCCTCAAAAAGTCTACTCGCTCTTTTTCTTGGCGAAGAGGCCCTTTTTTGGCTCGATCTCCATAGATTGTCTGAGAAGCTCGGCGCCGTCCTCGTCGCCGTCTTCCTCTTCCTGCTTCTTGATACGCTTGCGCAAGATGATGCGGGCAAGCAGGAGGCTGAACTCGTAAAGGACGACCATTGCCGCAAACATCAAACCCATCGTGACCGGGCTTGCGTCGGGCGTGACCATGGCGGAAAGGACCAACAAACCCACATATACGCCGCGCCAAGCACCGCGCAATTTCTTATAGGGCACGATATTGAAGATGACAAGGTAGAACACGATCAAAGGGAGCTCGAAAGCCAAACCGAAGCCGAGTTCGAACTTGATGATGATGTCGATGTAGGTCTCTGCGCGAGCCATAACGGTCGCAAACTCGCCCGCTTGGTCCATCAACCATTGAAACGCAGGGTTGAGTATCAACATATAGCAAAAGATGGTACCGGCCATGAACAGGCACACCGCAGCGATAAACGTCGGGATGAACCACTTGCGCTCCTTAGGCTTCAAAGCGGGCAAGAAAAACGCGAGCAGCTGCCAGATGATAACCGGCATGGTCGCAACCACACCTGTCCAGATCGACACGAGGAAACGAACCCCGAAACCCTCAAAGGGGTCGAGGACCGCTAAGGCCTCGATGCCGTATGCCTCCAAGACGTCTTGGATAGGCCATGTCATGATTTGCATGACCGTCGGGGTTGCAAAATAGAACACGCACGTGGCGACAAGCAAGACGACCACGATACGCGTGAGGCGCATACGCAGCTCGCCGAGATGCTCAAGAAGGGGCATTCGCGCAGGTCCGATAGGCATGGCTACTCACCTTCCTTCTCAGAAGACGCAGCCTCAGCCTTCGCGCGCTCAGCACGCTGACGCTCGTAGGCAGCCTTCCTCTCGCTGAAGGAGAGGGGCTTCTTTTGCTCCTCGGGAGTCGCGGCGGCGCCTTCCTCTTTGCGTACAACGCGAGTTGCCGGCTTTGAATCATCGCCTGTCGACTTCGCGGTTTCGGACTCGGTTATCTGCTTTTCAGCGGCAACACGCGCTTTGCGTTCCTCGACTTCTTGCTTGCGCTGGATGTCCGCAGCCTCTTTTTTGATGGCGTCGGTCTCTTTTTTGATGACCTCGTTCATCTCATCTTGTGTTTCACGGAACTTTGAAATCGCCTTACCCAAGGTCTTCGCTATCTCGGGGAGCTTATCCGGTCCGACAACGATAAAAGCGAACAGTAAGATGATTACTAGTTCGGTACCACCGATTCCAAACACACTACGCCCCTACGTTCAACACCGTAAGAGCCATGGTGGGGATGCTAAGAGCCAAAACCAGAATGACGCAAACAACGATTGTAAAGATCTTCTTGGTGCGCGACGCAGCCTCACGTTTTGCGACAGCGCGTTCCTCGCGCTCCTGAGCCGCCTTGATACGCTCCGCACGTTGTGCCGCTGACAATTTTTTCTGAGTTGTACCGTTTCCACTTCCCATAGGAATTAAGCCCTCAACTTCTCGCGAATCTTATTGACTGTCTCTATGTTCTCTTCTTCGGCAACGCCCGATGCGAACGCGCCGTCCTCATACAATATCTTGCCGTCGACCATGGTCATCACGACGTCGGAGCCACTGCAGGATTGAGCGACGGCTGACGCCGGGAACGCCGTCGGAGACTGACCGGTGCGGGACAGATCAACAGCGATGATGTCGGCACGCTTGCCGACCTCGAGAGAACCGATGACGTCGTCCATGCGCAAAGCCTTTGCCGCACCAAGGGTGGCCATCTCCAACACCTTCTCGCTGGAGAGGAAGAACTTGGTTGTTGCACGTGTCAAGAGCATACCAAGACGCGCCTCGGTCAAAAGGTCGGAAGAATCAGTCACAGCCGGGGAGTCAGTACCGAAGCCGATACGGATGTTGGCTTTGATGTACTCCTCGATGGGAACTACACCCATGCCAAGTTGAGCATTGCTGCGAGGACACGCAGCGATGGAGACGTCGTGCTTGCGGAGGATTTTAATATCCTCGTCATCAACATGAACACCGTGGATGACCATGACGTTGGGAGATTCAAACGCATCCCAATTGAGAGCATATTTAATCGGCGAGACGCCCGTAGGCAACCATGGCGGAATCTCCACATACCCACGCTCCGCGCGGCTCACGCTAAACAGGGACGAGCCATGTTTGACGAATGCGACCTCTTCACGGCTTCCTGCGAGGTGCATAGCAACCGGAAGGTCTTCCTTCGCGGCGTAGGCAGAGACTTGACGCATGACCTCAGGGTGGCAATCAAAGATATGTGCCGGAGCGATACCGATGGAGGTCAACGTGCCGGCGGCCTCGTCGCGCCACTCGCTGATTTCGCGATCCACCGCGTTCATCGCGTGCTCGATCCGGGTCTTATCCATAGCACCGACCTCGCGATAGATGACACTACGCATACCAAGCTTCAAGACTGTCGTCAAAGCCGAACCGTCGATGGAGACATCGGCCACGGTCGTAACGCCATTGGAAAGCGCCTGCATACCGCCGACAAGCGCAGAAGCGGCCCAGTCGTTGGCGTCAAGCTTGCCTATACGGGCATATTTGGTAGTTGCCCACTGAGCATAGGGAACGTCGTTGACGACACCGCGCAGAGCAGCATTCTCGAGATGGGTATGAAGATCGACCAGACCGGGCATAAGGGCCACGTCGCCGAGATCCTTCACCTCTTCTTCCGGATAGCGGAGACGAAGCATGCTGGCGTCGCCGACATCACGAATCTCGCCATCTTGTACGAGAATCGCACCACTTGTCAGCTGCTCCGAAGAAATGGGCAGGATGTAATCAGCGCACAAAAGCATGAAGTCACCTCAAAATCTCCCGAAGGACACAAAGCAACGCGTGTGTCTGCACACGTAGCCTTATATGATAGCACCCCTTGTTGTCGGCAAGAGTAAACGGAGGTAAACAGACACAAAAGAGCGGCTATTGAACGAGACGGCTCCGTTTTCAACGTTATCCCAGCAAAAGAGGGCAAATGCTAACGCGGCTTGTTCGCCACATGGACCGCAGCGATGCCTCCGGTATAGTTCTTCCAGGTCACATTCGTGAAACCGGCGTCATGCATAAGCTTTGCAAGGCCTTCTTGGTTCGGAAACGCCTTGATGGACTTGGACAAATAGACAAACCCGTCACGCTCCCCGGTGATAAGCCCTCCCCAAAAAGGGATCATATGGCGCAAGTAGAAGTTATACAGACCACGCCAGACAGGATTGGGAGGCGTGGAGAACTCAAGACAGACCAGTTGTCCGCCGGGGCGCAAAACACGAAACATCTCGCGCAAGGCGCGCTCGCGCTCCGGCATGTTGCGAATCCCATACGCCATGGTCAAGACATCGAAACTCCCATCTTCGAAGGGCATGTTTTGAGCATCAACGACTTGGAAGTCGACCGGCACGCCGTCTGCATCGCCGCGCTCGTATTTAGCCATGGCGACTTCGAGCATCTCGGGAACAAGGTCTGAGCAAAGAATATGTTTGGGGTGTTTCACTCGGGCCACCGTGTAGGCAACGTCCCCCGTACCGCCGGCAACGTCAAGCACCTCTGCGTCGGAGGAGATGTCGGCCTGCCTCATCATGCCTTTGAGCCACAGTTTGTAAGAACCGAAGCTGGACACGGCGTTGAACCGCTCGTATTTCTTCGCGATGGTGCTAAAGATATCTTTGACGCGTTCGCTGGAAAGCTCTGCAGGTGCTTCCTTGCCCGTTGCGGTATCGATGCTCATGTCGTTCCTCCTCGCCGCACCCATCGATGCCCACCAAAAAGCTCAGGAGCGGCTACGTTTCATGTGTTGTTGTATTGTGCCACAAACCTTTTGGTCGCGTCCCCCTGTGCAAAACCAGCGCAAAAGCGGGCGGGTCGGGGCTTTGACCCAAATCTGGCCGCAACCTTTTTTAAGCCCATCATCAAACCTGGCGGTCGCAAAGCGGGCCGGGGCTTTGGCCCAAACCTGGCCGCAACCGCAGTTTATCGCCGCGTTGCAAAAGGTCAGGCACGCCACTTCTTTTGGTTGGCGGGGTATACGACCCATGCCACGATGTAGGACAGGATTTGGCACACCATCACTAAAAGAATGCTCACCTGGAACCCAAAGACGTCATTGATAGACCCCCAAATCGCACAGGAAATCCCGATACCCAGATCGTTGAAGAGCAAGAACAGCGCATTGGCGGCGCCCCATCTCTCGCTCGGGGTGTTCTTGACCGCAACGGATTGGTTGAGCGGCAAGGACAAACCGAGGGCCAAGCCATACGGCAACCCCGACGCCAAGAATACGAGCTCGCCTTGGCCTGCGAAGAACAAGAGGACATAGCCCGCCAGACCGGCAACGATTGCCACGGTCAAAGTTTTGATGGCGGGTACCGTATCCATGAAGCGTTTCGACAGCATCCGAACAAGAATCATCACGATTGCAGAAATGGTATAGAAGAGACCCGCATTGGCATACCCCAAGGTCGTACCATACAGGCCCACGAAAAATATCCCGAACCCGAACGTGGGACAAAGGACGCACATAGGAATCGCACCAGGAAGAGCGCGGGGCTCAAATACGTCGAAACGCTGGCGAAGGGTTTGCTTTTCCTCTCTCACTTCGTTCGCGCTTTGCGCCTCGCGGATGTTTCGGCTTTTCTCCCAACGAACCCGGTAGCCGCTCGTCTCCGGGAGTCGCTCGGGGTGTTTTTCGTAGCCAGAACCCAAAGCGATGATAAATCCCACGACTCCCACGAGCGCGAGGCCGACATACAGGTTGCTCGAGGGATCCGTCCCCACGAGAAACAGGGCAAATGCCGGACCCACGGACATGGCAAGGGCTTGGCCTAGACCATGATATCCGATGCCCTCCCCAAGTCGTTCCGCCGGCAACACATCGGCAGCAGCTGTGCTCGCAGCCGTAGTAGCCGCAGCAAAACCCACACCCTGCAGCAGACGGCAAAAGGTAATAAGAGCAACCCCCTCAACCAAGGTGGTCATGATGGTGCCGATAACAAGCACCACGATGCCAACCTTGATGACCAGGGAACATCGGCCACCGTCGATGACAGGACCGACCAACAGCCTCGTAAACGCTGCGGCCAAGGAGAATACCATGGCCAAAACTCCTGGCAAGGAGGCACCATAACCGAGTCCCGTCAGATAGACGCTGGTCCCCGAATTAAGCCCTTGGCCCATGACGAAGCAGCAAAAAGTCAACGCAATTATGACAACGAACACCGGCGTCCAAAGCTTCACCGCAACAGACTTGGTACGCCTTTGTGGCGTCCTCTCACTCTTGAACCCTTGTTTCACAAGTCCCTCGCTTCTCTCCCCTTCACAGAAACAGGATAACCCGCATCCCGAGAAAAAAAGACCCGCACACCATTTTCCTGAAAAAATGACGAGGGCAACCATGATGGTTCTCATGTCTGATGCTAAAAATTGATGACGATGTGTCGTATCCGTTTTGAGTATGCTCTCGCCCGGTGACGAGGCTAATAGGGCTTATCCAGGTCGGCATGAGCTTGGGCGTCGGCACTAAGCGAGAAGAACTTTCCGGCCCTGAAGCGGTCGAGAGCCACAAGGGCGATCATGGCGGCATTGTCGGTGCATGCGCTCATGGGAGGCATGGTAAGGCGCACGCCCATCTTTTGGCACATCTCCTCATAAGCAGCACGAAGGCTCGGGTTCGCCGCGACACCGCCGCCGAGGCAAAACTCCTTGGCTCCAGTCTGCTCAAGAGCGGTCTTGGCCTTTGCGACCTGCACATCCACAACGGCGGCCGTGAAGCTTGCGCAGATGTCAGAAACATTCAGCTCGCGACCCGCCTCCCGCTCCTGGTTGATATAGGTGGTCACCGCCGTCTTGAGGCCGCTCAAGCTGAAACGCAGGTCGCCTGAGTGCATCATGGCACGGGGAAACAAAATCGCCGTCGGATCGCCATCAGCCGCCATTCGGGAAATAATGGGGCCCCCGGGATAACCGAGACCCAAGGCCTTGGCCACCTTGTCGAACGCCTCGCCCACCGCATCGTCGATAGTGTATCCAAGCGTCTCGTACACACCCCATTCCTTCATGTGAACCAACAGGGTGTTTCCGCCACTCACAAGGCTCACAACTGCAGGCGGCGCAAAGTCGCTACGACCAATCTTATTGGCGTAGAGATGGCCTTCGAGGTGATTGACGCCGATAAAGGGCTTCTCCGCACCCCAAGCCGCCCCCTTTGCATAGGCAACGCCCACGACAAGGGCGCCCAAGAGTCCTGGTGCGTAGGTAACGGCAACCGCATCCATATCACTCCAGGTCAAAGATCCCGCCGCCAATCCAACATAAGCCGCAGCAACGTCAAAACACTCATCGCACACGCCACAAATTGCCTCGATGTGCTTACGGCTCGCAATCTCGGGAACGACGCCGCCAAACCGGGCATGGAAGTCGATCTGACTCGCGACGACGCTGGCCAAGACCGTACCGGCGCCGTCAACGATGGAAGCAGCGGTCTCGTCACAGCTGCTCTCAATGGCGAACACAAGGGGATGCACCAATTCGGAGAACGTCTGCTCACCCTCTTGCTTTCCCCTTGTCTGATCGCCCTTATAGTCGAGCATCTGCAAGGACATGCCGCCCACCCTCTCATGGGTCGGGGCAAGGATGTCAGACAGGGAACCCTTCATGATGAAGGCGTCCTCACCGTCGGAATAGTAGCGTGGGCGCTTGCCGATCGTTTCGAATCCGCGGCTCTCGTAAAACGCGATGGCACCCTCATTGCCTACGCGAACCTCTAGCGAGATCGTGGAGGCACCGAGGCTGCGAGCATCGTCTGCCACGTGGGCCAAAAGCGCACGTGCAACGCCGCGACGTTGGTAAGACACGTCAGTGGCAATCTTGAGGATTTGCACGTCGCCGTCGACCACCATGCCGCCGGCATAACCCACCAAGGGAGCATCGAGCGGAACAGGAAGGGAAGGGTCGCACGCCAAGGCCATCCACCACACGCGATCCGCGCGACCCAACTCATCAAGCACCAGATTCGTATTCCACGCATCCGTGCCCATGAGCTCAGACTCGAGGCGTGCAACCTCCGCGACATGCACCGCATCCAACGGTTTGAAGGCGACGCCCGCCGCATTACCACGGGCGTTGTTGATGGAGGTATCGTTCATGGTCACATGACGATCCCCATGGGTACCTTTGGTGGAGGCGTCCCCCTTGGCAAGGCGTTGACGCTCGTTTTCCTCCGCGTCGGAGAGGCGGGTATAGACCGGGAGGGCAAAGGCGGGATTGTGTCGCACCACGTCAAAGGGATCGCACTCGTCTTCCGTCCAAGCAGCTTGTAAGGCAAGAAGCAGCCCGGCTCCTGTCGCGGCCCATGTCTCCTTTGGCAACGGTATCGCGTTTGACGACAGCACATCGGCGTACTTCGCAAGGGCGTCACCCGTGATCTGCACGGGGTCTTTGCATCCCTTCAACTCGCCAGCCAAACTCGTTGCCTTGATAACGCGATCGTTGCCGAGACGAACAACACCTGCTTCACCCAAGGAAAAGGTCACCGGGTAGATCTCGCGGCGCATGGCATCTGCGGCAACGAGCACCTCACCACGCACCCCGCTCGCCCAAGCACCCCAAGCGACCGCGTCCAACGTGGAGAGTCCAATCAGGCCCACATGCAGGGCACTCGCAACACCCTTGGCGGTCGCCATGGCGATGCGGACACCGGTGAAGCTACCAGGACCACGGCCGCATGCAACACAAGCGATTTCCGCTCGAGAGACTCTCGCCTCTTCAAGGACGGCGTCAACGCACTCCAAAAGACGGGTGTTGCTGGCACGACGTGCTTCCACCTGCATTTGGGCGACCAACTTGACGTGGCGCCTCTCTGCGCACAGCTCACCGACACCAACGGCAATAACCTCGTTGGCAGTATCAAGAGCGAGTACGAAACGCGGTGCACCCATGCAAGCAGTCCTCCCGGAGTCAAAATCAGTCAGTCCAGTATCATACCGCAGGTGTCGACCCCGACTAGATGCGGATAGAGAGCTTTACGATGTCTGTCCGTGCGCCTTGCGAAGCTTAGCGCGGGTGCGCTTTTTGCCCTGCTCCATCGAGGACCCCGGCAGCTAAGCCCCAAACCAGCCACAAATCGGCTGCCGTGCCGCAAGCCAACATCAGCTACAAGCAAGAAAGGGCCTGTTCCCAATCCGCAAGAAGCTCCTCCGAGCGAGGACCCTCAGGCGTCGCCGTCAAAAGGCGTGTTTTGTCAGGGGCGATGGCGATACGAAGTTCCAGATAGTCCTCAGGGAGAGCGTCGGGGAACTTATCGGCCCACTCGACAAGGCTCACCCCGTCAGCCTCAAGAACGTCAAAATAGCCGATATCCTCCAACTCCTCGTCGTCCTCGAGACGATAAAGATCGAAGTGGTAGAGCGGCAAACGCCCATCCTTGTATTCGAGAAGGATGGTAAACGTTGGGCTTGTGACTTGCTGCTCCACGCCGAGAGCGTTGGCAAACCCTTGGCTGAACTGGGTTTTTCCTGCACCAAGGTCGCCGTTGAGCAAAATGATGTCGCAAGGCCTCGCCAAGGGAGCTAACGCAGCGGCCAAGGCCTTTGTCTCCTCGGCGCTTGTGGACACAAACGTGGTGCCCACTACCGGGTCGCCTTCTTCTCGGCAGCGCTTACCACATGCTCCATGAGGACCTCGGCGGTCACGCCTCCAAGACCACCGGGAACGGGGGTCAAAAAGTCAACGATGGGCTCCACGGCGTCGTAGTCCACGTCTCCGCAAAGGTTCCCCTCTGCATCGAAGTTGATCCCCACGTCAAGGACAACCTGACCGGGTCTGAAGAAATCCGGACCATAAGCCTTGGCGCGACCAGTGGCGCAAATGACGATGTCCGCTCCCTTCACGACCTCCGCAAGGTTGGCCGTGCGAGAATGGGCAATGGTCACCGTGGCATTGCGCCGGAGCAACATCATGGCAACCGGTTTGCCGATGACGAGGCTGCGTCCGACAACGACCGCGCTCTTGCCTGAGACCTCAATGCCATACCCATCAAGCATCTCGATGCATGCCTGGGCCGTGCAGGGAGGAAACCCCGCACCCGAATCCATAAACACGCCGGCGAGGGATTCCTCGGTGATACCGTCGATGTCCTTCTCGGGGTCAAGCAGGGCTGCTGCGGCCTCGTTGTCGAGAGGCTTGGGCAACGGGCGAAACATGAGGCAACCGTCGATGTCCTCATCGGCGTTAATCTCAGCGATGACGCGAGCGACGTCCTCATCGGAGGCGTCAGCGGGCAACACGAACTCACGAGTCGCGATGCCACGAGCCTGGGCGCGCTTCGTGGACGTGCGTTGGTAGGACAGGTCATCGCCGCGCTCGCCCACACGAACAAACGCAAGAGTCACCGTCTTGCCTTGGGCGCCAAGGGACTCAACACGGGCAAGGGTCCCCTCCTTCATCTGGGCGACAACGGTTTTTCCAAGCAATTGCCTTGCCATGTTCTTACAACCTCTCTTGTCTATTGAATCGCTTCGATGACCGCAGGATAAATCTTGTCGTGAAGCTCGTCCGCCTTCCCGATGAGGGCGCACATCCTATCACGATAACTTGAGGCGCGCGCCGGATCGGCGACACTCTTCACGTTGATGACGACATTCAGACTCGCCGCATGGATAGCAGCCCTGCCAAGGGCAACCGCACACCCCACATCCGAGAGAGCTAAGCGACTGCCATTCTCTGCGAGGTAGTCGCACTCCTCAAGCACCTCAAGGCAAACACCCATGATCTCGAGGGGCACCTCGATGGCGTCGACCAGCGCAGCTTGCATGGCAGCATCACGGGCCACCTGTTCCTCCTCGGTTTCCCGCGGCATGCCGTAGCACGCGGCAAGGGGACCAAACGCCCGCGCATCTGCATCAATAAGATCAACGAGTTGGCGACGCATGGCATCCAAGTCGTCAACAGCCATGCGGATATGGCCCTCGACGGCAGCATACTTCTTCTTACCTACCGTCAGGTTGCCTACCATGGCGGCAAGGGCCGCAGCAAGGGCCCCGGCATACGCGGAGGCTCCACCGCCACCAGGCGTAGGAGCTTTGCTTGCTAGCTCATCGAGAAATTGCGTATCCATTTCCGACCTCCTGGCTAGTTGTCGGTTTCCACACGTTGGTAGGCGATGCGCGGCGTGCCGTCCTCGCAGATGATGGTGCCACATTCCTCGTATCCAAGCTTTGCAAGCATGGCGCGCATGGGAGCGTTGTCCTTGTGGGTATCGATGCGAATACCGCCTTTTGCCTCGGCTGACCTTGCCTTGCTTTGGGCCCACTCCATGCAAAAAGAGCCAACCCCACATCCTCGCTTTGCCACACCGAGACGATGAACGACGCCGTAGGGCTCATCGGACTTCCAAGCGCCATCGATTTCCCGATAGGTCGGATCATCTTCCAACGCGAAGTAGAAAGCAGCCTTGAGACCCGCTGCGTCCTCGGCATTGCGCTCAAGTTCGGCAAGGGCGTCCAACATCATGTAGGACTCGTCAAGGCTTCCACCGTCATCACCCTCAACGGGCTCGGTCAGGTAGCTCATGGAGAAAAGCATCGGGCCCTCCTCGCACACAAACAACCTCCCGTTCGCAATATCGTCACGAAGCACATCCTTTTGGGGATAACCGTTAGTCCACTGGGTGGCATTGCCCGCTTCTTCCATAAATGCACGGGCATCCTCATACACCCGCAAAATTTCGTCAATGTCCTCGATGTCTGCTTTTCTGATCAGCACCGCAAATCCTCCCTCACGCAGTTACTGCTTTGCCTATTATGCCCCATAGTCGTCACGATATGCGCGACAAGGAAACAAGCATGAACCGCACTCTAAGAAGCAGGGAGCAAGAAAACCCGGGCTCAGATGATACAGTCCAATCGGATCTGCTCCCCAGGGAAACCTATATCTCCGGGAAAGAAAAGGGACTCGCGACCGAGTCCCATTTCTGTTGGTTGTTGGCTTCGGTTGCCAACATTTTGCCAGCCTTTTGCCAATCTTGTTTGTCGTCCTTGCCTGTGGACCCAACCTCACAATTTGAGTATTCCGACGGTATCGAGAATATAGAACGCCATGATGATCAGAACGAAAACGGGAGCGATGTACTTGATCATGACGGTGAACAGCTTCTCCCCGCTAAATTTGCTGGATTGCTTCACATGGTCGACGATGGTCTTGGGTTTGATGATCCAACCAATGAAGATACACGTCAGGAATGCGACGATGGGCATGAGAATCGTGTTGGACAGGAAGTCCATGAAGTCGAGGATTTGGTGATCTTGGTAGTCGCCGATGCCGAACAGCGTATACATCGGATCGATACCGAGCCAAGCGTTGTAACCAAGGTTGCAGATAACGCCCAAAATCAAGGCCTCGAGAGCGCACACGACGATAGCGGTGACGCGAGAGGTCTTGAAAGCGTCCTGAATACAGGATACGTTGGTCTCGAAAATGGAGACAGCACTGGTCAGGGCAGCAAAGAACACCAAGGCGAAGAAGATGAATCCCACGATCGGACCCGCAGCGCCAAGCTTTTCGAAGACGGTGGGCAACACGCCGAACATAAGACCCGGACCCGCCTTGGTAGCGACAACATCGGCAGAGCCCATAACAGCGACGCTGACAGGGATGACCATGAAACCGGCAAGGATTGCAACACCCGTATCGAAAATCTCGATGCGACGGACGGAATGCTCCAAGTCATCCTCAGGACCGAAATAGGAGCCGTAGGTAACCATGATGCCCATCGCCAAGCTCAAGCTGAAGAACATCTGGCCCATCGCGGCGACCACCATCTCGGCCGAAATCTTGGACACGTCGGGAATCAGATAGTAGGCGAGGCCTTCTGCGGCACCAGGAAGCGTCGCTACGAAGATGGAGATGCCGATAGCCATGAGGATGAGCAAAGGCATCAAGACCTTGTTTGAGCTTTCAATGCCCCTGCGAACACCGAGGGCAACGATGAGGACGGCGAGCGCCAAGAACACAATCATCCAAAGGAAGGTGTCCGGGCCGGTGCCCAAGATGAAATCGCTGAAATAGGTATCACCGGCAATGACAGAGGGCGCCTCGATTACGTAAGACACCATGAATTTCGTGACCCAACCACCGATGACGCAGTAGTACGGCATGATGATCATCGGGACCAAGCAGGCAAGAACGCCGATGATCGCGTACTTCTTTCCAAAATGGCTAAACGCGCCGGTGACGCTTTGCTTCGTTATGCGCCCAAGGGCTGTCTCGCCCATCATGAGCGTAAAGCCAAGTGTGACCACCAAGATGATATAGGTAATCAGAAACGTACCGCCGCCGTACTTTGCGGCAAGATACGGAAAGCGCCACATATTGCCCAGGCCAACGGCAGACGCTGCGGCAGCAAGGATGAAACCCCACTTGCCAGACCATGATGCACGCCCCTTGCTCTTGGCGACCTTCGTGTTTTCTTCGGCCATATTCCCCCTCCTGTTTCTTAAAGCCCCTAGTGAGCGATTGGCCCCCCGTGGGCAATTGATATTCTGGTTGACATTCGCATATAGAAAATGGGTACCTTGCGCATAGTACCCCTTTATGTTGGTTTTTTGTGCGGTTGTGCACAAAAAGAGGGGTCAACGTAACACGACCCCTCGAATATTTGAAACATCCCTCTCGTTTTTCGAACCTAGAACAAGCCGGTGATCTTGCCCGTCTCGTCGACGTCGATCTTGAATGCCGCGGGGCTCTTACCAAGTCCGGGCATGGTCATGATGGAGCCCGTCAGGGCAACAACGAAACCAGCACCGGCGCTGACCTTGATGTCACGCACCGTGATATCGAAGCCCTTAGGAGCACCCAGCTTGGTCTGGTCGTCGGAGAAGCTGTATTGGGTCTTGGCCATGCATACCGGCATATCACCAAACCCTAAGGCCTCGAGCTTCTTGATCTCCTTGACAACCTTGGGTTCGAGGATGACACCATCAGCATGGTAGACGCGCCTTGCGATAGCCTCGATCTTCTCGGAGAGACTCAATTCGCTCGCGTAGGAGAACTCGAAGGTATCGGCGCTGTGGCCTTCCTCGTCACCGTTCTCGATCAGGCGCACAACCTCATCAGCCAGGGCAAGGCCGCCCTCGCCGCCCTTTGCCCAAACCTCGGACAGGGCAACGTTGACGCCAAGCTCTTTGCACTTCGCCTCGACCAGGTCCAGCTCGGCCTTTGTGTCGGTCGGGAATGCGTTGATTGCGACGACGCAAGGAAGCTTGTAAACCTTGGTGATGTTCTCGACGTGTTGGAGCAGATTGGGCAAGCCAGCCTCGAGAGCCTCAAGGTTCTCCTCATTCAGGTCGGCCTTCGCAACGCCGCCGTGGTTTTTGAGCGCGCGCACCGTCGCGACAACGACGACCGCATCCGGCTTCAGATTGCACAGACGGCACTTGATGTCGAGGAATTTCTCAGCGCCGAGATCGGCACCGAAACCAGCCTCAGTGACGGCAATGTCGCCGAGAGCCAAGGCCATCTGGGTCGCCATGATGGAGTTGCAGCCATGGGCGATGTTGGCAAAGGGGCCGCCATGGACAAACGACGGGGTGCCTTCCAACGTCTGGACCAAGTTCGGCTTGAGTGCATCCTTGAGCAGTGCCGCCATGGCACCCTCGGCATGCAGGTCGTGGGCGGTAACAGGCTTGTCGTCATAGGTATAGCCGACGACGATGCGGCCAAGGCGCGCCTTCAGGTCGGTGATGCTCGTCGCGAGGCAGAAAATGGCCATAACCTCGGAAGCAACGGTGATGTCAAAGCCGTCCTCGCGGGGTACGCCATTGGCTTTGCCGCCAAGGCCGTCGACAATGTTGCGAAGCTGGCGGTCGTTCATATCCACGACGCGCTTCCATGTGATCTTACGAACGTCGATACCAAGCTCGTTGCCGTTTTGGATATGGGCGTCAAGCAAAGCAGCGAGAAGGTTGTTTGCCGCGCCGATGGCGTGAAAGTCGCCGGTGAAGTGGAGGTTGATGTCCTCCATGGGGATGACCTGGGCATAGCCGCCGCCGGCAGCGCCTCCCTTGATACCGAAGACGGGACCGAGGCTCGGCTCGCGAAGAGCGACGACGCAATTCTTGCCGCGCTTGCGCAAGGCGTCCGCAAGACCCACCGTCGTAGTGGTCTTGCCCTCGCCGGCAGGCGTCGGGTTGATGGCGGTCACAAGGACGAGCTTGCCAGGCGTGTAGTCACCTTCACGCAACATGTTGTAGTCGACTTTGGCTTTATAGTTGCCATAGCACTCAAGGTACTTCTCGGGGACGCCGGCAACCTCGGCAATCTCACGGATGTTCTTTGGAGTTGCGGCTTGTGCGATTTCAATATCGGATGGCATTGGTTCTCCTCTCGTCATGTTTGTTAATCAGAGCGCCTGCCTCCCAACAGCCGCCGTGAATCGCTACTTTGCCCATTGTACGGGGAGACGTTCGGGGAGCGGGGCCACACGCCATAAGCTTTCGCCCGGTGGCGTTATTTTGGGAGTGAGTTTGTTGGTATGATGCAAACGACAAGCAAACGACGAAAGGACGAGGCGATGCTGCTGACGATCGATGTCGGAAACACCCACACCGTGGCAGGTGTGTACGATGGCGAGCGCATGGTGCGCGGTTGGCGTGTTGCCACCGAGAAACAACAGACCGCCGATGAGCTGCGCGCACGCATGGCAAGCCTGTTTTTCTCCGATCGCTTTGACGAGAGACAGATCACTGGTGCGGCGATGTGCAGCGTCGTTCCGGCGTTGACCCGGGCATGGGTCCAAGCGATGCGCGACATGTTCGAAATCGACACCCTTGTCTGCAACGTCGAGACCGCCGGAGCTCTGTTCAAGGCCACCTACCCGCGACCCCAGGAAGTGGGCGCGGATCGTATCGCGGACGCTATCGCCGCGCGCGAGTTGTACGGCGCCCCCGTCATCGTGCTCGACTTCGGCACGGCGACCAACATAGAAATCGTCGACGAGAACGGCTTTTTCGTCGGAGGAATCATCGCACCCGGTATCGAGACCAGCGCCCAGGCGTTGTTCAGCCGCGCCACGAAGCTCTCCACTATCGCCCTAGAGGCACCGCCCCACGTCATCGGGCTCAACACAGAGGAGGCGATTCAGTCCGGCATCATCTTCGGGGAGGTCGAGCGCGTCGACGGCCTTGTCCGCCGCGTATATACCCAAATGGGCAAGAAGCCAACCGTCGTTGCCACCGGCGGACTTGCCCGACTCATCGCCGACCATTCAAAAGAGATCTCCTTGGTAGATCCCAACCTCACCCTGGAGGGGTTACGCATTATCTACAACGCTGCGCAGTAAACTCTCCTCCGAAACGAGACGGAAGGGGATGTCGAGACGAAAAGGGGACCTCACTTAGCGAGCACACGCCTTGCGAACCGTCTCCGCAACAAGAACGGCAGCGACGATCTTGCACAGGTCAAGTCCGATGAAGGGGGCACAACAAACAAGGAATGCTTGCACCGGATCGGTCCCAGCGACGATTTGGTATTGAAACCAACCACAAAGATAGGCGATGGCGGTGAACAAGATGCCTGCCAACAACTCAAAACCAAAGTTGCGAAGGAAGACGAAGGCACGGCTCTCGCCCTTGACACAAGCCAGATCGTGAATAGGTTCCGTCAGGGCGCAATCCCCCCGCGCGCGGCGAACAACCCACAGCAAAGCTACGCCCGCGGCAACACCGAAGATGTACCCCCACAAAAACCCGCCCGTGGGACCCATAAGCACACCGATGCCGCCACGCATGCTCGAAAACACCGGCACGCCGATAGCGCCCAGGGCAAGATAGCCCAAAACAGCGCACATCGCCTCCATAGGCGATAAAACGACAATGGCAAAGGTCATCGCGAACATCTGAAGGGTGAAGGGAATGGGCCCGAGAGGCACGACGACCCATGCCGACACCGCCATGACGGCGATGCTTAAAGCGATAAACGCGATGGAGCGCGTACGGGACGGTTTTTTTGCTTGCGGCTTTTTGGCAGCGACCTTTGCCATCAAGATCCTCCTCTTTGTTCTCCTTGTCCGTATTATGGTCAAAGAGAGACGTGACAGAGGTGTAGCGTCGCCGTTATTTACTCAATCGATAGTCCTATTGTTTTTTTCGATAAGAGACGCCAACGAGGTACGTCGACCCTGGAGGCACGAATCGTTCGGCAAGACGACCGCGTTGCCCGCGTTACAACAAGGTAACCTCTCCTGAGGTCACAGCGGTAGTCGTAGCGTCATCGGTTGCCAACAACAAGCGACCCTGGGCATCGACGCCAGTTGCGACACCGGCGATAATGCGCTGATCGGACTGGTTCACCATCTGGATATGTTGACCAAGCAGACAAAGGTTGACACCGTACTCTTGAGCGAGAGGCCCAAACCCCTCGTCACACCATTGTTCGTAAAGCGGCCGGAAGCTATGGAGAAACGCCGAACATGCTCCCATGATGAGACGGCGTTGGGCGGCACTGAGACCCTCCTCGCCAACGACGGGCTCCGCCTCGAACTCGCCAAGACCATCCCCCATGAGCTCCGCTAGGAACACCGGGGTGTTTTTGCCGCCGACTCCTTGATGCTCAAAGGGGCGGATTATGTTGACGCCAACACCGACGCACGTACCTCCCGCATGACGCTCCAAGCTGATGCCCGACACCTTCCGAAAGCGCCCCGTTTCCAAAAACCCTGTGCTTGGATCGGCACGAACCACAAGGTCGTTAGGCCATTTGATGCCAATCAGGTCCGATTTTCCCTCGGGCAAAAACGTCACAAGGGCCCTTTTAAGGGCAAGCGCGACCACGAGGCTCAACGCAGGAAGATCTTGAAGTAAGACGCGGGGACGCAACAACAACGAACAGTACATGCCGCCAAAAGGGCTGACCCAGCTGCGGCCAAGGCGACCATATCCAGCGGTTTGTTGGTAGGAGCACACGACGAGCCCCTCCGGCACGCCCTCTTCTATAGCGCGCTTCACAACGTTGTTGGAAGAGGGGATGGACTCGTGTATCTCTATGGAGTAATCCAACATGGCTTCGCTACCTAACGAGGTGCGCACGGCCGATGCGATCAGCCTCGGGCACCGAGTCGACCCTCGTCCCATCCGCCAACACGTGGTTCGGAAGAATCTCCAATATCGGCTTGACCACGAAATCCCGCTCGCAGATGCGCGGGTGAGGCAAGGTCAGCTCCTCGCTCTCGTAGACGTAGAGCTGATAGTCAAGAATATCGAGATCGCAGGTGCGAGGACCGTTGGCAAGGACGCGCACGCGACCGAGGGCGTCCTCGATGCGATGAAGATAGCCCAACAACTCACGAGGCGCAATGCCGCTGCGCAACAAGACGACCGCGTTGACGAAAGGATCTTGATCCTCGTAGTAGGCGGGCTCGCTCTCATAAAAGCTCGATGCGTCAACAAACTCGGTGTCGGGCAACACACTCAGGTTACCAATCGCTCGGTTCATCAACGCGATCTTCGCCTTGAGGGCATCGCCACCAAACATGGCAAGAAGCTCTTCGGGTACCTGGTTGCAACCGAGGCCCAACAAGACATAGGGACGCAGATCCTTCAGACCCGCAACCGTCATTGCCACATTGTGCACGCGCATAACATGGGCGCCCTGCTCGCAGGCAAGCAAACATTCCGCGGCGCTCGCAACGTCCCGCTCCTCAGGCGTGCTGTCCTCCAACGACTTGTACGCGTAGGTGAGATAACTTTTACGGGAAGGGGCGGCCATCACCGCATAACCCAGATGAACAAGCTCAGTGAGGTTGCGCATGAGATCGAGGGATTGCTGCGGAGTCTTGCCAAACCCAGGACCTGGATCGACACAGATACGCTCAGGGGAGATTCCCGCCTCCTCAAGCATGTGTGCCTGAGCACCAAGATAGTCTCTGACCTCGGTGACCACATCGGCATAGTATGGTTTTTCCTGCATGGTGGAGGGCTCGCCCAACATGTGCATGACCACGACTCCCACGTCGCTAGAAGCAGCGACCTGAACCATGGCGGGATCCCTGAACCCGGAGACATCGTTGATGATGGAAGCGCCCGCCTCAACAGCGACCTTGGCAACCTCGGCATGACGCGTATCGATGCTGACGCATATGCCTTCGCCTGCAAGACTACGTACGACCTCAATCGTACGGGCAATCTCCTCGTCAATCCCGATCTCGGTGGAACCCGGGCGCGTGGATTCGCCTCCCACATCAATGATATGGGCTCCTGCCTCGATCATCTCGTGGGCAAACGCCACGGCGGCGTCAGAAGTGCTGTGTTGTCCCCCGTCGGAAAAGGAGTCGGGGGTAACGTTCAAGATGCCCATAATGATGGGCATCTTGGTGTCTAGCTCATGGGTTGCGCAATGCCAGATCACGTTTTAGCCTTCCTTGTTCTCGTCGCTTTCCTGGGCATCGCTTTCCCGGGCGAGCTCCTTCTCGGCGGAGGGCTCCGACGTCTCAACGGAAGGCGTTTTCGGCGACACCGCGTACGGGTTGGAGGGAACAATTCGCTCAAAGTGATCAAAAGGCATCGCTGCGGCATCCGGAGCGCCATTGGCATCGTATTCGGCAGGCTTCAAAGATCCCGACGCGATGAGCTCCTGATCCTTGGCACGGGCAGCGGCCTCTTCCTCATCCTTCTTCCGCTTTATGTCGACCTCGCGCAACAGGTACTCGTCCCACTTGTTGTCAAGCAATGCCTGGCATTCCTCGCCGTCGACCGTCTCACGCTCCATGAGGACCTTGGCCATGAGGTGCATCTGGTCCATTTTGGAACTGAGTATCTCGTAAGCCGTATCGTGGGCTTCCTTCATGATGCGGGCGATCTCGTCGTCGATGCGCTTCGCGGTCTCGTCGGAGTAGTTTTGCGTGTTGCCATAGTCGCGGCCAAGGAACACCTCGTGGTTCGCCTCACCAAACACCTGCTGGCCGAGCTCGGAGCTCATACCGTACTGCATGACCATGCTGCGCGCCATCTTCGTCGCGCGCTCGAGGTCGTTGCTTGCTCCCGTGGTGACGTCGCCGCAGAAGATCTCCTCCGCGACACGACCGCCCATGAACACGGCAAGTTCGGCCTTCATCTCACCGACGGAATTGAGGACCTTGTCCTCATCGGGAATGGAAAGGGTATAGCCAAGAGCACGACCACGACTGATGATCGAGATCTTGTGGACCGGGTCCGCCTTCTCAAGTGAGTGGCCGACAAGGGCATGACCGCTCTCGTGGTATGCAATGATGCGCTTGGTATCGTCGTTCATGATCTTGCTCTTGCGCTCAGGACCGGCGATGACACGCTCAAACGCAGAGGTGACTTCCTGCATGGTGATGATGCGCTTGTTTTTGCGGGCGGTGAGCAGCGCGCTCTCATTCATGAGGTTCATGAGGTCTGCACCGGTAAAGCCCGACGTCAAGCTCGCAATACGATCAAGATCAACATCGCTTCCAAGCGGCTTGTCCTTGGAGTGGACCTCGAGGATCTTCTTGCGGCCGTCGACCGTAGGACGGTCAACGACGATTTGGCGGTCGAAACGACCGGGGCGAAGTAAGGCGGGATCGAGGATGTCAGCGCGGTTCGTCGCCGCGATGAGCACGACACTCTCGTTCTTGTCAAAGCCGTCCATCTCGACAAGCAATTGGTTGAGTGTTTGCTCACGCTCATCGTGACCGCCACCAACACCAGCGCCACGCTGACGGCCGACCGCGTCGATCTCGTCGATGAAGATGATGGAGGGTGCGGCATCCTTAGCCTGTTGGAACAGGTCGCGAACGCGGCTTGCACCGACACCGACGAACATCTCGACGAAGTCAGAACCGGAGATGCTGAAGAACGGGACGCCCGCCTCGCCAGCCACAGCGCGAGCAAGCAGCGTCTTGCCGGTGCCCGGAGGGCCTACGAGCAAGCAACCTCGGGGGATCTTGGCTCCCATGGCCTGGTATTTTGCCGGGTTAGACAAAAAGTCCTTGATCTCAGCCATCTCCTCGACTGCCTCGTCGACACCCGCGACATCGCTAAACTTGACATCGGGACGCTCCTCAGCGGCTTTTTTCGCCTTGGTCTTCCCGAATCCCATCTGGGAGTTTGTGGTTTTTTGCATGGAGTTCATAAAGTAGATGAACAGACCTGCAATCAACAGGATCGGCAAGATCGAACCGAGAATGCTCCAAAGATTGGACGGGAGCGTGACCTGATAGGTGATCTCAGGATGGGCGGACATGAGCTCGCCTAGGGAATCGGAGCCAACATAGGTCGCCGTGTAGTTATGCAGCGATCCCTTTTCCGTAGATTCCATAGTCTGCGTAGCAACAATCGCTGTGCCCCCCATCTTTTGAGATGCGGCATTGAGGGCCTCGAACGCACGGTTGAACGTGCCCAATGTGTCGGAGATGCTCGTGGATGCCGGATAGTAGGAGCCCGTCACCGAGTAGCCGCCCGCGTCATAGGTGCACGACGTCACGCGGCCCTGTTCCACGGCTTGGGTGAATTCGGACGTCGTCAGGGAGTCGGTGACAGCATCGGAGGTTCGTCCCATCATGAGCTGCGAGGCTACAAAAGCGACGACAACAACCGCAAGGACCACCCAGATGAGCGTGGTACGGCTACCGGGATCTACATTGGGTTTCTTGTTTTCTGCCATAGAAGTTGTTTTTCCTATCGTTTATGTTCGATCGCGGTTCCACGTATCCGCCTCCAACAGGAAACAGGACTGCCGTTGCCGATATTCGACAACGAACGAGCCGCTCAAATTGCATAACGGGTAGTGTAACATTCGCATGCGTCATACGCGGGCGCCACTCTCCCCAAGGACGCCGCAATCACGTTTTTTACATTATGTTCTCAACGTGTAAGAATGAGTCTCTCCAACGTGTAAGAAAGATTCCGGCCCCATTGCCAAAACGGAGGCACCCCAACTCCTTTACGCTATCATAACGAAGAGCGAAGGAGGCTCTATGCAGACACCGAAGCAATTCACAGAGACGATGGTCAACCGCTTGCAACAAACCATCGAGAAACGCGACCTTGCCGCCGCGGAAAGCCCGGTTCTTTTGATGGTGTCCGGAGGCAGCGACTCCACGGCACTGGCACACCTCGGGTGCGAACTCTCGGCGCGTGGCATCATCGGCCCCGTCGCAATACTCCACGTCAACCATGGTATTCGCGGTGCAGAGGCCGACCGAGACCAAGCGTTCGTCTCCGACATCGCCACCCTCCTCGACACTCCTTTGTTCGTATGTCAAATCGATGTGCCCGCCCTCGTTGAGGCGACTGGAGAAAACTACGAGGCTGTCGCACGTCATGAGCGTTATGAGGCTGCCTACCAAGCTCTTGAGAAGCTGTGCCGCCACGTCGGTGCCCCCGTATCTTCGGGACGAATCTTCACCGCCCACACCCAAGACGACCGCGTCGAGAACTTCTACATGCGCTCGATCGTGGGAACCGGTCCCGGCGGGTTCCGCTCGATGCGCTACCTCAACGGCAAGGTCGCACGACCGTGCCTCGATGTAAGCCGCAACGATCTGCGCACCTATCTTGAAGCCCGGCGCGACGCAGAAATGCCTATCGTCTCCGACGGGGACGCCCTTTGGCGCGAGGACGCCACCAACGCCCATACCGACCAATTCCGTGCCTACGTCCGCCACGAGATCGTTCCCCGCGCGACCGAACGCAACGCACGTCTACTCGAAACGCTGACCCGCACCATGAACCTCATCGCCGATGAGGACGACTTCATGGACGGGCTCGCACAAGAGCTCCTTGCCGACACCGTCCGTTGGATTTGCCTCGAGCCCGCCATAAACGATGAGGCCGACTTGGGACAAACCCCGGATGCGCCCGAAGACGGGTGCGTGATTGCCCCCAAGTTCGGCAAAGCTCCCTTGCCGGTGAGACGTCGCACCGCGCTCGCCGTGCTCCAAACCATACTCGGCCCCCAGTTCCGCATAGAGACAGCGACGGTCGACGCCGTGATCGATGCGTGGGGGGACGGCTCCCCCATCGGCGGGTATTCAACCAACATCCAAGGCAACCTCGCCGTCAGCGCGAACAAGGTCGGCGTGCGCATCGAGCCGATGGAGGCCTATCGCGCACGTCGCAATCGCCTATAATCGACCAGCGCGCAGGATATCCCAACCTATAATCAAACAACGCGCAGGATTGACCGACGCCGAGTCACCATCGCGCGTCTCGTTGCGAACCCAGGAGAACACCATGACCACCGAAGAGGCCCCTAAGACCACACCTGAGATAAACATCATTCTGGCGTCTGCCAGCCCCCGCCGACGTGAACTCTTGGAGAAGGCGGGCGTGAGGTTCACGGTGCGCGTCGCGGATGTCGACGAGTCGCTTGAGCCCGACCTTGCCGCAAACCCTCCCCAAGCGGCCCAAAAGCTCGCTGAGCGCAAGGCGGGCGCCATTGTGCAGGAGTTGCTCGCAGAGGAAGACCTCGATGGCATGTACCTTGTCATGGGCGCTGACACCATGGTGGCGCTTAACGGGGAGATATTCGGAAAACCGACAAACTTCAGCGATGCGAAACACATGTTGCGCAAGCTTTCCGGTAACACCCACCAAGTCCACACCGGTGTCGCCCTTTGGATGATCTCGGCTTATCAGACCGAGGAGGTCAACATAGGGTTTCGCAGCTTCGTTGACACGAGCGACGTGACGTTTCACAAGCTCGACGACGAGACCATCGACGCGTACCTTGCCAAGGGCGAGAGCTACGACAAGGCAGGCGCCTACGCGGTCCAAGGCGAGGGAGCGGCCCTCGTCCAACAAGTCGACGGCTACCTCGACACCGTCATCGGCCTTCCCGCAGAGCGCCTTGTCGCAGAATATCCCGAAATTCTTGGCCTGGCCTAGATTTCTCAGCTTGCTTGGGAGCTCCGTTTGGGCCAAGGCGTCGCCCGATTCAAATCGCCGTTTGCGCGAAGCCGCCGCCTGACCCAAACTGTCGCTTGGCGTTCAGACTCTTCAGTTCTCTTTTGCAGTTGCAGCCTGATACGCCGCATCATCTACGGCCTCGAGCCACTCATTGGAGCTTTCCTCGCCCGGTACATCCATAGCAAGATGAGAAAACCAACTGTCCGGCGCGGCCCCGTGCCAGTGTTTTACGCCGGCAGGAATGTTCACAGTATCACCCGGATGAAGCTCACGTGCCGGTTTGCCCCACTCCTGATAGAAGCCTCTGCCAGCAACGCAGATAAGTATCTGACCGCCACCGCTTTTTGCATGATGGATATGCCAATTGTTTCGACAACCTGGTTCAAATGTCACATTGAAAATACCGAGCTGATCGGTGGATACCGGTGCCAAATAGCTCTGGCCGATAAAATATTTCGCATAAGCGTCGTTGGGTGCACCGATAGGAAACGTCATCTCGTTTTCGTGCTTTGACCTTGCGTCCGGTGCATCGTTGTCTGCCCAAACCTCTTTTGCCAAAGAAAATACCGCCCACGCCTTCGGCCAACCTGCATAAAATGCCACATGGGTGATGATCGCAGCGATTTCCGTCTTCGTTACACCGTGGCTCTTTGCATTTTGAAGATGAAATTTGAGCGATGAATCCGTGATTCCTTGTGCCGTCAAGGCAACTACCGTGATGATGCTCCTTGTTTTTAAGTCGATGCCCTCGTTATTCCAGTTTTCTCCAAAGAGCACATCGTCATTGAAATGCGCAAACTCCGGAGCAAACTCCCCAAGTGCATCTCTACCTGCCGTTTGTATTACTGTCATTTGACCACACTTCCTTACCGACTTGACAAGCATTTTCCAAAGCTGGATGTCCCTTGGTGTCTTCGATGTCGTTCATGTACCACATTCACGTTAAGCCATAAACCTCACTTCAGGTCAAGGTCATTTTGAATTTTTTTTTGGGGGATATGCCCTGTATACGATCGGATGAGTCGCTTACAACCGTTTGGACAAAAGACACACCGTCTCAACATGGTCGGTATGGGGAAACATGTCCACCGGCTGTATGGCGTCTATTCGATACCCGCCCTTCAAGAGAACGCGCAGGTCACGAACCTGGGTCTGAGGATTACAACTGATGTAGACGATACGGGCAGGCGTCAAGGCGCACGTCGCCTCCAAGAACTCCGGGCTCGAACCGGCACGGGGCGGATCCATGAGCAAGAGGGCCTTCCCAGGGTCGAAAGACTCCTCAGCCAAGACCTCGGAGACTGCCTTTTGGACCTGGGGCCCAACGTCCCTTCCTGCCAACGCTAACATGAACTTGCCCGCATCAGCTGTGACAAAAACGGCGTTCTCCACACCGTTGTGGCGAGCGTTCAGACGCGCATCCGCCACAGCTTTCCCCACGCTCTCCACGCCTATGACGCGACGAGCGCCACGTCGTGCGGCGACAAGGCCTATCGTGCCCGTACCGCAATAGGCATCAATCGCCGTCAGGCCATCACACCCTCCCTCTCGATTCGTGCCAAGACCGGCCAAATCCATGGCGGTCTCGTAAAGCACCTCTGTTTGCGTGCAGTTAACCTGGTAAAACGACTGGCTTGAAATACGGAAGCTCAGCCCGCACAACGTATCGAGAATGAACCCGGGGCCATAGAGGACATGCTCCTCCGTCCCCAAGATGACGTTGGTTTGGCGGGTATTGACGTTTTGGACGATCGTCGTGATGAAGGGGCACTTCTTGACGAGCTCACGACAAAACTGCTTCGAAGACGGAAACTCCCGCGCGTTTGTCACCAACGTCACAAGGACCTCGCCGCTTTCGTGTCCGACGCGCACGACGACATGGCGCATAAAACCCGCACCTGTGTCCTCGTTATAGGGCGGGACGCCGTGGTGTTGCATGAGCGCCCGAATCGCGAGGACGACCGCCTTGCCCTGCTCGTTCTCTAAAAGGCAGTGATCAGTGGGGACAAGTTTGTGGGTTCCCGCTTGATACATTCCGGTTAGGACCTCGCGGTCCAGGCCCCGGGATTTTGACGTGCCGCCTTTCCGCGTTTTGGCCTGGCGTCCCTGGTGTCCGTTTTTCGTTTTCTTTTTGCCGGGCGCAAAAGGGCTCGTCACCTTGTCACGGTAATGGTAGGGGTTCTCCATGCCCTTGATTGGCAGCGGTGTCGGCGCATCGCACAGGCTCGAAAAGAGGTCACGCATACGCTTGTCCTTGAAAGAGAGCTGCTCGTCGTAAGGGATGGCGCTGCGAGTACACCCACCGCATTGCTTATCGACCGGGCATATCGGACGAGCAGGAGAATCCACCCTCCCCAAAAGGACGTCACCAACATGTTTGTCAGACGTTCGTTTTTGCACTGTTGTCCCTTGCTCCCCTCGCGTTGTGTGCCTGATTCATTGTATACGCTTATTCGCTTTCCACCCTCGCCGGTTTTGTCGACAAAAACAGGGGTCTTAATAGTTCTTTTAATTATTCATATCCTAAATATTGGACATTTAATTTGATTATTTACGTGCAGTTTTTATTATTTGTGAATTATTCAATAAATTGTTGACACACAAAATGAAAGAACGTATAGTTCCCTCAGTGTCGTAAAAGAGAAAGAGAAAAGAGGAACCTATGTCTGGTGCATTGAAGACCCTCAACAAGATGAAGAAGGCAAACAAGCTCACCCAACTGTATTTCCGCAAGAACGGACCCCGCAGCTACAAGCGCGGTATCGGCGCTTTGCTTATCGCCCTTGAGGCCGAGGGCTCCGCAACTCAACGCGACCTCGTTGTCGCAACCGGCTTGTCCCGCGCAAACCTGAAGGACGTCGTCAAGAAGGCCGTCCGCAAGGGATACGCCACCATCGAAGATGCCGAGGGCAAGAAGACCTACACCGTCGCCCTGACCGAGGAAGGCAAGGCTGTCGCAGCCAAGCGAGTTGCCGCCCAGGAGAAAGCAGCCGACAAGCTGGCTGAGGCGCTGAGCACTGACGAGATTGCCGCACTCGATGCGATCTGCGAGAAGCTCATCATTGCCGCGAAGGAGGATGGCGTCTGTGGCAAGAAGAAGGGCCGCAAGTTCCACAAGAAGTGCCACAAGCACGCCCACCGCTGCCACAAGTAATCCCACTGCCAAGAGATAATTCGCGCAAAAAGTAGGAACCCCGCCTGGGGTTCCTACTTTTATCTCTCTTGCATAACGGAATATATGCGGAAAACTCCCAACCAGCCGAGCGTGAAATCACACACAGATTCACACTCGGGCTTGCACTTACTGCTGGTAACTATCGTAGAGAGCCTGGAAGGCAGGCATGCTGTTCTCGATGGTCTCCCTGGCGATGCAGTAACTCAAGCGCACATAGCCGCCGCACCCAAATGAATCGGAGGGAACAAGCAAAAGCTCATGCTCCTTGGCGCGATCGCTGAAGGCCTGGGCGTCGTCCTCGAGACATTTCACCCAAAGATAGAATGCTCCGTCCGGCTCAACATACTCGTAGCCAATCTTCGCCAGTCCCTCGGTGAGGATCTGGCGATTCACACGGTAGCTCTCCACGTCGCTGGGAAGCTCGATGCACTTCTCAAGTACACGTTGGAACAAGACACTCGCGCAGATGTAGCCGAGAGCACGGCCAGCGCCCTGGATGGCAAACATCGTGTCGGAGACGTTGTCCATAAGGTCGCTCACGTAGATATAACCGATACGCTCGCCGGGCAAGCTCAAGCTCTTGCTGAAGGAATAACAAACGATAGTGCGGTCATACAGGCAGGGAAGGTACGGAATCTCCGCTCCGTAGGTGATCTTGCGATAAGGCTCGTCCGCGATGAGATAGATCTTCGTGCCAAACTCAGCCTCCTTCGCACGCAAGACATCAGCGAGCGCTTCGAGGTTTTCGCGGGTGTACACGCTACCAACCGGGTTGTTCGGCGTGTTCACAATGATCCCGGCGGTACGAGGCGTGATGGCTGCCGCAATCGCTTCGATATCCAACTGGAAGCTCGGTCGAAGACAGGGAACCTCCACGAGAGTGCACTGGGATTGCTCGATCCACGTTCGATACTCGGGGAAAAACGGTGTCGGGACGATAACCTCGTCACCGGGAACCGTGATGGCCTCGATGGTGATGGCGAGGCCAGCGGCGGCGCCATGAGTCATGTAGACCTGGTTGGGAGAGGCGTCGATGCCGTAATGCAACTTGATATGGTCGGCCACGGCCTTGCGAGTAGAATCGAGACCCGAGGACGGAGAGTAGCCGTGAAGGACGACCGGGTCGACCTCAAGAAGATCGATGATGCAATCCTTGACCTCTTTTGGAGTGGGGACGCTGGGGTTGCCTATGGAGTAATCGTATACATTCTCCTCGCCAATCTCGGCCTTTCGCTGCAAGCCATAGGCAAACAAGCTGCGGATTGCGGAAGGAGCGTTGCCGAGTTGGATTTTTTTCTCATCAAGCATGATGTACCGCCTTCGATAATCAGGAATCGTGTCTCGCGATGCATGTTTTTCGCACAACGCTCAGGGTAGCACAACACGTAAGCCCCCTTACAGCGCCAGAGGGGCGAAACACACTGATAACAAGGACAGGGACACCCAATGGAAAACGAAAATACGCGCTCGTTCGCCCTTTCTGCAGGATCGAGGCGAGAACGGGTCGCAAGGGCGAGGTTAGGGCGGGGCTACAGGATCGAGGCGAGGGCGGGGTCATCCGCGTCGATTGTTCGGACTCCCAACTCGGTAAGCAAACGGGCAAATACGCCTTGCCCTGGAACGAGGGTTTTCGAGAAGGTGCCGTCGTAGACCGCGCGCGTACCGCAACTGGGAGAACGAGGCTGCATGACCGCAAGATCAACACCTTCGCATTGTGCAGCGCATTTTTGGGCACCTTTAACAAAAGCTTCGGTGACATCCTCGCCTTTCGTGTTAACTACACGATTTTCGCGAATCTCGGAGGCGGGGCGCGGCGTGGGCAATCCTCCTGCCACCTCGGGGCAAACCTCGACCACGTCGTGGTGACCAAGCGCCTCGATCAGGGCGTCGTTGCGATTGCATCCTCCGTTGTACTTGCAATTGCGCCCCATAAGACAAGCGCTCACGGCAACCTTCATCGAGACCACTATCCAATATTTGCCGCAAGGTTGGTGGCGACAGAGGTGTCTGTCGGTGGGGCCTTGACCGCGACCTGAAATACGTCCTTGACACGGGAGAAAGCCTCACGCGTGTCGTAGTAGGATTGGTCCTCGTAGGAGTGGCCCACGCCCGCCGCAACACCAATGGCTTCCATCCCCAACCCTTGTGCGCAATACACCGAGCGCGAGAGATGGTATTCCTGCGTCGCCACGATAACGTTGTCGTACCCAAACACAAAATGGGCGCGATACATGGTCTCATAGGTGGAATAACCTGCATAGTCACACACAATCGCATCCTCGGGGACGCCGACCTCGACAAGGTATCGTTTCATGTAAATCGCTTCACAATAGCCATCTTCGGCGCTTGCGCCGGAGACGAGAATCTCGGGAGCCGCCCCTCTCTCGTACAACGCCGCCGCATCGTCAAGGCGATCACGCAAGATGTCGGAGGGCGATCCACTTGGCAACACGCTGGCACCTAGCACGACAATGCACTCGGCATTTGCAGACGACGCTTGGTCGGCCGTGACAATACGAGACGATGTGGATCCGACGACGTAAACATTAACACCGAGAACGACCAGCACGGCGATAAGAAGCAAGCCTAAGACAAGCTTGACAACAAATCTCAAGACGCGCAAAGGCACCTTTGCTATGTTTGACAGAAAAGACATGCGCTACAGAATACCACCCACACGTCAAAGGACCTGAAAGCCCACAAACTCTTTACCATGGCTTCAGAAACCTTCCTTAATTGCAATTTACCCCGGTCCCGAAGCGTGGTTCGGCTGATGTGCTCGTCTGAGGCGGATGTAACCACGAAGATGCCGTCAAAATCTTTCGCGAGTTGAGAGGACGAGATCGTGTCCCTAATGTTGACGTAGAGGTCGCTTCGGTCGCCCGTTTGCACCAACGCTCGACACACTACCGAGGGCACCCATTTGCCGGAAAGCCAAACCCAAAAAGAAAGGGCGACGAGGAGACCCCGCCACCCAAATACCACCTTTAACGCAAAGGCTACTTCAAGATCGCATCAACAACGCCTTGGATAGCGTCAAGCGCCACGTCAGACTTCTCGCCCGTCTTACGATTCTTGATCTCGACCGTACCGGACTCGAGACCACGCTTACCAACGACGACCTGGACCGGCCATCCGATGAGGTCAGCATCGGCGAACTTCACGCCAGCACGCTCCTTACGGTCATCGATACAGACGTCAAGTCCGACACCTTTAAGTTCCTCGGCGATCTTCTCAGCTGCGGGCTGAACAAGATCGTCGTTGACCGTCAGAGGTATGACGCACACGTGGGCGGGCGCAATAGGAGCTGGCCAAACGATACCCTTCTCGTCATGGCATTGCTCGACGGCAGCGGCCAAGGTACGGCCCACGCCGATGCCATAGCATCCCATGATGAACGGTTTCTCGCTGCCGTCCTTGTCCATGAACAAGGCGCCCATCGCTTCGGAGTATTTCGTACCAAGCTTGAAGATCTGTCCGACCTCGATGCCACGCGCGCCGTCCATCTTCTTGCCGCAAAGCGGACAAGTGTCGCCCTTCTTGACGACGCAGAAGTCGCCATAGGCATCAACCTGGAAATCCTCGCCCTGTTTGGCACCGATGTAGTGGAAACCGTCCTCATTCGCACCGACGACCCAACGATTAATAGCGCGCAGGCTCTCATCGGCGGCAACCTTGACGCCGGCAGGCAAGCCGACCGGCCCCATCGAGCCCTTGACAAGACCGCATTCCTCCATCTCCTCGTCGGTCAGAGGACGAAAACCGTTGAGCTTTTGACTCGCCTTGAGCTCGTTGACCTCATAATCGCCCGGAACGAACAAAACCCACACGACGCCATCGCGGTCAATGCCGCTGAACGCCTTCGCGGTTGCGCTCTCCTCGCAGGAAAGAAACGCGGCCAACTCGGCAATCGTGTGGACGCCGGGCGTCTCGATACGCTCCATCTTGTCGGCAGCAAACTCGGTCGGTATCGGATTGCACAAGCCGATCTCGATGTCGGCGGCATACCCGCAATCGCAATACACGAGTTCGCACTCACCGGTATCCGCAATCGCCATGAACTCCTCGGAGCCCGAGCCACCGATCTCCCCCGAGTCGGCCTGCACGATGCGATACCTAAATCCACACCGATCGAAAATCGCACTATACGCTTTGCGCATCTGCAGGTAACTCTCGTCGAGCCCCGCCCGATCCGCATCGAAGGAGTACGCGTCCTTCATGATGAACTCGCGTGTACGCAACAGGCCAAAGCGCGGACGACGCTCGTCGCGGAACTTCAGCTGGATGTGATACAGATTCTTCGGCAAGTCCTTGTACGAGCGAAGTTCGTTCTTGACAAGGTCCGTTACGACCTCCTCGTGCGTAGGTCCGAGGCAAAACTCGATGCCGTGGCGATCGACCATGCGCATCATTTCCTCACCGTACACATCCCAACGACCGCTTTCCTTCCAAAGGTCGCCACACGTGACGAACGGCATCAAGATCTCCTGGGCACCGTGCGAGTCCATCTCCTCACGGATGATGGTCTCGATCTTATGCAGTACTCGCATGCCGAGCGGCATATACGTAAACAGACCAGCAGCTTCCTTACGAATCATGCCCGCGCGCGTCAAGAGCTTGGCGCTCGCGATGTCGGCATCGCTGGGGTCCTCCTTCAACGTCGGCGCATATACCTTGCTCATACGTAACATTGCACTCATAGCTTCGCAATCTCCTCCATTAAAGCGTTGACGATTTCGCTCTCCTCAACTTTGCGCACAGTCTCACCATGGGCAAAGATAACTCCACTTCCTTGGCCACAGGCAACACCGATGTCAGCATCCTTGGCCTCTCCGGGTCCGTTGACGACGCACCCCATAACGGCAATGCTCATCGGTTTCTCAATGGTCGCAAGCCGCTCCTCAACCTGTTTCGCCAAACCGATCAAATCGACTTGACAACGTCCACATGTCGGACAGCTTACCAATTCAGGGCCTCGTTCACGCAGACCAAGCGCCGAAAGCAACGTCCAACATGCGCGAATCTCCGTGACCGGCTCATCGGTCAGGCTGATGCGCAGCGTATCGCCGATACCGCTCTCGAGCAAGATGCCGAGACCGGCCGCGCTCTTGATAACACCTTGGAACGCCGTTCCCGCCTCGGTTATGCCGATATGCAACGGCACTTCCGGAATCATCTCGGCAAGCAAGCGATACGTCGCGATCGTCGCCGGGACGTCGTGAGCCTTTGCAGACACGACAACATCCGTGAAGTCGCGCGACTCGAAATGTGCCACATAGTCCGCCGCAGATTTCGCGAGTTTTTCAGGCAGGGTCAAATCCTCGCGTGCCGCCAATTCCTTGTCCAGGCTACCGGCGTTCACGCCGATGCGAATCGGAATGCCCGCCTTTCGTGCCGCCTCGATAACCTCATCGGTAGCCTTAAGACCGCCGATGTTGCCGGGGTTGATACGCAACTTCGCCGCCCCACGACGAGCCGCCTCGATAGCGATAACGCGATCGAAGTGAATATCGGCAACGACCGGCAAGGGGCTGCGAGCGCACACCTCCTCAAACGCGTCGAGGCAGTCACGGTGCGGGATGGCCATGCGAACCACCTCACAACCAACGGCGGCAAGGGCATAGATTTGGGCGAGATTCTCTTCGACATCTTTCGCCGGTGCGTTCAACATGGATTGCACCACGACCGGCGCACCGCCGCCCAACGCGACACCGCCCACCATCACCTGGCGGGTATGTTCGTTTGGACGCCATGCGGTATCGCTCATACACCTACCTCCTTGCGTTAAGCGCAGACGGATTCATTTTACCCGAGAGCACTACCTTATGCATGCTCAACCGCCATTTGAAAAAAGAAGGGAGGCAGACCGTCGTCCACCTCCCGAAATCTACATCCTTGACTCCTAGTTCAAAAAGTCATCAAGGATCTCCGCCTCGGCCTCCTCCTCGGACAGGCCAAGGGTCATCAACTTAATGATCTGGTCACCGGCGATCTTGCCGATTGCTGCCTCATGGACAAGTTGAGCGTCTTCGCTGGCGGCCTCGATTCCGGGAACCGCTTTGACCTTCGCGTGGCCCATGATGATCGCATCGCACTGGACATGCCCGCGGCAGGCGGCCTCACCGACGACAAGCGGGTTGAATATCTGGACGGATTCGTCTTGAGCAACGGAGCGACTGATGACCTGAACGCTGGAATCATCTCCTTTCAGGCGGATGTCCATGTTAGACGTGGCGAGCTGCTTGCCGTGCGTCAACAACTTCTCGGTCAAGACGAGCCTGGCGCCCGCCTTCAACTCGCAATTGGTCTCACGCACCGTGGAATCGACGCCACGAAGTTGGGACATATCCATCTCACAGCGAGAGTTCTCCTCCATGTAGACGACAGTGGTTGGATTGAGCACGCGCTCACCGTTACCGTCGCCCTCACCATAGTGTTTCTCCACATAACGAACGTGGCTGTTCTTGCCAAGATAAAAGGTATGGATACCGTCGTGTTGACTTTTGTGGACGCCGTCATTGTGGATACCGCAACCCGCGACGATAGTGACATCGCAATTCTCGCCGACGTAGAAGTCGTTGTAGACGACGTCGCTGATACCCGACTTGGTGATGATGACGGGAATGTAAATCGTCTCGCCCTTCGTGCCGGGTTTGATGGTGATCTTGATACCCGATTTCTCGGTATAGCCCTCAATGTCGATAAAGGCGTTGCTGTTACGGCTGACAAGTTGTCCATCCTTGCGAATGTTGAATGCACCACTCGGCATGCCGTGCATACTGGTGAGCAGCTCCAACAAGCTCTCGTCGATGGGCGAAAGGTCTACGCTCATTGTGTTCTCCTTATATATCGTCACGCGTCGACGTTGCGCCAAAAGGCGAACCGGCGCGTACTCGCGCTAGCACGTGGTGGGAATCTCCGTCAGATGCAAAACGGTGGGCTCGGTCAGACCGCACGAGCCCGTTCGCTGGGCAAATCCAAGCTTCGGCAAGATCTCCTCGCAGGAACCTTGATCCTCGACGCGACCCTCCTTGAGAAGGACGATGGTGTCCGCAAGTTGGATGATGCGCTCCTGGTGGCTGATGATGACGATGCTGCGACCGTCACGAGCAGCATGGATGTCGCGGAACGTCTCGGTCAGACGGTCAAAGCTCCAAAGGTCGATACCCGCCTCGGGCTCGTCATAGATGGCAAGCTTGGGATCGCGAGCCAACATGGTCGCGATCTCGATGCGCTTAACCTCACCTCCGGAAAGAGACTTGTCAACCTCGCGGGTCAGATAGCTCGCGCTGCAAAGGCCCACCTTGGAAAGGTACTCATTGCAGGAAAGCATGGGGAGCCTCTTGCCCGCTGCGATATCGAGGAGCTTCTTGACCTTCATGCCCTTAAAACGAGCAGGTTGTTGGAACCCGTAACCAATACCCATACGAGCGCGCTCCGTGATGGAAGCCTCGGTGATGTCTTCCCCGTCAAACAGGATTTTGCCACTCGTGGGTTTCTCGATGCCCATGATCAGCTTGGCGAGGGTGGACTTGCCCCCACCATTAGGACCGGTAATGACAACGAATTGGTCATCAGCGATAACCAGGTCCAAGTTGTCAATGATGCGCTTTGCAGGGCGCCCATCGTCGTCCTGGACCTCAAAAACGAGGTCTTTCAGTTCAATCATATGCACCACATCTCTCTCATATCCTATGTGTCGCTGTGCATTATCCCACTAATACGCGGATATGTAGTGCTGAGCTTTCCGCAAAACCGCCTCGCTACCAATTGCCAAACACGAAGCGCTGAAGATCTTGGTTCAACATCACAACAAAGAACACGAGGAACAAGGTCATGCCCGCAATGGTCACAAAGTTCAAAACCCTGACAGAGACGTTGCGGCCGATGATCTTCTGGATGACCTCCACGACGAAACGCCCTCCGTCGAGAGGCGGGATAGGAACAAGGTTGATGATGCCAAGCGAGACGCTGATCATGGCCATAAAGGAAAGAACGCTGGTGAAGCCTTGCTCGAAGGCGCTCTTGGAGAGGACGGCGATACCTACGATACTCGTGGAGTCAGATACGACGTCTGCGGCGGTGGCGGGATTGAACAAGCTCGCAACGGATTGGATCACCATGCCGATGTAGGTAAAACCTGCGACAATGGCGCGCAAGGGATCGACGGTGATATGGACGATTTCGCCCGTGTCGACGTATTGGTAGTCAAACCCCAAAACGCTGTAGATAATCACGAAACACACCATGGCAAACAACAGGTTCACCGCGACACCGGCCACAAGGATGACGCTGCGCTTCCAAAAGGGCAACGCGCGATATTGCGCACCTCGTTGCTCCTCGTAAAGGGCATGGGGATCGGTTGCCTGTTCGGGACGGGCCTGCCCCTCGCAATAACGCTTCGGGTACCAAGGCTCACTCACACAGGTGCGCGCCATGCCTGAAGGCAAGGGAGGCGTGACGACGACATCAGGGGACCCGGCCCTCTCCACGTTGTCGGCACGATATTGCGCCTCGAGCCTCTTGAGCTTTCGGCGGGAGGGCTTTGTGGATTCGACCACACGATACGTGTTGAACTCGTCGGTCTTGTGGGGCGGCGTGACGCATCCCCATTCAACAAGTTCATCCAGGGCGAACTTCGCGGCGTCAAAGTCGATTCCACAATCCTTTGCGACATCTTCCACATCAGCAGTCCCACGACGATACATGCATGCCAAGACGTTTTCGAGATCGGGGCTCTCCTCACCCGCCTCCATTCCGCACACACGGGCGTAACCTCCAAGAGGAACACATGTCACGCCAAAGCGCGTCTCGCCCACCTTGAACTTCAGGCCAGGCCCGGGAAAGCCGATCATGAACTCGGATACGCGGACGCCAAAAGCCCTGGATGCGAGAAAGTGTCCACCCTCATGGATGAACACGAGAAACATCAAGACGATGGACGCGCAGGCTATGGTGATAAGAATGTTGAGTATATCCATGGAGGCGATTATAGGACTGCTACCCTGTCTCCCTTCACGCGGAATCGGTAGAGCAAGAAATGACTACAACTCCGCACGGAGGTCCAAAGGAAAAAACGGGGCGGCCGTATGCCACCCCGCATGGAGGGTAAATCATTTCGGCCCTAGAGGTTGAAATGCACAAGACTTTCCTCGTCGGCCGCCTGACGCGCGCTCGCCTGCTCCAACTGGGCCTTCACAGCCTCATGGCCGGTGCCGCCCGCCGTCGTCCTGCGAGACACGACCGTGTCGATGTCCACCGCCGCAGGAGCATCTTCGCCGAACAGCGGGTCGATCTCCGTCAGCTCCTCGGCAGTGAGCTCTTGGAGGGTGCGGCCAGCCTTTTCGCAATCAAGGACCAACTTGCCGACCACGGCATGAGCGTCACGGAACGGCATCCCCTTGCCTACGAGGTAGTCCGCAAGATCGGTTGCCGCCATGAAACCGCCGTGTGCACCGGCGCGCATCCGGTCGACGTTGACCGTCATCGTTGAGATCATGCCGGTCATGACCACAAGAGAGTCGCCCAAGGTATCCACCGCGTCAAACACGCCTTCCTTGTCTTCCTGCATGTCCTTGTTATAAGCAAGGGGCAAGGCCTTCATGACGGTCAGCAATTGGACGAGGTCCCCATAGACACGACCCGTCTTGCCACGAATGAGCTCGGCAAAATCGGGATTCTTCTTTTGGGGCATGATGCTCGATCCCGTCGAGTACGCGTCGCTCATGCGGATAAATCGGAACTCGTCACTGCTCCAATAGATAAGCTCCTCGCAAAGACGGGAGAGGTGCATCATGGTCACGCTGCAAGCGTAGATAAGGTCAAGCAAAAAATCACGATCGCTTACCGCATCCATGCTATTGGGATAGATTGCGGAGAAACCGAGCTCGTCGGCCGTAAAGTCGCGATCGAGCGGGAATGTCGTCCCAGCAAGGGCCGCGGAACCGAGAGGCATCACATCGGCTGCGTCATAGGCGGCCCTCAAACGGACGAAGTCGCGGGCAAACATCCAGTAGTAGGCAAGCATATGGTGGCTAAACAGGATCGGTTGGGCCTTTTGCATGTGGGTATAACCGGGCATGACGACACCGAAGTTGTCAGAAGCTTTCTTAAGCAGGGCGCCTCGGAGGTCCATGACGTTGTCCATAAGAGAGCTTGCGAGGGCCTTGCAGTGCAGATGCGTATCCGTGGCAACCTGGTCGTTGCGGCTGCGGCCCGTATGAAGGCGGCCGCCCGCAGCACCGATGTTCTCGGTCAGGTTGCGCTCAACACTCATGTGGATATCCTCGTCGTGGATATCAAACTTGAAGCGTCCCGCCTCGATCTTGGCAGCGACGTCGTCAAGGCCCTCACAAATCTCCTCGACGTCCTTCGCCGAGATAACGCCCTGACGGCCGAGCATCGCCGCATGGGCCTTGCTGCCCGTGATATCGGCTTTCCACATGCGTTGGTCAACGGGCAAGCTCGCACCGAACGCATTCGTAAACTCGCTCGGCGACTCCTCAAAGCGCCCTCCCCACATCGCATCTGTTCCGGTGATCTTCATGGCTAAAACAACCTCTTCCCCAAACAAAGACCGGCGGCATGCCCATAAGAGACGCGCCGCCGGTCGTATGCGTCCTCGCTGCTAGATGGCACCCTTGACACCGGCATCGGCACGATGTTGGGCCCATGTGCGAACCGGCAATCCGTGCAACGTGATAAAGCCCTTGGCGGCATCGCGGTCGAACGTGTCGCCAGAATCATACGTTGCCAAGCCGAAATCATACAGGGAATATGCAGACTTGCGACCAACGATCGTGCAGCTGCCCTTGTAGAACTTGAGGCGGACCTCGCCGGTGACACAGGTCTGGGTGCTGGCACAAAATGCGTCAATAGCCTTCTTGAGCGGGCTGAACCACAATCCGTTATAGACCAGCGTAGCCCACTTCTGCTCAAGCTCGGGCTTGGTATGGAGCACCTCACGCTCGAGGCAGAGATCCTCGAGGGCCTGGTGGGCCTTTATGATCGCCAAAGCGGCAGGCACCTCATAGCACTCGCGAGACTTCACACCTACGAGGCGGTTCTCGACCATGTCAACGCGGCCGTAGCCGTTGCGCCCAGCAATCTCATTCATCTTGAGAATGATGTCGAGGAAACTCATCTCCTCGCCGTCGAGGCTGCAGGGCTTGCCCGCCTTGAAGCCGAGAACGGCATACTCAGGCTCATCGGGAGCCTTGGCGGGATCGACCGTCATGGTGTAGATATCCTCAGGAGGCTCGTTCCAGGGATCCTCGAGAACGCCACACTCGATGGCACGACCCCACAGGTTGTCGTCGATAGAGTACGGGGAGCCCTGGGTGGTCGGAACCGGCACGCCATGGGCGGCTGCCCACTCCATCTCGGCAGGACGGGTCAAAAGATCCCACTCGCGAACGGGAGCCAAAATCTCAAGCGTCGGGTCGAGGCTTTGAACAGCGACCTCGAAGCGAACCTGGTCGTTGCCCTTGCCGGTGCATCCATGAGCCACGTACTTTGCACCATACTTGTGACACGCATCAACGAGGTGCTTGGAGATGATGGGACGGCTGAGGGCGGAGACCATGGGATACTTGTTTTCGTACATGCAGTTTGCAGCAAGGGCGACAGCAAGGTACTCCTCTACGAACTCCTCGCGCATATCAACGGCGATGGCATCGATTGCACCGACCTTGAGTGCCTTGTCGCACACGTATTCGAGGTCAGCCTCATCTTGACCGACGTTGCCAACAACGCAAACGACGTCGACGTTCTTTTTCTCCATCAGCCATTTGATACAACAGCTCGTATCCAAGCCGCCCGAGTATGCGAGCACGCAGATGTCCTTTTTCTTCTCAGCCATGATTTCCTTCCCTTTCGAATTCTTGAGAATCGTTTTGTTTGTTCTGTTTTGTTCGCTCTATCGTATACGCAGAGCGCAAGGTTCCCAACTATCGTGCCATCACCAAGCTGATGAGGGCCTTTTGTACATGAAGACGATTTTCCGCCTCGTCGTAGATAGCCGAGCTGGGGCCGTCCATGATCTCATCGGTCACCTCGCGCCCACGGTGTGCCGGCAGACAGTGCATGAATATCGCGCCCTTCGCAGCATGGTCCATAAGCCTCCCGTTTACCTGGAACGCCTCGAACAGACCGGATGCCTCGTCAGCATTGTCGGCACCCATGGAGGTCCAAGAGTCCGTGATGACGACATCCGCGCCGTCCGCCGCCGCCACGGCATCCTCCACGACCGTGATGGTAGCGCCCGTTTTTTCACACAGGGCAAGGCACTCCTCAAGGTATACCGGGTTCGGGTGATGGCCTTTTGGGGCGCCGACGGTGAGGTTCATACCCGCGATTGCTGCAAGCTCGCAATAGGTGTTCGCCATGTTGTTGCTGCCATCGCCAAGATAGGCGACCTTGGTGCCCTTCAGCGCCCCTTTGCGCTCGAGGATGGTCAGCGCGTCAGCAAGACCTTGACAGGGATGGAAATCATCCGACAAGGCGTTGATGACCGGAATGCTTGCCCACTTGGCAACCTCGGCGACCTTTGACTGCTCAAAGGTGCGCAAGACGATGCAATCGACATAGCGCTCGAGCACCATCGTCGTATCCTTGACCGACTCGCCACGACTAAAGGCGGAATGGTCGTCTGCCAAGACGAGAGGATGGGCGCCTAGTTGGGCAACGCCGATCTCAAAGCTGCTGCGTGTACGCAGGCTCGGCTTCTCCATGATGATGGCGACGGACTTTCCGGCAAAGGGAGCAACGACGTGCCCATCCTTCATTTGGGCCTTTTGATCGAGCGCCGTGTCCAAAATAAGTTGGAATTCGCAAGGAGACAGGTCGAGAAGGCGCATAAGGTCGCGACCTGCAAGATTGGTCGCCTTGACAGCCCCCTCATAGAAGGGGCAACGGCGGGCGGACTGCTCATTGCTTGAGATAATTTTGCTTGCTGTCTGCGTCAAGATCTCCGCCCCCTTGTTGTTTCTCGCATCCGGCTTAGGCGCACGTTTAGGCACATGCCCCGTTTCGAATGAATGACATTATAGTGAAGTACCAAATAAAGTGTAGTTATTTTTAAAAAGTTTCATTATTTTATGATTTTTTTCGTATTTTATGCATTTTTCATCATTGAAAGCACAAAACCCGCAAGGGAACAGGGCACCAACCCAATACGGGCCGTATTACCTTGTTGGAGACATCTCACGCGCCCGCCGGGTCAAAAAGCGAAGAAAACCAACCCCCGCACGAGCTGCATTACCTTTGCCTACGCTTGTTGGTTGATTTATCGCGCGTCTATGAAACGCTGCGCCTCACCACGCGCCCACCCGTCAAGTTCCATGAGCTGGTCGATGCTCTCAACGCGTTGGACACCCTGCCCCTCGTGGAGGTCCATAACCGTCTCGACACACTCGGCTATACCGAGGTAGGAATTCTTCCCAGACAAAAATGAAGCGACCGCGACCTCGTTAGCCGCATTCATGACGCAAGGCAAAGTCGCGCCCACCATACCCGCATGACGGGCAAGCGCCAAACACCTGAACGTCTCCTCGTCGGGCGCCTCGAACTGGAGGGAACCCAACGTTTTGAAATCAAGAGGGATAACCGGGGCTTCCCAACGCTCGGGATAGCTCAACGCATACTGAATCGGAATGCGCATATCGGTGGTACCGAGGTGAGCTTTTACGGACCCATCGGAGAACTCGACCATGGAATGGATCGCGCTTTGGGGTTGGACCACGACCTCGATGCGATCGTAGGGCATATCGAACAGATGGTGGGCTTCGATGACCTCGAGTCCCTTGTTCATGAGCGTGCTGGAGTCAATGCTGATCTTCGCACCCATGTTCCATGTGGGGTGGGCAAGTGCTTGGGCAGGCGTAATCCCGACGAGCTCCTCGCGCTTACGACCGCGGAAAGGCCCACCACTGGCAGTGACCCAAAGCCTTGAGACCTCGCTTCGCGCCTCACCGATAAGGCATTGATAGATCGCACCATGCTCGGAATCGATAGGCATGAGGTAATGCTTGAACCCGGACTCCTCGTCAAGAGACTCGGACATCGGCATGATCAGGTCGCCACCAACTACAAGACTTTCCTTGTTCGCGAGAGCCAAGACCTTTTTCGCCTTCAAGGTCGCATAACTTGCCCGCAAGCCGGCCGCACCGACAAGGGCGTTAACGACGACATCGACATCATCGTGGTCGATAAGGTCGACAACGGCCTCGTATCCGATACCGAATTGCTCTGTGGCGAATTGCTTAAGCTCGACAAGCTCAGGAGCAGCCACATCTTTGGAGCCCACCGCCACGCGACGAACGCCGAGCTCGTGCGCTGCCCCAAGAAGTTCCGCGACTCGCGTTCCGGCTGCCAAGCCAACACATTCCAGCTTTTCCGGGTGGCGACGAATCACATCAAGGGTTTGGGTTCCAATCGAACCCGTGCACCCCAAGACCACCACACGTCGCTTGCCAGCCATAGACCCCCCAATCATCCAAGGACCTCATGCGGTCCCAGAAACGCCCGTTCCTACAACAGGGAGAACGGGATGCAACCGCCCAAAACCATCAGGACGCAGGCGGTGATACTTGCTAAGAACAGCGAGTCGCAACGATCGAGAAGGCCACCATGACCAGGCATGATGTCTCCTGAATCCTTCACGCCCACATTGCGCTTGATGCGACTTTCCGCCAAATCTCCCAACACCTCCATGCAACCGCACACGATACCGAACAGGATTGCCTGGGGGATGCCCATAGAAACACCGGGAACCAACGTCATCAAGCACCAAAAGACGCAGGAGGCGACAAGGCCGCCCACAAGTCCTTCCCATGTTTTCTTCGGGCTTACGCGCGGAGCCAACTTGTGCTTGCCGAACTTGCGTCCCACGAGATAGGCGAAGGCGTCGTTGCCCCATACGCTCAAAAGCAACAACAAGAGCAGGACGCCGCCCCAAAACTCACCAATCGACATACGAATCACGAGGAGACCGCACAACAACAACCCCGTATACACGGCACCGAACAAAGAGATGCTCACATCGGCGATACGAGCCTGCATGGTGAACACGTACCAAATCAGCAACGCGAGCAAAAACAAGGACAAGACGATGACAATACCTTGAAAGCCGAAGAAAAAAGCGGACAAGGGAAAACACACCGCCGCAATAACTCCGATGAGCTCGTTGGGGAGCTTTGCATCTGAGCGCAACATGAAGTAGAACTCACCCGCACAAATACCTGCCGTGATCGCCAATATGATCGCCGTGGGGATGTCGCCCAACATCACGCAAACAATATTGAGAAAGATATAGACCGCACCGGTACGAATGCGAACCTGCGTCTCCGAAGGGTTCTTCAACTTCTTCGGGGTCTTCTCGAGCACCTTTTTCTTGGCACGGGCACCACGCTTCTCCTTGACCGGAGTAGGCGACTCCATCTCTCGCGCCGACTTGTCCAAGCGCTCGCCCGAGATCGCCGAATCGAACTCTACCGATACGGCGTCTGTTGTTTGCTGGTCATGGGTGGTCTCATCGTAAGAGCGAGGCATCGACTATACGCCCCCATAGCGGCGATGGCGCCCTTGAAACTCCAAAAGGGCGCGCAGAAACTCATAGCGATCAAAATCGGGCCACAACACATCCGTGACCACGAACTCCGCATAGGCGATCTGCCACAGCAAGAAGTTGGAGATGCGCATCTCCCCGCTGGTGCGAATAAGCAAATCAGGATCAGGAACATTGGCGGTATACAGGTATTTTGCCAACTCCTCTTCCGTCAACTCAGGGATGGGCCGCCCCGCTTTCGCGGCATCGTGGGCCGCACGGGCATAGCCGCCCATGGCGTCAATGATCTCTTGGCGGCCACCGTAGTTGACGGCAACAAACAACGTCAACCCGGTGTTGTCCCGGGTACGCTCCCACGCCTCTTCAAAGGCGTTGCGCGTATTGTCAGGAAGGTCGCCGAGGTGACCTATGGCCTTGATACGTACGTTTTCCTCGTCAAGCTCGTCCACCTCGGCAAGCAAGGTCTTGGCAAACAGATCCATGAGTCCAACGACCTCATCTTGGGGCCGCTTCCAATTCTCGGAGCTGAACGAATAGATCGTGAGGTACTTGATACCCAGATCGGAAGAGGTACGAATGCTCTCTCGCACCGCCTCGATACCGGCATTGTGTCCTTTCAACCTCTTCCATCCGCGCTTCTTCGCCCAGCGACCATTGCCGTCCATGATGATGGCGACGTGTTCAGGGATGGCGTCAAGGTTCAAGTCATGCGGGTCTAGCCCCTCAGGCGGCTTTGGAAAGATATATTCAAGCGTCTTACTCATCTTTGCGCCTCCCTCTATAACATTATGAATGCACCCTGCATTTATGGCAAAGTCCCCATAAGAACTCGACCCAAGAGAGGTCTCCTAGGTCGAGCACAACGCCAACAAGCGGGACGGGAACGTCACCGGCACCTCAACGCCCAAAAGGCGACGAGACGCGAATTAAACTTCCATGACCTCTGCTTCTTTTTTCTTGCAGGCAGCGTCAACCTCGGCAATGTACTTGTCCGTGAGCTTTTGAATCGCAGCCTCACTGCGCTTCTTCTCGTCCTCGGGAAGGCCCTCTTCCTTGATCTTCTTATCGACCGCGGTGTTGGCGTCGCGGCGGATGTTGCGAACGGCGACGCGAGACTCCTCGGCGTAGGAGCGGCACTGCTTGGCAAGGTCGCGGCGACGCTCCTCGGTGAGCTGCGGGAACGGAAGGCGAATCACGGTGCCGTCGTTGCTGGGGGTAACACCAAGATCGGAAGCCATAATTGCGTGCTCGATGCCACGAAGGACGCCTTTATCCCAAGGTTCGATGACAAGCATATGGGCATCGGGGGTCTTGATGGCAGCGAGTTGGTTGATGGGCGTCGGGGCACCGTAGTAGTCCACGCGGATCTTGTCGAGGATAAACGCGTTTGCGCGGCCCGTACGGACGCTGGCAAAGTTTTCGTTTAGCGCGACAATGGCTTTCTTCATGCGCTCCTCGGCGCCTTCGATAATCTCGTTCAGCATGATGGTCCCTTTCTCATCGCAGCCGATCGCTCGGCGCAAGCTCTCTTTTCACAGCGTCGTTCTTACTCGACAACGGTGCCGACGTTCTCTCCGCGCAAAGCTGCAGCAATGTTTCCTGGCGCGCCAAGGTCAAATACGATCATCGGAACTTCGTTGTCCATGCACAAGGAGATCGCGGTTGCATCCATGACGTGGAGACCCTTGTTGAGAACCTCCATGTAGGTGACGCGATCAAATCGTTTCGCGTCGGGATTCTTCGCGGGGTCAGAATCGTAGACGCCATCAACCTTCGTCGCCTTCATCAGACACTCGCAGTTCAACTCGCAAGCACGCAAGGCCGCGGTGGTGTCGGTAGTGAAATAGGGGTTGCCGGTACCGGCAGCAAGAATGACGACGCGACCCTTCTCGAGATGACGCTCTGCGCGACGACGGATGTAGGGTTCACACACAGCCTGCATGCCGATGGCGCTCTGAACGCGGCTGTAAATGCCCTTGCGCTCGAAGGCGTCCTGCAAGGCAAGCGCATTCATAACGGTTGCGAGCATCCCCATGTAGTCAGCCTGGGCGCGATCCATACCCTCGGCAGAACCCGCCATGCCGCGGAAGATGTTGCCTCCGCCCACAACAACAGCGAGTTGGACACCACCCTTTACGACCTCGGCAATCTGGTCCGCGAGTTCATCAACGACCTTCGGGTCGACGCCATATCCGGCGTCGCCCGCAAGAAACTCGCCGGACAACTTCAAAAGAACACGCTTATATCGATATTCATCAGCCATGATGGATTTCCTGTTCTCTTTGACACCAGGCAACCTCGATCACCTGTAAACGCTTTTTCAATCTTACCCCAAATATAGTGAGTCCCCTCTCTCCTGCCGTCATTTCGTGATTTTTTCTCACTATGATTCTCATTTTGGAAGCACGCAAAAAGCGACCCGGGGACAAACCCCAGGCCGCCTTTGCTTCTCGGTATCTTCCCGAAATGCTCTTAGCTTGCAGAGCCGCTGTTGCTAGAGGAACCGCCTCCGAAAAGGTTACCGAAAAGAGACGAGCCGCCACTTCCCGAGTTTTGTTGAGACGAGGAGCTGGCCGAAGACGCGTCGCTACCAAGCGTCACGCTCACGGTCGTGGCCTTTCCGTCGCGATTGAACTCCACCGTCACCGTATCCCCCGGATTCTTCGTGCGAACCGCCAACATCAGGTCGGAGGCGGAGGTGATCGACCTGTCGTCAAACTTGGTGATAATGTCGCCCTGCTGAATACCTGCGTCGGATGCGCCAGTACCGTTGGACACGGACGTAACGTACGCACCGCTGTCCACCGCAAGGCCGTAACGGTTGGCGATGGAGGAAGTGACGCTGCTTAGGGTCACGCCGAGTTGGGCATGCGTGGGCGTCTCGCCATTGATGATCTGTTGGGCGAGTTGGATCGCGTAGTTGGCAGGAATAGCAAATCCAACGCCGGAATAGTTGCCGGAATACGAAGTGATCAGCGTATTGATGCCAATAAGCTGTCCGTTTTTGTCGACCAAGGCACCACCGGAGTTGCCCGGGTTGATTGCCGCATCGGTCTGGATCATGTTCACATACAGCATATAGCCCGAACTTCCGGAGTTGCCATAGCCGTAGCCATAGCCGTTTCCGCTACTGGAGGACTCGCTGTATATCTGGCTGCGCTCCGTGGCGGAGACGACGCCCGTTGCGACGGATTGTTCAAGGCCAAAGGGGCTTCCGATGGACATGACCCACTCGCCAACGGTCAGGTTGCTGGAGTCGCCAAGCTCAATCGGGGTAAGTCCGCTGGCATTGCGCAATTTGATGACAGCGATATCGGAGCTTGAATCGTAGCCGACGATATCGGCGTCATAGGTGTTGCTCTCACACGTCACTTTCAAGGCGCTTGCGCCTTCGATGACGTGATAGTTCGTAATGACATAGCCATCTTCGGACAAGACGACACCGCTGCCGAGGGAGGACTCCACCGACGAGCTGGAGCTATCGGAGGAGCCCAAACCGCCCAAACCGAAGCCATACAAGGATGAGGAAGTGGTCTGTGTGTACACGGAGATGGACACCACGCTCGGCAACGCCTTGGCAGCAACGACTTCGGCCAACGTCGTGTCCTCAGAGGTCGTGATGGTGGTAGAGGTGCTCGCACCGAGAGATGTCCCTGAAGAGTTTGCCGTCGTGGAGCCGACGCTCATCTTCAACAGGCCGGTTCCAAGGCTCAATCCCAAAACGAGGATGCAGGCAACGGCCGCGCCGGCAAATGAAATCAGGAATGCCTTTACCCCGCTTTTCTTCTTTGCGGGTTGGGCATCATAGGCTTGGACGGGTTGTCCTTGCGGTGTGGCATATCGAGCATGATTTGCCTGATAGGCAGGAGGCATCTTTGCCGTCTCACTCTTCGTTGCATAACCCTGCTGGAAAGCAGACTCAGACGCCGGGGTATGCTGCTCGGGAATTTCCTGCGTCTCGCCTTCCATAAAGGGCTGCCAATCGCTTTGAGGTTTACCGTACGGAGGATAACTCTGGTTTTCGCTCATCTTGTCTTCCATTCTCTTACGGGACACATCCGGCCCTTTTTCCTTCTGCCTTAAGCATAACAATCAACCTGAAAACTCCCTGCAAACCTGAATTCTCCCGAGAAGAAATCACCGAACATCCAAGTTTTTTTGACACGCCTCTCTTCTTGAAGGGGAATCTGATACGTACCGACTTTAGCAGCCGCCGACATAAAAGAGCCCGTCCGAAGACGGGCCCGACAAGCAACCGATGGATCACTACACGTAGAACAGCATGTTGTTGTAAGAGGGAACAGGCCAATAATCGCGACCCGTGATGATCTCCATCTCGTCAACAGCGGTCCGCAGACGCTCCATTGCAGAAATCACCGTATGGGCATAGTAGTTCGCCTTCTCCTGGATGTCCTCCATCGCTTCCGCGACATGATGCTTGTCATGCAGGTCGTAAACGGCGGCATCGATCTCATCAATACCGGCAAGCATCTTGTCGATGAGCTTCTCATGGGCCACGCAGGGAGCATCGGGGCGTATCGCCTTGTACTTGGCAAGATCATCGGCAGCAATTGCGGCAGCCTTGGAAATGGCAGGCAGATAGGTACGTCGGCTCATGCGCTTCATGACGCGCGCTTCAATATTGAGCAGCTTGACGTACTTCTCCAGCTCGATCTCGTAACGACTGCGAAGCTCGGCTTCCGTCAGGATGCCGAACTCCTCGTACAGGGCAATGTTCTTCGGCTTGATCATGCAAGCGACAGCGTCCGCCGTGGTCTTGTTGTTGGAAAGACCGCGTTTTTCGGCCTCAATGGGCCACTCGTCGGAGTAGCCATTGCCGTTGAAGACGATGCGCTGGTGATCGGTCAGGGTCTTCTTGATGTAGGCCGCGGCGTCCTCGCGGAAGTTGTCGGAGTTCTCCATGGCGTCGGCGAATCCCTTCAGGCTCTTCGCCACCGCGGTGTTGAGAATCGTGTTTGCGTCCGCCAGGTTGACATTGGACCCGGGCATACGGAACTCGAACTTGTTGCCGGTGAAGGCAAAGGGGCTCGTACGGTTGCGGTCCGTGTTGTCCTTGGGGAATTTCGGGAGAACGGCAACGCCCAAGTCCAGGGGGACCTGTTCGGTTCCGGCATATTCCCGGCCCTCGATGATAGCATCCATAATGGCACCGAGTTCGTCTCCCAAGAAGATGGAGATAATCGCAGGAGGTGCCTCGTTCGCGCCCAGACGATGATCGTTGCCGGCGGAGGCGACACAGGCACGCAAAAGCTCCTGATACTCGTCAACCGCTTCGATGACACTGGTCAAGACCACGAGGAAGCGCAGGTTGTCCATGGGGTTATCGCCGGGATCAAGCAGGTTTTTGCCGCCGGCGGAAACGGACCAGTTGTTGTGCTTGCCAGAGCCGTTAATCCCTTCGAAGGGCTTCTCGTGGAGCAGGCACGCAAACCCATACTTTCCGGCAAGCAGGCGCATCTTTTCCATGGTGAGTAAGTTCTCGTCCACGGCGCGGTTCGCACTGGCGAAGATGGGAGCAAGCTCATGTTGGGCGGGAGCGACCTCGTTGTGCTTCGTGCGCGCAGAGATGCCGAGCTTCCAAAGCTCGTCGTCGAGCTCCTTCATGAAGGCGTTGACAGAGGGGCGGATCGCTCCGAAATAATGCTCCTCGAGCTCTTGGCCCTTGCAGGGGCTGAAACCAAACAACGTGCGCCCGGTCAAAACCAGGTCCTCGCGCGCCGCATAGTCGGACTCGGGAATCAGGAAGAATTCCTGCTCGGCACCAACGGTTGCCGTGACGTTGTACGGCCCCTCACCGAACAGGGCGAGCATGCGGTTTACCTGCTCGCTCAGGGCTTTCATGGAACGCAACAGCGGGGTCTTCTTGTCGAGCGCCTCGCCGGTGTAGGAAGCGAATGCCGTCGGGATGCACAAGACCTCATCCTTGATGAAGGCGAAAGAGGTCGGATCCCACGCGGTGTACCCACGCGCCTCGAAGGTCGCGCGAAGGCCGCCGTTGGGGAAGCTGCTGGCATCGGGCTCGCCTTGAATCAGCTCCTTGCCGCTGAAGGTTTGAATGGCGCGGCCATCCCCGGTAGGTTCGAGAAAAGCATCGTGCTTCTCGGAGGTAACGCCGGACAGAGGTTGGAACCAATGGGAGTAATGCGTCGCCCCATTCTCGATCGCCCACTCCTTCATGGCATGGGCAACAACATTGGCAACGTCGAGGTCAAGAGGCTCACCGTCGCGAACCGTCTTCATCAGGTCTTTGAAGGTTGCTTTGGGAAGACGCTCACGCATCGTGTGCTCATCAAACACCAAAGAGCCATAGATTTCAGAAATGTTGGACATGGGTGCCTCTCCTGTTTCCGTTTAAAACACCGTATCTGCAAACGATAACACGCTACGACGTCAGATTGCCCTCCAACTTCTCCTTGAGCAACCCACCATGCGCGAGTGGCTACGGAGCGCAAAATAACAAAAGAGGCCGCCCGAAAGGACGGCCTCCCAAGGTTTCGCCAAGTTTAACGCTTGGAGAACTGCGGACGCTTACGAGCCTTCTTCAGACCGTACTTCTTACGCTCGACCATACGAGAATCGCGAGTAAGGAAGCCAGCCTTCTTAAGCTCTGCGCGGTAATCGCCAGCCTCGAGAAGAGCGCGGGAGATGCCGTGGCGAAGAGCGCCAGCCTGACCGGAGATGCCGCCGCCGTTGCAACGAGCGATGACATCAAAATGATCGACGGTGTCCGTCACCTTGAACGGGGTAAGCGCGTAGTTAACAAGAGCCTCGCGGCCGAAATACTCGACCCCCTCGCGGCCGTTAACCATAACCTTACCGGTGCCCGGAACGAGACGAACGCGGGCAACAGCGTTCTTGCGGCGACCAGTGCCGTAGTACAGTGCCTCTGCCATGATTACTCCTCCACCTTGATCTCACGGGGCTTCTGAGCAGCATGGGGATGCTCAGGACCAGCGTATACCTTCAACTTCATGCCCATTGCACGACCGAGCGTGTTCTTCGGCAACATGCCCTTGACAGCATGCTCGACGATGCGCTCAGGATGCTTGGCCATGCCCTCTTCGAAGGTCTCGCACTTCAGGCCACCCGGATAACCAGAGTGACGGTAGTACTTCTTGTCAGAAGCCTTGTTGCCCGTGACCTTGATCTTGTCAGCGTTGATGATGACGACGAAGTCGCCCGTGTCAACATGCGGGGTGTACATCGGCTTGTGCTTGCCCTTGAGAATGTGAGCTGCCTTGGTAGCAACGCGGCCGAGGACCTGATCGGTTGCATCGATCAGAAGCCACTCGCGCTCCACCTCATTGGGCTTTGCGTAATACGTCTTCACTTCTTTTTCCTCCATTACGGTTTCCTGGATTAACCAGCTTATACCTGGTCACCCAGGGTTGTTTGCTTATCAAAAGTGCAGACTCGGACGCAGCGCCGGTTTCCTACGCCAGCCATGTTCCGCGCGCCCTGGACGACACGCTTTCCATGTTGCTCCTTACTGCATGCACGGGGCTTTTGCAAGCAAGCCTTCAAAGTATACAAGCGAAAAGAACCGCAAGTCAATGCGTAATTGGCCACAAAAAGTTCGCCTGTGCAGGAATTGTGAACGCCGCGTCATCCCAAGGGGCCCACGCGTACCCATCATCCACCTGCGTTTTCGGCCACGCCGCCTCTACACGAGCCGCGCCTGGCGCTTCTCGTGCCACCCGTCAATCGCCGTATACAAGAAGTGGTAGACCACTGCGGTGATGGCCGCAAGGATGACAAGGGTGACCACCATGCTCGTCGACAAGGGATAGATGGCGAACAGGTTGTGCAGGAACGTGGAACCTATCAACATGCCAAGCACAACCACCACGAGCAAAGCGATACGAATCGGGGTGAACGGCAAGGAGAGGCGAATGATGAGCATGATACCCATCCATGCCGTCAAGAGGACAGCGAGGGTGGAAATCTCCTCATAGCTCCAGTCCAGGAAGCAATGGCCGACTACGTTGACCGTGAGGACCATCAACACCACGCATATCGCGCCAGGTATAGCTCGCACGATCACGTTTTCGAGGAAGTTACCCTTGATGCGATCGTGGTTCGGTTCGAGAGCCAATACGAAGCTGGGAAGGCCGATGGTCATACAGGACACGAGGGTCATCTGGATCGGCTGATAGGGATATTGCCAAGGCAAGATGACAAACAGGATCGCCATGGTGATGCTAAACAGCGTCTTGACCAAGAACAGGCTGGCAGAACGTTGCAGGTTGTTGATGGAGCGACGACCCTCGGCGACGACGCGGGGCATGCTGGCGAAGTCGTTGTCCACCAAAACGAGATGGGCGACGTTACGAGCCGCGTCCGAACCGGATGCCATGGCGACACTGCAGTTCGCCTGCTTAAGGGCTAGGGTATCGTTGACACCGTCACCGGTCATGGCAACGGTGTGACCCTGGTTTTGGAGTGCGACGACGAACTGCTTCTTTTGCTCGGGCTTCACGCGACCAAACACGTGGTACTTGCCCATGGCCTCATAGACATCCTCATCGGTGGTAAGCGTCGTCGCGTCCACATACTGATCGGCGCCCTCCACGCCGACCTTGGCGGCAATTCCGGAAACGGTACGCGGGTCATCACCGGAGATGACGTTGACCGTAACGCCTTGGTCTTTGAAGTATTGGATGGTTTGTGCCGCTGTCGGGCGAATTTTGTCGTGAATGCAAACAAGAGCGATGGGCTCGGGGGACCCCACAAGGTCGCCATCAGCATCAAAGCCATCGACGCGGGCAAGGACGAGGACACGCGCATCACGGGCAAGCTCTAAAACACGCTCGGCAATGGCACCCTCGAAAGAGCCGCGCATGACGAATTGCCCCGCACCCATCACATAACTCGCATCACCGAATTGGGCACCCGACCACTTCTTGTCGGAACTGAACGGAACAAGGCGCGTTGCGGTCATGGGCTCCACGGCAACAACCGCCTCTTTGCCCGCGAAGGCACCGACCGCATATCGCTCAGCGATGGCATTGGCGGTCTCATTGGGATCGTCGTCGGCGCCAGCGATGGAAGCAAGGATGCGATCGGCCTCATCAATGGTGCCTTGGCCAAACGGCTCAACAGAGGCAACCTCCATCTCACCGGTCGTGATCGTGCCCGTCTTGTCCAAACATAGCACATCGACGCGAGCAAGGGTCTCGATGCAATACAGTTGTTGGACCAAGACCTGGTATTTGGACAAGCGGATAACCGCGAGACACAAGACCGACGACGTCAACAGGATGAGGCCCTCGGGGATCATGCCGATAAGCGCGGCGACCGTGGAAAGGATACAGGCGGTGACCGTTGATCCCTCCGCAAGGAAATACGTGGAGCAAAACAGTGCCGTACCGACGAATGGCAAGGCGATGCTGACATACTTTACGATCTTGTTGAGGGTGTCCATAATCTCGGATTGGACCTTTTTGTGCTGTTTGGCCTCAGCAGAGATCTTGTTCGCATAGCTTTGCTCGCCGACGGCGGTAACGCGCACATATACCAAGCCCGCATTGACAAAGGACCCGCTCATAAGCGTGGACCCGAGCTCCTTGTGTATCAAGTCGCTCTCGCCGGTCAGCAAGCTCTCATTGGCGTCGCATGATCCCCTGACGACCTTGCCGTCAGCCGGCACTTGGTCGCCTCGACCCAACACGATGACATCATCTTGGACGATCTCTTCGGAATGGATTTCGACGCGCTTGCCATCGCGGATGACACCGACCGTGCCGGCAGCCACAATCGAGAGACGATCGGTGATGCGCTTGGAACGCAGCTCTTGGATAATACCGATGAGCACGTTGGCCGTGATAATGACCATGAACAGCATGTTCTTGTACGAGCCCGTGGTAAACACGATACAAGCCAAGACGACGTTCACGATGTTGAACAACGTGACAATGTTGTCGTACATAATCTGCTTGACCGTACGCGTTTTCACGTTCGCGTCCGCGTTCACCAAGCCTTTCGCAACGCGATCCTGAACTTCCGCGCTGGTCAGGCCTTTGATTTCCGTCTCCTCAGCCAAAAGAGAGCCCTTCTTTCGACACCATACACAGGCGTACAGTTTAACGCAGAAAGCAACCGGGGAAAGGAACTCGCAAAACGAGCAGAAAACCGGCTACGACCAAGGATCCTTCTCGAACAAAGGAGTCGCCTCGACGCGGTCGGAGTACGGATCATACCCGTCGTCGTCCTCGTTCTCCGCTCGACGAAACGGGTCAGCCGGGGCATTTTTATCCCGATCTTTGTCATTTTCCTCACCTGCCGACGAAGGCAAGGGCGTGTACACAACGGTCGGTTCGACCCGCCGAACGCACGAGGCAAGCGACTTCTCCTTGGTCATGACTTCCCCGCACCTACCCAGCGAGATACTTGAAAAACAGGGTGTCTTGATATCCGTCGGCTAAGAAGTTGCCATAATCTTGGAGATTCTTCCCCTCGAGGGTTTCGACGGAGTTGTCGACGTAGGACAACGTCTTGTGGCGCCACAGGTAACCAGCCTTGTCCATAAGGGAGAACGTGGTACCGCACAAGCTGAACGCCAAGACGAGCACGACGAACACAGAGACGAAGTGCATCGGCTTCCCACACACACGGTCACGCAGGTATTGCAAGGTGAAGACCATGAGGACGAAGACGCCTGGGATGCTCGCATTCATACAGAAATCGCGGCCTCCAACGCTGCCCGCCCAGATGAACGGTACGACCATGAGCACGACGATAATTGTCCAAAACAGGCCATCACGCTTGTGGTCCTTGAACAGGAACAAGGCGAACAACCCAAACTCGAACACCCAAAAGATCAGAGCGCAAACCAGGGTGCGCAGACCCATACGATCGAAGCTCAAGAGACCGAAAGAACCCGTCTGGGTCGAATACGGCAAGCCTTGAGCCTGGTATTCGGCAACCTGCTCAGCGGTGATCACGGAAACAGAGACGCCACCGGAGGCAGTCGAGGCGATGAAGTAGGAGCCGAACACGATGATGACGACGAGCGTCACTCCGATGTTGGCAGGCGAGAAAATTTGTTTAACGACGGAAAGCGGACCCTCCTTGCGCACACTCTCGACAAACGTCGGAATAGCCGCAGCGATAAGCAGCGGGATGAGGCCGATAAATCCCCAAGGGGAATAAGGCAAGACCAAAAGGCCCAACGCCATGTATCCGCGAGGGCTCCTCTTCGACAGCATGACCGCGACCGCGACCCAAATCATCATCTGGTTGTATGTCTGGGTCAAGACGAGGAAATTGCTCCGGTAATACCAGTTGAAGCTCTCACCGTTGTAGAACCGATCCATATACGCAGAACCGTCTGAGAGGATGGGGTAGTCATAGAGGCTCCATCCCATCATCGTCATAAAGGCAGCGGCGATGTAGTGGACGCCCGACCAACACACGATAAAGATCGCGACGAGCCACAGCTTGCCCGCCGTCTCGATGTTGAGCAAACATGCGACCAAAAGATAGACCAAGGTCATAATGAACACGGCGAAGATGAACAACGCGACGTAGCCCGCAGACAAACCCAAAAGCTTGCCGACAAGCGCAGGCAACATCCAAAACGCCACATAGTAGGTCAGGGCGTAGCCGGAATCGTAAACCACCGGCCAATCGTATAAGACAAGGTCATGAAAGATCGCATTACGGTAGGGAACGTCACCGGTGCCAACGCCGACTTGGGCAATGCCCGACAAGAAGACGACGATGCAAAACAATACGATGGCGCCCAGAAAGTGTATGACCGGGACGCGAACCGCCTTTTTCTCGCTCTTCCAATCACGAAGGCAAAGCCACACGAGACTCGCCACGACTATGGCGGTACCGGCAATACCGATCGGCAAGCTCAACCATCCGAGCATGAAGACGCACACGGGCAACGCCAACGTGATGTAGGCTGCAATCACAAGCCATTTCTGCTTAAACGTGACCGCCGGGCCCCTCGATGCGACTCCCGCGTTTACGTGTGAGGGCTTCGAGCCCTTTTCGTGTCGTCCCACAACAACTCCCCTTTTCCTATGCGTCAGCTCGACCCATCAACCTGCGATACGCGGGGATGCGGTCAAGGACGTACTTTGCAACAAGAACCACGATCGCCGTGATGGCGAGGGAGCCCACAGGAGAGACGCAAAACTCAAACACTGCGCCGACCTTCAAGGCCTCAGGCAACACGATCTTGATCGCGGAGATAAAGAACATATGGATGACATAGACGTCGAGCGAATACAACCCCGCAGTCTGGATGATCTTGGCAACAGGCGTGCGAGAGAGCACACCGGAGAGGAGCAATACCAAGGTTACACATGCAAAGGAGATGAGGTAGGACGCGATGATGGCCGCCAAGTACCACGGTGCGTCCCAATTCCACACGTTGGGAATGCTGTAAGCGTCAAAGACAGCATCGCTGTAGAAGGCGACGACACACGCGACGCAGGCAAGGAGGACCACGACGCACAGCGGCTTGAACTTGCGATAGAAATCGCGAATCTTCCCGAAGACAACCGTTCCGCCGCCAAGGAGACACCCGCCCATGAACAAGGGGAACAACCACTCGAACTTAAACATGCGAAATACGCTGACGCTGCTGTTGTCCGGGAAGAACACATACAGGACAAGCCATCCCGCCACCGCCCAGACATACTGGTTGATCGGCGTCTTGCGACCAACCCAATGGCACAGCAACATGAAGGAGAACATGACGAACATGATGAGCAAAAACCAAAGGCTGCGTGCATGGAAGAAGATATCCAAGATCTCCCACAGGACACTGGCCAAAACGGGGTCGCCCGCTTTGAGGTGGAGCGCCACATTGAACACCCAGGCCACGAGAGACCACACCAAAAACGGGACCAACAGGCGCGCGACCTTTTGGCGAAAACGCTTGCCCTCGCCACCGTCACGAGACCTGAAGTAGCGCGCAAAGAACCAACCCGAGATGAAAAAGAACACGGGCATGTGCGTATAGTTGATGAAGTTATACACCGGCGACATGGCTTCGATCTCGCCGATTGCGAACATGTGGCCCAAAACCACAAGGTATATGGCGAGGCCTTTCGCGATATCGAAGGAAACGTCGCGCTTCTTCGCGGGCTTGCCGGCGTTTGCGTCGCTTGTCATGTGCGTGTCCAGCTTCGGGACGACGTTCTTGCTTGTCTTAGACACGGTACCGCCTAATCGAAATTGATACGCTCGCGCTCGATGACAAGTGGCCGCTCTTTGGATTTGACGCGCTCGCTCACGATGCCGATATACTCGCCAAGCATGCCGATGCAGAACAATTGGACCGCGCCAATGAAGAAGACGCCGATAAGGATGGGGGCCGTACCCATATCCATGTTATTCCAATTGACGATTTTCAGCACGAGATAGACGATCCCGATAACAAAAGCAAGAACCGCCGCCGCGAGACCGAGGAGGGTCATCCAACGGAGAGGCTTGCGAGACGTGGTGCAAAGAGACAAGATGCCGTGGTCGAGGAAGCGCCACAGATTGTAGCTGGACTTACCCGCCGTACGGGCCGCCTGCTTGTACGGAATAAGCTTGACATCGTAGCCGCACTCGGCAAACAGGTGGCGCCACTCTGTGACCGGCTCACCCATGCGCTGGAAGGTGCGCACGACGCTGATGTCCATAAGGCCAAACCCTGTGACCTGGGGATACTCGGGATAATCCGAGAAAACGTCGATAATCTTATAGTACAGACCGCGGGATCCCTTGTTGACCTTCGATAGTTCGGAGTCCTGTTTTTGCCCCATGACGAGCTTATAGCCCTTCTCCCACCACTCGACAAACTGGGGAATAAGCTCGGGAGGCTCCTGCAAATCACAGGGAATGATGGCGACCGCGTCTCCGCTGCTGGAAAACACGAGATTGTTTCCGCTACGGCCAGGCCCCATGTTCTGCTCATTGAAAATCGCCTTCGCATGGGCTCGATCACGTTCACAGATATCGCGGATAAGCTCCCGGGAACGATCGGTGGAGTTATTGTCCGCAAAAATGATCTCGTAGTCGTATTCAGGCAAGCCCTGCATCACTTTGGTGATACGGGCATATGCATTGTCGATGTTGCCCTCCTCGTTAAAACAAGGAACACACACCGTAATCTTTTTCCGATCAGCCACAGACACTGGTTGTCTACCCCTCCGCTTGTTTGTACCGTAACCTGTCCACTATACAAGACCCACGCTCCAGACGCAAAAGAAACGGGGTCCCATCCCGGAACAGCCCGCTTCCCTCACAAACCAAGAATAGCTAGCGCTTGGACCACTCGTCAAAGCAAGCAGCCCTCGCCTCCTCCTCCTCGAGGAAGGGATAGAGATCGTACAGCGGTGGGCTCGTGAGCGTTCCGTCAGGAAGCTTCTTCGCCTTGCTCGTAGGCTCTTTGCCTTGGGTCTCGTCTTGGATGACCTCACAAATGATTGCCCCCTCATGGTCAACGAGCTTACGGACCGCGGCAGGGACGTCCTCGATCCTTTCAACAAGCATATGGGGGATGCCATAGGCAGCCGCGATGTTGCCCATGTTGGGCAAGCCCATGCCCGTCTCCGCGTTGCACCCGCTCAAACGTCCAAACCCGTTGGTCTGGCTCGTGACGATAGCCTGGTACCCACCGTTGTTGAACAGGATAATCTTCACGGGCAACTTGTGGAACGCAACGGTTTGAAGCTCTTGGATGTTCATCTGGATCGAGCCGTCACCTGTGACGAGGTAGACATCGTCACCTGTTGCAAAAGCGGCACCCATGGCAGCAGGCAAATCGTAACCCATGGAACCGCAGTTGCAGTTGCCGAACAGGCGCTGATCGTACTTGTCCACGCCAAGTTGGAGGCAACAGACGCTCGCGGTGGAGTTACCTACGACCTCCACGCAGTTGTCGGGACGAACCTTGTTGAACTCGTTGAGGAAGTAATAGGGGTTGATGCGGTTGTTGGCGGTAGTCGCGAACTTCTCAAGATAGATGGGGTAGCTCTTTGCCAACCACTGACCATAGTCGAGCCACCGGTTCTTGTTCGCGAAAGCGGGGATGTCGGAGTTGAGCAACTCGTCGATGATGACCTCGAGGTCGGCGAGAACGGGAACGTCGATCTTGACGGTGGGCTTGTGGAGCTCGGCCTCCTCCACGCTGATGAGAACCTTCGTCGCATTGGGGGCGAAAGCCTCAAAGGTGAAGCCGACATGCTTGAACGCCATGCTGCAACCGAAACTCACAAGCACGTCAGCGTAATGGGTCAAATAGTTGCCTGCGCGACCGCCAGACACACCGAAGTTACCGACATAGAGGGGATCACCGTTGGGGAGCACATCCTCCACGCTGGTAGCTGCAACGACAGGCATGTTGAGCTTACGGGCAAGGGTGCGGAACTTCTCGAGGACGCAGGCAGAGCGGATGCCGGAACCAGCAATGAGGACCGGACGTGCGGCGCCGGTGAGCAACTCCACGATACGGGCGAGGTCAGAGGGGCTGGTCGCCATAGGAGAGGGCGCGTCGAATCCCTTCAGGTCATCGATCTCGATACGGGCGTTTTGCACGTTTTGCGGCACGTCGAGCCAAACCGGCCCGCGACGCCCCTCGTTGGCTGTCCACAACGCACGCTCAAGGTGATAACGGATTTCCAACGGGTCCTTCACCATGGCGGCATATTTCGTCATAGGAGTGACGCTGGGAATGATGGTGTACTCCTGCTCGCCGAATTGGCGAACGGTCCAGCCGGTCTCCTCCTCCATGTAGGGAACGGTGGTGTTGTAGCGCACCTGGCCAGACAGGACAAGCATCGGCATACTGTCCTGATAGGCGCCAAGGACACCGGTCATGGCATTGGTGCCACCAGGACCGCTGGTAACGCAGATAGCACATGCACGCCCGGTTATGCGCGCATGACCCTCGGCTCCAATGGCCGCGCCTTGCTCGTGTTGGGTGTACACAACATCGAGACCCTCCTTGTTACCCAAGGCGTCGTTCATGTACATTGCTCCGCCGCCAACGACGGAAAATACCCGATTGATGCCATGCTCGACCAAGAAGTCGGCAATGTAATCTGCAACTCTTTGCTGCATAGTTCGTCCTTTCGGTCCCCTAGCACCTACAGGCGCTCGTATCCGCCTTCCGGATACACCTCTTTTTCGTGTGCCACCTGTAACTCGATACCTTCGCGCAAGCTCAAGAATGCATCAACCAGGCCGCTCTCGCAAGAAAGCCTCTCGACGCACGGTGTATATTCCTTGTTCAACCCTTCATGCAAGACGCGCACGGGAACATCTGCCCCCATCACGTCAACCACCATGGTAGCAATTTCGGAAAGAAGGTAGCTCGTACCACTACCTACGTTGTAGTCCTTGTGGGCAAGCGGCGCATCAAGGCTCCACGCGATGACGCGGGCAAAATCGCTGACGTGCAGATAGTCAAAACGGCAATCCTGGCGAATGGTGATCTCCACGCCCGCTATGACGCTGCGGATACAATGGGTGATGAACTTCGTCCAGTGGTCCCACGGGCCGAAGCAGGCAAACAGACGCAGGTTGTAGACGTTCTCGGCTCCTTGCGCCAAACGCATTTGGATAAATTTCGCCTGGCCGTAATCGTTCACCGGAACGCGATCCCCAAACGCCTCCTCTCGCACACAGGCAAGGTCGTAACGTTTGTCAAGCTCGGCACCGCTGCCAAGATAGACAACGCGCTCGACAAGGCCACGACACTCGAACAGCGACATAAACATGCGCATGCTGTCCTGATAGAGCGTGGCATCGCTGTCAAGCTCGTTTTTCGAGGCGTTGGGGTTCGCGGAGTGGAAGATGACGTCTACTTTGTTGTCGACAACATAGGTTTTGACCTCATCAGGGTCGAACAAGTTCAATTCTGCGCGACGGGGCGCCAGCACTTCGAAGCGACCGGTCGCCTCGAGAGAGGGGATGACGTTGCGACCGACAAAGCCGGACCCTCCCGTGAAAAGAACCTTTTTGCGTGTGGGTGTTTGTTCCATGGGCTTCTTCCTCGTCAGAAAAACAGGTGCCCCCTGCCGACTTGGCGGGAGGCACCTCGTTGTCTATTGGTTCACGGCCTCGCGAATCACTTGGGCCATGTAATCGAGTTTCTCGTCGGTCATACCCGGATACAATCCGACCCAGAACGTATCACTCATGATGCGCTCGGTCACGGGAAGGTCGCCGATGACGCGGTAGCCCTCGCCGCTCGCCCGCAACTCATCGAAACAGGGATGCAACACGATGTTACCGGCGAACAGGACACGGGTCTGCACGTTTTTGCCCTCGATGTAGCGCGTAACCGCCACGCGATCGACACCCGATTGGCAAGTGATCGGGAATCCGAACCAACTCGGATCGGAATTGGGGGCAGGCTCAGGGAGGATGATCTTGTCCTCGAGATCGGCAAGAGCGCCTCTAAGGTAGCTGAAGTTGTGCTTGCGACGCTCGACGAAGGTCGGGAACTTTCGCAGCTGGGCACAACCGACAGACGCCTGGAGATCGGTCGCCTTGAGGTTGAAGCCGAAGCGACTGTAGGTGTACTTGTGGTCGTAGCCCTTAGGTAAAAGACCGAGCTGCATATCCCAACGATGGCCGCAGCAGTTGTCTTGGCCGGAGGGACACACGCAATCGCGGCCCCAGTCACGCAGGGAGCGTACGATGCGATGGAGTTGGCGGTTGTTGGTATAGACGGCGCCACCCTCGCCCATGGTCATGTGGTGGGGCGGATAGAAGGAGCTCGTACCGATATCGCCGATGGTGCCGGTCATGCGAACCTCGCCATCGAGGGTGTAGGTGGAGCCCAAGGCGTCGCAGTTGTCCTCCACAAGCCACAGGTTGTGCTCATCGCAAAACGCCTTGATGGTGGCAATATCCCACGGGTTGCCAAGCGTGTGGGCGATCATAACGGCCTTCGTACGGGGGCTCAAAGCCTCCTTGAGTTGGGCGACGTCGATGTTGTATTGAGGGATGGTCATGTCACAAAAAACCGGAACCGCGCCGTATTGAATCATGGGGGCGACCGTCGTGGGGAATCCGCATGCGACCGTGATAACCTCGTCGCCACGCTTGATCTGGCGATTTCCTAGCTCGGGTTGGGTGAGAGCCCAAAACGCAAGCAGGTTCGCAGAGCTGCCGCTGTTGACGAGGCTCACGAACTTCGTACCCAGGTACTCGCCTAGGCCTTTTTCGAACTCCTCGGTGAAACGACCGCTCGTCAGCCAAAACTCCAGCGTCGCCTCAGCAAGGCTCATCATCTCGTCGCGATCGTACACACGGCTTGCGTAAGAAATGCGATCCCCCGGTTTGAACGGCTCTTGCACGTTGTGGAAGGAATCGGCATACTCGCCCACCATGTCGATAATCTGTTGGCGTGCCTGCTTTTCGGTCATGCCTTCGAACATCTAAAACCCCCTTGTCGCACGGATCGAGAACACCGTGCTCCTTTGTTCTATTTAAGATATCTCTCGATTTGCCTGTCCATGACAAGACGTACGTCCTCCCCTGCGAGATAAGCACGGGACCACTCCACTGTCGCCTCGATTGCCTCATCGATGTGCCAACGGGGAGTCCACTCAAACGTCGTCTTGAGTTTCGTGTTGTCCAACTTGAGGAAATTCGCCTCATGAGGGGCGTCCTTGTCCTTTGCCGCGTTGACCCACGAGAACCCCTCCCCCCAAGAATGCTCGAACAGCCCGACAAGGTCGCCTGTCGTAACGCAGTCGCAATCGTCGGGGCCCACATTGTACGCCCCCGCACACCCAGAATCGCTCCATTGGGCTTGGGCAATCATGAGGTACGCGAACAACGGTTCAAGCACATGCTGGTACGGTCGCGTGGAAAAGGGGTTGCGCACAACAAGCGCTTCCTTGGACTGAACCGCACGAACACAGTCAGGAACGATGCGGTTCGGCGCAAAGTCACCGCCGCCGATGACGTTACCAGCACGCGCGGTGGAGACCGCCACGCCGGCTTCCGTCAGGAAGCTCTTCGCGTAGCTGTGGGTAACAAGCTCGCTGCAGCTCTTGGAATTGCTGTAGGGATCATACCCGTCAAGCGGATCATCTTCACGATACCCGTAGTTTGCACGCTCGGCGTTGAAGTAGACCTTGTCGGTGGTGACATTCACGATGCTGCGCGCACCGCCGACCTGACGGCACGCCTCGAGCAGGTTCACCGTGCCCATGACGTTTGTCTCGTAGGTGTAGCGGGGTTCGCGATATCCCGTCAGTACGATGGGTTGGGCCGCAAGATGCAACACGACATGCGGACTTGCATCAGAGATTGCGGACTCGAGCTTTTCGTAGTCGCGGATATCGCCGATGACGCTCCTCTCGCCAAGTTCCTCATCGATCTTGGCGACCTCAAACAGGCTCGGATCTGTGGGAGGTTGGAGCGAGTAACCCGTGACCTTGGCACCGGCACCCACAAGGATGCGGCAAAGCCAACTGCCCTTGAAACCGGTGTGGCCGGTCACGAAGACGCGCTTTCCCTTCCAAAATGAGGCATCAAAACGAGCTCCCACGATTACTCCCAAATCTTCCAGGGAGCATCCCCGCTCGCCCAAATCTTCTCGAGAAGTTGTTTGTCACGTTGGGTGTCCATGGGTTGCCAAAACCCCGTGTGGCGATAGCAGGTCAACTTGCCCTTGCTCGCAAGACTCTCGAGGGCGATCTTGGAGAAGTCCTCGTCGTCGCCAAGGGGCTCCTCGAACACATCGGGTTCCACGACCATGAAACCGCCGTTGATCGCATTCTCGTCCGCGTCGTTTTTCTCGCGGAACTCGGTGACCTGACCTGCATCGTTGATGTCGAGAACGCCGAAACGCTGGGCGATGTTCACACCGGTCAGCGTGACCGTGCCGCCAACTTGGGCGTGATACTTCAACAAGGCATTGAGGTCAACGTTGGAAACGCCATCTCCGTAAGTCAGCATGAACGGCTCGTCACCGACATACTTGTGGATACGGCGAATACGGCCACCAGTTTGAGTCTTTAGACCCGTATCGGCAACGGTCACACGCCAAGGCTCGGCATTGGTGGAGTGGACCGTCATCTCCTGCTTGCCATCGCGGTAATCAAAGGTGACATCACTGGAGTGCAGGAAGTAGTCCGCAAAGTACTCCTTGATGATATGTTGCTTGTAGCCGGCGCAAATCACGAAGTCGTTGAAGCCGAACTCGCTGTAATACTTCATGATGTGCCAAAGGATCGGGCGACCGCCGATCTCAATCATGGGCTTGGGACGCAGGTGGCTTTCCTCGCTGATGCGAGAGCCGAGGCCTCCTGCCAATATGACAACCTTCATGGGTCCCCCCGAAATAGTTACCGAGCAAATAAACATAAGTAGGTCAATGATAGTCGAAAGCGGCTATCGTGACCACCGCCGCTCCATACGCCCCTTCGCCAAGCGGCGCAATACCTCCCCGCGGTAGGGCGTCTTGAGACACACGTCCCAAAACGCACGGCCCATGTCGCAGCGAGGAAAGTCCCACGGCTTGTCGGGACCTGCATAATGGATGATCCACGGATTCTCGCGGGACGCGAGGTAGTCACGCTTCATCTCAGGCGGAGCCAGGCTGATGATTTCCTTGATGCGTACGAACTTCCAATCGGTCACCACGTTCCAGCTATAGTCGAGAAACGCTGTCTTGCCTTGGGCCAAAAAATTCAAAACGTCTTGGTCAAGCAATTGGAAATCGTCGCTGAGGGCATAGAGAATGATATCCTCCACCTCAAAGTTCGCCCTAAACTCATCGAGATTGAACAAGATGACGCCCGCCTGGAAATACAGGTACGGCTCTTTGATGCGCAAGACCTCGTCCATATACTTCTTTTTGGGATAGCCCGTACCGTCATAGGCTCCGTTGTACAGGCCAGCGGTGTCCACGTCACGTACCGCCGCAAGCAAACACCCGGTTACATCGGTGGAGTAGAGCTGGTACAAATCGCGACGAACAATGAGGTCGCAATCCAAGTACACCATCTTCGCATACTCCGGAAACAAATCCTGCATAAGCAGTCGATAGTAGGTCTCCACACGAAAATGCCCGCGCACGAACAGGTGTTGGAACTTGTCCGCGTGAGGAGAGACGTCCACAAAGCGCAAGCTGATGTTGGGACAGCTGATCTGTTTTCGAAGCTTCGTTTGGTTGGCGGCGGTGATGTCGGTGGTCAAAACCCAGATATCGTAGTTGTGGCCTGCCGAAGACACATCTTTGATGGATTGGAGCGCGCAGGAGAGGAACGGGACGTAAAAGTCGTTAGCTGCGAGGCATATCGCGACGGCATCGCCTCCAAACGCAGGGGGATTCGCTGTTTTTTGAATGTCACTCATGGGCAATCGCCTTTCTATCGACGAAGCACGCGACGGGCGGCACCGGCAACACCGTGCAACACCCTTGAACGGACGGGATGACCCTGCAGGTAGCGATCATCTATCAATCGCTTGAAACCAATCTCGTGGGCACCGGCCTTCTTCGCCTCGCCGATAAGCCTGAAGTGCCATTGCCGACGGTCCATGCGAGCCCAATCCACCGGGCACGCAAGCACTTGATCGACAAAACCGCCCACCTCGACGATTGCCGACTCCCACGTAGTGGTGAACCTCCCTTGGAAGGCCTCCCCGGCAAGACACTCCTCGACGAGACGAGGAACCTGGTCAAACGTTTGGAAGAAGCACATGTTTTCCTGCATGTCGTCAAAATGGCGATACAGTTCGCGGTTGAGGTCGTTGTCGCAGGTAATGACCTTCTTCCCATGCTTCCACGCAATGGTGATGGGAAGTCCGAAGCCCTCATATTGGCTGGGGAAGACAACGCAACTCGCATTTTCGTAAAGACACGAGAGGAAGCTCTCACTCAATCCGCCGCCGGTGATACAGAGCACGTTGGAAGGCAGGGGCGGAACGGATCCGTCCTCGGCCTTCTCCAGGCCCTCCTCAAAGAGACGTTGGTCTAGTCCCATGAACACATAGTTGCGACCAGTGTCCGTGACCGCCTCGAGCACCTCGGCCAACGCCTTGTGCTTCAAATGGTTGCCAGGAACAAGGACGTACTCGTCGAAAGGAAGGTTCTTTCGCTCCTCATCGTCGATGTCGGACACGTCGGAGTCGCTAGAGATATAGATCGTCCTCTGAGGTATCCCAGCGATGTCCGCGTCGCTTTGGAAGAACTGCAGATAGTCATCTCGACTGAAATCGCTGATGGAGATGATGCCGTCGCTGAAACGCAAACCGCTGCGAACAACGTCCGCCCGGGCGGGGTCCCCCTCCGCAAGATAGCTCGAACGAAGCAGGATGCAGTCAAGCATCGTGAAGATGATGCGGACACAATGGTCGTTGAGGAACAGCTGCTGGTCGATGGTAAGCGGTTGGGCTGCGACAAGGCCGATATCACACAGGGGAATCTCCTCATCGAGCAGACACACATTGTCGAAGCGTTCTCTCAATTCATGGAAGCGCACCGCCTCCTCGTTACACCGGACATAGAACTCATAGCGCTTGGAAAACCGCGACCAAAAATACTCGAGCAACGCAAGCTGGTACTCCGAGGTTCCGCAATACCAAGGCATCATGTCACTGAACTCGAACAGGATACGCGGCTTGCGCCCACCCTCCGACAAGACGAAGGGGAAGAACCGATCAAGCCAAGCATTCTCCCGCAGGATGCGCTCATCCTTGAAGTCGGGATACCGGTCACCAAACGCGTGGCGCACCGTATCGATTCGCGTGAGGCCCAAGACCTCGGGAGCGCTCAACTCCGGGACGAGCAACGCCTTGTTTGCGACGACGCTGGAGTAGCCGAAGCAATTGAGGCGCAACGCGTACTCCGCAAGCGCTGCATCAATGCTGGGCAAGGATTCATCGAGAGAGCCAAAGGAGGAGAAGTCCTTCGTGCGCACCATGATGGCAATGCGATGGGGGGCGGCCACGATGCTGGCGTCGGGAAGCCTGCTTGCCTGGTCAAAGGCCTCCTGGAAGGAGACTCCCGCAGGGATGAGGCGGGGGCATACCACCGCATAGCGGTCGAAGCTGCGTTGGACCTCGACCATGCGGCGCAAGGTAGCGACCCTGCACTCACACCCCTCCACGACGAACAACACCTGTCCGCCCTGATCCATCCTGACACGGATGAACTCATTTGCTTCCTCTATGTTTTTCGCGACGCAAGAGGCGTCAAAACCCATTTCGTCCTTGCGTATGTGCTGTAGCGTGTAAGCTCTCATCGCCCAAACTGCCTTTCGGGTCGGCGTGACGTTGTACCGTGTATCGAAAAAGCGGGCGAACCGCGTCGGATCCACCCGCTTGGCCTCAAACAGTAACCCTTGGGGCTGCGTCTACCTTGCGCTACTTGCGTAGGTGTTGCTGTCCTTGAGGACGACGTCGTGCGCACCACCCTCGACGATGGAGGTGGAGCTGACCAGCGTCAGTTTTGCTTTTTGCTGGAACTCCTCGATGGTGAGGGCACCGCAGTTGCACATCGTGGCCTTGACCTTGGTCAACGTCAGGGCAACGTTGTCCTTGAGGTGACCGGCGTAGGGGACATAGGAATCGACACCCTCGACAAAGTGGAGGCTCTTGTTCTTGCCACCGAGATCGTATCGACCCCAATTCTGCGCACGAGCAGATCCCTCGCCCCAGTATTCCTTCATATATTGGCCGTTCACCATGACCTTGTTGGACGGGGACTCGTCAAAGCGAGCGAAGTAGCGGCCCAACATGACGAAGTCTGCACCCATAGCCAAAGCCAAGGATATGTGGTGATCGTAGACGATGCCGCCATCGGAGCAGATCGGCACGTACACGCCCGTCTCCTTGAAGTACTCGTCGCGAGCCTTGGCAACCTCGATGGTGGCGGTAGCCTGACCACGACCGATGCCTTTGGTCTCACGTGTGATGCAAATGGATCCGCCGCCGATACCGATCTTGACGAAGTCAGCACCGCTCTCAGCGAGGAAACGGAAGCCATCAGCGTCGACAACATTACCGGCACCGATTTTGACGGAGTCGCCATAGTGCTCGCGAACCCATTCGATGGTCATCTTCTGCCAATCGCTGAAGCCCTCGGAGGAATCGATACAGAGCACATCGACGCCTGCGTCAACCAACGCGGGAATGCGCTCGGCGTAGTCGCGGGAATTGATGCCGGCGCCGACGATGTAGCGCTTGTGATCGTCGAGCATCTCGTCGGGGTTCTCCTTGTGGGAGTCATAGTCCTTGCGGAACACAAGCGCGACGAGGTTGTCGTCATCATCGACGATGGGAAGGCTGTTGAGCTTGTTGTCCCAAATGATGTCATTGGCGACCTTGAGGCTTGTACCGTCAGGAGCAACAACAAGCTTCTCGCGGGGGGTCATGAACGTAGCAACCTTTTCGGTGCCGTCCATGCGGGAGACACGATAGTCGCGATCCGCGACCATGCCAACGAGCTTGCCCGTAGGAGTGCCGTCAACGGTAACAGGCATCGTGGAGTGGCCCGTGGCCTCCTTGAGCTCGAGCACGTCGGTAAGCGTCATCTCGGGGGACAAGGTGGAGTCGCTCACGACGAAACCTGCCTTGCGAGCCTTGGCGCGTGCAACCATGGCAGCCTCTTCTTCGATGGTCTGGTTGCCATAGATGAAGGAGACGCCGCCCTCGGTGGCTAAAGCGACGGCCATGTTGTCGTCGGAAACCGCCGTCATGATCGCAGAGACCATGGGGATGTTCAAGGACAAAGGGCACTCCTCTTCGCCTTTGCGGTACTTGACCAGCGGGGTCTTCAAGCTGACCTTCGCGGGAATGCAATCGGCGGGCGTGTGTCCCGGCACCAACAGATATTCGTTAAAGGTCCTCGACGGTTCCTCGTAATAAAAAGCCATTGCGTCTCCTCTATCCCTGAAATGAACTCGTAGTTGCCCCAATTTTGGGTGCTCCCGTTCTCTATATAGTTATTGGACATTATACGCAGGACGAGGAATGTCGCTTCTCTTAAAACAACAAAAAGCCAAAAAGTCGGCTCACAAATCGAGGCAACAATCGAGGTCGAAAAACTCCTTGGGCTTTGCGGTATCCCGACCGAGACGGGAAAGAAGTTCGCAGGTGGTCTCAAAATAGGACCGGGCCGTGTTGGGCTTGTAGTAGGGATTCTCCTCGGGAGGTACGGCAGGCGCACCCCCGGCCGTCTTGATCGCCTCGATAATTGCGTGCTTCTCGCAGGGGGTATCAAAAACGCTGGCCCCACGGACGCGGCCATCTTGGCGATTTCCGATGTTAACGGTCTTGGCGCCAAGGCTCGGAGCCTCGATGAGCCCGGAGGAGGAGTTCCCCACGAGAGCCACCGCATTATGGACAAGGCAGTGGTAGTCATTGGTGCGCAGGTTCTCGTAGTAGCGAGCGTTGGCATGCTTCTCCACGAACTTGTGCACCGCCCCGCGGATACGATCGGAATGGGTGTCCGCATTGGAGCCAAGAAACACCAGCGTCGTTTCGTTGAACTCGGAAAGGGCGCCGAGGAGCTCGCCCATTTGGTTCTCCACGTTGGCGTTGGAGATCGTCTCAGGGTGGAACAGGATAACAAGATACTCGGTCCCTTTGAGGTCCTTGACCTCGTCGCAAGCCTTGGACTCGTCAAACACCAGGCAATTCTCAGAGCCAAGTGCGCCAAGGTAGAACACGCGGTCGGGGTGTTCTCCCAATTGGATGACGCGGCGGCGGTATTGCTCGGTGGCGGTAAAGTGGTACAGACTCATCTTCGTGATGGCATGACGCACAAACTCGTCGTAGTTCGCGTAGGTCGCCTCCCCGCCATGAATGTGGAGGATGGGCACCCGCTGCATCGCGGCAGCAATTGCCACCGAAAGGACCTCGTAGCGATCGCCGAGGATGATCAACAAGTCAGGCGGGTTTGTAGCGAACAGGTCGGCAAAACCGTCAAGAGCGACCCCCATGGAGGAGATGACGCCCCGGTTCGTGGTGGAGTCCAAAGGCAACTCCACTTCCGCCCCCACATCGAATCCGTCCTCGCGGACAAGATCGACCTGGTGGCCGTACTCATCGCTTAGCAAGGCACCCGTCACAAGAATCGTCAGCTCGATATCATCGCAATCCCGCATGAGGGCCAGATAGCGTCTCATGATGCCATAGTCGGCGCGCGACCCTGTGGCAAATGCCACCTTCCACTTTGCCACCGTCGTCTCCCCTCTTCCTACATCTGCCACGCGATGCCTGGAACCTTGATAAGTTCATCCTCTTCGAAGTCACACGGCGCAACGCTTCCCAAGACCTCGTCCCAAAGCATCGGGGAGATCCCATTGCCAGGGCGTTTGGTGGTGACGTTATCCTCGGTCAAAACCTCCCCGGCCTTGATCGGACGCGCAGCCACCACCGATTTTCTCGCCACGATCATGTTCTTGCGCTCGCTGGGCGTAACAATCTTCTCGCCAACGCCATACATCTTCTCGACACGCCGAACACAACTCACCAAATCCGCAAGCTCCTCGGGCGATGCGGAAGCCTTGTGGTCGGGACCAGGCATGGATTTGTCCAAGGTCAGGTGCTTCTCGATCACGGAGGCACCCATAGCAACCGCAGCCACGGCAGCGACGCTGCCGAGCGAGTGGTCAGACAAGCCTACCGGCAGGTCGGGAAAGTTCCTCTTGATATCACAGATGGCGGAGATGTTCACATCCTCATCGGGGGTGGGGTATTCCGTGTTGCAATGAAGCAAGATGATGCACTCACGAGGCGTTCCCGCCTCCACGAGGACCTCGACGCATGCACGAATCTCCTCGATGGTTGCCATTCCCGTGGACAACAACAGGCGCTTGTTCTCCACCCGGAACCCTCCGACACGCCGTAGCAGCGGTAGGTTGGTCAACTCACCGGAAGGTATTTTCCAGATGCTTTGTCCGCTCTCCATAAGAAAGTCCACAGACCCCAAGTCAAAACCGGTGGAGAACGCATCCATACCGAGGCTGCGAGTGTAATCCCGAAGGATAAGGAAGTTTTCGTGGGTCAGCTCGAGTTTCTTGGTCATCTCCAATTGGGAGTCGGCGTCGCCGGTGGTGTCTTTTTGATAGTCAGCCTTCGGAGCGTATTTCGAGATGAGGGCCTCGGCGGAGAACGTATGGAACTTCACGGCATCCACTCCTGCGGCATGGGCCGCATCGACCATCTGTTTTGCGATCTCGAGACTACCGTTGTGGTTACACCCGGTCTCCGCGATAATGTATACGTGCTTGCTCACAGGAATGCCTCCTCGACTCGCAGGTTTTTATGCGTTCAAGACGCGCGCGGGGACGCCAGCGACGACATCTCCCGGGGCGACATCGTGGGTGACGACCGCGCCGGCGCCGATCGTGGACCAAGCTCCGACGGTCTTTTGCCCCAACGTCACCGAGCAGCTCCCGACAAAGGCGCCCTCCTCGACATGGACGTCGCCGTTGATACAAGAGTTGGTGGAGAGGTTCGCGTGGCTCTCCACATGGCATCCGTGCTCGATAAGGGCCTTGGTGTTCACGATGACGTTGTCCCCCACCTGGGCCTTGCTGTTGATGATTGCCATCTTGCCGACAAAACACCCGTGGCCAATGGAGGCAGCAGAGGAGACGATGGCGGAGCGGTCCACGATGCTGACGCACTCCAAGCCCTTGCGAAGCAGCCCCTCGTACCATTTCTTGCGAACCTTGTTGTTGCCGATTGCCACAAAGTAGCAACAAAGCTCGGAACCCTTGATGTCGTCAAATCGATCCGAAATGATCGGATAACCAAGATGCATAGGGTTTTTGTTCTTCTCGTCAATAAAGCCGATAATCTTGTAAACGTTGTGGTCGATGGAGTCAATGACGGACTTGGCGTAGCCACCTGCCCCGATAATGACCAAAGGCTTGCGATCAAGCCCGCCTTTCACCAGCTCGCGAACATCCATAGGATCGATCATGTGCACCTCTTTGATCATACGCCGCGCAAATCTATAGGAACAAAACTGTAAATCATGTCCGCACGGTCGCGATGGCCTAATCCATTAACGGCTCATTCGGGTGTTGAAATGGTGTTTTATCAAAACTCGGATAGCCAGAAAGCCCCAAACAGGCCTCCCCCGAGCAACGGGTTGCTCCAAACACCAGGCCTCCCCCGAGCAGCGCGCCCGATATTAAATCGTCGGCGAGAGCTTGGCCACGACGCGAATTGCGACATCAAGGGCATCAAGCGTTGTTGAATACGGCCGGTCGGTCAAGTCGATCCAAAAGATAATGCTTCCCATATAAGCGTAATCGGTTGTCGCCGTGAGTTGAGCAATCGGGTCCTTCGTGACGGGGACGATCTTGGCGACCTCCGCTTTGATCTCCTCGTTAATCCGCGAGAGAAGGCCATCGATATCGTCGATGTTCTTGTACAGGTTGATGGGTACGATGATCTTCTCCGCTGGTGGCAATTTGATAAGCGTGCCGTTATTGATTGCCGAGTTGGGCACGATGACCATTTGTCCGTTTGCCGTCTCAATAGAAACTTGGCGCCATTTGACGTCGCAAACGACACCCTTGCGACCCCCGACCTCGATATGATCCCCTGGGACAACGGTCCCCATAATCGACATCTGGACGCCGCCAATAAGGTTGGAGATCGTGTCTTGCAAGCCGAGCGAGATCGCAATACCGCCAACACCGAGAGCCGTGACGATACCGGAAGCATCAATACCGAAACAGATGGAGAGCATGAGGCTGATCCCGATGCCCCACGCGCAGACGCGCCAGATGTTGATGAAGATGGAGCTTTGGGGCAAAGGGGAGTTCTCTTGGCTCAAAGCTTTCCTCAAGATCCTGGTCACAAGATGCGTCACGACCGCCGTAACGACAACAAAACCCACCGCGATAGCAATCGCGACGAAGATATCCGAGTTAGCCAGATTTTTAAGCTGGTCAAAAAAGCTCCTACTGGACTCAATTGCTGTATTCATCGTCTCATCCATGCGCCTAAGTTACCAGTTAGCAGGTCTTTCGAAGGTAAAAGTCGGCTGTTCCCACAAAACAACCGCACCCTTGCTTCTCGTTGCCGCCATATCGATGAGGCGTTGGTTCGCGCTGCCGCGCCACTTCAACTCGTAAGAATGAAGCGACTCCACGAAAGGACCGTCCACCAAGACGTCGATATTCCCGAGAAGCTCTGCGATGGCCTCCCTCTCCTGCGACATTGCAATCAAATCCTCGTACAGGTAGCCGCTAAACGCCCATACGTTATACCCGTCCTCCTTGAGGGCGCGAGCCAACTGGGCACACGCCTCAGGTTGCTCAAAGGGCTCTCCGCCTGAAAGGGTAACGCTTTTGACTAGAGGATTCGCCTTGATCTCGTTGTAGACATCCTCCACTGTCCGCAGCGTGCCTCCCCCAACGACTTGGCTTTTGGGGTTGTGGCACCCCGGGCAATGATGGCTGCATCCTTGGACGAACACGCCAAAGCGAAGACCGGGTCCATCGACAATAGTGTCGTTCACCGTTCCGTACATACGAATGTCCAGAGGGTTCTCCACGGGCCCTATCTTCTCCTCATAACAAAGCTTGCTCAAGAACATGAAAATCCCGCCTCCAAGCCAGAAGGATGAACCCGCCACAATAGGGCGGTGCCCGCAGTTGAATTCCTGGCTTTCGGCCCAACGGGGCCGAATCCCCATTCCAACCACAATGTAGGGCTCCTTCAAGGTCTAGCATCGGTCCATCGCATATAATGACCTGAAGACGGAACTGGAACTACCATACCGTCTTACACCCCAATAAAACAAGTCTTGACATTGCACAAGTTTCAACGAACATAAAAAGAAGGTCGCCCAAAGGCGGCCTTCCTCAATTCTTGGCGTGCCCGTTTTTACAAACGAGACAAGAGCCGACGGAACTACTCAATCGCATGCTTCACGCGATCGGCCTCCTCGGCGCGCTTCGCGTCGTTGAAACGATCAAGCGTGCCAACGAGGTAGCCCGTGATGCGGCGAATGCGCTCGAAACCGGGAGCACCATCATCCTCGTGGCGACCGCACTTCGGACACGTGTCCCCGATGATGCCGTTAAAGCCGCAAATCGGGTCGCGGTCGACCGGATGGTTGACGCTGCCGTAACCCATACCGGACTCCTTCATAAAACGGATAACGCTTTCGAACGCCTCAAGGTTCTCCGTGGGATCGCCATCAAGCTCGATGTAGCTGATATGGCCACCGTTGGTCAAGGCATGATAGGGAGCCTCGATGCGAATCTTGTCAAAGGCGCTGATCGGGTAATACACCGGGACATGGAAGCCATTGGTGTAGTAATCGCGATCGGTGACGCCAGGAATGGAGCCAAAACGGGCGCGATCAAGACGGACAAAGCGGCCGGAAAGACCCTCGGCAGGCGTCGCGATGAGCGTGTAGTTCAGGTGGCGCTCCTGAGAAATCTTGTCGCAATAGCTGCGCATATGGCCGACGATCTCGAGACCGAGACGTTGGGCCTCGGGGCTCTCGCCATGGTGTTTGCCCGTCAATGCAACGAGGCACTCAGCAAGGCCAATAAAGCCGGTGGTAAGCGTACCCTGCTTCAAGACCTCTCGCTGCTCATCGTTAGGAGAGAGATTCTCGGAGCCGACCCAGACACCCTGCCCCATGAGGAACGGGGCATTGTAGACCTTCTTGCGACACTGAATCTCGAAGCGCTCGTCGAGCTGGCCGGTCACAAGACGGAGCTTTGCGTCAAGCAGCTCGAAGAACAAATCCAAGTCCCCGTGGGAGCGGATGGCAAGACGAGGCAGGTTGATGGAGGTGAAGCTCAGGTTGCCGCGTCCGGGAGTCTTCTCGTAATCGGGGTCAAACACGTTGCCCATGACACGGGTACGACAACCCATGTATGCGACCTCAGTCTCCGGCGTACCCTTGTAGTACTGGGCGTTGAAGGGAGCATCAAGGAAGCTGAAGTTCGGGAACAGGCGCTTTGCGGAGCAATGCATCGCCAACTTAAACAGGTCGTAGTTAGGATCCTCGGGATTGTAGTTGACGCCTTCCTTCACACGGAAGATTTGGACCGGGAAGATCGGGGTCTCGCCATGGCCGAGGCCCTCCTCGGTCGCAAGAAGCATGTTGCGGATGACCATACGGCCCTCCTCGGAGGTGTCCATACCGTAGTTGACAGAGCTGAACGGCGTCTGCGCACCTGCGCGGCTGTGCATGGTGTTCAGGTTGTGGACCAAGGCCTCCATAGCCTGGAAGGTCTTGCGGTCGGTATCGGCGTATGCGTTCTTGGCAGCATATTCCATGGCCTTCGCGACAGTTGCCTCATCGATACCGGCAGCTTTGAGCTTCTCGGCGACGAGCTCGGTGTAACCCTCATCCATCTTGCAAGAGGCAACGATGCCGGTCTCGACCTCAACCTCGGCAAGAAGATTCTCGGTAAAGGAACGGACGTCTTCGATCTCGGTGAGGAGGTCGAGTGCGCCGGCAAGGGTCTTCTTGTAGAGGCGGCGATAGGTCTTGCGAACGCCATCTGCCAGACCGTAGTCGAAGTCGCAAACGGATTGGCCGCCGTGTTGGTCGTTTTGGTTGGATTGGATGGCGATGCAAGCGAGGGCGCTGTAGCTCGCGATGTCGTTGGGTTCGCGCAAAACGCCGTGGCCGGTGCTGAAGCCGTCCTTGAAAAGCTTGCGCAGCTCAATTTGGCAACAGGTGGTCGTCAGCGTGTAGAAATCCATATCATGAATGTGGATGTCACCCTCGCGATGGGCGCGGGCGAATTGCGGATCGATGACGCACATCTCATAGAACTGCTTAGCAGCCTCGGAGCCGTACTTGAGCATGGTACCCATAGCGGTGTCAGCATCAATATTGGCGTTCTCGCGCTTCATATCGGAGTCGCTTGCTTTGCTGAACGTGATGTCTTTCAGCGTCTGGATAAGGCGGCTGTTTGCGTCGCGAACACGACTGCGCTCGGCACGGTACAGGATGTAGGCCTTGGCGGTCTGGACGAAGCCTTCCTCGATGAGCGTCTCCTCGACGAGGTCTTGGATGCCCTCGACCGTAGGGATATCGGCGCCCTTCTTCTCAAGAGCATCGATCTTTGCGACGACCTTGTCCGAGATCAGCTCCGCGGTGTCACGACCCTGCATGGAGCTGGAGGCATTGAATGCCTTAGCGATCGCGTCGGTAATCTTCCCCCGCTCGAAAGAAGCCGTACGCCCGTCACGTTTTCTGATAAGAGTAGTCAAGACTGTCAGTCCTTCCATCAATCAGTCGACGAGGGTCCGAGCGTTCTCCTTCGAACACCCGAGCCCCCTCGAAATCCTACGTGCTTTCACGCGACGCGCACCTTTGCACCCCACGCATTTTGTTCCCGTTTTCGCCCATTTGACGCAATGTGCGCCTCTACGTGCGATTTTCTACATATTGAGTAAAATCACGCTATTTACAGCTACGACCCACGATATGTTGTGGGTCGCCGTAAATTTACTGGGTTATATAGTAGCCAAGTTTTTCTCTCGTTCAAGACTTGTCTATAAGTTTTTTAGGAAATTCCTGAAAGACAAAAATCGTTGGATCGAGACGACAGGAAAACACCCCCGGCGTGACACCCCAGTGACGCCGCAGTAAGGACCCCTGCGGGCACACGCCTGTCGATCCTCAATACACAACAACGCATACGACGGCAAGCTGGAAAACGCGGCTCTTATGGACACACGCCTGTCGATCCTCGCTACTCCTCGTCGAGAATACCACGGACATCGTGGACGGAAAGGCCCATGAGACATGCTGCAAGACCACCCGTATAGGCTGGAGAGGCGTCTCCTGAGGCACGGAGGAACTGCACACCCGCGACGCGGAGGGCCATAGCGACGTCGAACATCTGGTTCGGATCGAAATAAGGGTTCTCCTCTGTGGGATACCCCTGGCGCTTGTCGCGCTTGTTGACCTCAAGAGTAACCATGACCGGAAGGTCGCATGCCGAAATGACGCGCTTTGCGAGAGCGAGTGCCCCCTCAGGGCCCACGGCGGTCTCAAAACCCGCAACTGACGCGCCAAACTCGACCATGACGGAAACCGCGTCCTCAAGGGACTCCCCACTCTTGAAAAGGATACCGTCGCCGTCAACCTTCACGGTGGCGAAGACCGGCTTGTCGGTCACCATACGCAAACCCATGAGCGCGCATTTCAGAATCGTCGTGTTGTCAAAGCCGGTCAACAGGTATCCGTCAAACTCACCCGCGGCCTCAAAGGCACGAGCCGCGCGACAATACTGATCGCGGTTCTCCTTGAGCGACGTCTTGGAAGAAGGATCGAGCGGCAAACCCGTGAGACCCAATTCCACGAGGATGTGTTGGGGCCTGCACTCGGCGACAATCGCAAGGGCAGACTTGGCGAGCTCGGGCAATCGGTCGACAAGGTTGCGATAGGCAAGCTTGGAGGGCAGCAGGTCCTTGGACTCCACCACCATGCATTGGGCGCTGGTCGCCTTCTCGACACGATAGACATCTTGGATCGAGTCCTCCTCTATAAGGAGCATCATCTCGAAATCGTCATCCACGTCCGACCCCTGACGACGCAACGTGGGGCGAACAGAATCAGTGCAAACCAGCATATCTTTATGGAAGCGCATCGCGATATCAGCCATGAGTCCTCCTGTTCAGTCGTTCAACAACCTCCCAATAACCGTTCACCCCATTTTTGCAAAGATTCACACATTACACAAACGACCACCACATTCGCTTCACATTCGCGTTTTATAATCTGCTCATCGCAAGAGATCCCCTTCACTCAAGCGATTCAATGCCAGGCGAAAACTCGAGAATTTGCCTGAGCATCCCCTCCTAAGGAACCGAGTGACGCCCCTGCCACTCGGTTCTTCCCATTTTTGGACCCAAAAACCGGTTTATAGGCTTGTGGGCAGATGCCCAGCCGCCACGTCACGTATAATCGAGGCATGGATACTTCACAAAACAGCGTCGCCGGCATGCAGGCGATCAAAACCATCTTTAGCGATGCGCGCAATCAGGGACGCCGCCCCACAAGCTTCGAGATGTTCCCGCCCAAGGGGGAACTCGGTGTCGAGGAGGCGAGGGCTGTCGCGGCAGAGCTTTCTGCGCTCAACCCAGATTTCATCAGTGTCACCTGCTCTGCGGGCGGCTCTGGCAACGGTACAGAAAAAGCCGGGGGCACGGGGAATCGCACCGTCACGGTCGCGTCGATCATCCAAGATGAGTTCAAAACATCCGCTATGGCCCATCTCACCTGCTATAACGCCACCGAGGAGTCGATTTTTTCGGCAATGGACGAGATGAAATCCGCCGGTATCGTCAACGTATTGGCCCTCCGAGGCGATCCGATTCCCGGGGTCGAGCCCGCCAGTTTCCATTATGCGAAAGACCTCATTCCCTACCTGAAGAACGCTGGGTTTTGCGTAGGCGCCGCAGCCTATCCCGAGGGTCATATTTCTTGCACCGATCCGCGCGCGAACATCCTTCACCTCAAGCAAAAGCAAGATGCCGGCGCCGACTTCTTCGTCACGCAATTGTTCTTCGACAACAACGTGTTCTATCGCTTTTGGGAAGACGCCCAAGCAGCAGGCATCACCGTCCCTATCACTTGCGGAATCATGCCGTTTATGAGCAAAAGCCAAATCCAACGGATGGTGTTCATGTGCGGGGCGAGCCTGCCCTCCCCCATCATCAAGCTCCTCGCCCGTTACGAGAACGACGCGACCGCCTTGGTGCAGGCGGGCATCGAATACGCAAACGCCCAGTTAACGGATCTTGATGCTCACGGCGTTGATGGCTTGCATGTATACGCCATGAATCGTCCTGCGATTGCGCGCGCCGGTATAACCGCCCTCGAGGTTGCTCGTTGCGCACGCTAAAGGCGCCCGATGGCAAAAGACACTCTCTCATACGCAAAAGGCTCGCTTCGGTGCCGGATCGACATCGATAACGCTCTTGCGTATTTAGGGCACGTCAATCAAGCCATAGACGAGGAGCTCTCCTCGCGACTTCGGACGATGGCATTCCGGTGCGAGGAGGAGCACGTCCCACGCTATCTTTGGCGCACCTTCGAGCTCAACTCCTCACAAGAAGAGCTATTTCTCAAGAAAAGCTCGATTACCCTCCCGGGGTCTTCCATCCGCGCACATCTCGCAGGGGCAACTCACGCTTCCCTTGTAGCCGTGACCATAGGCGCCGCATGGCAACGGACCATAGCCCAGCTCAATGCGACAAGCGCCACGGACGCCCTGCTCTACGACGCCTGCGCAAGCGCGCTGACAGAGTCGGCGATCGAGGAGGCCCATCGCCTCTTGGCTCTCGCCGCCCGAAAAGAGGGGCTCGAGGCGCACGCCCGCTTCAGTCCCGGCTATGGGGACCTCCCCCTCTCGATACAATCCCCGTTTCTTCAGGAGATAGATGCACCGCGAAAAATAGGCATCACGACGACGGAGAGCAACTACCTCGAACCCGCAAAGAGCACCACCGCCATCGTTGGCCTATTCAGACCGGGTGTCGGCAGTGGCGAGGGTTTAAACTTATGTGAGATATGCTTCGCGCATGACTACTGCAACTTCCGCGAGCACAACACCACCTGCCATGGTTGTACCGTTGGCGCCACGACTAGACAACGGGACGAGGAGGCGCAATGACGAACAACGACACCGCATCGGTCTTCGACCCGCTGAAAAATCTGACCATCGCCGACGAACACCTACGCGACGTGTTGCAAGGTCGCGCCTTCCTTGTTCAAGACGGCGCCATGGGAACTATGATCCAAGCATCCGGCATTGCTGTTCCCAACCCCTGTCCCGACGTTATTAACCTAACCAGCCCCGACCTCGTCACCGCCATCCACCGTCAATATGTTGATGCAGGTGCCGAGATGATCACCTCCAATACCTTCAACGCCAACCGGCAAAAACTTGAAGGAGCAGCCACGGTAGAGGAGATCTACGCTGCCGCCGCAAGGAACGCCCGCGCTGCGGGAGCGCGCTACGTCGCCGGCGACATCGGACCCACCGGTTCCCTCTTGGCGCCCATGGGCACCATGTCGTTTGACGAGGCGTACGACATCTTTGCCGAGCAAGCCATCGCCGCAAAAAAGGCGGGGTGCGACCTCATCGCCATTGAGACCATGAGCGACCTTCTTGAAGCGAAGGCGGCCGTCCTTGCGTCTCGCGAGAACACGGACCTGCCCATCTTCGTCACGATGACCTTCGAGGAGGACGGCCGCACCTTCTTGGGCACACCCCCTGAGGTTGCCGCCGCGGTCCTCTCCGGACTCGGCGTCTGCGCCATGGGGGTCAACTGCAGTCTCGGCCCCGCCGAGATGCTCCCCATCGTAACCAAGATCGCCGAGCACAGCCGCGTCCCCTTGATCGTTCGACCCAACGCCGGTCTGCCCCGCATGGAAAACGGCAAGACCATCTACGACATCACCCCTGAGGAGTTTGGCTGCGCCCTTGAGGACATCATCGCCACAGGCGCGAACATCCTTGGCGGATGTTGTGGCACCAACCCTGATTTCATCCGCGCGATCACCGAGCGAGTCGCAAAAGCCAAAACACCTCTCAAGCGCCCCTACCTCGAAGGGGCATTCACCATCGCCAGCGCTACCCGCCCCTTCGTCCTGCACCAGAGCTCGCCCTCCATCGGCATCATTGGCGAGCGCATCAACCCTACGGGAAAGCCCAAACTCAAGGCCGCCTTACGGGACAACAATCTCGACTACCTCATCGGAGAGGCCGCCTGTCAGCAATCTTTCGGCGCCGACATCCTCGACGTCAATGTAGGCTTGCCCGACATCGACGAACCCTCCGTCCTGGAGGCTACCGTCACAAAGCTCTCCAACTCATGCACCCTCCCCCTCGTCATCGATTCCAGCGACCCTGTCGCTATTGAACGCGCGGTCCGCTCATACCCGGGAAAACCTCTCATCAATTCCGTCAACGGCAAAAGGGAGAGCCTCGATTCGATCCTGCCTATCGCGGCAAAATACGGTTGCGCCGTCATCGGCCTTACTCTCGACGAGGGAGGGATCCCCCGTAGCGCCGAGGAACGCTACGCCATTGGGGAGCGTATCGTGCGTGAGGCAGCCTCCTGGGGCATCCCCGCGTGCGACATAGTCATCGATTGCCTCACCATGGCCGTCGCGACAAACCAACAAGAAGCCCACGAGTTGCTCGGCGCCATCCGCATGGTCAAGGAACGTCTCGGTTGTCGCACGACTTTGGGCGTATCCAACATCAGCTTTGGCCTACCCCAACGCTCCCTTATGAACTCGACATTCTTGGCAGCCGCGCTCGGCGCCGGCCTCGATCTGCCAATCCTCAACCCGAATGACGCGCGTTACCGCGACATCGTTGCCTCCTATCGCGTGCTCAACGCCGAAGACGAGGGGGCTCGTGCCTATATTGAGCGCTGTGCTTCCACACCTGACCCATACGAGAAAAAAGCCGCTACCCTCACCGACGAGGCACAATCAAAGATCGCGCAGGGCGTCAGGTTCATCCTTGAGGCGACAGGGCAACCCGACACCAACATCGCCACCCCCCAAAACCTCGAGACGCCTATTCGCCCATCTGTCCACTCGACTACGCCCCACACCTCTGAACTACCCATTCCGGCGCGTCTCGAAGAAAGCGCTGACCTCGTCGCACAAGCCCAAGCCCTCATCCTGAGCGGACGCAAAGAGCCGCTCGTCGAAGTGACTCACAAGTTGCTCGCAAAACACGCCGCCCTTGACATCATCGACGGGTTGTTCATTCCCACCCTTGACGAGGTCGGACTTCGATTCGACGACGGGCGTTTCTTCCTTCCCCAACTCATGGCCTCGGCCGAGGCAGTCAAGGGCGGTTTCGACGTGGTCAAAGATCACACGGCGAAACCCGGCTCACAAGACGACGCCATAATCGAAACAACAGATCGCCCCGTCATCATCGCGACGGTCAAAGGCGACATCCACGACATCGGAAAGAACATCGTGAAGATGCTCCTTGAGAACTACGGCTTCCGCGTTGTCGACCTCGGACGTGACGTGGCTCCCGAAACCATCGTCGAATCGGCGCGGGGTCAGGGCATCAAGCTCGTAGGACTTTCTGCCCTTATGACCACGACCTGCAAGGCCATGGAGCAAACCGTTGAGCTTCTCCGCAACCAACTTCCCGACGTGAAGACTTTCGTAGGCGGTGCCGTGGTAACTCCCGAATACGCTGAGGCCATCGGCGCCACCTATTACGCAAAGGATGCCGCCGCCAGCGTGAAGATAGCCGAGGAATTCTACGCGCGTTAGCCGTAAAGTTTGCATGCGCCCAAACCAAAATAGGGCGAAAACCGACAAGGCCCCCATCCCACCGCACGCCGAGGCAGCGAAAGCCGCAGCAAACACGAGGCGAGAACCGACAAGGCCCCCATCCCATCACAGGCGATAGATCCTGATTTGGCTACTTTTTAAATTGGCTCTCGTGTTTCGGGAAGAAATCGAAGCGCGGAGGCAAAGGATTGATGCGGTGCTTGCCGGCCCGCACCTCCTCTTCGCTGCACAGCTCAGCCATGCCGTCGAAATTTCCCTCCCAGGAGAAGAACGACTCGGGCTCAAATCCCAGCTGCTTACCTATGAGCTCGGTCCCGCGTGGGACAATGGGGTGCATCATTAACGCGGCAACGCGGGTCTCGAAGAACGAAGTTGCCAACACAAAACGACGAAGCTCGCCATCCTCGGTTTTCTCAGCCTCGCGAATACCGTCTGCCCAACGCTTGTTGGCAGTGCGAATATAGGTGTCGCACAGGCTCATCACCTCATGCAGGTGGACTCCGTGCATGAGCTCATCGTACTTGCGCAAGGTGTCTTGAGCCGCGACAACAACGTCCTCCGCCGGCTCATCGAGAGGCATGTTGCCCTCGAAGTTCTTTTGAGCCTCGTAGAAGCAGCTGCGCGCCAAGCGGTTGAACACGTTGTTGAGCAAAGCAGCTTCCTTGAGGGCCGGATCCGCGACACGCGGGTCGGTGCGTTTCGCCTCATCTGGATCAAAGGGCTTCGGGCTGAATCCGACGCTCTTCTGGTCGAGGCCGAGGGCGAGCCAATGGGCCCTGAGCTGTTCGGCGGTGTAGTGCTCAAGCAACGCATCAGCAGTCGGAGGTTTGACCTTTCCTGAGGAGGAGGCCTTCGTCTTGCCGAAGAGGATGTGATGGTTGGCGATAAGATTCGTCTGACGCAACGCCCACTCACCGCCCGCAAAGGAAGAGCCAAGGTCACAACCTTTGACGTTCTTTGCATCAACGCTTTCAGGAGCGTCTGGGGACTTGACCCTCAACGCCTGGAACATAGCCGGCTGGGCCACACCGTAGAAGTACAGGTTATCCTGGCCGATAAATTGGTACACCTCGGCATCCTTGCTGCACCAAAAGTCTTTCCAACTCCCCTCAGGAAGGCCGAGCTGGTCGTTTACTGCCTGGGTAAAGCTGATGGGAGCCCAAAGGCTCTCCGGCCAACACCACACGCATAAATCACGCACGCCCTCCAAAACGGGAGCTTTGACGCCCCACTCAATATTGCCGGTAATACGGAAGGGCACGAGGGCCTTGCCCGTGCGATAGCGAATCCCGGCGGCGCCAAGAACGGAGCGCGCGTCGTCACGATCACCTATGGTGGTGAACTCAATCTCGAAACTCGCCTTGCCCTTCTCCGCCTCGTGATAAACATGGGGCGGTAATTGCTCGGCGATGGCGACATACTTGTCATAGAGCTCGTTTTTGATGAAGATGACTGGCGCGCCGAGGAACTCTCGAACGGTCTGAGCGACAACCGGACGTATGTTTTTGTCCCAGGCGACCTCCTCGGTGTACTCACGCAGATATTGCGTAAAAGCCGGTAGATCGAAATACCAGTTGTCCACCGGCCTCATCTCGGGAACGGTGCCGGTCACTGAGGAGACGGGGTTAATCAAGTCCTCGGGAGAAAATTGATGACCAAGGTCGCACTCGTCAGCGTATGCCTTCTCGCTTTTGCATCCCTGGACGGGGCAATGACCTTGAACCTGGCGGCCATTGAGAAACGTGCCGGCCTCGGCGTCATAGAACTGCAACGTGGAATCGAGCTTCAGCCAACCGTTCTCGTACAGTTTCGTGATGAACTCATAGGAGTCTTGTTGGTGGACCTCGCCACAGTGGTCAAGGCCACTGCCCTCGTAGACGGACAGGCTGATGTCATAGGCGTCAAGGGTGGCTTTTTGGACATCGTGGTTACGGCGCACGTAATCACGGATTGTCCCCTCGAACTCTCCCGCCTCCACGAGCTTGCGATATCCTTCCTCGATAGGACTTCCGAAGCAATCGGTACCGCTGACAAAACGAACGTTCTCGGAACCGATGCGGTCACGCAAGAAACGAGCAAAGGCATCAGCAGGGACAAACACGCCGCCGACATGCCCGAAATGAAGGGCCTTGTTTCCATAAGGCATGCCTGCCGTGACCACGGCACGCTTGGGCCAATCGTTATTGAACAGACTTGACATCCAAGTACTCCTTAATCAGGTTGTCAGAGTTTTGCGATGATTGGGTGCTCGCACCGAGAAGCGTTCCTACGACGCTGCTCAGGTCGATTGAGGAGATGGTGAGCTCGTAGGCGTAATAGGAACCGACGCCCGCCAAATCAGCAGCCTTGTCCATGGCGTCTTCAAGGGTCCCGATCTCGTCCGCCAACCCGTTGTCAACCGCGTCAAGACCCGTATAGGTCAAACCGGTGGCCAAAGATGAGACTTGGTCGATCGTCATGTCGCGACCTTCGGCGACCATTGCAATGAACGATTCGTTGATCTGGTCGATCTGGTGTTGGTATGCGGCGATCTCATTATCGGTCAACGCACGGGTCCCATAGGTCGAATCCTTGCTCTCGGCGCTGGTGATATCGGTGATCTTGATGCCGAGCATGTCAAGCAAGCCGGAATAGTCGGAAAGTTGCATCGCCGTCCCAATCGCCCCGATAGCGGTGCTCCTCGCGGTGAAGATATAGTCAGCTTGGGAGGAGATCTCGTAGGCGGCGCTGGCGTTGGTGGAGGCGCAGGACACGACAACGGGCTTTCCTGTCATTTCCCTGAACTCCCTCAGGTAGGTCGACATCTCCTCGCCAGCGGTTGCAACACCACCGCCCGAGTTCACACGCAAGACGACCGCAACGATGTTGGGGTCACTCGCAGCCTCGTCAAGGAGGACTTTGAACCCTTCTGGACTGCACGCTGTCCCGTTGTAGTCGATAGAGTCATCGATGCTGATCACCGCGACCGACGGGTCGTACGCTCCGACCTCGGTCGCAGAGGATCCCATGAAAGACGTGACGGTTGAGCAACACGTCGTGACACAGAATATCGTAGTGAGACAAATAAGGGCAACGATCACGAGGAGGATAGCCCACTTGGTGTTTTTCTTTGTCGGATTGGCGTAATTGCCGCATGCCGCCGCGCACGGAACCATCGGAGACGCGGACGGTGAGACCTGTTGGCCCGGCGCCCTGAATTGCGCAGATTGTTGGGCGTATTCAGCAGGTTGCGTCCAATCCTTGCGCCCACCAGCAGCGAAAGCCCCCGCATCCCCGTAGGAACGCATCTCGGGACCAGGAGTCTTTTCGTTATAGAATTCATCGCTCATGACGTCGTTCTCCTCTCCCAGCCTCTTGTGAGCGTGATTTGCCGCATCTTTGTAATACTACAACAGCAAGGCCCCCTCGAAGGGGGCCTCACCGAAAAGCGATTCGAAAATAGCGTCAGCGAACAGCCTAGATTTCGTCGATCTTGCCAGCCGACTGGGCCTTCTTTGCGGTGCGAATCAGGAAGATCTGGTTGTTCTCTGTCTGTTTGAGGCTCTTGATGAGCATATCCATAGCCCGCTCCGTGTTGTTCATGTTGGACAGGAAGCGACGAAGGGCCCAAATCAGCGGTGCCTCCTGGGGATCAAGAAGCAAATCCTCCTTGCGCGTACCGCTCGCCACCGGGTCGATTGCGGGGAAGATACGGCGATCGGCGAGGTTGCGGTCAAGCTTGAGCTCCATGTTGCCCGTGCCCTTGAACTCCTCAAAGATCACCTCGTCCATCTTGGAGCCCGTGTCAACAAGGGCAGAAGCGAGGATCGTCAGGCTGCCGCCGTTCTCGATGTTGCGTGCGGCACCCAGGAATTTCTTGGGCGGATACAACGCGGTGGAGTCCACGCCGCCGGAAAGGATACGACCGCTGGCCGGTTGTGCAAGGTTGTACGCACGCGCAAGGCGCGTGAGGCTGTCGAGCAAGATCACGACATCCTGCCCCATCTCCACAAGGCGCTTTGCGCGCTCGATAACAAGCTCAGCAACCGCGATGTGGTTTTCGCAGGGCATGTCGAACGTGGAGGAGATGACCTCGCCCTTGATGGAGCGCTGCATGTCAGTAACTTCCTCCGGACGTTCGTCCACCAAAAGACACATGAGGTGAACCTCGGGGTTGTTAGCGGTGATACTTGCAGCGATGTCTTTGAGCACCGTCGTCTTGCCCGCTTTCGGGGGACTTACGATCAAGCCACGCTGTCCCTTGCCGATAGGTGCGGCGAGATCGATCACGCGAGAAGTGATTGTGCTCTTGCCATGCTCCATAACCAAGCGCTCGTCAGGATAGACCGGGGTCAGGTCTGAGAATTTGACGCGGGGACCCATCTCGACAACGGGAATGCCGTTGACCTTCTCGACTTTTTGCAACGCGCCGTATTTCTCGTTGTCGCGCATGGGACGAGTCGTGCCGCTTACATGGTCGCCCTTGCGAAGGTTGTTGCGACGCACAAGGCTCGTGCCCACATAGACGTCGCCCTCTCCCGGAAGGTAGCCGGTTGTCCGCAAGAAGCCGTATCCGTCGGGCAAGATGTCGAGGATGCCTTCGACAGAGACGAAGCCTTCAGCCTTCATGACGGCCGCGTACACCGCGGGCACCATTTCCGCCTTCTTGAGGCCTGTCACATCAAGTTCGACCTCCGCCGCCTTGGCGCGGAGTTCTGCGACCTTCATGGCGGCAAGTTCTTCGATGGTCACACTTGGCGCGATCTCCTGCTTCTGGTTGCGCTTGTTGCGGCGGTTGCGGCGATCGTTACGGTCGTTGCGATCCTGCTTGTTTTTTCCGCCCCTCTCGGAGTTGTCATTGAAATCGTGCTTCTCGCGATGATCATGACGTCGGGGGATATGATTATTTTCCTCAGCGCTAACGTGTTTGCCCTTTGGCTCGTCCGCAGATGCCTCAACAACGGAAGCCTCGGACGCCGATGTCTCCTTTTTCGAAGCCTCCACGGGTTTGGAGGAAGAGGGGACATGCGCGGAAGCCGACGCCTCCGTCGCCTCTTCCCTATCCGCCACCCTGACGCGGGTACGACGTGCGGGCTTAGGGCTCTCCTCGGCGGCATCTGCGGTTGCGCCCTTTTCCTCGGGAGACGATGCGGCCTCAACATCGACCTTGCGGGGGCGACCACGGCGCTTAGGGCTCTCCGCGACAGGCTCGCCGCTCACGCTCTCGGCCGCGGCGCTCTCAGTCGCCTCCGCTTTCTTCGTGCGGGGACGACCACGGCGCTTAGGGCTCTCCTCAATCTTCGCCTCGGACGGCTCTGGTGAGGCCAGCGTCTCGCCATTCGCCTTCTTCACGCGCGCCGTACGGCGTCGAACCGGCTTTTTCTCCACGACCGCCTCGTCCGCGGTCGCCGCACCCTCTATCGCTTCAACTTCACTCATGCGTTCTTAACCTTCTCCCAATCCTTCAAGAAAGACTCGAGACCGCGGTCGGTCAGGGGATGTTGGATCATCTTCTTCATGACACCAAAAGGAACGGTGGCGATATCGGCCCCCATAAGCGCACATTGCGTAACGTGGTTTGCGCTGCGAACGGAAGCTGCGATGATCTCAACCTGCTCGCGATTGGGAGCATTCTCCGTAAAGTCGTAGTTACCGATGGCGGCAACGATGTTTTCAACCTCCGCCAAACCATCCTGGGAGATATCGTCAAAACGGCCGATGAAGGGGCTGATATAGCGCGCGCCGGCACGGGCAGCAAGCAAGGCCTGGGGGACGCTGAAACACAATGTCATGTTGCAGCGAATCCCCTTCTCGGCAAGGGCGCGACAAGCCGCCAAACCCTCGATGGTGGTGGGGAGCTTCACAACGATGTTGTCAGCAATGGCCGCCAGACGAACACCATCTGCGATCATCTCGTCACGCTCCATTGCGACGCTTTCTGCAGAAACGGGGCAGTTCGGACCCACAATGTCGCAGATCTTCCTCATATGGGAATCAAAGTCCTCGAGCTTGCCGCCGATCTTGGCATACAAAGACGGGTTGGTGGTGACGCCGCCCAAGGCACCCCAACTCGCTGCCTCCTCGATTTCTTTCAAATCGGCGGTATCCAGGAAAAACTTCATCCGAATCCTCCTTACGACGGATGATTTCCCCACCGGCGAACACAAAAAACGCAAAATACGAAAAAGCACCGATAGGGAAGGGAAATAGGTGATTGGTCTCAGACCGAAAAAAGATAGACACATAGTACCACGCAAATGCGATGATTCAAGCAAAGTGTCAATCAAAACGACGTCAATAAACGACATCATGGTGCATAGGGGCGGCAACGAGGCGACGGACAGCCCCAAAATTGCCGCAGTGCTGCCTCTGGCATGGCCCCAGGATTATGCTATCCCAAATCCAACGCGCGATAGAAACAGCTACGCTCTCCAGTGTGGCAGGCAGGTCCCGCAGGAACAACGCGGGCAAGCAGGCAATCGGCATCGCAGTCGTAGCGAAGCTCCACCAACTCCTGGGTATTGCCCGATTCCTCACCCTTGTGCCAATACTTGTTTCGGCTGCGACTCCAAAACCAGGTAGTGCGGTCAGAAAGCGAGCGGCGGACCGACTCCTCGTTCATCCACGCCATCATCAATATGTCCCCTGTTTCGGAATCTTGCACGATACAGGGAATGAGACCTTTCTCGTCGAAACGAAGGTCGGCAACGGTGAGTTCGTCCTTCTCGATATCCATCCTCAACCTCCCGTCTTACCTACAGGCGAACCGGAATACCCTGGGAACGCATATACTCCTTGACCTGGCGCACGGTCAACTCACCGAAGTGGAACACGCTTGCCGCCAAAACGGCATCGGCCTCACCCTCGATAATCCCCTCGGCAAAATGCTCGATGTTGCCAACACCACCACTGGCGATGACAGGGATGGTGACGGCGCGGGCAACGGCGCGCGTCAATGCGCAGTCAAAGCCATCCCTGCTTCCGTCGCGATCCATGCTGGTCAACAAGATCTCTCCTGCACCACGTTTGCAAGCCTCCGTCGCCCACTGCACCGCATCTATGCCGGTGGCCTTGCGTCCGCCTGCAACATAGACCTCCCACTTGTTGGGATTTCCCCTGACTTGCTTGGCATCGATAGCGCAAAGGATCGCTTGGCTTCCGAAGGCCTTGGCGGCCTCGGTAATCAAAGCGGGGTTCTTGACGGCGGCGCTGTTGACGGACACTTTGTCGGCACCTACCGCGATCATGCGGCGAATATCGGCAACCGTGCGAAAACCGCCCCCCACGCAATAGGGAAGATGCAACTCGGCGGATGCGCGACTGGCGAGATCCACCGTGGTGGCACGGTCATCGCTGGTGGCTGTGATGTCCAAGAAGATGACCTCGTCAGCCTTTTGCTCGTCATAACGCTGGGCAAGTTCGATCGGGTCTCCCGCATCGCGGAGATTAACGAAGTTGACACCCTTGACGACGCGACCGCCTTTGACGTCCATGCAAGGGATGACACGCTTGGCAAGCATCTATTCCACCCCGCCTTCGCACACCGCGACTCCCTCTTCCACGGTGATGGCGCCCTCATACACGGCTCGTCCGGTGATGGCGCCGTCGATGGGGGCACCCGTCGCCCTCAAGGCCCGCAAGTCGTCAAGAGACGCAATGCCACCGGAAGCGGTAACCTTGACGTTGGGATGGGCGTTGGCGATAGCGGCATAGGCGTCGGCATCTATACCACACTGCATGCCGTCACGGGAGATATCGGTATACACAAGATTCGTGATCCCCATCTTTTCGAGGTCGTCGATGAGTTGGTCAGCAGGAACGCCGTCGTCAATATCCAACCACCCCTCAGTCGCAACGATGCCGTCTTTCGCATCGATACCGGCAACGATCATAGGACCGTAGGCCGCAGCCGCTTCCTCCGCGAAAGCGCGGTCCTTCACGAGGGCGCTGCCGAGGACGATACGACGCACCCCCGCATCGGCGTAACGTTTGATCGTCTCCATGGAGCGGATGCCGCCTCCCACCTCGACCTCCACGCCGACCTCGGCAACCATGCGCTTGATAAGCTCCATGTTGGTGGGAGCGCCGTCGCGCGCGCCATCCAAGTCGACGATGTGGATGCGCTTGGCGCCAGCTCTCTCGAAAGCGCGCGCTTGGGCGACCGCATCCTCGTTGTATACGGTCACCTGGTCATAATTGCCCTTCTTGAGCCGAACGGCACGACCGCCCAAGATGTCGATAGCGGGAACAAGAATCACTGGTGGCTCCTTTACAGTTGGCCGGCAAGGGAAGCGAAGTTCCGAAGGATTTTCGCACCCGCATCCGAGCTCTTCTCGGGATGGAATTGCACGCCAAAGGCGACGTCGCCGAACTGGGCGGCGCTTGAAAACTCGATACTGTGACGCGTTCTTGCGATGGCCGCATCCGTCAGCGGCAAGCAATAGCTATGGGTAAAGTAGAAATATTCCTCCGGCTCGACACCGGCGAACAACGGGCTAACGAACTCTTCTCCGTTTGCAGGTTCGACGGTGTTCCACCCCACATGGGGAATCTTGTAGCGCGCGCCTGCCCTATCGACCGCCGGCATCTTGTCCACGACTTCGGGGATTAGGCCCATGCCAGGAATCGTCTTGCCCTCGAGTGCCCCTTCGACCCCTGCCTCGCACATGAGATGAAGGCCGAGACAGATACCGAGGAACGGCACACCCTCGCGCACGCGTTTTGTTATGACCTCCATTTGGCCAAGATTTCCCATACTTTGCGCCGCATCGCAAAAGGCACCAACGCCCGGAAGCACGATTGCGTCCGCGCGAGCAACCTCCTTCGCGTCGGCCGTGATGCGCGCATCGGCGCCAACGCCCCGCAAGCCTCGCTCCACGGAGAGCAGATTGCCCATCTGATAGTCAACTACCGCTATCACAGAATACCCCCAACAAACCTATCCGCACTTGTACGCGAGAAGCAGACAGCTCCTACAACGCGCCCTTCGTGGAGGGAATCTGATCGGCGATACGAGGATCGATGGCGACCGCCTCCTTGAGAGCCCTCGCAACTGATTTGAACGCAGCTTCGAGGATGTGGTGAGAGTTGACGCCGACAATCTGACGGACATGCAAGGTGATATCGGCATTGGTCGCCAACGCGATAAAGAACTCCAAGCCAAGCTCCGTATCGAAGTTGCCAACCTGCTCAGCAGGGATGTTGAGATCAGCGAAGCAACCTCCTCGCCCACTGAAATCGACTGCGGCCATAACAAGCGTCTCGTCCATGGGGAGAAGGCAGGAGCCATAGCGCACGATTCCCAACTTGTCGCCAACAGATTGCTTCAAGGCCTGGCCCAAGACGATACCCGCATCCTCCACAGTATGGTGCGCATCGATCTCGATGTCGCCCTTTGCGTGCACCGTCAAATCGAACAGTCCGTGACGCCCGAGGGCATCGAGCATGTGGTCAAAGAACGGCACACCTGTGTCGATATCGGTCTTGCCGGTTCCGTCAAGATCGATTTCCACGAGAATGTCGGTCTCCTTCGTGGTGCGCACCACCGTCGCACGGCGCGGCTGCTCAACCATGTCCTAGTCCTTTCGTCGTCAGTTTGCCTCGGCGCAAATCTCGCGCAAGGCGTTCAAGAACACATCGTTTTCCTCTGGCGTCCCAACGGAAACGCGCAGACAATCCTCCAGGTATTGCGCATGTGAAAAATCTCGAATCAAGATGCCGCGGTCAAACAACTTGCTCCACACCTCGTCCGCATTCTTCACTTTGAACAGAATATAGTTCGACTCGGAGGGGTAGGCTGTCACGCCGGCAATTGTCGCAAGCTTTTCAAGCATGCGGCCGCGCTCCCCTATGATCTCGTTGATTCCCGACTCAAACTTGGCGCGATTGGAGAACACGACACAACCCACCGCTTGGGAGATGGCGTCCACCGAATACGGTTGGCGGACCTTCATGAACTCACGGATGACGCTCTCGTTGCCAAGCAGATACCCCAATCGCACGCCAGCAAGACTGAAAGCCTTGCTGAAGGTGCGCAACAACACAAGGTTCTCGTGCATGGCGAGGTAGGGGCGCATCGACGAACGGCTAAACTCGAAATACGCCTCGTCAACCATGACGAGCGCGTCGGTGGCGTCCAAAAGCTTGAGCACGAAATCATCGGGCGCGAGCATGCCTGTAGGATTGTTCGGGCTAGTGACGATGAGGTAATCGATGTCACCCTCAGCAACGCGCGCAAGCACGGCCTCCTCGTCGATGGAAAAGTCCGGACGGAGAGGAACGTTCACAACCTCGGTATTGGTGAGCTGGGCGTTATTGACATACACCGAAAACGTGGGCGGCATGTTGAGGAACTTGCGACCCGGCCCGCCATACGCCAAGGCGATGTTGAACAGGAGCTCGTCGCCGCCGTTACCCAAAAGAACCTGGTTGCGGTCAAGACCGTTCGCCTCGGCAATCATGTCACGCAACTCGTTACCCAACGGATCGGGATAGCGATTCAGGCTGACCTTGCGCACCGCGTTGATTATCTCGCGCTTGATAGCCTCCTCCACATCACGCGGGTTCTCGTTGGCGGAGTTCATGATCTTTGCGGGGATGTATTTGGGATCGTAGGGCACAATCTCCTCAAGCTGGGGTGCCGCTTTTCTTACCGTCTTCATGGAGGTGCCTTCCTTGAGCATCAGATGTTTATTGGCGTGCGCGCAACATGTCTCGACGAAGGCGAACGCTTTGCGCATGCGCCCAAAGCCCCTCGTGCATGGCGATTGCTATTGTCGCATCGGCATCGTCAAGGAGCGCATCGGGAGAATATTGGATGATGCTTGACCTCTTGATGAAGGGCTCGATGGACAACGGGCTGGAGAAGCGTGCCGTACCACCGGTGGGCAACGTGTGGTTCGGGCCGGCGCAATAGTCGCCCAAGGCCTCGACTGTCCACTCACCCAAGAAGATGGCACCTGCGTGCTTGACGGAACCAAGCAGATCCATCGCGCGATCAACGTGCAACTCGAGGTGCTCGGGGGCAATGACGTTCACTGCTTGGACAGCGGCTTCACGGCTTGTCACGACAACAGCCAGACCGTGATCGTCCAGCGAGGTCTTGGTGATCTCGGCGCGAGTGGACTCCTTGAGATGCTCCTCCACCGCAGCCTCCACGGTGTCGACGTACGCTTCACTCATGCACACGAGATAGCACGCAGCCAACGGGTCATGCTCCGCCTGGGCCATTAGGTCGATCGCGACGAGCTTCGGGTCGGCGTCCTCGTCGGCAACGACGCACACCTCGGAAGGACCCGCAATCATGTCGATTCCCACATCCCCGCTGACGAGTTTCTTGGCAGCCGCAACAAACGCATTGCCGGGGCCCGTGATCACATCAACCGGCGCGATGCTGTCGGTACCATAGGCAAGCGCAGCAATAGCCTGGGCCCCACCTACCGTATAGATCTCGGTGATACCCGTAATTTGGCACGCCGCACAAAGGGCGGCATCAAGAGAGCCGTCCTTGGAAGGGGGAGTCACGCAAACAACACGCTCGACGCCGGCAACGAACGCGGGAATGGCGTTCATGAGCAAGCTTGAGGGATACAGGGCACGACCGCCCGGGACATAGATGCCTGCCGCATCGACCGCGGTGACCTTGGAACCCACGATTGCCCCGTTGGGACGGGTGTGGAGCCAGCTTTGTTGGAGTTGTCGCTGATGGAAGTCTCGAATCTGGTCGGCAGCGTGTTCCAAGGCGGCTACGGTCGCCGGGTTGCACCTTTTGGCCCCCTCGGCAATGGCCTCCTCGCTCACACGGAAGTTTTCAACATTGACACCGTCGAACTTCTCGGTCAGCTCGCGAAGACACTCGTCACCACGCTCCTGGACATCGGCGACGATGTCGGTCGCGATCTTCATTGCCTTGGCATTGAACGCGCCCGTACGGTTGATGCTCTTGGCATCAAACAACTCGCCGGCCTGCAAAACTACTCGACGCATACGTAAATCCTCTTTTCCAAATCTATGACAACGGCCGCCTACGACGAGGGGCCGCTATTCCTGACCTTGGGCGTTGACCGCCAATGTGCGGGCCAATTTCTCGATGCGCGCATCGGTGCGGAACGCACACACATTCGCGAAGAAGCGCGCCGTGGAGGAGAGCACGTCCTCGACTACCACCAAATTGTTCTCACGCAACGTCGTGCCCGTTGCGGTAATGTCCACGATACGCTCCGCCATCCCCGTCAACGGGGCAAGCTCGATATTTCCATGAAGCTTAACAATCTCCACCTGAGTGCCGGTCTTGGCGTAATGGGCGCGGGTGATACGAGGATACTTGGAGGCAACGCGGATGGAACCAAGGCGCTTGTAGTGCTCAGCCGTCGCGGCGGCAGCACCTGCAGGCTCGGCGACGACGAAACGACAATCGCCGAATTTTAGGTCGACCAATTGGACGACATCTGGGTCAGCCTCGAGAATGGAATCACGGCCGCAGATGCCGCAATCAGCAGCGCCATGGGCAACAAAGGCGGGGGCGTCCGTCGGGCGAACGATGATGTAGTCGACACCAGGGTTGTGGATGATGAGTTGCCGCCCAGGGTTGTCGAGACCGGTGGTATCGAGCCCCGCGTCAGCCAACGCCTTGATGCAACCAGGGTTCAAGCTGCCCTTCGGGACGGCGATGCGCAACGGACGGTTCTCGACCAAGACCGCCTCTCCCGCTTCGACGCGCTCAGCCGCAGCGGAAGCCGCCATGGCCTGTTCGAGGTAGAAGGCGCAACCTGCTGCGGGACGATCCTTTCCGAAGGTGCCAATAAGCTTGTCGTAACGCCCGCCGCTGCCAAGAGGCGTCCCCACGTAGGGAGAAAAAGCGGCAAACACGATACCTGTGTAGTAATCAAAAGAGCTCATGACGCTGAAATCGACGAACAGGCTGCCGGCAATGTCGCTTTCCAACAACTTGTCGTACACCATCGCGAAATCGTCAAGTCCATCATCGCAACCGAGGGGAGCAACGAGCTCACGGACGGCGTCGATCGCCTGGTGGCCACCGCGAATACGGGGCAACTTCGCAATGGCGTCAGCAAACACCGGCGGACAAATGCCAACAAGCCGGTTGGCGGGGATGTCCAGGCCCGCTTCGTCTACGACCTCGGCAAGGCCCGCAACATCGGTCAAGCGATCAAGCTCGACGAAGTCGGAGGAATGGAACGCGGCAAGAACGCGGTTGCACCACCATTCGGGAGCCCCGCTGGCCCTGAGAAGGGCACGAACAGGACTCACCGTCGCAATCGCCATGGTGTAATCCTTGACACCGGCGATATCCAAAGCATCGGCAAGCAAGCCGATAACCTCGGCATCCGCCGCCGGACCCTCCTCGCCGACGAGCTCGACACCGATTTGCTTGAGCTCGCGCGCGGTGGCTTGGAGCGCGCCTTCGGCCTCACGGAACACGCGATGCGTGTAACGGAAGCGCATCGGGGTGGTTACCCCGGCAAGGCGCGTTGCGCACATGCGTGCAACCTGAACCGTCACGTCGGGGCGAAGTCCTAGGAGCTCTCCGGTGGAATCGAAGAACTTGAACGGCATACTCGGAACAAGACCACTTGCGCTCACGACGTCGAACACTTCCAAGGTGGGCGTCTCGATAGGCTCGTATCCGCACTTCGCAAATCGCTCCTGTACCGCATGCTGGATTTGCTCGCGACGGCTCGCCTCCTCGCTTAAAACATCGCGAAAGCCCGAAGGGGTTACGTAATCCATTGACACTCTTTTCTCTATAGAACAGCGTACGATACTTTAGCACAGTAGAGCGCTAAAGTATCGAATTATTACGCATTTTTTCGTCGAACCAGAATACCACCCCAAAGCGCAGGTCAAAACGGGTCACGCGAAACAATGACAACTTTTATGCAAATGTGCAAACCTGACGGGCCAACCTGACCTCCCTCACCTGCCAACTCCCCCACCTGCGCGGCAAAAGGAGGGGGCAGGAAATCAGCCCCTTAAGCAAAATCCTTCAAGCAAAGCGCCTTCTAGCCCTTGCGGATCGCACGAAGGAAAGGCGCCATCAATGCGCCAAGGCAGCCGACATCTCCTTCTAGCCCTTGCGGATCACACGAAGAACGCGAGGACAGACCGAGACGTCGAACGTCGACCCCTCGATGCGTTCGCCGTCGATTTGAGCAGGCAACGGACCCTCGAACTCGATACGCACCTTGCGCGCACGAAGAAACTCCACGGCTTTGAACCCAGTATGGCCTCCGTTTTTCGCGCGAAGGAATATGTAAGTTGCCTTGGCAGCTCCCAAAGGAGACTTTGCGTAGCAAAGGTCGAGCACTCCATCGTCGAGGCGGGCCTCGGGCGTGATGGCAAACCCTCCGCCATAGGTCCTGCCGATTTGGATCGTCAGCAAAAGGCAAGAGCCCGCAAGCTCGGTGACGTGCTCGCACTCCGACACGATCTTGGTGCCGCGATACACCACACGACACCCATCCTCCATGGTAAGGCGGAATTTGTGCGGGTCACGGTGATGCAACATCTGATCGAGGCCTTCCTCGAGGTACAGGCGCGTTCCCGTATGTCCCGTACGAACCCGACGCTCCTCCGTCCCCAACGCGATTGCCGCGTCGACCCCGAAAGAAAGGGTCTCCAAGTAGTATTCCCCGTTACAACACCCGACATCGGTGGCAAGGGTCGGATAGCGCAACAACTGCTCGACCGCCACATCCATATTGGTGCTCATGGAGACGCTGGCGGCATAGTCATTACCCGACCCGACCGGCAACACGCCAAACGCAGGGCGTTGCCCCTCGTCGCGGCACATCAGTCCATTGGCAATCTCGTGCATGACCCCATCCCCACCAAGACCGAGAACGGTCGAAAAAGACGGGTCGGCACGATACGCAAGCTCCGAGGCATGGCCTTTTTGCTCGGTAAACACGAGCTCCACACGATCACCACCCAATCGCTTCTGAAGATGATCCAAAGCGATATGGGCCGCTTTCTCACCAAGCCCTATCTGCGCAACCGGGTTTGCAATCAACAACACGCGTCCGTCAGGAATCACTACAATCCCATCCCTCGAGGCAACTTTTTTCTGTTTCGCGCCAAAGAATCAGCCTAGCGCCACTCGATTTGGATAACATCACCGACAGCGGGATGCAAATCGGGATCGGAAGGCAAAAGGAACACCGCATTTGCGGAGACCACCGGATCGGCACCCTTTGCAGGGCAAACACTCAATACGCCATCCTCCCCAAATGTGACGTCCACCGGCTTGATGCCGAAGAACTTGCGCTCGTTTTGCACCACCGAGGGACGGCTTTCGCCCGAAAGGTTTTTTGCCTCCGCCTTTTCCACTGATGCCTTCTTGTGCTTCTTGGGAAACTCCTCTGAAAGACGGGCCCACGCAGTTTTCGGCTTGACGTCAAGGCCAAGATAGGCACGAATCAAGGGCAGCAGGTAGAAGTTCAGCGTGAAAGAGGCACCGCGGGACGGCCCAGAGATGCCGACCACGGGCGTTCCGTCCACCATGGCGAAACTGGAATGATGTCCCGGACCGTGGTTTGTCTCATGGAAATAGACCTCGCCAAGCTCCTCCATCTGTTCGCAGGACCAATCGTCGGACCCCTTCGAGCTGCCGGCGTTCAAAACGACGATGTCTGCAACCTCGCATGCCTGGTGGATAGAACCGGCAATGAGCTCAGGAACGTCAGGGGTGATGTCCCAAACCTGACACGTACCGCCCCATTCCTCGACACGTCCCTTCACCAAGATGCTGTTCGTCTCGAAATTCTTACCCGTCCCGGCAAAGGCCCCGTCATAGCGAGGAGGAACCGCAGGGGGCATGAGCTCGTTGCCGGTGGGCAAAAACGCGACACGCGGCTTGCGCACGACGCGAACATGACCGACGTTGCCTGCGCCGATCGCGGCAGCGATGTCGGGCGTCACAATCGTACCTGCTGTGGCCAACAGGTCGCCCTCCTTCATCTTCTCACCAGGTGCTCGTGTGCCAGCAAACTGCTTCGAGGGCGCCGCGTTGATAACGATATGTTCCTCGTCCGAAGAGACGGTCACGTGCTCGATAACGACGGCGGTATCGAAACCCTCAGGCATAGCGATACCGGTGTTCGCGAACTGCCAATCAACTCCACGGACCCATTTGTCGAAATCCGGCATCTTCCCGTCTTCGAAATCGTTCCAATGGACGGCAACAGAATCCATGCAACAGGTCAGAACCGTTGGGCTCATCGTGCGAGAGACGACATCGCACGCCAAGACGCGTCCGTAAGCCTCATCAAGAGGCACGATCTCGCTTCGAGCAGCAGCTATCGACTGCGCTCCCTCATCGGCGAAGTCGAAGGCGAACCCACACACCTCCACCATAGTTTCGATTGCCGCATCCCTTGTGAACTCAACATGCCTGGAATGGTCGCGCATAGGTTTCTCTCCCGTCTATTTGGGTAAATAATGCTAGTAAAAGATACTACAACAACCCGCTCCCCCGAGCCGAATCGTTACGCCACGCGAACAAAAAGGCGCCCCACATCGCAATGATGCAGGGCGCCATGGGGGCACGCTCCGAAAAACGCTGCCTTACGCCTCGTCAAGCTTTTTGGAAAGGATCTGGTTGATGATCTTCGGATTGCCTTGGCCACGCATCTTCTTCATGCACTGGCCGACGAAAAATCCGATGACCTTGGTGTTGCCTTCCTTGTATCGGGCGACCTCGTTGGGGTTTGCCGCAATGACCTCGTCGATAACAGCCTCGATGGCACCGGTGTCTGAGACTTGCCTCATACCGTGGGACTCCACATACTCGGCCGGAGCAACGCCCTCCTCAAGCACTGCGGCTAAGACCTCCTTGCCCTGTTTGGAGCTGATGGTGTCCTCGGCAAGGAGCTTGGCGAGCGTCGCCAAGGCGGCAGGGGTCAAAGAGCACTCCTCCAAAGAGATTGCGTTCTCCTTCAAATAGGCACTCACATCGTTAAGCAAGATGTTTGCAGCCTTCTTGGCCTGGGCCTCATTCAGGTCCTCGGCACAACGTTCAAACAGGGAGGCCGCGTCCGCATCCCCCGCGATTTCGTTCGCGTCGGACTTCGAGAGACCCCACCTCTCCGCAAAACGCTTCGATTTTTGGTCAGGCAGCTCAGGGAGCTTGGCGCGAACACCCTCAATCCACTCGTCTGTCAGGTCGTAAGGAGCGAGGTCGGGCTCGGGGAACAGGCGATAATCGTCCGCGGTCTCCTTGACGCGCATGACGATGGTGCGCTTGGCGGATGGGTCCCAATGGCGGGTCTCTTGATAGATGATGCCGCCCTCCTCAAGAACCTCCGCCTGACGACAGATCTCATAGAGAAGGCCATCGTGCAGGTTCTTGAAGGAGTTCATGTTCTTCAGCTCGGTCTTTGTGCCGAACTCCTTGGCACCACGGCGACGCAGGGACACGTTACCGTCACAACGAAGGCTCCCTTCCTCCATAGAGCAATCGGAGATGCCAATGGCGAGATAGATCTGGCGAAGCTTCTGCATAAACAGACGCGCCTCTTCCGGTGTGCGCAGATCCGGCTCGGTGACAAGCTCGATCAAGGGCGTACCCGCACGGTTGTAATCGACAAGGGAGTGGGTCGCACCGGCGATGCGACCCTCGTCACCACCGATGTGGACCATCTTGCCCGCATCCTCTTCCATATGGATACGGGTGATACCGATATGCGCCACATACCCATCCTCGGTACGGGTGATGTTCTCGTCCGACTCGCCAACGGCCAAGTCGTCAAGATGGTAACGTTGCTTAGCCGTCGCACCACACACGTCGAGGTCGAGATGGCCACGCATGCAAAAGGCAACGGGACCTTGGGTCGTCTGGAAGTTCTTCGCCATATCCGGATACATGTAGTTCTTGCGGTAGAACATGGAGTGCTTCTCGATATCACAGTTGGTGGCAAGACCAGCTAAGACGATGGATTCGATAGCCGCCTTGTTAGGGACGGGCAAAGCGCCCGGCAAGCCAAGACAGACCGGGCAGGTATGGATATTCGGCTCAGCGCCGAACTCCAACTTGCAACCGCAAAACATCTTGGTCTCAAGGGTCGTGAGCTCAGCATGGATTTCGAGACCAATGACAGCCTCCCAATCCTCCAAAACCTCCTCGAGATTCTTCATAACTACTCACCAACCTTTCCATCGGCGTAATTCGGTGCAATAGGAGCCACACCATATTCGCGCTCTAACGCCGCGGCGACACGCAACATGTTCTCATCCCTGAATGGCGGGGCGATAAGCTGCCCTCCGACGGGCATCTTGGAATCACGTCCAAGGCCTAATGGCATGCTCATACCGCCGTTGCCCGCAATGTTGAGGGAGATCGTATACACATCGGTCAGATACATGGCAGCCGGCGTGGAAAGTTCTCCGAACTTGAAAGCGACGCTGGGAGCGGCAGGAGCCAAGATGCAGTCAACCTTTTCGAACGCGCGCAGATAGTCCTGGGTAATCAGGGTACGGACCTGTTGTGCAGGATAGTAATACTTGTCATAGACGCCGCTAGAAAGCAGATAGCTACCCAACATGATGCGACGACGGGCCTCGGCGCCGAAACCCATGGATCTACTTGCCTCATATTGGCTCCCCAAGTCCTTATGCCCCGGGTCGCAATAGCCATATCGAACAGAATCGAAGCGGGCAAGGTTGCTGAACGCCTCACAAGGGGCGATAACATAGTATGCGCTAATAGCGGCATGGACATTGGGCAAGGTGACCTCCTCGATGTTGGCACCTTGAGCCTCAAGCTTGGACACCGCCTCCTCGATTTTCGCCTTGACCTCAAAAGAAAGCCCGTCGGCGTCCATGAACTCGGGAACAACGCCTATGGTCATGCCGTCAACGCCTTGGTCGAGGTTGGCCAAGAAGTCGGTCCTGACTTCCTGGCTCGTGCAGTCGAGCTCGTCGCGGCCCGCCAAGACGTTCATGGTCAAAGCGGCATCACGTACGTTGCGTGCAAAGGGGCCGACCTGGTCAAGGGAGCTGCCGAAAGCAACGACGCCGTAGCGAGAGACGACGCCATAGGTAGGCTTAACGGCAACGGTGCCACAAAAGCTGCCGGGCTGACGGATAGAGCCACCCGTGTCGGAACCAAGCGTCACCGTGCACATACCCGCGGCGACCGCGGCAGCGCTACCGCCAGAGGAACCGCCGGGAACACGATCGAGGTCCCACGGGTTTCGGGTACATCCAAACGCAGAGGTCTCGGTGGTTGAGCCAAAGGCGAACTCGTCCATGTTCAACTTTCCCAAAGGGATTCCGCCCGCGTCAAGCACACGTTGGACGCACGTGGCGGTATAGGGAGACACGTAGTTCTCAAGCATGCGAGAAGCGCAGGTGGTATGCGTATCGATCAAGTTCATGTTGTCTTTGAACGCAACCGGAACGCCAGCCAAGATTCCCGCCTGGGCGATCGATCCTGCGGCGATTGCGGCGTCAATCTTGTCTGCGGCAGCAAGCGCAAGTTCAGGCGTCACCTCGAGAAACGCATGGACCTGCTTGTCAGCAGCCCCCACGCGCTCTATGGCGTCAACGGCGATCTCACGAGCAGTGAACTCTTTGGCCGCCAACCCCGCCTGGATGGCAGCGACATCCATTGAGGCAAAGTTTGCCATTATCGATCACCCCCCTCACCAAGAATAGAGGGGATGAGGAAGCTTCCCGTCTGCTGTTTCGGGGCATTCTTAAGCGCAACCTCTTGGGTAAAGCTAGGTCTCTCGACATCCTCACGCATCACGTTGGACAAGTCGCCGATGGGGTGGAACGTGGGCTCAACACCTTCAAGGTCATATTCCGTGATCGGCTTCAACGTATCAATGACGTCGTTGAGCTCTACGGTCATCTTGGCCGCTTCCTCTTTTGTCAGGCCGATGCGGGCATACTCTGCGATGCGCATCACATCTTTCTCAGTCAAATGTTGGGTCATCACTTCTTGCCTTTCTAGCTATGGCTCTTCTTGCTGCGTGATTGTTTCTTGCTCGGTTTATTGTTCCTATCGATGCTCACCGGGTGCAAACGAGACCCCAGATATGCGCCAAGGACGCTACCAACCATGGGACAGCACACATACAGCAAGATATTTCGCACAATACCGAAAGGACTGTTGGCGACAGGAACGATGGAGGAACCATCGGCTATAAGACCCACAATGGAGGCGTCCGACTCCCAACCGGACGTGACAACCATGGAGACGAAGCCGAAAATCACACAAATCGCCTCGACGACTAGGAAGATGCGAGAGCCAATCTCTTTCGTGGTCAGCATGACGAAAAACGAACCCAATACCATGAACACACAGGGAATCGCAACCAGCAAAAACGTGAACGTGCTCGCACCGAACACGCCGGCGTTGTCACGGACGGCAGTCATGAAGAACGCGCTACTGATGATACAGATCGCCGAGACAAGCACGATAACAGGCAGATGCGCCTTCAGGGCAGAACTCATTGAAACTCCTTCGCAATCAAGCGGGCACCCCCGTAGCACCCACATCGACTTATTGCATAGATAGCTTTCCATGGTAAAACAAAATCGGCGAGCGCAAAACCTCGCACTCGCCGATTTCTTTAACACCCAGGTAAGCAAACCCGATCAAACTACGCCGAAGCCCCCGCACTAGCCGAGCTCGCATTGGTCGTCGCAATCGTCGCGTTTGTCTTTGGCGCCTCATCCGCCCCTACGATCTCCTGGACCGAGTTGGTGGAGGCACCCTCGATGTAGGTAAAGGTAATCGTGTCGCCCGCACCAAAGCCAACGATATCCAACAGACCCGGAAGAGCAAAGTCGTAGATGGCCTCATCTCCCTCTATCTTCACATAGAAGTGGGAATTACTCTCGATAACCGCCTGGGTCATACGCGAGATGACGCCGGTCTTGGTCTTCAAATCCCCAGAAGGACCGAGGGCGACACCGTTGGTCGCCAACAGGGCCTCATAGCTCTTCTGGCACTCGGCGACCGTGTCCCCGATGGCAACGTTTTGGTAGCGTTGGATATCAAGCATGGCAAACTTCTTCACCGTGCCCGCACTGTCCTTGAGCGCCATGAAGTAGGTGGGCTGGTTCGACACGTTGATAAGGATGGGGAATGTCGCCGTGTAACGCAGGTTTTGTACCTGACCCTCTGCGGACTCCATCGCAGAACTCTCGGTCGCACCGGCAATGGAATAGAAATGAGACTCGGCCGTGCGTTGATTGACCAAGACAAAACCGATGATGGAGCTGTCAGAGGTCGCAGAGGTGACGCCGGTGTAGACCCAGACGTCGTCATCCTTGGCGATATAGTTGTACCCAAGTTGACCATCGGTGCCGGGCGTGGTCTTGACTACGCCCTTTTGCCCAAGCCAGCTGTTCAGCCATCCGTTGTTGTAAGCGCCATACCAGTTGTATTGGGTCAAAACCAACTCGGAGGGATAAACGCGGTCGACCCATTCCGGAATATCCTCCACCGCGAGATCTTGGCACTCGCCAGTAACGGCGTCACACATGACCGCGCGCGTAATGGTCGTACCGCCAAACAACCCGATAGTCCTGGTCTGAACAGGACAAATCCACCAAGGATGACCGTTCTCGTCGATTTCAAACGACTTCTCGTCGAACATATAGAAAGGGTATTTCAATTGTATGTAGCGGTCGATATTGCGGGCAAGGGGCTCTGACGCGGAGTATTTGATACCTTTACCCTCAACCCCGTCGATGTCGGAGATGCGAACAATCTGAGTCTCCTGGGTGGTCATATTGACGAGGGCATAAGCGGGAATACCTTCTTCGCGATTGGTGAGCCACTTGAATAGGTCCGCATAGTTCAGAGGGCTTACGCGAACCGGAGAGCCGTTATAGTTGATTTGGCTGTAAAGGGAGTCGACCTCGAACTGGCTGACATACTCGGAAATCGTACCCATTTGCTTGTCACCCAAGATCTCCGCAGCGTCACGGTCGATGACCGGCACCTCGGAGTAATCGACCTGCTCGATGTCGGTAGCGAAATCAAGGTCTTCCGTCTGAAGGACGCTCGCATACTTGGCAGCGTTTCCCGGGAAGAAGCTTTGGGACAACAACCAACCGATTGCTCCGACAATCAAGACGGCGACCGGGATAACGAGAAACTTGCGCTTGATACCACCGACACCCTTCTTGGAAGCCCCCTTGCCCACTCCTGCCTTTTTTCTCGCCTTTTTGTCCTGATGCTCCTCAAGAACGGAAGCGCCCCCAAGAAGGAGGAACACAAACACGCATGCCACCACGATGATAAACCAGGTATCAGGACTTTGGATGTTCAGCGGAGGATGGAACCACCAATAAGCAGCAGCCAAGACGACAAGGACAAGGATGGCCACGACAACCTTGCGGCCGATGCCCCACGAGGAAACGGTCTTCTCCACGTCAAAGGTGATATGCGGGATGTTCGGGCCCTTCGTCCCGCCCGCAGAGTCGCCAGCCCCCGCCGCGTTACCCCCGGTGGCTCCCGCCATTCCCCTCAGAATGTCGCCGAACCCACCGCTGCGCCCGCCGCGAGCGTTCGCGCCTGCCGCTTCTCCCCCGGATGCGCTCGATGCATCGGTCTTTGCCTCCGGCCCCGAACTCTTTCCTTGTTCGGTATCGCCTCCAAACGAGTTTGCGTCGACATCCATGCCCGACTTCCTTAAAGCCTCGAGCAAGGCATCAACGCCAGATTGGTTCGCCATGGCGTCCCCTTTCCTTTGCAGATTTTTGCCTATTTTACCCTAGAAAAGCAAACGAGACGTCGAACACCTACGACGTCCCGTCCCTGCTGTATTTCCTGAATTCCCTAGAGAAGGCTGCGCAACACGTACTGCAAGATGCCGCCATGCGCGTAATATTCGCCCTCTGTAGGGGTGTCGACGCGCACCGTCACGTCGAAAGCAACGGTCTCGCCCGTTTCCTTGGTTGCTTTGACACCCACAATAGCAGGGTTGGGCAACCCACAAGAAAAGTCGATGGGCGCAATCGAATAGATCTCGGTACCGTCTAGACCCAAGGTCTCGGCGCTTTCGCCCTCAAGGAACTGCAACGGCAAAATACCCATGCCGATGAGGTTTGAACGGTGGATTCGCTCGAAGCTCTCGGCGAAGGCGGCGCGCAAGCCAAGCAGTTGAGGGCCCTTTGCCGCCCAGTCGCGGCTGCTCCCGCTCCCATACATCTTACCTGCGACGATCACCAAGGGGATGCCCTTCTCCCCATAATGCATGGCGACATCGAACAAGGGGGCAACCTCGTCGTCCAAAAGATCGAGGGTCCAACCGCCCTTCCTTTTGTCGGGTACGAGCTGGTTTCGCAGCTTGACGTTCGCGAAGGTGCCCCGCATCATCACCTCGTGATTACCGCGACGGCTTCCATAGGTGTTAAAGTCGGCAACCCCAACGCCGTGTTGCTCGAGATAACGCGCTGCTGGCATATTCGGCGCGATGGCGCCTGCCGGGGAGATATGGTCTGTCGTGATGAAATCGCCCAGCTTTGCCAAGGCGCGAGCCCCGACAATCGGAGCGATCGGATCGGGCTTGACCCCCATGCCGTCGAAATACGGCGCGCGACGAACATAGGTCGAATCCTCATCCCAAGGGAAGGTGTCGCTTGGATCGGCTTCGAGGGCTTGCCACGACTGGTCGCCCTCGAACATACCGGCCGTGCCTGCGACGTAGAGGTCCCCGTCAACATGTTTCGCAACGAGCTCGGCAATCTCTTTCTCACAAGGCCAAATATCCTTAAGGTAAATCGCATTCCCGTCCGAATCGAGGCCGAGCGCGTCGCGTTCGAAATCGAAATCCATCGTACCCGCAAGAGAGTACGCAATGACAACCGCGGGAGCTGCCAGGTAGTTTTGGGAGACGTCGGGAGAGATCCGTCCTTCGAAGTTGCGATTGCCCGAGAGGACGCTGGCTAGCTCTATCTTGTCCGCAATCTCATGCATCGCAGGAAGGACGGGGCCAGAATTGCCAATACAGCTCATGCATCCAAAACCACAGGTGGCGAACCCAAGTTGGCTCAAGCCCTCCATCAAACCGGCACGTTCCAGCAACAGCGCAGTAGCGTGGCTGCCCGGAGCAAGGATCGTCTTGACCCACGGCTTGGGACGAAGGCCCTTCTTGACAGCGTTGCGAGCAACAAGTCCCGCTGCGATCATCATTGCATGATCGGTGGCGGTCGTGCAGCTCGTCACGGCAGCGATAGCCAAAGCGCCGTGGGTCAACTCGTAGCCAACTCCCATGATATTTGCCACGGCTGTCGCACTCTTGTCGCACCCACGCTCCTCGCAAATCTCGGAGAAACGCACGCTTGCGCAACTCAGGTCAATGCGGTCATGGGGACGGCTCGGACCGGCAATGGAACGCTGAACCGTACCGAGGTCGAGTTCGACGACGTCAGAGTATACACGCCCCAAAGCCTCGGGGTCGTTCCAAAAACCCTGTTCCTTAGCATAGGATTCAACCAGGGAAACTTCGCTCTCAGAACGTCCGGTCAAACGCAGGTATGTGAGCGTCTGCTCATCTACGGGGAACAAGGTGCAAGTACATCCATACTCAGGAGTCATATTGGAAATGCAGGCACGTTGCGTCGCGGTCAGATGCGAGACACCCTCGCCGAAGCACTCGACAAAACACCCCACCACACCGCGTGCACGCAGCATGTTCGCAAACGTCAAAGCGACATCCATGCCCGTGACCCCAGCCTTAGGGGCACCGGTAAGTTTCACTCCGATAACGCGGGGGACGAGCGTGGTGATTGGTTGGCCCAACGCCGCCGCCTCGGCTTCTATTCCGCCAACGCCCCAACCGAGTACACCAATACCGTTGGCTGTCGGGGTGTGGCTGTCGGTACCGACAAGCGTGTCGAAATACGCAACGGGACTCTCCCCCTCAAGAGTCGTCCCCGCATGGTCGGAAGTCATGATCACATGGGCGAACTTCTCGATGTTCAGCTGATGGCAAATGCCCTGACCGGGCGGAACGATACGCACGTTCTCGAAAGATTTTTGGGACCACTTGAGAAAGTCGTAACGCTCCTTATTACGCTGGAACTCGAGATCCATGTTCGCGCGCATGGCCGCTTCACACCCGTACTCATCTGCTATGACGGAGTGGTCGATCACAAGATCGCAAGGCACCTGCGGATTGATCTTTTTAGGATCGCCGCCGAGGCTCATCGCCGCTTCGCGCATGACTGCAAAATCGACAAAGACGGGCACTCCCGTGAAGTCCTGAAACAGGACACGCGCGGGACAGAATTCGACCTCCTCACCTTGCTCACCAGCGATACCGGCGGCAATAACGCGCGATGCAAGCTCGGAAGCCGCCTCGTCGGTCGCAGCGTTGCGCACGACGTTTTCAAGCAACACCTTCAACGAGATGGGCAACTTCCTTGCGTCCTCAAACTTGTCGATTGGGTAATACGTAAAAACTTCGTCTCCCACGCACAGCTCCCCAGCGAAAGAACTCCCTTTGCGCATGTGCGCCTCCTCTCAGACAAAACGCGCCCCCGCAGGGGCGCATCTGGTTCTACAACTTCTCAATCTCAGCCACAAGGGCTTCGGTAAACTCCGAACACGACGCAGCGGAAACATCCGAGCGCGTTGCTCTACGGATGTCAGCCGTGAGGTATCGGCCCTCAGCATACACGTTGCGCACACCCTGGCGAATCTTCTCGGCCGCCTCGAGCTCGCCTATGTGGTCAAGCATCATGGCTGCGGAGAGGATCTCTGCCGTCGGGTTGGCAAGGTTTTTCCCTGCAATATCCGGAGCGGAACCATGGACCGCCTCGAACACCGCGTATTCATTGCCGATGTTGGCGCCCGGCGCGATACCGAGTCCGCCGCAAAGCCCTGCGCACAAGTCGCTTGCAATATCGCCGTATAGGTTCGGGAACACGATGACGTCGAACCAATCAGGATTCATGACAAGATTCATGCAAAACGCATCGATGATATTGTCATTGAACTCGATCTGCCCTTCATACTCCGCGGCAACCTCGCGAGCGGTGCGGAGGAACAGCCCATCCGAATACTTCATGATGTTTGCTTTATGGGCCGCGGTAACCTTCTTGCGGCCATGCTTTTTTGCGTATTCAAAGGCGTATCTGACGATATTTCGCGAACCCGTTATGGAAATCGGCTTGATCGAGATGCCGGAATCGGGACGAATCGTACCCGCGCCCTCGTTCTCGCAAAACTCAATGAGACGGGCAGCACCGTCGCTACCTTCCTCGAACTCGATACCAGCATAGAGATCTTCTGAGTTCTCCCTCACAATCACAAGGTCGACGTCCTCGTAACGGCCACCGGCGCCCGGAATCGAGATAACGGGCCTCAAGCACACATACAGGTCAAGCGACTTGCGCAAGGCGACGTTAACGCTGCGAAATCCCGTACCTACCGGTGTCGTGATAGGGCCTTTGATCGCGACCTTGTTGCGCTTGACCGCTTCAAGGGTTTCCTCGGGCAAAGGTGTACCGAATTCCTCAATACAGGCAGCGCCTGCCCGGGCGACCTCCCACTCGATTTCAACACCGGTAGCCTCTACCACGCGCTGCATAGCCGCAGACGTCTCAACACCAATACCATCACCGGGAATAAGCGTTACCACATGCTTTGTCATCTTTGATGCCTTTCAAAATACTAGCAAACCCCATCGGCTTTCCAAGTATGCCTAAATGATGTTTCGAGTGGATGAACCAACGGGGAGGAAGCCGCGCGCAAGGAGCGTGAGCAGCGTCGGGACGTCGACCTCGGCGGATGAACCAACGGGAAAGAAGCCGAATCACGCAAGGTGCAATCCGCTACGCGTCGGCGACCTCTTCGCCCTTTGCCGCGGCGATAATAGACTTCGACCTGCGCACCAAGCCGCTCTTGGGATTGTTCGCATCGAACTCCATACGAACGACAAGCCCCTCACGAGCATCATCCGGAAGATCCCCGGCGGCAAAATCATTAACCGCGACGAGCATATCGATATACTCGGGATCGCCATGATAGCAACGAAGAGCCTCGTCAATCAGCGGCCATACCTCAGCTGCGTACTTTTGAGAGACGGAACCCAACTTGCAAAGAAAGCGCATTGCGGCAAGGCGAACAGTTCCGTTGCTCTCGTCAAACAACGCTTCCTCGGCGAACTCCAACGCCCCAAAGCACGACTTCGGATCAAGAGGCACAAGGCAGACAAGGGCATCGAGAGATTCCCACCTTGTACGAGCTTCAGGACGCTTCAAAGACTCGATAATAGTGTCATTGAAGGGAAGAACAGCGTCAGGATCGGTGCGAGAAAGCTGGGCAAAAGCAGCAGCAGCAACCTGACGCACACGGCGCGACGACGAAGAAAGGCCCGAGGCAAGCTCTTGCGGAGAAGACCCGATATCTACGGGATCAACCTTAGCAGTAGTCGACACAATACCCTCGTTTCAATAGGAAATGGAAAATAGTCTAAAAACCCATTGGATATTATATCACGACAAAAAAACAGGGACCCCGCGGGGTCCCTGGCGCGGGCGCAAAAAGAGCCCCGCACGAGCGCGACGTCCCGTCCTCCCACGGCCTGGCGCCGCAGTACTTTGGGCGATGGCGGGCTTAACTTCCGAGTTCGGAATGGGATCGGGTGATCCCCGCCTCCGTGGTCGCGCTCGTGCGGGGCTCTCGCCCCGGGGACGCCACCGGGCGACCCTGGCGGCTGCAAAGCGCACCAGACACGACCGCACGAGCACACTCCCTTAAGGGTGCTCGGTGAAGAGCTCGGCCGATTAGTACCGCTCGCCTGAGGCCCTCGCGGACCTTGCAGCTGCGGCCTATCAACCTGGTGTTCTACCAGGGGCCTTACCAGAAGGAGAGCTCATCTTGGGGACGGCTTCCCGCTTAGATGCTTTCAGCGGTTATCCGTTCCGGACGTAGCTAGGCGGCGGTGCCGTTGGCCGACAACCGCGTCACCAGAGGTCCGTCCACCCCGGTCCTCTCGTACTAGGGGCAGATCCCCTCAGCTCTCCTGCGCCCGCGGAGGATAGGGACCGAACTGTCTCACGACGTTCTGAACCCAGCTCGCGTACCGCTTTAATTGGCGAACAGCCAAACCCTTGGGACCTGCTCCAGCCCCAGGATGCGATGAGCCGACATCGAGGTGCCAAACCTTGCCGTCGATGTG